>CATJOM010000042.1 GCA_949741915.1 uncultured Candidatus Melainabacteria bacterium | reverse complement strand
ATCATCTGATACAAATTCTAATCCTTTATCTATTCCTGCAGAATAATCTGGTATCATCCAGTTTATTATTTTTTCTTTATCATCCTTAATTAAAGAATTGTCTTTAATTTCTTTGATTTCAGGGTTAATATTGTAAGGGTTGCATTTAATTATGCCACCACTTTTGATTTTGGCGGGCATTGAATTATTACTCATTTATTCCCTCGCTTTCATTCTGTATGTTTTCAAGCTCCTGTAATTCTTCTCTTAATTCCCCTGCTTTGTTTTCATAATCCATAAGTTTTTCTATATCTTCAGGGTTTGGAGTTTCTTCATTTAAAATACAAAGAGAAATTGCCCTTGAGCTTCTTTGTGAGGAAATATCTATTTCTTCAAGCTTAGCTTTAATTTCAGCTATTTTTACCTGTCTTTCAGCTTCCTTTGTTTCTGTTTCAATCTCAAGTTCTGTTTTTTTAACCACTTCATTATTTTTAATTTTAAAATGCTGCGGATTTTGCTTGATTAATTCTGCAATATCTTTTAAAACAACAAAACCATCTTTGATTTCACCTATTTTTGTAATATTTTGAATATTAAATTCTGCAGTAACAAGCTTAAAGTTTTTTCTGTAATCAGGCTCCACCACCCATTTATTATTTTCAACATCAAAAACCGCTGCTTCATTTTCTTTTAATTCAGGAGGCTCAATACTTGTTGCGTAAGCGGGTATCAAAGGTACAAATTCACCCTTGAGTCTTGTTTCTTCCGGGTCTTTATCTGCCATCATTGAAAAAGTAAATTCTTTTGTGTCTTTATCATAATGATAAATATTCATATTCATAGTTGTATTTCTCCTTATTATTTAATTCTTTTATCTATCTGTAGCGGGTTTTAACCCTGCATTTTATTGAAGGAGGGCGTACTGTTGCCCCGTCTTGATAGATGGGGTTTGAGTTGTGAGCATTAAATGAAAAACCCTGTGTGTTATTTTTAGCTCCTGCTACCTGTGAAAGATTATTTGAATAATAACTTTGTTCAAAAACTCCACTTTTGGCTAAAATTCCGCTATCAAACAAACCTCTGGCATTAAGAGTTCCGGTAATATTCGGCAATGTCGGTTCTAAATACCCAAAGCTTCCATCAGGGCTGCTCCAAGGTGTTTTCTCCCTGCAATCAGGTAATACAAAGTTTTCAGGGTCAATAGGGGTTCCGTAATCATCACCATAAATCTCATAAAGCTTACCATACGCTATTTTTGAAACCTCAGCCCCTTCAAGCCATATCCACCCATCATCAAGCTTATTTGAAAATGTTGGAACGGGGTCGCCAATTTCATTACCTATAATATTTTGAATATTATATGGGTTGGTCATTAATTTACCCCCCCCCGATTTGGGCGGTTTCAGAGTTTTCTCCTCCTTTAGCAGGTGCAGCAGGTATGGTATAAACCCCGGCTTCAACTTCATTTGTTATTTGCCAAGCCAAACCCGGGTCGTCTTCTAATGATGCTCCATATTCCTCTAAACAATAAACCAAATGCGGCGCAACTGATAAATCTTGCCATAAATCGTATAAATTAGGGTCTTTAGGCGAGTTTTTCTGCCTGTAAACCTTACCGCCCCCAACACTAAAGAATATTAACTCACCATTGCGGTCGGCTACTCTTAGGCTGTAAGTTCCTGGCACAAAATCTGTCACATCTAAAGTTAAATCCTTTTGGATTGTAACTGTTTTCCCGCTCCCATCCGTATACGCTGCAGGGCTTTTAAGAGTAATTATTTTCTTTTCAACTGTTGCAGGCTCTTCCTCTTCGGTTTCAGACGGCACAGTTTCCGTCACTGTACTTAATTGAAGCAGTGCTGCATTCCCGTTTTCATCCACTGCACCGGAATTAAAGCAAAAGGGAGCAAAGGTTGATGGTAAATGTTCTAACGGCACCTTAGCTTCATCATCCAAAGGCGCATATCCGCCTGCCTTGCCTTTTTCTTCAAGTAGCTGATACTCTTCCAATACCTGCCTTGTAACCAAATTGCCTGAATCATCAATTATAATTGTGTTTATAATCATATCAGACAATTCAATTTGAATTTCAATATTCAAAGTTTTATTGCTTGAGCTATCCGCCTTGGTTTTGAAGGTTTCAGGATACTTTGCAACCGCCCAAAGTTTACCTTCAGAACTGAAAAGCCCTACTTCCCTTATAGTGTAATCCCCTTCGCTTGGCGGAATTTGAAAACAAAAATATAAGTAACCTGAAGCATTACCCTTTGGCGGTTTTTTACCTTGTGCAAAGATATTACCTTCGTATTTCTGGTTTTTTAAAGCGGTCTGGGTTTTTTCGGGCTCATAATAATTGCCGTTACTATCGCCCACCGCCATTTTAGCAGGTTCAAAACTCCGGTTATTTGCAACGCAATCTAAGACTTCAATCATACCTTCTGTGGTTAATACTGCATAAAATTGTTCTGTCATATTTGCACTTCCTTTGTCTTTATAACAGTGGTTTCAAGGGTTGAAACCCTTGCACCGATATAAACTTTTGCCTTTGAACATAAAAAATAATTAATTACATCTAAAATCCTGGTTAAAGGCTTATAATTGTTAATCATTTCTTTAATTTCAGCCTCAAAGTTATCATCTAACCCCCGATCATAAATATTTAGAAATTCCACCCTAAAATGCCCGATACGTCCGTCATATTCGTCCCATTCTTTGATATCAGCTTCAATGTTTAAAGTCTGCAAAGCTTTTTTAAGTGCCGGGATACTGCCTTTTTCTGCGTGCAGCTGAGGTGAATTTTTGATTAAATTTTGTTTTTGTTCCTTTGTTTTTGCTAAATTCCATCCTTCATATCCCATAATATGGTTTTCCTTGCCCAAAATTGGAAGCAAGGTTTCGTTGACATTTTCAACCGGGCAAAGTAAAAGTTTTTTAAGGTCAATTTTAAAAGCCTCTTTCATACAACTTTCAAGAGCTAAATTATGCTTATCCTGCAACACTTGAGGCAGCAATGAATTATTACTCATCTGTCACCCTTTCATAAGTTATATTGCCGATTGTACCCTTATATGCCGTATCAATTTTAGCCAGCATGTTTGAAGTCGGCTTTGTAACTTTAAAATCAAAAACGCCGTCAATAGAATTTATGTAAGACACTATATGATTTTTAACAACGGATTTTTTTAAAAACAGATTAACACCGCTTAAATACTTATTTAAAAGCTCATTAACATTCTTTTTAACAGTTTCTTCATCCGCATTTTTTCTAAGATAAACTTTGCCGTTTATTGCAAATTCTTCAATCTTTGCAAACTGTGGCAATGGGTAATCACAAAGCGGCTTAACGGGTTTTAAGGCATCTGAAACTTTATCCAAAAGCCCTTCAACTTCTGTGCCATCTTGCGTTAAAATATGCAAAAATGTTCTATATGGGTGCGGCACGGTGACTTTAATCTTTGAACCCGCTTCAAGCGCCTGATTTAAAGTGATTTCAACCTCACCCTCTTTATAATTGCAAACGATATTAAAGAGAGCCGTTGTTATTTCATTCGTTGTCATAACGGTTTCAGTTTCACCGATTTTAATTTTTATATCATCTTCAGGCACTTCGCACTGCACATCTTTAATTAAAGAATCAACAGATTTTGTGAAATAAATATATGCAAGCTCAGGACCCGCAACGGAAAACCCTTCAGGGGATAATAAAATCCTTTGAATATAGTCTTTATCTTCCTCGTCTTCAAGGCGCGGACAGTTTTTTTGATTGCCTAAAAAGTCTAGAATTGGTGCCCTTGAGTGTTCTACAAGGTTAAGTTTACAAGCATCATTAACCTGGGCTTTAATTAGGTTTGCATAATAAACCATTAACTCAATTAAAATCCTTGTATCATGGGCAATCTGCACCTTTGTATCGGTGTCTTTTTCAAACTTTTCAATTAAATGTGCCTCATCTGCTTTTGGGTCAATTTTTATAAATTCAAGGGCTGCGTGAGCCGGTGTGAAAGGGGAAGGTGTTGAGCCTTGCCCTGAAACACTACGTTCTGACATCATTATACGTAAACCTCCACAAAATCACTGTTTTCATCTTCTTTGCAGGTAAAATAAATTGTCATTTTTATTTGTCCATCTTCTGTGAAATCACCAACAACCTCGGAAATTTCGCATCTTGGCTCTTGAAGCGAAATTTCCCGTGTGTAAACTCCTATTAGATAATCAATTGCAAGGGGAGATTTTTCACCAACAGCTGGAAATAAATCACATCCAAATTCGGGCATGAAAGGGACAGAACCCTTTTGAGTTGATGCAATGGTTTTAACACATTGTTTAACATCTTCTTTGCCCGAAACGGTTTCAGTGAGCGAATTTCTTTTGTGTTGATAACTTTCCATATTCCTATTATTTAATTTTCAAAATTTTATTTCATATAAGGAACTTATTAAGTTTCTATTAAACTGTGGCTGTTGGAGCTCCTGTATTAGAGCCGTTGTTTCCATTTGTATGAGCGTGGCTATTTGAATGCTGCCGCACTGAATCAAGCGTGCCTCTTGAATCCTGCACTTCGCCGCCTGCTATAATGTTTTTACTTACATAAAGGTTTTCAACTTCTAAGTTAAAGCTTTTAGACCCCTCTGTGTGAGAAAAAGAAGAGCCGTCAGCAAACTGAATGAAATCATCCCCCAAATCTTCAGGCGGCAAATCTTCATCATTGTAAATGCCGCCCAAAATGACCCCTTCGCATAAATCATCCGTTAAGACAACAGCAACAAGCTGTCCCATTTCAGGCATCATTTTTGATTTTTTGGTTACGGTAAATTTTTGCGGCACCTTAAGCCACAAGTCTTCTAATCCCCAGGCTTCAAAATGAACCTTTGCTTCCAAGCCTTTTATCTCTTTTACTGTGCCGAATTCAAGCATTTTGAAATCTCTCCTTCCTGACTTAATTTTGCTGATTCATCAATTTTTAAAGTATGTGATTTAATGTGGTATTTGCCCTCATGTTTGCCAATTCCCGTTAAATCAAAATTTACGCCCGCCATAAAAAGTTTATTGGGTCTTGACGGTTGAATTCTGCCGGTAACCTCTCTTGAAGAATTTTTAAGGGCAGATTGTGCCACAATTTTTGCTTCCGATAATGAAGAACACCTTTTGTAAACGGTTAAAGTGTCTGTTATTTCAGTATTTCCAACTGCTGTGTATGTTTTAACTGTTTTAGATTTTAAATCCAGGTATTGCACTTTTGCTTTGCCGTAAATCTTTGTTACAGTATCATTCAGGCTAAGACTTTCAATATCCGAAGATTTTGAAAGGGTAAATAAAGCCTCTCCTGATTCTAAATCTGAAAGCAAAGTAAAGGTTAAATAACCATCTTTAATATTAAAAATATACCCGTAAAGCTTTGATATACGTTTCAAAAAAGCAATATCCGATTCATTTTTTTGAACAATTACACCTATTTTTACATTTCCAGTGTTGCCCAAAACCTTAAACCCGTACTGTTTTCCTATTATTTCAGCAATTTTGTTTAAGGTATATCCGCTCCAATTTTTTATTTTTTGCGTTCGAACAGAAAAGTTTGTTGAGGTTGCAAGTGCTTTGATTTCAATAGTGTCGCCCGATAAACCCCAGTTAAAACTATTTTCATCAATTGTAAAAGCTCCGGGTTCAAAAACATCTTCACCGTATTGAATTGTAACACTTAATTTGTCACCTTTATTTGGATACCAAAGGTCTGAAAAATATCCGTCATTGTTGTTTAAAGTGAGCGTAAGTTCATCTGATTGTTCATCTTCAAATTCATTAAAGGTTAATTCCCTTAAATACTTTGAAAAATCCTTACTTGCATCTTTTCCGTTACAAAGAAGCGTTACAACAGGCTTTCGTGTTTTATTTGTTGAATTTACTGTTTCCATACAGGAAGCCTCGTTTTATCATTATTTGCTTTCATTTCAGGAACAGGGATTTTTAAAGTTATACCTTCAGGTAAAACAGGGCTTACTTTAACGTGCGGGTTTGCCTCAATTATGGGTAAAATATTATAAGTAGAGCCGAATTTATAAGCTATTGTGTCCCATCTTTCATTTTGCCCGGTTGTGTATAAAATATAAGACATGATTTTAGAACCCTCCTCGCAATGAGCCATCAAGCATTAATTCAGGGATTGCTCTGATGCTTTGAGCTACATTTAAAGCTTCAGCAGGGCTTAAGTTATCATTATTTTTAACAGCATCTGCATAAGCGCCCACCGTATTATATAAATCCCCGACATTAACTCCGGTTAAATCTGTCGCAACAGAGTTTGAAACTGTTCTTACAAGCTCTTTGCCCATATCTGTTAAAGATGTATTTAAAAGAGCAGTATTAACATTTTCTTTAAACGATTCCACAGCCGAAACCCTTACTTTTGCGGCAAGTTCTTTAATTTTGGGGTGTTTTTCACTCACCGCCTTTGTTTCATCAATCATAGAGCCTTTGCCTTCGGCTTTAAAATCAGGGTCGGGCGGCACTTCAAGCAGATTAAAATTAACCTCTGCATAAATAATCGTGCCTTTAAGAGCTTTGGTTAAAGTTTTCTCAACAGAATTTATTACAAACTGCCCCATATATTGTTTTTGGTATACCCAGTCGATTTTATCCCCATTTAAGGCGCATTTTTTAATTGTTTCAATTACTTTTTTAGGGTTACAAAAAGAAAAATGCAAAGGCAGAAAAACAGCATATTCGAGCAAATTTTCATTACCCCTTTGAAGAGCTGGCTTTGAATTTATACAGGGCATTTGATTATAGGTATATTCTTTTTTAGTTGACGGAGCTTCAATCATATTAAGGATTTTAAGCATATTCCATTTTTCAAACATTAGTAAACCCTTGCCTCTCTGCGTCTTAAGATATCAAGTATAATTTTTACAAGCTCATCCTTATATTTATATAGAAGTGCCAGGAACTCTTGTTTTGATGAGTTTGAAACATTGCTTCCCCAATGGATTGTGGGGTGAAAATCGATTTTGATGCTTTCGCTTGAATTATTGTTTATATTGCCTCTTCTCCAGCGGTTAGCTTCAGGCGCCGTTAAGACAGATTCACCTTTGTGAAGTTCCGCCTTGTATCCGTCAAACGGCACATAATCAAGGCCGTTAGCGTGGCTTCCGTCCACTTGTGATGCTCTGTCTTTTTTGATGTTTTTATTAATCTCTTCCGCTTTTTTGCTTTGTTCATCACCCCATTCTTTGAGTTTTCCGCCAATGCCTCTTAATCCGCCTGCTTTATTAATTAATTTACCAATCCATCCCCATAAAGTTTGAATGGCCTTAACTGCAAGGCCTATAGGGGTTGTCCAGGCTAAAATTTTAGCAGCAAACAAAACAGCAGGTTTTATAAAGTTCCAAACGGCACCGGCGCCGGTTAAAAAGCCCTGCCATAAGACAGCAAGCCAAGCTCCGCCGGCTTTAACAACTGCCCACGTTCCCTGGCAAATATTTCTAAAGCCTTCAAATTTTTTATAACAATAAATAGTGCCCGCAGCAAGCAAGGCTATTCCTGCAACAACACCCATAATGGGCAATAGCGCAGGGTTTGCCCAGGTTACAATAGAAAAGCCGCGCATAACCTTTCTAAGTAAAATTACATTTCTTATAATGCCACCAACAGCCATTAATGCTGTGCCGCCAAAAAGACTTACAACACCAATTCCAGCTGCCGCAATTGAAACAAAACTTGTAAGCCCTGGTGGCATTTTGTCAATAATGCTAGATACTGTTTGGAATGTACTGCCTGCGGCCTTTATGACAGGCAAAAGTGCTGTACCAAATTTAATACTTAAAGCCTGGGCATTATTTTTCATAATCGCCATTTGATTATTAAGCCCGTCAGTTTGTTTTCTGTAGGCTTCTGATAGTGAATCTCCGCCATTTCTCATATCATTTAGGGTCTGAAGATAGGTTGCATTATTTGCCCCTGTTAAAGAAAGAATAGCATTATATCCCTCAACGGAACCGACCAGCTGAATCAATTTTGATTGGTTGCCATTAACACCTTTGTAGATTTTATCAAAGGCGTTTACAACCCCACCAGATTTTTGAATTAAATCAGGAAAATTTTTAGCACCAAGCTTTGTAAATATTTCCATCTGTTCTTTTGAGCCACGGGACAAACCTGCAATGGCAGCCTTCATTTGTGTGTGGGCAATATTTGCTTTTAGGCCGGATGTTGTCATTGCAGCAACAGAGGCTGAATATTCGTCTAATTGAATGCCGGCAGCGGCGACAACACCTGCAACCGAACCAAAACCTTGGGCAAATTCTGAAATATTAGTTTTCCCATACTTTACAACCTTAAAGAACATATCGTAAATACCGTCTGCTTCTTTGCCTTTAAGATTAAAGGCATTTATAGCAGATGTTGCAATGTCAACGGCTTCCGCTGTGGTTGAAAGCCCCGCAACAGAAAGTTTCTCTGAACCCGCTAAAACCCTAAACTGCTCATCTGCGGATATGCCGGCAGAACGTATGGAATAAAGCCCGTCGGTTAAATCTGATATGGCTTTTGGAGAATTTTTACCAATCCTTAAAACCTCATCCCCCATTGCCTTTAGGCTTTCAGTGTCAGTATCAATCAGGGTTGAAACATTGTTCATTCCTGCTTCAAAATCGCCCGCAATTTTAGCATTTAATCCTGATGCTGCAACAAGAGCCCCACCAAAAACTGCTGCTTTCTGTCCTGCTTTATCAAATTTGTTTGCTGTTTCTTCAAGACGTTTATTGGTTTTTTCAAAGGCATCATCAGATTGTGCGCACGCTGATTTTACGACACTACTCATTGTGTCAAATGCTTTTAGATAAAGATTTACTTTCATATCAGCGGGCATATTAATCCTTTGCTAAAAATAAAGGGGCAAAAGCCCCTAATATCAAGGAAAATTTATGAGATTAAATTGCGCGAACCGGTGTTCCGTGAGGCGGTGCGTGCGGGTTGCGATGAGCAAGCCGCAAAGCACTACGCCAGTGAACACTACGGCTTATGTTTTTCAGGTTCCAGGTTAAGTTTTTTCCATAAAGAATGAGCTTCATTGAACCAAAAAATGATTTCATCAAATGTCATTTCATAGACTTCTTTTTTGGAGAAATGAAGGAAGTGGGCTATAAAAGCCATCATTTCAACATCCGGGATTATTGTCCCGGTTTGGCGTTTCCCCAAGCTTCTTCAAGGGTTATAATGTCATGTGCATTAAAATTTAAAATTTCAGGTGCCGGCATTTTTTCACCGTCAAATGTGGCAATTTCAGCTAGTATATAAATTACGGTTGCCATACCGCCTGAAGCTTGTCTTGCTTTCATCAGACAATGACCGTTGCCCTTTGTTGGGTCAAATTCTACTTTAACACCGTTTGAAAGTGTTAATTTTACCAAGTTTTCAGTTTGTGCTTTTGTCATTTTTTATTCTCCGTATTACTGTAATGCTAGGTCTTTTCTTACCTTTGCAAGCAAGTCAACCCCGTTTATCCTGTATATTTGATTAATGTTATCAATCACATATTTTTCTTTGTTATTAATATAGAGTTTTGCAGCTGAAACATTAAAATCTATAGGGTAATCAAGATTTTTTTGTTGTTCTAGTTCGCCTAAAAGACTGAATTTTTTGCTTGAAGCCCTTATGATAAGTTTTGCCTGTTCTGACCCTACAAGGCTTTCATTTGAATATTCTTCAAGCGCACCATAAATTGTAAAATTAAGCCATCCAAAGGGGTTTGAGATTGCATTAAAAACATCCTTATCAAAGCCCTGAATATTAATGTTGCTGGTCATTGACTTAAAAGCTGTGTTTACATCATAACTACCAAAACCATGAGTTATTGTAGCGGTTTCCATTTCAATATCGGGCGCTGTTACTTTGTTTGCGATACCAAATAAAGATTTTCCAAGATATATATTTGATTTTGTAAGTACTGTTACCATTGTTTAAATCCTTCCTTTTGCCCTGACTATTTAGCCAACAAGGCTTTTTGTAATGATTTTTATATCCAAATGCGGCAGGTTTGTAATGCGCTCGGCACACCCAACCGGGCAATAATCCCAAGGCAGGTATAAATGCCCGTCCGAAATATTTTCAGCTGTATTTAATGTGTCATCAAAATATGCTTCACCGCCATAAATTAAAGGGTCATCTCCGCTTGCCCAGGCTGCAAATTTATCATTAATTTTGGCTATAATATCATCAATGAAGCCGCGGGTGATTTTTTCTGCAACGCAGACAAACTGTGAATCCTGAATACTTTTGATGATAAAATCGGTTGTTCTTGTGACATGCTCAAAGGTTTTTATACCTGATTTTGAAGGAAAGCTTGAATTCCTTGCGCCCCAGAAATAGTAAACACCTTTATAGTTAATAACCGTTGCAATACCAAGGGCGTTAATACGATTTGAATCCGTTGCGGGGTCATCAAGCATAAAGGAAATAGGAAATTCCATACCCTTTGCGATTGAAATCGGGGTGTTACTTATTGATTTAGCGCAATTTCTCTCACGGTCGAGTTTTACCCTTAAACCTGCTGCAACAGGGCTTAACGGTTTTAAAGTTGTTACATTTTCATATTGATTATATCTATCCATCCAAGGTCCGGATAACATAGAACGCCTTGACGATGTAGTCAAGTCAATATCTTCAACCGGCTTAAAACGTGCCTTTTCCATCAAATTAACGTTTGTACCCTTGGGCACATCCACATAAGAAAAAGCCCGAAGCCTTTCAGATATTGTTTCAATGGCGGTTCTGACGTTTTTGGATGAAAAACCGGGGGCAATAATTATGCCGGGAACCACACCGTATTCTGCTACAATATCCCAAATAGCCTGAATGCCTGTTCTAACGTTGTTAGCATCGGTCGAACCTATAATATCGGTATCTGTCACCTTTGTAAAATCAACATATTTATAACTTGCAGTTACATTTGTTTGGTCATCTTCAAGCGCGCCGCCTTCTAAAATTGTGATTTTACCTGTTTTTGCGTCAAATTCGTAATCTTTACCCAATTCAAGCTTATCTTCACCTTGCTTTAATACGAGATTTTGCACCCCGGTTTCAGACAAAATGCAAATGTCGTCCGTGAATGTTATTGATTTATCAACAGATGCTGTATGCTTGTCATTGTCAAAAACGTTTATGCAATAAATATTCGCACCGCCTGATAAATCAAGAATGGTTTGAACCGCTTCAGGGATTGTAAAGCCTTCAATATTATTTCCAATATCACCGGTGTAATTGTAATTTACGATTTTTGTAACTTTTCTAGCCGCGTGAGCCGGTGTTTTAGGGGCTTCCGATGTGGAAGAACCGTAAGCACTACGGCTTTGGTTTTCAATTTCGTATGTAGGCATTGTACCGATAACTGCAACGCTTGATATGTCGGCATCCTGAATGGTAAAATTATTACTTTCCACTTCTTTTGATTCAACACCGTGTAAAAAATCTGTCATTTTATACTGCCTTTCTAGGAAATAACACATCTAAATCATCTTCAGATATGCTTAAATTTTTATTTTCATCGACCACTGGCAGATTCACACATACACTGAGTGAATACCAAAGGTCGCCATTGATTTCATCTTCAAAAACAAGCTTTTTTAGCATCAATCTTTTGTTTAAGATATCAAGCCCGTTTAAAGTCTTTACTAATTTTTTAAGAAACTCATAGGCTTCTCTGTGGTTTTGAAGATACCTTGCCGAGAAAAATACCGTGAAATTATAATCAGTATTGCAATTTACAGCCGTTAGGGTGTTTTGAACCTGAAAAACCATATTTTCAAAACGGGTTAAGAAACATCCGGTGGGTGATGTATTGTGAAATTCTTCAAAATTTACAGGAAAAGGCAAAACATCAAATTCCGGGAATTTCTCTTCCAAAGTTTGGGATATTCTGTTTTCAACTGTATCTATCAAAGTCTAAAGCCTTTCATAACGTCGTCTGAAAATATTTTTGAATTGGCGCCCTTGTTGGTTAAAATCATTGGTGCGGGTTTTGATACTTCTTTGTCCGGGTGTTCGTGCGGCAAATCCAGTATCATTGTTTCTTTTTGGATGTTTTTTAAAAGATTTATTGCAACATCATAGCTGTCTTTTATATGCTCAGGCAGCTTGCGGGGTCGTCTTGAATAGAGTCTGAATGCCGTAAGGTCAACTGCTATTTGTGTTAAAATCGGCGGTACAAACTTTAAGGGCAGTTTGTATTTATTTCTAAGATATGAATTTATGATTTCATCTGCGTAAGAAATAGCGTTTTCAGCCTGTTTTGTATTGATTTCCTTAACATCCCGGGCAAGAGTCTCATCGTTTGTTAAATTGATAAGCTCTTGCATTGGAATTAAGGATGTGAGATTTTCCAAGGTACAATAAGACACTTAGACTACTCCTTTAAGCAAAGCACCACAGGCCGGACAACATATTAAGTCGATGTAAGATGCATAAGGCCTTATTATTTCGCAGCCTTCTAAGCCTTTATCTTCATCAAAATATGTTCCAACCGTGTAATCTTTATACACGGCACTATATCCGTATGTTATACCGTAATCGGTTGTTGCAAGAGGGTCGATATTTAAAAGTATTATGTCATCTTCCCAACAAGATTTTATAGACGCATTTTGGCCTTTTTTTGCGCCATTCATCTTGCTTTGGCCAATAAAAATGTTTTCAAACAAAAATAATTCTTTTATTGCTTCAAAAGTTATCATTGCGGAAATTTCTGATTCACTTACACCCTTGTTAAGGGTTAAGGATTTTATTACAGATTTATCGCGACGTAATTTAGAAAACGCACGTTCAGAAAGAACCATTGTATTAGCGCCGCCTAAAACCTTTCCTTTGTATTCTTCAATCATATCTACAGCCATAGACTTATCACTGCCTAATTTTTCATCTTTTCCAAGATTGTAAGTGTTGCCCGTCAAATAGTTGTTTACATCCGAAAGTTTTTTGCTGAGGTCAACTTCTCTGGCAGTTTTTAGAGAGTTTACAAGTTGCATTGTCATAATGGCTTTAATATCTGTGCCTTGTTTTGCCGCACTGACTATTTTTGTCTTTGGAATCATATCTTTTAGTGAATGATTTTCAACTGATGAAGTTACTTTCTCTGAACCAAACTCCATCATGTTTGCTTCGCCTTTGTCGCCAATTCTTGTTTCAGGTATAGATGATTTTAGAATATCCTTGTAAACCAAGTGTTTAAAAGACTCCTGAGCTACGGGTACATTAGGGAAAATTTTATCAGCTATAAGCTTTTTATTTGTGTATCCGAGTGCGACACCTGTTAATTCAGGCTCTATTTGAAATTTTTCTTCTCCTGACATTATTTTATTCTCCTATTTAATTATCTATTCCGCTTGGAATTGATGTTTCACTATTGGGGCTTGTTCCGTTAGGGGTTGTTGTGGGTGTTGTATCACCGCCTTCATTTGTGTTTGATGTTTCAAATGTGCGGTTTATGGTAACAATTGCCTGAATAATATCACCGCTAACAGCATCTTGTAGTGCAACTGCGCCGATATTATCTCCGGCATCTGCTTTAATGGCATAACCGTTTTCATCAGATGTTAAAGCGTCGCCTGCACTAAAGGTACCACCCGCCAGAATCAAAGCAATCTCACCCGGCATAAACACATCTGCTATGTCATTTTCAGTAGTGTTAGTGCTGTCTGTAACCCCTATGATGTTATCCGTTGCAACACTTGCGGCTTTAATAGATTTTTCATCGTTAAATTTAACAAAGCTATATGCTGGTATTGCACTGGAAGCTTGATAGCTTTTTATCGTCATCTATTTATTCCCTTTCTTTAATTCCGCCAAAGCTTGAGCTGAATTGAGCTCTATACCTGTTTTTTCAAAGTATTCTTTTTGTATTTTTTTAATGTTAGTTGCAACATCTTCAGCATCGCTGAAATTGATGGCATCATCGTCGTTGTCTTTAAAATCACGCCTGTTTGTATCTTTAAAATCAAGCTGTTTAATTGAACCTACAAGCCTTTTAAAACTTCCTTTGGCATCTATTTTTTCGCCATTTCCGCCATCATCGAACTCAAAACCTGAGTCGTTGACTGCGGTCAAGATGTTTATTACATCGCTTCTTTGTGCAGGAAGAATGCGACCTTCTGCTATCATTGTGTCCGTCCAGTCTGCAAAATCCTTTCTGTCCGCTTCATCTTCTTTAGCTTTTAATTCTGCCGTTTTTGTTTCAAGCTCTGTATTTTTAGTCTGTAGCTCAGCTTCAAGCTCGGCAATTCTGTCATTTTTTGTCTGAAGCTCTTCTTTTAGTTTGTCTTCATTACCCATAGAAAAATCCTTTTCTTCGTTATTTTCGTTATCTTCAAAATCTTCAAAATTAAAAATTGAATCATTCTCTTCATCAAAATCAGAGAAGCAAAATTGTTCTAACCCTTTAATTGCAGGAGTCCCCCCGCCCAAAAAAGCTAAATGCCTTATAATACCATCCTTGGTAAAGCTTAATGAACGGGTTTTAAACAGCCCCTTTTTATCTGCCTCAATAAATTCCGGCTGCACATTTTTAAATGTGGAGTATAGACTGTATCCTGCCTTGTTGTTTGGTGCAATTTTTAGTTGGTCAAACCATCCGTAGGCTGGTGAATTTGTTTGCGGGTGTCCGCAGCAAATAGGAACCTGGTTGTGCACGTTTTCATACTTTGTTTTCATAAGCTCAAGGTCTAAAAGTGTACAATTAAAAGGTCTGCCTTTTGAATCCTTATGTTGACCTGTTCTAAAAATTTCACACCACTTTGCCATTAGTTCATACTTTGCCTTTCGTTACATAAATACTTGGTAAGACTGTGTCAAATTGTTTTATGGTTCTAACATACCCTTTTTGAAAATCTCTTTCATATAAGAAGCTTAGAAAGTTACTAAATAAATTACTTATATGTAATTAATTATGCGATTTGGTATGTTGCTTGTAACACTAGAAAGGAAAACTTATGCCTGAATGGTTTATTGAAATCTTAAAATTTGCAGGAATAGGCGCTTTTATGTTTTTTACTTTTTACATTTACCATAAATCAAGCGCCGAAATGTTCAAAAGCATTAGCACTGCAAATGCCGAAATGCTTAAAGGTAATAATGACAATATGTTCAAACTTTTGGATAAAGTTATCGAACAAAATATTTTACAACTTACATATTTACAAAAAATTGATACCAAAGTTTCAAATAATTTGTGGTGTCCAATGGTTAAAAAAATGAGTCACGATGAAAAGCAGGGGAGTATTATTGAATGAATCCGGCGATTATGCAATTAAAAATCACGAAAACAGAACAGGAAAAGAAGCTAAAGGACTTGGAACTTAAGCTTATTATGCGCTTAAATGATATCTCAAGCCGGGTTATTCCGTATTTTGAACAAATTGAAGATATAAAAGCGGCAGAAATCAGACAGCTTGGATGTGAGATTTTAGAAATCTATAATGAAGCTCTTGAATGTAAAAAGAAGCTTAAACAGGTTAAAGAAGCGCTTGGAGAATAGCTATGACAAAAAAGCCCGAATATGAACCTATAGCAGCGCAATATTTTGTTGAAATGCAAATGACGGTAAGTCAGATTGCAAAAAGGCTTGATGTGTCTGAAAAGACCATTCACAATTGGAAAAAAGCAGGCGGCTGGGAAGAAAAACGCAAGCGCTATTTAAAAAGTCAGTATTCCACAAACCAAACGCTTTATGAACTTTTAGGGGCGATTTCCAAAAAAGCACTTGATGACTTTAGGAATGAAGGAATAATTCCTGACCAAAAGACCTGCTATTTTATTATGGCGATGACCGATAAAATAGCCAAATTAAAACAATATGAAAAACAGGAAGCAGCCGAAAGAATTGAAGAATTGACCTCACAAACCGGGGAACAACAACCCGAAACGCAAAAAACTGATACCCAAGAAATGGTTAAGAAATTCTTTGATGCTGTAATTGGGGGATAGATGGGAATTGAATTAGCATCAAGCTTTAATTTATTTTTACCCTATCAAAAAAGGTGGTTGCTTGATACCGCCCGTTTTAAACTATCTGAAAAATCCCGCCGTACGGGTTTTACTTGGGTACAAGCATTTGAAGATGTAAAAGATGCAAATACACTTTTGGTTCGCGGGAAACCTGTTGATACTTGGTTTTCATCGGCTAACGCTTCGGCTGCAGTGGAATATATTTTGTATTGCGAAGGTTGGGCAAAAGCTGTTAATGCAAGTTTTGAACCGCTTGGTGAAATTATTATTGATGAAGATAAAGATATAAAAGCCTTATCAATGCAATTTAAAAATGGTGCGAGAATTAACGCTTTAACGTCCAACCCCAAAGGGTTCCGCTCTAAAGGCGGCAAAGTTGTTCTTGATGAATTTGCATTTCACGAAAACCCGGTTGAATTATGGAAAGCGGCAAAGCCTGTAATAACGTGGGGTTATCCCTTAAGAATAATTTCATCATTAAATGGCACAAACAATTTGTTTTATAAATTTATAGAAAAAATTAGAAAAGGTCAGCTGAAATGGTCTTTGCATAAGGTTGACATCTTTCAAGCCGTAGCCGAAGGGCTTGCAGATAAGATTTTAGACAGAAAATTAACCGAAGAAGAAAGGCAAGCCTGGATTGAAGAAGAAAGGCAAGGCTGCGGTGATGAGGTAACTTGGCAGCAAGAATATTGCTGTGTTGCAGTGGATGAAGGGAGCGCATTTTTACCTTATGAACTTATAAATACCTGTATTGAAGATACATTATTTGAAGATTTATCAAGCATTACAAATGATTTTTATGTCGGTTATGATGTGGCAAGAAAACGCGACCTCTCCATAATTTCAATTTTTGAAAAATTGGGAAGCGTTTTTTATCTAAGAAAGATTTATGAATTAAAAAATGTCAAATATTCTGACCAAAAAAGCCTTATAAGTTATATTTTAGCAAATCCAAAATGCCGGAGGCTCGCTATAGATAATACAGGGATTGGCAATCAAATGGCTGAAGAATTAAAGGATGAATTCGGCTCCAGGCTGGTTGAACCTGTAACCTTTACATCAAAAGCAAAAGAGGAGATGGCATACAAGCTTTTATATGCTTTTCAAGATAAGAATATCAGAATCCCGGATGATGAATTAATTAAAAATGACCTGCATTCCGTTAAAAGGATTGCAACCGAAGTATCAAACGTTATAAGGTTTGATGTGTCAAGGTCTGAAACAGACGGGCACGCTGATAGATTTTGGAGCTTTGCACTTGCTGTTTATGCGGGCACAAATGCGCCGTATCAAAAACCGATTATATTGTCCGCCAAACCTAATATTTACAAGGGTTTAAACGGTGAATTAAATTTAAACGGGCTAGATGGCCTTTTAAGAGGGTTTAATTAATTTATCAATAATTTGTATATAAAAGATATTTAATGGGGCTTTTAAAAAGCGTTAAAAAGAAATTAAAGCGGATTTTGCGAAGGGCGAAGCAAAGCGATGACCCGCGGGAGCGAAAACAAAAATGAACGCCAGTGAAACGAAGTGAATGACTTGTTTGAGTGAAGCAAAATACAAGATAAAGGATTTAAGCAATGTTTTTTAATAAAATAAAAAATAAATTTATAAAAAAAGCGCAAGCCGGTGCTGATTTAGGAAAACGAGGAGTTTTCCTAAAAGGCCCTACGACAGATAAATCTATTTTAGATGACTGGGCAAATACAAAAACAGTTGAAGGGTTTATGAGCGTAATTGACATATTGCCAAACCCGGATGTTGTTTTAAAAAATGCCGGAAAACGTCTGAGTGTTTTAAGAACTTTGACCAATCATTATCAGGTAGGCACCTGTATTGATTCAAGAAAAGCAGGAACTTTATCTAATAAATGGGAGCTAAGGGAAAATAATTGCAACAAAGCCCATTTTGATTTTTATGATGAAATTTTCAAAACTATTGATATCTACAAATTAATTGAGGATATTTTAGATGCACCTTTATATGGGCATAATCCTATTGAAATTTCTTATGAAAAAGATGGCAGCTATATTATTCCTGTTAAATTAACTTCAAAGCCGCAGGAGTGGTTTCATTTTAATTCAGACGGTGAATTCTTTTTCAAAGATAAAAATATGGATGGGAAACGTCTTATTGATTTTGAAAACGGACTTAAATTTCTTTTGCCCCGTCATAAAGCTACATTTCAAAATCCCCACGGACAGGCAATTTTAAGCCGTTGTTTTTGGAATGTGGCGTTTATAAATGGCGGTATGGAATTTTTGGTTAAATTTGCAGAACACTTTGGTATGCCGTGGATTTTCGGGCGTTATCAAAGACAACTTTCAGAACCAGAGCAAAAAGATTTTCTTTATAAGCTAATGCAGATGGCACAAAATGCAATAGGTATAATTCCTGATGATTCAAGGGTTGAAATTGTGCCAACAGGTTCAACAGGTTCATCAGATATTCACCTCTCACTTGTTAATAAGTGCGAAGCCAATATTGCAAAATCTATTTTAGGTCAAACTTTAAGCACGGAATCCGGGCAAAACGGTTCTTATGCTTTAGGCAAAGCACACATGGGTGTAAGGGATGATATTATAAATGCTGATATGCGTCTTGTTGAAAAAACTGTCAACCATTTTATTAAAATTATAAATTCTATCAATTTTAATGATGATGAAGTGCCTGAATTTGCCTTTGTTGAGGATGAAGACCTTGGCATTCAAAAAGCCGAAAGAGATATTAAGGTTTCATCTTTAGGTGTTGAGTTTTCTGAAGAATATATTTTAAAAACTTACGGTTATCAAAAAGGTGATATTAAAATTGTACCGAAGCAAACAAACCTGTCGGGGATAAATTTCAGTGATGCCGAAGATGAAGATAACTCAGCGCATAAAGCGCCTGAAAGCAAAGATTTTTTTAGTGCCGAAAATCTTGAGAAACAAATAACACCCGCCTTAAATCCTATTATTGAATTTTTTGAAAAAAACAAAAATGCTGAAGAAGCTCTTGAAAAACTTGCCGAAGTTTACCCGGATTTAAACACGGAAGAGCTTGAAGAAATGCTTACTAAAGTCATTTTTATTTCAGAGCTTAAAGGCAGACTTGACATCCAGGAACACCGCAAAAGGATGGATGAAAGGTTCAAAGATGGTAATTAAAGAAAAAGAACTTGAAGCCGCTTTTTATATGAAGCCTGAAGAAATTGTTGATTTCTTTAAATCAAAAGGGCTTAAAACTTCATTCAACTGGCATGAAGTTTATGAAGATGCGCACGCCACTGCTTTTACGGTAGCTAAAATGACGGAGCTTGATTTGCTGTCTGACACTAAAAAGCTTTTAGAACGCGCAATAGAAAACGGTGAAAGCTTTTCAACCTTTAAAAAAGATGCTAAAAAACTTTTTAGTCAAAAAGGCTGGAGCGGATTTAAAGAACTAAAAGACCCAAAAACCGGAGAAATAATAAAGGCGGAACTTGGCACACCAAGGCGTATGAAGCTGATTTATGACTGCAATATGAATTCAGCCTATGCGGTTGGACGATATCGTGAAATGCTTGAAGAAATTGATGTTGCGCCAATTTGGGTATTTAAAACAATGGCAGACGGCAGAGAACGTCCTGCACACGCAGCAATGCACGATAAGGCGTATAGGGCAGATGATACATTTTGGCTTGTTTTTATTCCGCCCTTGGACTGGGGTTGCAGGTGTTATGTTATAAACCTCACAAAATATCAGGCAGAACAGCTCGGAATAAAGGTAGAATCTACGGATGGCAAAATTAAGCCTTCGATAGTAATAGTGGATGGTAAAGAAATGCCTACACAAACATATACCTTTGAAAGTGCGGGTAAAATAATAAATTTAACACCCGGTGCAGGATGGGGAACAAATTTAGGGGTTAAAGGCTGGGGTATTGATGTTCAAGCCTGGAACAAAGTTGAGGGGCTTCCTGAACAAATTAGGTATAATTTTATAGCCAAAATGGCCGAAAATCCGCACAAAAAGGAGGCATATACAACCTGGGTAGAAAATATTTTTAAGAATGGGTTCAAAAATACTCTACAAGAAAAAACTTTAACCTGGATTCAGCCTGAGTTGTTTCAAAAAATAGATAAAACACCAAGCTCTCCAATTGTCGTAATTCAAAATGACCAAATAGGACATTCCGGAATGCATAAACAGGATGCGCAAGCTTTGACAAAGGAAGAATACTTGCAAATTTACAATATTGTAAATAAACCTGATGAAGTTTACTGGGATTACACTAATTCAAAATGGAAACAAATTGCTTTTATACATAAAATTCCAAACAGCAATAAATGTATTAAAGTATGTGTGCGTTTTAATCAAAAAAGCAAAAGGAAAGAAATCAAGTATCCAATTTCTAGGGTTACCACCATTGGAAAAGTTAATTACTATAATTTGTCTACTGGAAAAGATTACAAAAAAATAGAGTAATTGTGGGTTCGTCATGCCCTATAACAGGAATTACCCCGCCATATACGATTTATTTGGACTATCAATTACTCTATTACTTTTATTATAACAAATTTAAAAAACTTTTAAAGAGGTGCGTGAGCCGGTGCGATTTTTTAAGGCGATGAGCCTTGAAAAATAAGCACTACGCAAGGAGATAAAATGAAATTTAATCAAACATTAAAAAATGAAATAAAAAAAGAAGATTTTAATTACTGTTACAACAACTGGCAGAAGTTTATTGCATTAAATGAACAAGAAAAAAATAATCTAGATAAAATCAACGAGTATATTTCAAGCCTTATAAAGCTAAAAAAGATAAAGGACGGAAGGCTTAAAGCTATACATAATATAACAAAAAATGTTTTTTATACTTCGCGAAGCGAATGTGCAAATAAATTAGGCGTAACTGTCGGATGGATTACACGATGCATAAATGAGGGCTGGAAAGCTAAAGGGTGTAAATTAGCGGAGGTGTACTATGGCAGATAAGTTTTTTAAGGCGAGTTTTGATTGCAAGAATGTAGTTGATTTTTTAAAGAAAAAGGTGGAACAATTTAAAGATTTAAGCCCTTTAATGAAAGTTGCCCGGGTTTTTCTTAAAAATACTGTTAATAAAAACTTTGAAACAGAAGGCACTCATACAGGTGAAAAATGGCCTGAATGGAGTGAAGAATATAAAAAATGGCGTCTAAAACACGGCAAATCAGGCGGGAAGATTATGACGCTTGACGGTCATTTGAGGCGGGATATCAGGGCAAAATCCGGCAAGGATTTTGCAATGGTTGGAACAAATAAAGTTTATGCAGCACTGCATAATTTTGGCGGTAACGGCAGCTTGAAACGTAATAAAACAATGAAAAAGCGTGAATTTATGCGAATGGATGATGTCAGAAAAGACGAACTTTGGGCAGAACTTTACATAAAGGCGGAAGAAATGCTTATGGAAGGTGCACCTGGCAAATAGCTTGTTTTGCCAAAAATGTACCAGCTTTGTGAGCAAAATTGTACATTGACAATTTCATATTTATATATTTTGTGGTCATTTTCTCCTTACAAAAATGGGCAGAATTTATCTGCCCATTTATTTAAAGTTTCACAGGTATTATTTGCAAAATATAAAACCCATATCTAAAATTTTGGAATCTTCTACAAGTGGTTTTGTTTTTGAAATTTCCGTTGTATAACCTCTGTATTTGGGGTCATTTTGAAGTTTGCTTGAAGCCAAGCCATTTAAGGCATATTTATTTTCGGCAGAATCCTCCACCCAAACGGCATCATTTTCACATTTTAATTTGAGATTATCAACAGTATATGGATAATTTTCACCAAATTTTTCTTTGGTTAAAATGCTTGGGTCATCCTTTTGTTTTGTTTCATCAAAAGTACCATCAGAAGCAGCACCGATTAAACCTATTATTAAAATTAAGATAAATAACCCTGCAATAATACCTATTACGCCAAATAGCCATTTTAAAAATAAGCTCATTTTCACCTTTCTTTTATAATCCTCTGCTTAGATTTTTAATAACTCTGCCTTTTATATTAACTACGGTGCCACTATCATATTTAATAATTTCTGTTTCATATTTATTATTGTCTGAAATTATTTCAAGGTTGCCATCAAACCTCAATCGTAATCTTTTTATAAACCAATCGCCAAACTTTTCAATGACAAAGACGCCACCGTTATTAAAATTACAATCTCCAAAATTTACAAGTACATCATCACCGCTAAATATTGTAGGCTCCATGCTATCACCCGTTGCCGTAAAAACTTTTAGATTACTATGATTCCCGACCCTAAATATATTTTGAATTAATTTTTTGCCAAGGGTAATTGGTGTAACCTCCGCTTCATCTAAAACAACAGTACCAATGCCGCAACTTGGAGTTATGTGCACACGCTCGAGAGTGATACAATCTTCATCCTTGTTGCTAAAGGGGGTGCCTTCGCCTGTTAAAAGCCATTTGAAATCAACATTGTAATATTTAGAAATTTCTAATGCTAAAGATGACGATATTGATTTCACTTTTCCAGAGCGAATTTCGGAAAATTTAGAAGGACTAACCTTTAAGGACTTAGCAAATTCGTATTCTGAGATTCCAGGTTTAACCTGATTGTTTTCAAGTATATATGCTATTCTTTCGATTAGTTCCATTTTTCTGGCTATTTATGTATAAATTTCTATTGACATTATATAGAAATTTCTATATAATTATTTCATAAGTTTAATTTTTAACTTGTTTAAAGGTAAAAAAATGGTAACACAAACAAAAATTAAATCCGACAGAAACTTAAAAAATATTAAGCGGGCCTATGAAATTAAATATCGCTTAAAAATTGCCGGTCTTACACAAAGAGACATTAAAAAAGCTTTGAATATTTCTGATACTGCCGTATATAGGGCAATTTTCGGATTATCAAAAATAAGCCGGGTCGATAGATGGCTTAAAGAAAATTTGGGGGTGTAGAATGACGGAAATTTTTTGTTATTTTTTAAGCCTATATTTGCTTTGGGGTTTTTCGCTTAAATTTAAATCTTTTGCATTAGTTATAATTGCAGGATTCTTTTATTTTTATTTTACAGAAGCAATTTTGGAGATTTTCTTTAAATAATGATTCAGAATGTTTCAAAAACTTCATATTTAAGTATAAAAGAAATTGCTGAATTTACGGGAGTTTCTACAGAAACTTTAAAAAAGCGCTGCCAAAGGAGTCGTTACACGTATAAGCTTTCACAAAACAAACTTGGGGGCGGTAAGTCCGGGCAGAAATACGAAATTCTTGTTTCATCTTTAGAAAAAGAACTTCAAGAAAAAATTTACTCTACGGATACTAAATATGGTGATAGGCAGGAGGGCTTATCTTGTCTTCCTGCATTTTCTTTAAATCAAGAAGCTGTAATCCCTGATTCAGCTAAAAAAATTGCTCTTGCAAAAGTGGATGTTCTTTCGCTTTGGCAGGATTATAGAATTAATTATAGTAACAAAAAACAAGCTGATAATGATTTTGTTATGGGGTTTAATTCAGGAATTATTTCAAACCCTTTGTTTAATATCTTGGACAAGGTTTCAAAAGGCAGCCTTTACAGGTGGCAAAAAACATTGTCTGAAAACAACGGTGATTATACTGCATTAATTAATAACTATAATTATAAAGGTGAATCTATCTTAACAAATTCTCTAACGGATGAAGAAAAGCTTGCCTTTATTAATATATATTATAACGATGCCAAATTTAATTTAAAAAGCGCATATAATATTTTAAAATTTCAGTTTGAAAAAGACGGTAAAGCAGTAAAATCAGAGGCTACATATAGGCGCTTTATAAACTTTATACAAAAAAATCATAATGATGTCCATATTTTAGCGAGAGACGGAGAAAAGAAGCTTAAGGACACCGTCGCACCTTATTTAAGACGTGATTTGTCTTCCATTGACGTTGGTGATGCTTTAGTGGCAGATGGTAACAAACTTGATTTTCAGGTGTTAAATCCTTTTACCGGGAAACCCTGCCGTGCTATATGGATTGTATTTTATGATTGGATTTCAAAGGATGTTGCCGGTTCTGAAATTATGCTTACAGAAAATACACAAGCAATATCTTCAGCTTTAAGGAATGCTATTTTAAGACTTGGGAAAATTCCAAAGTATGTGTACTTGGATAACGGCGGGGCCTTCAAGAGCCAATATTTTACCGGTGTTAAAAACTTTAAAGAAACCGGACTTCAAGGTGTTTATCAAAATCTTGGCATTACGGTTAAATTTGCCCAACCCTATAATGGCAGGGCCAAAGTTGTTGAAAGATTTTTCGGTGAATTTGTAAAATCCTGTCCACCGGCAGTTTCATCGTATATTGGGAATTCTATTGAAAATCGTCCGGCACATTTGAGGCGTAATGAGGAATTTCATAAAAATCTGCATCAAAATGATAAAATTCCAACCATTGAACAAGCAAAAATGATTATCGAATCCTGGCTTGAATATTATCGTACCCGTCCTTGTAAACACGTTAAAGGTAGAACTATAGGCGAAGCTTTTAATGATGCCCGGGGTACCGGTGTGGATATCGACATGCTTGATGAATTAATGATGTCGTCTGAAATTAGAACCGCCCGCCGCAATACTATACGGATGTTCAACCAGGAATATGAAACAACTGCTTTGTATGGCAAAACCGGTAAATTTGTTGTTAAATACAGCCTATTTGATATTTCAAAAATTAAAATTTATTCCCTTAAAGGCGAGTATATAGGGGAAGCTAAAACCGTTGTTCCTGTTAACGCACTTGCAAGAGAAACGGGCAGTACGTTTGATATTTATACATATAGGCGCAAATTAAAAGAACAAAAGGCGCTTATTGATTCAACTAAAAAGAAAACAAAAGCTTTAATAAATGCTTCAAATCCTATTAATGCGTTTAATTCTATTGAATGGGCGCAGGAAAAAACCGTGCCCATAAAAAATAGACAATCAAAACGCAAACTTGAAATAACTATATATGAAGATTTGCACAAAGTGCAAATTGAAAAGAGAAGGATAGAAATGTGAGGTTAAAATGACAGAATTAATGGAAGTAAAATTTAACAAAGAAATTCAAAACAGTATTAAACAGCTAATTGATGAAAAGAAACTCAATCTTTCAACTATTGCAAAAGGCGTAAACAAATCCCCATCAACCCTTAGTTTGTATATTTCAGGAAAATACACTGGGGATGTGGTGGCACTTGAGGATGATTTAAAAAATTATTTAAGCCTGTTTAGTAAAAAAGAAAATACCGAAAACAAAACCCTTGATTTTGTCGAAACAACGATTGCAAAAAGACTGTTCCATGCTGCAAATATGTGTCAACTAAAGGGTAAAATGGGTGTATGTTATGGAACTCCGGGAATTGGTAAAACAACAGCTATCAACGAATACAAAAAAACATCTTCAGGTGTTATTGTGGTCGACCCTTTTGAACAGTCAAGTGCCAGAGAAGTTTTAAAACAAATAGCAAATCACCTCAAATTAAGTTACTTAAATAATACAAGCCTCGATGAATTTACTTCAAACGTAATTAAAAAGCTTGAAAAGAACAAGTACATAATCATTATTGATGAGGCTGAAAACCTGAAAATAGAGGTTTTTAAAACCATTAGAAAAATTCACGACAGAACAAAAAATAATTGTGGTGTTTTATTTGTTGGTACAGATGAATTACGCGCACTTTTGCAAAAGGTACAAAGTGGATTTCCATATATTTCAAGCCGAATAGGGTATCTTGAGAAACTTGATGCGCTTAAAATGAACGACATTGAAAAACTTGTGCATCAATATTTTCCATCTTGTAACGATAGGTTAGTTCAATATATTGCCATATCAACAAATTATAATGCCCGTTCAATTCAGAACCTGTTAGACCTTTGTTTTGATTTTGTAAAATCCGAAAACATTGAACTTGATATCGATGTAATTGATGCTGCAAGGGAGAAGCTTTTAATATGATGAAAAGCACGCCAAAACAACGTCAATTTATAGGTTTTCTAAGGAAACAGTTAAATATAGATACTGAAACATATTTAGATATTTTGCAAAGCTATGGTGTAGATTCTAGCAAAGATTTAACCAGGGGCCAAGCTGAAGAATTACTCCAAAGCCTCAAATGCAAAGCTGCAGAAATTGGAGCATATAAGTCAAAAACAGGCAGCCACTACACTAAATACAATAACATGTCTGGCAGATACGGAATGGGAACACCGGCACAACTTCGAAAAATCGATGCTATGTGGAAAAATATTTCAAATCAGCCTACAGATACAGCTAAGGAAAAGGCTTTAAATTCATTCATAGAAAGAATTACAGGCAAAAAAAGATTAAGCTTTTTAACTCAAAATGAAATAAGCAAGGTTATAAAAGCTATTCAGGTTATGGAACAAAATCAGAAGGAGAAGATTAAAAATGGCTAAGAAAAAGGAAAGTGTATTAAAGTCATGGGATGAAGTGGATAAATCACTTAAAAAACTAGGTGAGCTGGAAATTCAAAAAACCAAGTTGGATGGTGAATTAACCATAAAAATTAATGAATTGAAGGAAGAATATTCAACCAAAGGTGTTGCTATAAAGAAAGAAGCCGAGGATATCAAAAAAGAAATTAGCCGTTTTTGTGAACAGAATAAGGATTCCTTTGTCAACAAACGAAACAAAAAGCTTAATTTTGGAACCTTGTCATACAAAATAACAAAAAAAGTCCTTTGCCCCTGTGTTGCAACTGTTATTAAGGCAATAAAGGCGCTTAATTTAGACTTTTGTTTAAGAATTAAGGAAGAAATCGAAAAAGATAAGTTAAAGGAACTGGATGCAAACACTTTAACAAAAATCGGTGTATCAATAATCAAGGAAGACAAGCTTTCAATCGAGCCCAATATGGCAGAAATTGCGGCATTAATCAGCTAGGAGGGAAAATGACAATAATTAAATGTGGAGGTATTGAAGTCGACACCGAAAAGCTAACTGTAGATGATATGCCAACAGAAGTTTTTAGAGAAATTTTTGAATTATGTGGCGTAAATGTCGCTATGGAATTGCTTCTTAATATGCCTGGTAATATCATTCAGGTTCCTGCTCGCGGTTTGGCTAACATAGAAAAGAGACTTATACTACAGGCATTTGAAAAATTTCCACCAACCACAGCTTTAATACGGCGTCTTTGCAGGGATTTTAAAACAAGTGAATGGTATATAAGGGACCTTTTGGTGCAAAACAAAAAGCAAGTACCCTGCGATGGGCAAGGACACTTGGATTTTATAAATAGTGAAGGAGAAGTACAGTGATAATATTTGGAATTATTTTATTAATCCTATTAATTGCAACATTAAAATATCTAAATTATACAAATAAACTTGTGAAAAACATGGGTTATTATGTATTTTGCCCGCAAGGCAGAGAGCCAAGGGTTGTCCATTGGTCTTTTGAAACTGCCTACAGGGAAGCTGTAAGATTACATTTTAAACATCCATATAACGATTTTTTAATTTTAAAAATTGAACACTTGATACGCAAACAAAATATCAATGATGACGAAATTCCATTTTAAAACCTAAATACCTTTTAACTTAAGACGGATGATAAAATCGGATTCCGTCTTTTCTTTTTAGTTTAATAAACAATTTGTTGTGTATTTTGATATATAAAGTATATATTTTTAAGAATGAATTTTGTCCCTCACCTGTCCCCCACCACCTTTTATTTTTGTTTTGAATTTAATAAAATTATCTTTGAAAATTGTGTAGAAAATAACTTAGTTTTTACTTTTCTTAAAAAATTAAAACCTATTTTAAAATTCTTTTAAAAGTTTTTAAATTGCATATTTCGGACATAAATTCTAAGGAAAATTTAAAACTTTTTTAAAATCTTTTTAAAAAGTTCTTAAAAATTTAAAACATTGATTTTTAAGAAAAATGCATATTTCCCAACTTGTCCCCCAGTTTTTTAATTATTTTTGTAAAAATCTTGAAAATCCCTGTAAATATTGAGTAAAAACCCTGTAATTTTTCTGTAAAAAAATGGTAAAAACTGAAAAAATTCTCAAACCTCAAAACACCCCTAAAACTCCTATTGTATAAGCAATTTACCCCATTTTAAAAATTCTCAAACTTCCAGTCTCTTCACATTATCATTTGGTGCAAAAAGAATAGCAAGAAAAGCATTTCCCCTAACAAAATACCATAACAAATTAAGCTGCCCTTGCTGTGGCGAAAAGATGCATGATTACAATCAGGAAAAAGCATGGCAGTTCTCAGTAGAAACAGCAGAAAAATACGGAGAAGAATTATCAAAACACCTGTTTGAAAACATAGAAAAATTCCAAACGACAAAAAGAACCCTCATTAAGAAAATCGCAAACACCGCCATAAAACATCCTGAAAAAAATATTTCTGAACTTTTAGATATGCTCTCAGGTTCTCATTTGTCGTCTTTAAGAAAAAAACAGGTGCGCATATTAAATGAACTCACCAGTACTATTGAAAATCGAACACACAAAAGGCCCAGCTTGATAAAAAAATGGCAGCAAAATCAAGCTTCACGAATTAGTAACGCAAAAATAGAAGGTGAATTTAAAAACAGATACCTGATAAATTCATACTTGGCATTATTAAAAAAGCTGGATATACGGGTACCGCAAAAAGAAATTGACAGACTTTATGAAAAACTGCCAAACTCCAAAAACGATTTAGATGCCTTTGTTGTTAAGTATAAAAGAAGGCAGCCTGAAGAAACTGTTTTTAAAATGGTAAAAAATACACAGCCGACAGTTGAGCACATTATTCCCTTTAGTGAATCACAAGATAATCACATTGGCAACCTTTTACTGATGTGCAAAGACTGCAATGAAGCAAGGGGAAATTTAAGCTATAACGAATTTTTGAAGGCAAGACCTGAAATGCACAAAAATATAAGGCGTTATTTTATGGATATCAAAAGAGTAATAAACTCGCAAACCACGGATGCAAAAACAAGGATGAGATTCAAACAATACACAAGCAGCGTCGAGAAAACCTTGCAAACATATACTAATAATAAACTGTACAATTAAATAAATACATCACTACAACTTCTTCACAAACTCAGGAATTTTATAAGCTTCCACGGTTCCTGGAATCACTTCCCAACCAGGGAGAGCTTCCTCTAATTCTTCTTTTAAATCAGAAAGAAGGCCAGGAATTATTATACGTTTATTCTTGATTTTTGTTAAAATACTATTCGCACTAATCACGCGGGATGCAATTTCTGCCGTAATTTTCTGCGCAGACCATGCTGTTAAAACGCTCATGCCTTCCGATGGCGTAATTACAAGATAAGCACCTTTATTAAGATTTGAAATTTCGTTTGCAACAGCAAAATAACTAAGTGCAAAATTTGTGGTCAAAAACACATAGGAATTCTCATCAGGATTGTTGAATTCATACACCTTAGATTCAACCTGTAAAGGCATTTCGGGATCAGTGAATATATTTTGCCTTAAAATACAAAGTGTGGTAAAAAGTGCCTCATCGAAAACATCAAAAATTAATAGCGAAGCATATTTGCATACAAAAGCACTTCCTTTAGCGCAAAGTAGAGCTATATCTTTATCTTTTAGATGCACATATACAGGTTTGATGAATTCCTCATCCCTATCCACAATTGCCTTATGCCTAATAAATTCAAGGGTTTTAAGCGTATTTGAAAAATCCTCATCCGAAATCTCTAAAAGTTTATTAAATTCATCAGTTTCTACAAAATTCAACCCAAAATTTATAATCTTTTCTTTGGCTTCATTAGAATATTTTTTCAGGCAAACACCATCCACAAGAAATTCTTCACCAATATGCTCAACCCTAAAATTTGCGATTTTTTCCAAATTGGTCTCAAAATTTTTATCTTCATAATCAAGCATGACTATAAATGGAGGAGGATTTAAAAACGTTTTTTCATGGCGAAACATCACTTTTTCGCCACCCACGGTTAAATCGTGGCAAGAACCCTTGATATTAACCGTTTCTTGTTGTATTTTTCTTGAATGACAGAATTGTACAGAAAGTTCCTCTGGTATATGAGGACATAATTCAATATCAACCTCATTTTTTGATAGCTTAACAGCAAACATCATACACCCAGCACAACCGCATTTTTTACAGTTTGCATTTTCTGTCTTTTTTGCAGCAGGAAGCAATTTAAAAATATCCATCGTGCCAAGAGTAGTCTTTATCTCAGACATACGCCCTCCACGCTGGCAGCCGAATACAGGGATAAAATCGTATCTACTGTTTTTGGATTTTGAACAACAGCAATATCAGCACCAGCTAGTAACAAAGCCATGGTTGTAGAAATTTCAATAGAATAAGCTCTCACCTGAAGGCTACCTCTTGTATCCTTAAAATCATCACTCTTTGATTCTTTTGATTTAAAGCTTTCTTCACCAGAAAACACTATAACGGGTGAATTTAAAACCTTGTCACCCTCAGCCCTTGCAATACAAAGCCTTTCAATAATACTGTATCCATAATCAAGCCCCATGCCAACACAACCTGTGTCTGTATCCATAATGATATTTTGAGGCTTCATTCCTAAATCCATACATAAAACATTAAGTTCTTTTGTTAAATTAATGTCAATAGGAGCCCTTAAAACCAATCTTATTTCATCTCTATAATTAGAATTTAAAATCGAATTTACAATTGCAGTGTAATTTGAATCCTGAGCAAAAGCAACTATAGCAGGCTTACTTATTTGCTGAACCAATGCGGGAATTAATTTTTCATCCAATGTTTTTTGGCCACTCCCCCTTATAATTAATGGCACTTTAGACAAAGATTGGATTTCAGAAAACAGTTTCAGGCAGGTATCAATTTCACTATCCTCATCAATATTAAAATAAACCGAAACATATTTTGCACCAGAGTTCAATGCCTTACCCTGAGCCATTTTAAACCACTCAACAGTATTAAGGATAACACCCTCACCCCAATAATCAGAAATAGGTTTTGGAAAATTTTCCTTAATCTTTGTTAATATTTCAAGCGCAAATATAGGTGTTTTGGCTTGGTTATTCGTTGAAATATTTTTATTATTCATCTCCAAAGAAGAGTTATTCAAGCTTATACTCCGGTTTCACCCTGTCTATCAAGCCTCTGGGCTCTTATTTTATCCATAATTTCAACAAACTCTGTATCATCAAGTGTTTCTCTTTCAAGAAGTTCTTTTGCGATTTTTCTTAACATATCTTCATTTTCAAGAAGTAAATTTTTTGCTATTGTGTATCTTTCATCCACAATTTTCTTTACCTCTTTATCGATTTCAGCAGCAATTTCATCAGAAAAATCCTGCATATGGCCAAAATCACGCCCCATAAATACATGCTCCTGGCTTCTGCCATATTGAAGATTACCCATTTTTTCGCTCATGCCATAAACAGTTACCATTTTTCTTGCAATTGCAGTAACTTTTTCAAGGTCATTAGATGCGCCTGTTGTAATATTTTCAGGACCATATATGATTTCTTCCGCAACTCTGCCGCCAAGTGTCATTGTTATCCTGTCTAAAAGCTGGTTTTTCTTCAAAGTCAGATGGTCCTTTTCAGGCAAAACAGTTGTTATTCCAAGCGCCATACCCCTTGGAATTATAGAAACTTTATGCAGCGGATCACAATCATTCAAAAGAATAGCAAGCAGAGCATGCCCTACTTCATGATGCGCTGTATTTTCTTTTTCATCATCAGATATAATTCTTGATTTTTTCTCAGGCCCTGCCATAACTTTATCTATAGCTTCATCAAGATGCGCCATTGAAATTTCAGTCTGATTATGTCTAGCACTTAAAAGTGCAGCTTCATTCAGAAGATTCTGTAAATCAGCCCCGGTAAAGCCTGGAGTTCTCTTTGCTAAAACCTTTAGATCAACATCTTTTGCAAGCGGCTTATTTTTGGCATGAACATTTAAAATTTGTTCCCTGCCTAAAATATCAGGCCTGTTAATTATAATCTGCCTGTCAAATCTTCCTGGCCTCAATAGCGCGTTATCAAGGATATCTGGCCTATTTGTCGCAGCAAGTACAATAATATTTGTATTTTCATCAAAACCATCCATCTCAACAAGAAGCTGGTTAAGAGTTTGCTCGCGCTCATCATGGCCTCCGCCCATACCTGCACCCCTTTGGCGGCCCACAGCATCAATCTCATCTATAAATATAATACAAGGTTGGTGTTTTTTCGCCTGTTCAAAAAGGTCGCGAACACGGCTTGCACCAACACCAACAAACATCTCAACAAAATCTGAGCCTGATATAGAAAAGAACGGTACACCAGCTTCACCCGCAACTGCCTTTGCCATAAGGGTTTTACCGGTACCAGGAACACCAACAAGAAGTACGCCTTTTGGAATTTTAGCGCCTAATTTTGTGTATTTTTCAGCATTCTTTAAAAAGTCTACAATCTCTTCTAATTCTTGCTTTTCTTCATCAATTCCGGCAACATCCTTAAATGTTACTTTAACCTTATTTTCAAGCATCATTTTAGCCCTTGACTTGCCAAAATTCATTGCAGCAGAGCCGCCTTGCTGTATGCCTTTTAATATTAAAATTATTAAGCCGATAAAAAATAATGGCAGCAAAATCGACGCAACCGTAGAAAAAGTAGAACCCTCCTGAGGTTTTTTATAACTTATTTCTACTCCATGTTCCTCTAAAAGCGTAGATAATTTCTGACTATTTTCCGGCACGCGCACCTTATACTGCACTATAGCGCCATTTGCACCTTGAGGGCCCAAAAGTTGAACCGCCAAATTTTCAGCAGCAGTCTTAGGAGTTTCTGCTTCCGCAGCAGGCTTTTCAGTGTCATTATTCTGTTTTGGAACAGCAATAGCAAGGTCTTTAGAGATTACAACCGACTTAATTTCATTATTTTCAACCTTTTGCACAAAATTTGAATAAGAAATTTCACTAGTAGAAGTAGCGGGCCCCGCAAAAACCATTGCAAGAACAATTAAAGCCACTATTCCGATTATTATATATACGCCCAAAGACTGATTATTCTTCATTTTACGTCCTCTTCAAAAATATTTAAAATATGCCTGTTGCTATTATATCAAAAGAATAATAAAATGTTAATTAGCAATATATTATTATAAGAAGAAAGCAAATGGCGCTCGTATTCCTTTCCCTGGGCTCAAATAGAGGAGACAGATTGTCTCAAATCCAACAGGCAGTTAACTTTTTGACTGCTGACAACTCCATAACCCTTGTGGCATCATCATCTTTCTACGAAACGGAACCTTGGGGCAACAAAAACCAAAATTGGTTTGTCAACGCTGCAATAGCTATTAGAACTGAATTACAGCCTGTTGAGCTTTTAAGAGTTTGCCAGAGCATTGAGGCAAAGCTAGGCAGAAATCGAGATTCAGAGCAACGATGGGGCGAAAGAGCAATAGACATCGATATTTTATTCTATGATAAACTTATTTTTAAAAACGAAATTCTTGAAATCCCCCATAAACACGTGCAAGACAGGGCTTTTGCCCTTGTTCCAATGCTTGAAATCAACCCTGATTTTAAGCACCCAATTTTAAATAAAACCATTTTAGAACTTCATGAGGCGCTGGAATGCCCAGAAGACGTGTATTTATACGGAACTGTTATCAGTGAAAATAATTTTTAGCTGTCAAAAACCTTATACCATCAGCAATTAAAGGATTGCGCATGGTCAAAAATTCACTGCATGCTTATTCTTAAGTTCGCCAAACAAAAAAGCAAAATAAAGTACATCACGTGCAAACCAACCAAAAAGCCCTAAATACAAGGATTTCTCAAAAGAATAAAACGAAGACGAGCGCTACATAAGTGTTTCACACGTCAGCACAATACAATAAAATGACAACAAATGCGAAAAAGCCAAATTTAAACAAAACCACCAAAACCCTTACTATGCAAGGAACAGCGGATTATAAAGCAAATATTGCAATAGTCGGTGCAGGGCCAGCAGGCTCATATTGCGCATTACAGCTGATTGAAGCCTTTAGAGAAAATGCCTGTAACAATTATCATATCACGCTTTTTGACCAATTAGACACGCTGACAACCATTCTGCCCACCGGAAACGGGCGTTGTAACCTTACTTTTGACGAAACGGATTTTAAAAAATTCGCTTCATATTACCCGCGTGGCGAAAAGTTCCTCTATTCAATACTTTCCAGATATTCTACACTAGAAACCCGCTCATACTTTGAAAAAATAGGAATTAAAACCTACACACAGCCTGATAGACGTGTGTTTCCCGTATCAAACAGTGCAAAAACCCTTCGCACACAAATGATTTTAGAACTAAATAAATCACAAAACTTAAAAATTATTAAAAAATGCATAAAAAACGCCAAAGAGCTTGATAAATTCAATATCTTAGTCCTTGCAACAGGCTCAAAAGACCGCCACAAGCTTGCTTCACAGCTTGGCCACACCATAATCCCTTATAAACCTTCACTTTGCGGCCTTAAAATAAAAGATAAAGGCCCCAATTTCCCCACAGGTGTTAGTATTCACACGCCTGATGGTGGCATAATCTTTACCCACCAGGGAATTTCAGGCCCCGCAATTTTCAAAATATCCTCAATAAAGGTAAATAGCACCCTTCCTTACACCATTAAAATCCCGATCCTCAATCCTGATGAGGTTTTTGAACATATAAAAATTAACCCCGTGAAAAGTTTCGGCAACATAATTTCAGAATTTATTCCAAAATCGCTCGCAAAATATATTTTTGAAAAAAATAATATAAATTTTGAAAAACAGGCATGCCATGCTAAAAAAATTGAGGTCGAAACCCTCTCCACCCTTGTTTTTATAATAGAAGGACCTGATGGAAAAGGCGAAATAGTGCACGCCGGCGGGGTTTGCCTGAATGAAATTGATAAAAATTGTAAATCAAAAATTAACGATAAACTTTGGATAATCGGCGAAACCCTTGATATAGATGGTTTTTGCGGAGGATTTAACCTGCAAAACTGCTGGAGCACAGCAAAAATAGCTGCGGAAGATATCGTCAAAACAGCTCTATATAACCAAAATTAATATAGCCAAACTATATTAAGAAATATTACGATAAACCAACATTGCCTGAAACACCATCACCAAAAGCTTTTTACTGCAAAGCACAAAAAAATTTATACATAAGCTCTGCAAGATTTTTATCCCTATACATAGCATCAGCAACCTCTTTAACCATATCTTGTACTGCAATTCGCTCTCCTATGGTAAAAAATTGGTATGGTTCCACCTCAAGTGCTGCCGCCAGGCGGTATAACGTAATTTGCGTCGGGTAAACCTTGCCCCTCTCTATGTTTGAAAGGCTCGCCTGCTCTATATCTACAAGCTCAGCAAGATATTCCTGGGTATAATTTTTCAAATCTCTATAATGCTTTATTTTTTTTCCAAATAGGACTTTGAAATCATTAAACTTAACGTCAAATTCCTCGCCCTCTAAGGCCTTGTAACCCTTTGTCAACATATTCCATCTTCCTGTTCAACTACTCCTTAATTTGATTTTGCATTGAAGTGCAAAAAATTTTATATTCTTATATTTATTTTTTCACTTGATTTATAATGTAATAACTATATAATATAGTTAAGAGATTATATTTTACGAAATTTATGCGTAATTATATATAAGACAAGTAGGTAATTTTTATGATTAAAAGTTTTCATCTAAAAGGCGCATGCGCTAAAAAAGCACTGCGCTTAGAGCCCTTCGGGAGCATTTATGCAAATGCAAACCCGAAAATTAACACAAAAAACTCAGATAATAGAGGCATCTCGAAATATCAGCCCGCCAATGCTTTCTCCCTCGTTGAAATGAAAAGCGCAAGCCGTGTGTTCTGGGTGACGGCGGCGATGAGCCGGCGGAATGGAACCGTACGATTGCGACGCAGGATGGAGGGTCTATTGAGACCAGACACCCACAGGAGCCTTTTAAGGAAACCTGCTTTTTCATTAGTAGAAATGCTTATGGCATTGTTGGTTGCTTCATTGTTACTTGCAGCTTTGGCTCCTGTAATGACAAAGAAGTTTAGTGAGACTGTTAATTTTGAAGGAGTT
>CATJOM010000041.1 GCA_949741915.1 uncultured Candidatus Melainabacteria bacterium | reverse complement strand
TGGATTATGACGCTATCCACGCTTTATTTGTTTCTGAAATAGAACTTTAGAGCATAAAAAGGGAGGCAAAAGCCTCTAAAATGCTTTTGTCTCCTTTTGTGAACACACGACCAAAAAGATACTTTAGCAAAATCAGTGGGTGGATATGAACTCTCACGCCACAAAATTTAGCATATATTGAATAATATAAAAATGTAAGAACCATAACATTATCGTATCGGTTTAAATCATTTCTGAAAGGAATTTCACATAAATACTCTGCTTTTCCGGAATGCGTTTGGTTAAAGAATTCTTAGAGTATCTTCTTTGCTAAATAATCAGAATTCTGAAACAAATGATTTGAAGCATAATATGACACTAAACTACAATAATTTCGGCGCTGCTTAGATTTGATTTCGGACATAATATTTGTGTACGCAGGTTTTCTGGATTTACCCTCTAAGATGTCTAGTAAAGGTGTATGCGTAAGATTCCCCAGAAAAAAGGGATTTTTAGCAATGGGAACTTGGCTAAGCAAATAACCTCCCCAAGCACATGCAAAAACATTACCTGCACAATCTATGCCAATCTTTTTTTCAAGCATAGAACAGTGCTCAGTGCAACACAAGTCACTAAAAACAGACAAGGCCCTTAAGGAACAATGTAGTTTACAGTTTATATTTCGTTCACTAGCCTGAACAAGGATTTTCCTTATAACATTAATTGGATTATAAATTTTATATCTGTCTTTTGGAACTGTTTGAGCAAGACGGCCAACTGGCATTAGGCGGATAAGCAACACATCAATTTTAACGCTAGGATGATGAGATTTTATAGAATCAATTTTGTCAAGAAGCAAATTAATTTCATCGTCATTCAAATCGTCATTGATGATGGGGACATTAATGGTTAAAGACTTCGCGTGTTCAAGCAAACTATTAATCTGGTCAATGTTTGCTTCACAATATGTCTCTTCATTCCGTGAGATCTCGTTTGTGTTATCATCTGGTTTGAGATTACCATGCGCTGCATCGATTGTAATTTCACAATGTTTGAAGAGTTCTGAAAACGAATAGTCCATTGAAGTAATTTTCTCAATACCTTTTCCTGTAGTTGTGACGGACACTTTTTCTGAACCGAATTGGCCAATAGCAGCTTGAATAATGTCACAGGTTTCCTTTGAACTGAGGGGGTCGCCTCCAGCAAAATCAAGAGTTTTAATAAGAGGTTTTGCTGTATATATATTATTAAGAACTCCGAGTTTTTCAGCAGCATTAAGATCGTGGCGATTATTATCAGCAGTAGCGCATATAGAGCAGTTATATCCACATTCAGAGGTTATGTTCCAAATAACTTTCATGTTGCCTAATAAATTAATGAAAGAATCCTTTGGCATAGGAAAAGTTTCCAAGAGGTCAATTACATCTTTGTTGCTTGCATAAGCGCTAGCATTACTTTTCATTTGATTTATTGACATCCACCTCCTATTTTCTGATTGTTTTATAAGACGCTGCTTGCTCTGTATATCCACTTGAATGTCATAAAATGCGTATGCATTCATTCGCATTTTACCACGGATAGGTTTGATGCTATCAAATAGTTTTTCACCACCTATTTCAAGCAATTTAATATTCAATATATCCCTCTCTTGAATCCCAAACTTTGAATTCAAGCTTTGTTTAATATTATCCTCCTGATCTGAAAGAGATGCATCTAAAGAAATTGCGCAGTGGGGTAAAAAGAAATCCGTCGAATCAACTAAGTATTTCATTTCTCCGTTATCTTTTGTTGTAAGCCTTATAATTGACGTAAATAGCACGGTATCCCGAATGCTACCCGAAATCAGGTCAATTATATTTGATGACTGTAGGCGATATGCACGTCCTTCTTTTCGCAGTTTCCACCATTTCCGACCGCAGTAGAAGAATACTACAAGCACAGCTACTGATATTAGTACTGTAATTATACGAAGAAACAAATTCATAGAATCATATGCGCTTATAACTGAGATAATGCATCCGACAAAGGAAAGCAACACTGTTATACAGTAGTTCCTATACTTTTCCAGTTCAGTTTCAGCTTTTGTGTGGCTTTGAACTTTTAAAAGAAGATTTTTTAATTCCTCTTTTGATAACAGGATATTTGCTGGCGTGTAGTTGTAATCGTTTCCGTACATTTTGCAACATCTCCAAAATATTTATTGCATGGGAAAATATGCTATTCTATTCTACGCAATGTAGGCCCACACTAGTTCATATTGGGTTGCTTACTTCATTTTTCAACATTTTCAATATTCTTATTGGTATCTCGGAATCGACTTAATTTCATTTCTAAGCATCATCAATAAGCCTAATTACAGGGCACAATTTCAACACATAAATTTTATTGCATCATTAAATTAACGATATCCCAATCAATAATCTTAAATCTATTGTCTACTGCGCTTTCGCATCATTAACAAAAATTTGACAGTTTCTATTTTTGAATTTTCTGATTATAAACTCCAGAATGTTGCTGTTATATCCTTTCACATCTTTATCCAATATAGCATAAAGACGTTGTCCGTCATTTGTAAATTTTACATTGCCAGCTTTTATTTTGTTTTTACTACTTGGAGTGCCATATACTGTAATAATTTTATTCTCCATTTTAAGGACTTTCTTTTTCTCGAAAACATACTCATTATTAAAATTGCATTCCAATAAATTAAGTCTTTCAAGCTCTTTGAGAGATAAATCTGTTATGCCTTCACTTTTATATCGCTCTACGTTTGTTGACACAAAGAGTAAAGGATGGGCTAGGTTGCCGCTTATATCCATTAATGCAAACCTTGATAAGGTGTGAAAATTTATAGCTTGTTCTTGTTGCATCATTGAAAGTGCATGTAATAATGTTATGGAATTTGATCGTGGATTCCTGATTTCGCCTGCATAAACTTTTGACCATATCTTTTGCATGTCCTCATTGCTAATGTTGCATGCATAATCATAAAAGCGAACAAACCAATCAAAGTCATAGTCTTTCTTTTCAGCATTGCCTTCATCGGTAGATACTAATTTATCTGCCATCCGTGCAATCTGCAAAAAGTTGTTGCACTTATAATACTCAAGATAAGTCAATTTACCTTTTTCAAGCATCTCGTCAATTAAATTCTGAAACTTCCCTGCTTTAATCTTTTCAAATTCACTGTTTTTGGTATTCCTTCTTAAGAACAAAGTAGTCATTAATGCGCCGGTAACAGAAGATACTAAAGGTTGTACAATCGGTGAAACACCTTTAATGAATTGAATAAGTGAATTTCCTTCCATTGCAGTTATAAATATCCTTTCGTAAAAACAATATTCTTTAATTCTGATTTCGAATTGGATTTCCATAAATGCTATTCTTAGCCATATCTTAATTTATATAATCATTGAAAAATATTTTTTGTGAATAAGCCAAGTAGACATCATGAATTTCTTATCCCAGTAACCCACAGTCGTTGGTTTGTCCAACACTTCACATTAAAATTTGGAACTATTTATACTACAAATTTTCCGTTTTGAGCCTTTATGTCGTGTTATAGCATAGGATCATAATAGTTTAGGTTGGCTTACTCATCCCATTCTTCAACATCCCCAATATACCGGTGAAGGTTTCGGCATCGGCTAGATTTCATTTCTTCTACTGCACAGTAGGTGACATGGTCGATAATGCCAAATGTGTATTTATAATTATTTAACAGCTTATTCAATACATCACGGCTCCACACTGCTTTCCCAGATGGAGAAGGAACTCCTTGCTTGCACAAATGACTCTGAATTTTCTCTAAACTATTTCCTGCCAGACAAAGAGCAAAAATTTCTTGTACAATTTCAGCCTCTTGTGGGACTGTTTCCACTCTTTTGTTCTCATCGCGGCGAAAGCCATAGCATACCTTGCCAAAAATCTTTGATTCCAATGGGGACAACTTCACGTAAATCTTCCTTTCTTAATATTATAACGGATTCTGCAATTGCTTTCAAGCAAAACTTACAAATTAGAGGTATTATTTTGAGTTGCTTTCTCAGCAAACCCGCTTATTAATGGCTATAAGATAACTTTTCTACGAGAAATAACAAAAAAGCATAGAATTACAGGCAAATTTATGCTTTTGATCTATATATTGAATTAGGGAATATAAAATGAGGAGGCAAAAGCCTCCATGCTGCTTTTGTCTCCTTTTGGCAGGGGCAGAAGGATTCGAACCCTCGGCACGCGGTTTTGGAGTGGATGTGGAAAAAACATCAGCCGACATATACCAGCCAGATTTCCGCACGGT
>CATJOM010000040.1 GCA_949741915.1 uncultured Candidatus Melainabacteria bacterium | reverse complement strand
TACATTCATTTTTAGAAAATCCTTAAAAAAAATCCTTAAAATATTATTATATAGGCTGTGTATACAGGTATAAAAACATAAAATGAAAAATATTTGCCGTTTTTTGCGGGGGAGGGGGTAAAATTGTTACAAAAGTTTATATTTAGTGAATTTTATTTAAGCTTTAATCTAATAGTGGCGGTTTATTGTTTTGTATTACAAAGCTTTTATGTGCATCTTTAGTGCGCTTGGCAGGATGTTGTTTCTCGCGCCATATAATTAAAGTATTCTGCCAAAATAGGCTGGAGCATGTGAAATATTTTAGTTTTTTTAATATAATTTTTGTATGATTAAACGTTATTCTAGAGAAGAAATTTCTAAAATTTGGGAATTAGACAGCAAGTTTTCATATTATTTAAAGGTAGAGCTTGCTGTTGTGGAGGCTTATTATAGGCTTGGTGAGATGTCAAAGGAAGCATATGAGCATATTTTGAACACTGCAAATTTTACGGTGGATAGAATTGATGAGATTGAAAAAATCGTAAACCACGATGTAATAGCGTTTTTAACTTGTGTGAATGAGTATGTGGGTGAAAAATACTCAGGATATATTCATAAAGGTCTTACAAGCTCTGATGTGATTGATACAGCATTTGCACTGCAGATTAAGGATGCATCTGATATTATTATTAAAGATTTGGATACAATATTAAATACTATTAAAAATCTTGCTATAAAACATAAGGAAACTGTGTGTATAGGGCGCTCTCATGGTATCGGGGCAGAAGTTATAACCTTTGGTTTTAAACTTTTAAACTGGTATGATATGTTTGAAAGGGCTAAAAATAGGATAGAATTTGCACTTTCAGATATTCTTCGCGGGCAGATTTCTGGGCCTGTTGGCACCTATTCAAATATAGAACCTGAGGTGGAAAAGATTACATGTGAAATTTTAGGGCTTAAACCTGCTAAAATAAGCACGCAAATAATAGCAAGGGATGTTCACGGTGCTTTTATTTCAGCATTATCTATATTAGGCTCTGTCATTGAAAATGTGGCCGTTGAAATAAGACATTTGCAAAGATGGGAAGTGGCAGAGGTTGAAGAAGGTTTTAAGAAGGGGCAAAAAGGTTCATCTGCAATGCCGCATAAAAAAAATCCGATTGCAAGTGAAAACTTATCAGGCCTTGCAAGGGTTTTAAGGGCAAATAGTGTTGCTGCGATGGAAAATATAGCACTCTGGCATGAGAGGGATATTTCCCATTCAAGTGTTGAGAGGATAATTTTTCCTGATTCTACTATTTTAGCTGATTATATGCTGAATCGACTTAATAATGTGTTGGAAAATCTTGTTATAAAACCTGATAATATGTTAAAAAATATTGGCAAATATGGCGATATTATTTTTTCTCAGAGCTGTCTTTTGAAATTGGTTGAAGGTGGTATGACAAGAGAAGCTTCTTACGAGATAGTACAAAAAGAGGCGCTTGATGCATTTAACAATAATGGCAGTTTTAAGGAAAACATGAAGAAGCATCTTAGTGAGGCTCAAATATTGGAATGTTTTAATTATCAAAAATATTTGAAGAACATTAACAAAATTTTTGAAAGGTTTGTATAAACTTGTGTGAGCCATGGCGGCTAATTGGCTGATTATAAAAAGGGATTTAAAATAGAAATTAAAATAAAGTAGAGGCTTGCAAATTTTGATATGTGAATTAATTCGGCTTATATTTATTGCCAGGTGTTTACGCAGTTATAAATATTAAGATTTGTAAAAATTTGTATTTACTGTTCAAAAAATTTTGTTTCATGTTTTATATAATTAATTCAAAGCATTGATTGTGTTGACTTTTAAATTGGGGATATTTTTAAATAATGCGGATTCATGGTGTTAGAATCCCTGCATATATTAATAATGCAGGAAATTTAAAGACTAAAACAAGATATTCTGTAAATAATCAAAATAATAATAAAACCAAACAGGTAACTTCTGCACTGCCTGTGGAAATAATTAGTTTGAGCAGTATAAATATTACAAATAAGCCGGCAAATATTGCATTTAAAAGAAAACTTGAAGAGCATAGAAGCTGGGGTGCAAAGATTGACCCTGAAACAAAGGAAGTGTCGTTTAAAATCTTTACATTTCCCGATGCAAAGGAAGTGTCTGTAAAAATTTTTGACAGGAAAAACCCTGATAAATCTCAATTATATCCTTTGCTAAATATGGGCGGGGGTGTTTTTCAAACAGGAAAAAAGCTTTCTTTTGATGAAGCAAGGGCAGGGGATAGATACTCTTTTGTTATAAAAAAAGCTGATGACAGTGTAATTCAGGTAAAAGATCCATATGCATATAGGCAGGGAAATCGTACAAGGGCGAATTTTGTGGGTTCTTCAATTCTTTATGATCATTCGGTTTTTAATTGGAAAAATCAAGATGAATGGATTATAAATCCTGAAAGAATAGTAAAAAATCCCGATAAAAATCAGAGAAGCACAAGGGAAGCAAGTATTTATGAAATACAGATAGATGCTTTTACAAAAGAGGGTACATACGAGGCAGCCAAAGACAAGATTGAAAAGGTTAAAGAGGCCGGGTTTAATACAATAGAAATCATGCCCAGTGAAAATACGTTTAGTTTTAACTGGGGGTACGATGGCGTTGATAAATTTGCTCCGCAAGAGCACAGGGGCGGGCCAGATAAATTAAAGGAATTAATCGACTATGCTCATGGGCTGAGTTTGAATGTTATTATTGATTTTGTTCCAAACCATATTGGGCCGGATGGTGTACAAATTGATATGACAGGGCCGTATACCGCAGACAATAATGATTTTGGGCTCAAATTTAACTTTGAAGGCGAAAATTCAAAGTATGTGAGAGATTACATTGTAAATGCGGGAATTAACTGGCTTGATAATTATAAGGCAGACGGTCTCAGGCTCGATATGACAAAATATATGGATTCTGATTTTACAATGAAAGAAATTGCTGCTGAAATCGGCTATCATTTTCCGGATAAAATAATAATAGCTGAGGATAGCAGAGAACATGTTAATGCTAATGATTATAGTTACTGGCTTGATAATAATGAACTGCATGATAAACGCATTACATTGCCTCTTGGGCCGGATGAAATTCTTAGGGGTGAAAGTGAAGATAAACACTGTGTATTCATTGAGAAAATTGACAAAGCGATTGTTGAATTTAACAATGAATGTAGTAATCGCCATAGTTTAATAAGAAACTTAGGTTATGACAGCGAATGGGATTTTGCGTATCATCATTCCCTTGATAATGCTATCCATTCTCATGGGGATGGCCGTGAAACAGAATATAGCCAGGAAGCTGCCAGGATTGCATCTGATTCTTTAATAAATGCAATATATCAGGCGCAAAATACGATAAAGTATGTAGCAAGCCATGATGAAATCGGAAATATTGACGGCACAAGGCCTGTAATAAAATATTTAGTACCAAAGCTTGGTCTTAAAAACCATATAATCCTTGATGAAGAAGACTTAAGGAGAGCTGAAGATTTTGCGAGGCATAAAAATACATCATTTGAGATAGCAAAAAATGTGGTGCTTCATCAAAAAATGAATCTTGCTGTTGAAAAACTTTCTTTGATGTTTGCTGAAGGTAAACTTGATACGTACAAATATAATACATATGATGCTTTTTATGATGATGTGCTTCAAAATCTAGGCATAAGTAAAGAATCAAACTTAACATATAATAAGTTTGAAAGATGTTTTGAAAAAAGCATTGACCAGCATAAGATGGCACAAGCATTAACATATGCAGTTCCTGGCCCGAAACTTGTTTTTATGGGGGATGAAAATCTGGAATTAACGTCATTTAGGTTTTTTAGACAATTTATGAAACCTGAGTATGAATCATATTTAAAGGTTGAGAAAGGATATGAACCAGGTTTGGCAGCATTTCAGGCATCAAAGCTCGACAATATCAGCTATTCAGACAAAGCCAAAGATAGGATGTTGGGTTTTAAAGAGCTTACAAAAGATTTAAACAGGATAAACAGAGAGAATCCTGCGTTAACAAAAGGGTATCTGACACTAAATAAAGATGGTTTAAGGACGGCTGTAGTTCATGATGACGCAATTGCTTTGCATACCAGAGATGAAAAATCCGGTAATGAAATTTTTGTTATAACAAACTTTAAGGACAATGATTATCCTTCTGTTGCGGCCGAAGAATATGAGATGCCATTTCCTGAAGGTAAATGGGTTGAAATATTGAATACTGATGATGAAAAATATGGCGGCAGCGGAGAATACATTAATGATGATTCTGTTATAGAAGGCTTTGGCACCTTTGATGAAGCGCACAAAGCTCCAATAAAACTGAAGGGGTGTTCAACCGCTTACTTTAAGAGGATTGATTTTTAATAGTTCTTTTAGTATATGGCAAAAAAAATTTGTTTAAATTAGCATTGTTAATATGTTTAGTAAGGAACAAAATTTAACCGAAGGAAGTATACCAAAAACCCTGGTATTATTTGCTCTGCCATTTGTTTTTGCAAATCTACTGCAGGCTTTATATGGTGCTTGTGATTTAATAATTATCGGGCATTTTACAAAAGAAAGTGCTTCGATTTCATCTGTTGCAATTGGCGCACAGGTTATGCATCTTGTTATGTCTTTCATAATTGGCTTTAGCTCTGGCACGACTGTTCTAATAGGCCATGCTTTTGGTGCTTCAAAGTTTGATGAAATACAAAAAATTGCAAATACTGTTCTTATATTCTTTGGTATTCTTGCTATTTTTGTACTTTTGATGATGTTTTGTTTTTCACCAAATCTAATATATATTATGCAAACGCCTCCTGAAGCTTATATTGGGGCTGTTAATTATGTTAAAATTTGCTCTTTTGGTATAATATTTATTTTTATGTTTAACGCTGTTGCCTCAATTTTAAGGGGGGTGGGAAACTCGGCCGTGCCTATGATGTTTGTTGCAATTGGTGGGGCTATTAATATTATTCTTGATTTAATTTTTATAGGGTTATTAAATCTTGGTGTCAATGGTGCTGCTATTGCAACTGTTATTTCTCAGGGTATCTGTACACTGTCCTTGGTTTTATATGTGAAGAATAATAAATTCTCATTTGAACTGAAGTTTAGGAAGGCTAGATTTTATTTTGACAAGATTAAGAATATTATAAAGCTTGGGCTGCCGTTGTCTTTTCAAGATTCTATGGTGCAGATGTCTTTTATAATATTATTATCTCTTGCAAACAAGATGGGAGTGGATGCTTCCGCTGGATATGGAAGTGCAAATAGACTGAATGGTTTTACAATGCTACCTGCTTTTTCTTTTGCAATGGCATTGACACCTATTGTTGCACAGAATATGGGTGCAAAGAAGCGGCTTCGTGCTAAATATACTTTATATACAGCAATTGGCTATACGTTTGTTTTTGGACTAATTTGTCTTATCTGGCAGCAGATAAACCCAGAAAGTGCCGTTGGGATATTTACATCAGATGCTGATGTTATTAGAGAGGGAGCATCTTACCTAAAGTCTTTTAGTTTTGATTTAATTATTGTGCCTTTTGTATTCTGTACAAACGCTTTCTTTACAGGATGCGGGCACACCTGGTTTTCCATGGCAAACAATCTTCTTGCAGCACTTTTAATAAGGGTTCCTCTGGCATTTATAATTACTTCAATATTTGGTAAAACTTTATTTAATCTAGGAGTGGCGGCACCAGTGGCATCAATTTGTTCTGTTATTGTTGCTCTCATCTATTTAAAATCAGGTTATTGGAGAAAAGGGCAAAATTTTGCATAATAGCTTGGAATAAAAATAATGCATTGTCTAGTCTATGTTTTAACTCAAAGTAAAATTTAGTATGACTGCATACAAGTGCAACGTAAAGACTAGCTTCATAAAACTTAATATTTTAGCAAAAAATGTTTTTTTTGGCTTTTATTATCATGAGTGCTTTATTTTTATAAATTTAAAATCAGGATTGCTACATGAATAATAATTTAACAATGTCAAGTTTTATGAATAATATTCCAAACTCTAGACCATATACAGGAGTTATACCTGCTGTGTCTAAAGCAAATGGTAAAGCCAACATTGAACAAAACGCAAACAATGCAATAAAACAAGATGTTCAAAATGATGCACAGTCTGCAAAAACAATTAGTGCACAAGATCAAAATATAGGAGTGTCTCAACATATCAAAACTGTGCCACAAACTGCTACAGAGAGTGCACTATCCAAGAATCCTTCGGCTGATACTGTTGAATTAAATAAAACATTTAAAAAGGCAAAAAAGAAAAACGGCCTTGCTGAAAAACTTTATGATAAAGCTAAAAATATTACAGGTCTTGGCTTAAGTTCAAATAAAGTTCAAAAAATAATAGATGAATCTGGGCAAGGTTTAAAGAATGAAAAAGATGCTAAAGATGCTATAAATAATTACAGGGAATCGCAGGAAAAATTTGCCCAGACAGCAGGCGATGCAATTTCAATCCTTGCTGGTGCTGGAACATTTTTTGGATTAAAAAAAGCTGCAGGCTATGGACATGCTTATCTTTCAATAAATGAAGAGCATTATGCGAAAGGAAGTTTCAACAGAGCGGTTGAAGTTATGAATAATATCTCTCAACATTTGCGCAAAAAAGATTTAATTAAACATACTCCTGCAAAACTTGTGGCGCATACTAAGGATTTTCTTGGCAATAATAAAAAAATGACCGCTGTTGCAGCAATAATAGCAGCATTGGCGGGCGGAATTTCAAAAAATTATGCGCTAAAGCTTGATAGAATTGGCACAAAGCAATATAAACTTAATAAGGAAGAAAAGAAAGAATTACCAAGGAGTGAAAGACACAAAGAAGAAAAAGCTCTGAAGAAGGCAAAGAAAAAGGATAACCGCAGGAATTTCTGGTCAGGAATGCTTAATGGCGCCCTATCACCATTAATGACACTGCCGTTAGCCGTGGGTACGCCTTTATATCTTGGTGCTAATGCACTTTCAAGGTATTTTATAGGCGAGAGAAACAACGAGGAAAAGAAAACTCTAAAAGGCTTTAAGGATAGTATTACAAACAGCCCAATTCTTGTTGCTGCAGGTACAATATTAACGGCTATTCCCTTAATTAAAATGGGCAAGGCAGGTAAAATCTTTGCTCAAAATATGCCTATAGTTGCCAAAAATTTGACTGAAAATAAATTGGCAATACCTGATTTTGGTGATGCAATATATACCCAGCTTGAAAAAATATTGCTTGGAGACGAATCCATAAATAAAATTATTGGCTGGGGAAGCAGGTTAAGTAACGAAGAAAAAGTTTTGGCGCTAACGAATGAAAACATATTTGCCGTTAAGTTTAAACAAATACAGGAAGATAGCCATGATTCTATTACAGCAATACTGAAAGAAACCTGTCCTCCATCAAGGACTATGGATCAGGCGCAGGTAATTATTGAAAAAACCTTCGGCAATCAATACAGTGTTGAAAAATGTCTTGGTGTAGGTACCGTTGCTGAATCATACCTTGCAAAGGATAATAGTACCGGAGCTGAAGTATGTATCAAAATGCTAAAAGACGGCATTACAAAAGAAAAAGTACAGGCAGATGGACAAAAATTCATAGAAATTGTTAAGAATGCGCTTAAAAAGCAGAATGCAAGTGAAGACGAAATTAATTATATGGTAAGAAACGTCGAAAACATTGCAAATGGCGTATTACAGGAAGTTGATTTTAATAACGAAATGGAAGCAGCTAAAAAACTTGCTAAATACACTAAAGCTGCAAAGGTTGTAAAACCAATAATGGTTAAAGACGGCCTTTATGTTATGGAAAAGGCCGATGGTATTAGTTTGGATTCATTGACAAAACTAAACGAACTCTTCACAAAACAAAAGATTGCGCAGGAAAGGGTTGCAAAACATCCTGATGACAAAAAATTCAAAGAAAGACTAGATGATATCAACAAAAAAATTGAACAAGTTAAGGCAAAAACGCCTGCCTTTGGCGATATTAGTCTTGATAAAAAGACAGCAAAAAGGCTTATTGCAGAATACAGAAAAGTTCTTGTTGAACAATTTAACAAGACAAATAAAAACGGAAAGACAATTCATGCTGATATTCATCAGGGCAACATCTTTATAAATGTAGAAGCACTAAAAGCTGGCAAGGGCAAGATATTTACATTGATTGATACAGGAAATACAATTGACCAGACTATGGAGCAGGCCGTAAGAAGCTTGAATCTGACAAGTTATATAAACAATGCAGATGTTATAAATCTTTCTAGATTTGTACTTGAAGATGCAGTGCTTCCTGTGGGCTTAAGCAAGGAAGAAGCGTTGCAAAAGGTACAAAAAAGCCTTAATGAAATATTCTTTGACAACAAAACAAAGATTAATAGTATGAGCAATGAGGAATTTACCATAATAAGCAATTATGTTTTAAAACAACACTGCATAATACCGTCAGACACACAGGGCAACTTATTTAAGGCTAAACAATCTGCTGATAATTCGCTTAACAAACTATTAGAAATGCTTTTCAGTGATGCAAAGGTTAAAATGACAGGGATTCAGGATGATATGTGGTCTGCTATAGAATTAGACAAAAAGGCTGCAGATGCAGCAGCAAAAGCCAACCTTAGAAAAAGCATTCTTGTGGCAACAGATGTTGGTAAAGAACAGTTTGCACATTGGGCAAAATACAATATGATGCAAAAGTCCCAAGAAAAGAAAAATCTTAGATTGCTTTCACCAATTGAAAGACGCAAAATCAGAAGAAGCGAAAGTGCGCCCGCTAAAAACAGCGTGGAAGCCTTGACTTACAAATATAAACAGAGATCACAGAATATTGAAGGCTTAGAAGAAGGATTATTTGGTAAATTCGTCGGCTAATGGGTTTCTGGACAGGGTTTTGATATTTTGAAACTGCATTTCATAAAGCATTCTATAACGGCTGTTTCCAACCTTCGTAAGTTCATTATGACATCCTGTTTCAATAATTCTTCCATCCTCAAGGACAATTATTCTGTCTGCATTTTGAATGGTTGAAAGCCTGTGTGCAATAATAAATACAGTTTTATCCTTCATTAGGTTGGCCATTGCCTTCTGCACCATTGCCTCGGATTTATTATCAAGGGCGGATGTAGCCTCATCCAATATTACAATAGGGGCATTTTTTAAGATGGCGCGGGCTATTGCAATTCGTTGCCTTTCTCCGCCTGATAGCGTTAGTCCTCTTTCGCTAATTATGGTATCAATTCCATCAGGCAGGTTTGATATGACATCAAAAAGATTAGCCGAATGAATTGCCAAAAATAATTCATCATCGCTAGCATCGGGCTTTGCTAACAAGATATTTTCTTTTATGCTTTTAGAGAACAAAAAATTATCCTGAAAAACCATAGCGATATTATTTCTTAAAGAATTCAGAGTGATGTTTCTTATATCAACATCATCAATTGTTATTGAACCTGATTTTATATCATAAAAACGTGGCAAAAGGTTTACGAGTGTTGATTTACCACTCCCTGAGCTGCCAACAATTGCAACTGTTTCGCCCTTTTTAATTTCTAAGTTAATATTTTTTAATACTGGCCTGTTATTATCATATTCAAATACGACATTGCAAAATTTTATAGAATGGTTTAAATCACTTAATGTAACTGGGTTTTTGATTTCATTTATTTCGCTTTCTAGTCCAAATAACTCAAATACCCTTCCCAGGGCAACAAAGATTTTTTGCATATTTGTCATTGTGTTCCCAAGGGTTTTAACGGGTTTGTATAATAAAAGAAGCGACGCTATGAACGATGCAAATGAGCCTGTTGTTATTTGGTTTGAATTAACTAAAAAGGTTCCATACCATAAAACTATTGCTATTCCAAACGATGCAATTAAATGCATCAAAGGAGACATCCAAGCTGTTCGCTTTGTTAGAGACATATTTATATTAAATGCTTTCTGAATCTCTTCATTGAAATCGTATTTCTGTTTATGTTGAATTGAATATGAGGCTATAACTTTGTTTCCCCCATGTGTTTGGTTAATATGCCCGATAATATTGCCATTAATTATCATATTTTTATTAGATGCATCTTTTATTCTTTTTCTTAAAAGAAGTACAGGGATAAATGCAGCACAAAGTACAAAAATACCTATTATTGCAAGCTTTGCTGAACTGTAGAGCATAACAGCAATAAGCCCTATTGACCCGAAAAGACTTGTTATCATTGTCTTTAGCTGTTCAATAATGCCGTTTGATGCGGTATTAGGGTCATTTATATACCTTGAAACGATTATGCCTGATGAGTTTTCATCAAAAAATTTCGGGTGCATATGTATAAGCTGTTCATATAAATCGCTTTTAATATTGTTTGTAATTTTTCTGCTTGTCCAGGATGAAATATAAGAGTTTAGATATCGTAAAATTCCCTGAAATGTCGCAAACAAAACAATGCCAATAGGCAGAATATATGTAATTTCTAATCCTGTTAGAACAAAGTTGCGGCCAAATATTTGAAATTTAAAATCATTTTCGTTAATTGCGCAGTCAATATACGGTTTTATTGCAAAAGCACTCACGCCATCCAAAAGCCCTAGCGGGAGTGCAATTAAAAAATTTATAAGAATTCTATTAAGACAGGGCTTAATATATGGAAAAATTTTTCTTAACAGCCAGATATAATTAAACGAGTTTGAGGCCGCTGTTTTCTTTAATTTCATCTGTTATTCCAAACTAAATACATCTTTGATTTTAGCAAAAACACGTAAAAAAGATGTTATAGTGTTAAATTTTTCAAATGCCTTCAAGTGCAGACTTTTAAAAGACAAGGCGGTGCTAGCCCCCCCCCTAAAACAACCTAGCCCTCACCGCCTTAACTGCAGCCTGTATTCTATCATTAACTGATAACTTAGACAATATACTCCTAACATGCATCTTTATTGTATTCTTACTTACTATTAATAACTCTGCTATCTCATCATTTGTCTTACCATCAGTTATTAATTCTAATGTCTCTAATTCTCTCTTTGATAATAAAGATGTAATATAATCTCTTAATTCATTCTCATCCTTCTGATAAAGATTTTCAAACTCATATGATATAGGTTTAGGTATTGTAGAAAATGCATAATCGGTTATTTCTTTATCTAACCACATACCTCCCTGATATACTGTCCTTATTGCTTTTTTAATTGAATCTTTCACTGTTTCTTCATTCTTTAATATATACCCTGATGCCTTTGATGATAAACATGCAAGTATAGTTTCTCTTTCCTCATGACATGTTAATACTATTACCTTAATATTAGGATACTTATCCTTTATTATCTTCGTTGCCTGAATGCCATTCATATAAGGAAGTCCTAAATCCATAATGATAATATCAGGATACCTTGCACTACTGTTAACACCACAAACCCTTCCACCAGAAACATTATCGTAATTAATACTCATATTCCCGCTATTAACACAATGCACCCCTGCCCTGTTCATACTGTCAGCACTTTTAATGCTATCAATAACCTCAAGACTCTCAATACAATCCTCTGCATTTTCAAATGTATCTAATACATTAAAATCCTTCTCTTTTGATAATATATGTTTATACTGCATACGCAATAAATTATAATCTTCCACTATATAGATTGAAATTGTTTTATCACTACTAACACCCGCACCCCTTCTGCAAATACTTTTATTCACAACAGGACATGTATTCTCATTAGCATTAACATTCACACCAATACCAACACCAACATTCTCATTCAAATTTTCATTCAAATTTCCACTAGCATTCAAATTCTTGATTTCGTTCATTAGTCTATTCTCTTTCCCCAAATTGGCCTTAATGTGCTACTATACATTGCCACTATAACAATAGCCGTATAAGTTCACACTTAATGCTATACTG
>CATJOM010000039.1 GCA_949741915.1 uncultured Candidatus Melainabacteria bacterium | reverse complement strand
TTTCGTAAATTTTGACTCTTGTCGCAAAAAATACCCCGGATGCGATTCGAACGCATGACCCTTTGCTTAGAAGGCAAATGCTCTATCCAGCTGAGCTACCGGGGCATTTTATATATTAAAATATTTTATTTTAATATCTTTTGATAAAGCGGAAGTATCAAAAGTTTTATTGCACATTGAAGGATATTTATTCTTCAGAAAAAAGATTTTATTGAATTTTCAAATTTCATTTAGAATAAGTAACAATCTTTAGAATTTAAACAAATTCAAATTATCTAAAGTTGTATGCATCTTTCAGTTTCATACAAATATTAATTTATCAAAAACAAAGTAAAAGTGCAAGCACTAAATTTGTAACAACCATATATAACTTAAAAGACTTTTGGCCACATAGCTACCCAAAACAAACCACCAGCACGACTATTTCCACGCTAAAACAGAAAATGCGTAAAGAAAATAGCGACATGTTATCTTGCTAAAAACCAAATTTTCTTAAGATTACAAATAATAGCTGTTGCACAATGCCAAGAACAAAAAACGCCAGAATAGGTGAAATATCAATCATTCCCAAGGGCGGTATTATTCTTCTGAATGGCTCAAAGAAAATATCCGTAAATCTTTTCAGCGAGTTAAAAGGCTCTTTATACCAGTTAATATTCGGAAACCAGCTTAACAAAACCTTTACAAGCATCAAAAACATTATTAAATTAAACAGCTGGTAAACACCATATGATATCATGCTCTTGAATTTTCCACTATACTATGACACTCACAAGCTTCGTCTTTGGAATTCACAATAATTTCATAGAGAAGCTTTTTAAGTTTTTCAATGTTGTTCTTAAAAACCTCCATAACAGCAGCATGCGAAACGGGTTCTGTATCAGAAACGAGACCGGCATCATAATCAGTTATTAGAGAGATATTTAAAGGACACATATCCATTTCCTTAACCAAGTAACTTTCTGGATACTGCGTCATATTTATGACCTCAAAGCCCTGAGATGTAAAGAACTTGCTCTCGGCTTTTGTTGCAAATCTTGGTCCGTTAATTACAACAACAGTGCCAGTTTTATGATAATTAAAACCAAGTTTTTCGCATGAATCAATAGCCAGTTGTCTAAATTTTGGACAATAAGGATCAGCAGCGCTAATGTGCGTTACAATAGGTCCCTCAAGAAAAGTATCTTTTCTTTTGCCAAATGTCCAGTCAACAAACTGATCGCAAAACACAATATCGCCAGGTTTTATATGTTTCTGTAAAGATCCAGCAGCGCAAGGGCTTATTACCTTTTTGCAGCCAATCTGTTTCATTGCCCAGACATTGGCTCTATAATTCACATTTTCAGGTGTGATTGAATGATTCCTGCCATGTCTAGGCATAAAGGCTACTTTTTTTCCAGCAACTTCACCTATAGTAATTTTATCACTGGTATGCCCATATGGTGTTTCAATTGTTACTTCAGTGGCATTTTCAAGAAATTCATAAAATCCTGAACCACCAAAAATTCCGATTGTAGCTAAATTTTTCATATTTTACTCCAAATATAAATAGTAACTAAAAAATTGCCAGCTCAACAACTTTAAGCTGGCAGAAATTTTAATCATCACTAGGAACAACAGTCGTAGTACCTTCTTCAAGCCATTCCCTGGCATGCGTACCAGCAACAACTTTTCCATCACGCCTTATGCCAAAACCAAAAGGTGGCTCACCACCAGGGCCGTCTACATCCATGCAGATTACCGCATAATAAGCAGGAACCTTACCATAATCTCTTAAGTACTGCCCCTTGTGACCGGTTTCAGACGTTCCTGAGAAATTATCTTTAGGAACCGACCAGTAAATGCCGTCCTGGGTTGCAGCATTCACAGTGGCTAAATCAGAAGCAGGCCAAGAATTAGCAGCAACACCGCATTTTGTATCTATTGCAGCAGCAATACCAGTATCAGCATCACCAAAAGCAGTTGCAAATACACCGGCATTTCCATCGTTTAAAAATGTTGAACACTGAGCTTTTACTGTATTTAGCATTTCAGTAAACTGAATACAGAAATATGTTTCTCCTTTGGTATCGCCAGTTCCAAGCTCAGCCGCATACCCTGGCGGATCATTCTCATCATTCAAAATGACACCGAAATTGCCTTCGGTTACATTATATGCTTCAGAGTTCACCATCCCATCTATTGTTCTCTTTAAGGTATAATAGCCTTTTTTAAACTTCAACCTGTTTTCATCAGGCATAGCATTAAACACCGTAGGAAGCAAAACTGCCGCTATTACTGCAAGAACAGCTAGTACAATTAAAAGTTCGGCAAGTGTGAAACCTTCCATTTTACGGGAATCTTTAAAAAATTTATTTAAAAAATCCATCTTCATAATAAATACCCCATACAAATTCTTTCTAAATTATATTATAATTCTTCCTTGTTTGCAATTTGTTTAATAATTTTTGACATTAAGTATAATTTTTCACGCAGGTTTTTCAATTAAGTGAAAGCTGAGCTGGCACAACATTTTTCAGAATAAGAATACGTGAAAGCAGCTGTAGTATAATACTATAGGCTATTTCATATCTATCTGGAAAATTTGTAAAAATATAATCTCCTGTTTTTAAAGGATTTTCAGATTTCTATTGCGTACAAATTCAGTCACAACAAGGCTTTTCTAATTTTAATACCTTCAAATTAATAGATATATCAGCATTTAAAGGCAAAACAGTTTAAAAACAGCCCAAAATAGGCACAACATAATGTTTTTAAGCGTGCAAATTCCATAAATGCCAAAACAAGCAAGGCTTTTCAGTAATTTTAAAATCCGCAAAAGAAACAAAGTTCAACATAAAATCACAAAAAAAGCCTACATAGCAGAATTGCAAGACAGAAGACAGCGTAAAAATCAGACACATCAATTCTTTCAAGATGATTAAAAGTCTACAATACATACAGTCAAGTTATTTAAGCCGTTGTATATACCTGTGATTCAATATTTACAAGGCTTTATGGAAATTTTTAGACAAAAAGTTTGGCATTCTAAAAAAATCACTATTCTTTTTTTTCTGCACGCAGTAGATTTTTCTAGAAAGAAAATATTACAATTGCCAGGACATTTCAAAAAAATATTTACCTACTGAATCGAATAAAAACTTCTAATGTCATTTTTATTGTAAATTTTGAGTTTTTTATAACTAAAACACAGTATTAAAGGATTTTAGAAAATTATTAATATAAATTTTTACCTTCAAACAACCCTGCAAGTTGGTTCTCCTTACGGGTTTCCGGGCCTATTGCAAGAGATTATTTTTTCAGGATTCTAATTTTTTCTTTGAATTTCCAATTGTCAATCCTGCAAATGCCCATCATCACTATCTATGCAACCACATTATTCATAACAGAATTAACATTTTATACCACTTTGCAACTTAAAGCCTAAAGTCCAAATCGCTAAATCACTTGCTGCAGTTGAGTTTTCAAGCTAAGTCAATTTGTTTTTTGTGACAAATTTTCAAAATATAATTTAGCCCCAGGTACATCTAATTTTCTTCATCAAAAAACCGGCCAAAACCTAGAATTCACAAGGTTATCAGCCGGTTATATTTTTATTCAAAATCTTTATAGCTACCTTTTAAGCGGTTTTTATAATTTGTGTGCAACAGCTCATGGGCCTTGTGGGAGCCGGGTTTTTCCAAAAATTCCTCATACAGTTTTTGAATTTCAGGATTTTCGTGAGATTTTCTTAATAGAAGGCTCTCATCCTCTTTATACAAGCCTCTTGCTCTTTTTTCTTTAATAAGAGAAGAATCACAGCTTTTTGGCTGACCGCCGCCATTTACACAGCCTCCGGGGCATGCCATAACCTCAAGAAGTTGGAATTTAGCTTCACCTTTTTTTATCTCCATGATTGACTTTTCAGCCTCTTTTAGCGTGGAAACTACTCTTACTACTACCTTTTTACCGTTTATATCAAACTCAACATCGCGGCACCTGTTGTGTACACCGCGTAATTCCTTGATATCGCAATCAGAGAGCGGTTGTTGAGTGATTAATTCGTACGCTGTTCTAACTGCCGCTTCTGCCACACCTCCTGATGCTCCGAAAATCGTCCCGGCACCTGTGTATTCGCCAAACGGAGAATCACCTTTTGAAGGCGCAAGGTGAGCAAAATTAATACCTGCCTCTTTTATCATGCGGCCAAGTTCTTTTGTGGTCAAAACATAGTCAGTGTCCTGAATTCCATTCATTGAAAGTTCGCTTCGCCCTGCCTCAGATTTCTTTGCAGTACACGGCATAATTGACACCACAACAAGGTTTTCCTTTGTATACTCTGGCAGCCTCAAAGGCAAAACCTCCTTCAATACAGGCGAAAGCATTGACTGAGGCGACTTACATGTAGAAAGATGCCCAAGCATATCAGGATGTGCACCTTCAAGATACCTTACCCACGCAGGGCAGCAGGATGTAAACATAGGCAAATTTTCATCCTTCTGCAGTCTTTCAATAAATTCTGTACCCTCTTCCATAATCGTTAAATCTGCAGAAAAATTGGTGTCAAAAACCAAATCAAACCCAATCTCCCTAAGGGCTGTATTAATGAGTCCTATTGTATTTTCACCGGGCTCAAGGTTAAACATCTCGCCAATTGCAACCCTGACAGCAGGTGCAATTTGAACAACAACTTTTTTATTTTTATTTGTTATCTGGCTCCAAACCTTCTCTATATCGGATTTTATAGTTAGAGCACCAGTTGGGCACACTGTCTGACACTGGCCGCAATAAACACAATCAACCTCACTCAGGCATTTTCCCGCCAGTGGCTGCACAACAGTCTTTGAACCCCTGTTTGCAAACCCAAGAACTGCATGTCCTTGAAACTCTTCACACGCACGAACACATGCGCCACAAAGGATGCACTTATTAGGGTCTCTCACTATTGAAGGATTAGAATCATCAATCGGTAAAAATTCCTTCTTCTTGGCATAGCGAATCTCCCTTATGCCATATTCTTCGGCGTATTTTTGAAGTTCACAGCTGCCTGATTTTTCACATGATGTACATTCCCTGTCATGGTTTGCAAGAAGCAATTCCAACACGGTTTTTCTGATTCTTCTTGTCCTTTCTGTGTTAGTTTGAATCCTTAAACCCGATTCAGGTGGCATAGTACAGCTTGTTTGAATTCCTCTGCCCTCAATTTCAACAACACACATTCTGCAGGCACCAAAAGGCTTTAAGTCAGGACGATAGCAAAAAGTTGGTACATTAAAACCATTTTTTCTCATTACCTCTAAAATATTGATTTCATCAGTGAATTCAACCTCTTTGCCATTTATAAACAGTGTTTTGTTTTCGCTCATTTTCTTAATATTCCTTAACTATTTTAAATACTTTACAATTAATGCCCGAATTATGTATTGATTCTCTTAACAAAACTATTCAGGCCTAAGGCATTATAAGGCCGGATTTATCTTTGAATAATCGCCTTAAACGGGCAACTTTCAAGGCATGCGCCGCATTTAATGCATTTTTCCTTATCAATTGTAAATGGCGATTTTATTTCGCCTGAAATTGCGCCCACAGGGCAGATTCTAGAACATTTAGAACACCCTCTGCATGCTTCTGGCTGGATTTCAATAACCTTCAATGCCGTACAAACGCCTGCAGGACACTTTTTATCAACAATGTGGGCTATATATTCATCCCTAAAGTATTTAAGCGTTGATAATACAGGGTTTGGAGCAGTTTTTCCAAGCCCGCACAATGAACCATCTTTAACTGTCATCGCAAGCTCTTCCAGCAAATCTAAATCATCGAGCGTTGCTTCGCCCCTTGTAATTTTTTCAAGAATTTTGAGCATATTTTTTGTGCCTTCACGGCATGGCGTACATTTTCCACAGCTTTCATTCTGGGTAAAATTCATAAAAAACCTTGCAACTTCAACAATGCAAGTATCCTCATTCATAACAACAAGGCCGCCTGAGCCAACCATGGCACCAGCCTTAATTAAACTGTCGTAATCAAGTGTTAAATCAAGATGTTCTTCTGTTAAGCACCCGCCAGATGGCCCTCCTATCTGAACAGCCTTGAATTTTTTGCCATTCCTGATACCGCCCCCGAGCTCAAATACTATCTCTCTTAAAGTTGTTCCCATAGGAACCTCAATAAGTCCAGTATTGTTTACTTCTCCGGTCAACGCAAATGTTTTTGTGCCTTTTGAAGTTTCTGTACCAAGAGATGAGAACCAATCTGCACCTTTCAAAATTATTACAGGCACATTTGCAAGGGTTTCAACGTTATTTATAAGAGTTGGCTTTCCAAAAAGCCCTTTGTTTGCTGGAAACGGAGGTTTTGGTCTAGGCATGCCTCTCTCGCCCTCAATTGAAGCAATAAGCGCCGTCTCTTCACCACAAACAAAAGCACCAGCGCCCTCTTTGATATGAATTTCAAAATTAAAATCAGTGCCCATAATCCTTTTGCCAAGAAGGTTTTCTCTCTCGGCATCTTTAATTGCAGTTCTCAGCCTCTTAATAGCCAAAGGATACTCGGCCCTTACATAAATATAGGCTTCATCGGCACCAACAGCAAAGCCAGCTATTGCCATGCCTTCTAATAATTTGTGTGGATCGCCCTCCATAACAGACCTATCCATAAAGGCTCCCGGGTCACCCTCATCACCGTTGCATACGACATATTTTTTATCACCAGCGGCCATTTTTGTAAACATCCATTTTCTGCCGGTGGGAAAACCGCCGCCACCTCGGCCTCTTAGGCCAGACTTAATTATTTCATCCACAACCTTATCAGGGTCATTCTGTTTTAAAACATTATATAAAGCCCGGTAACCATCCACAGAAAGAGTGTCTTCAATAGCTTCAGGGTTAATTTCACCGCAGTTTGCAAGAGAAACCCTGGTTTGACCTGCATAAAATTTTATATCCTCGTTCTTAAACACGTGGTTTTTTGTTGCAGGGTCGGTATACAAAAGCCTCTCAACCGGGTTTCCCCCAATTATATGACTGTCTATGATTTCATCCACATCATCAAGTTTTACCTTGACATATGTAACATCTAATTCAGGAATGACAACAAGAACGCCCTGTTCACAGAAACCATGGCAGCCTGTAGGTATAGCTGTCATTTTATCATTCTTACCAAGCGGCTGGACATTTATGCCCCTTTCCTTGAATTTGTCAATTATTTCAAGCGAACCATTTGCAACACAGCCTGTTCCTGCACAGATTAAAACACGAAGCCCCTGGGCGTTAATATCTTCGATTGATTTCTGTTTTAAATCTTCAATATCCAAAAGCACATCATCTTTAAGCTTCATATTTTACACTCCTTCATCGTTAACAAAGTTGTTAATTATTGCTAAAATAGCATCCGGCGTCATTTTCGGATAAATTTTTTCATTTATAACGCAAACCGGCGCCAAGCCGCAAGCCCCAAGACAGCTAACGGTTTCAACAGAAAATAATCCATCCTCCGTTGTAAACTTACCATCTGTTAATTTTAATCTGTTCATAACAGCGTCATATACAGGCATTGAACCTCTAACATGACATGCTGTACCATCGCAAATTTTTACAATATATTTTCCCTTAGGCTCAAGACTGAATTGGCTGTAAAAAGTGGCCACACCAAAAACCGTTGCAGGAGAAACAGCCATTTTGGTACCAAGATAGGTCATAATATTTTCTGGAAGGAATTTGAAATGCGCCTGCACTTCCTGTAATATGGCAATAAGGTTGGATTTTTTGTATTCAAACCTCTCAAGGATTTTGTCAACCTTAGAATAGTTTGCGCTTGAAACATTCAAGCTTTCCGTGCTAGAAGGTGTGGTCATTTTTTCTCCTTATTTAAATATTATTCAGTTGTATATTTTGCTTATTTTTGCTCAATTGAGTCCTTAACTACAGGTCCACCCTCATTGGCGTAATCCGTTATTTGTTTTTGGGCCTTCCTTTGTGCAATAAGAGCGGAATTTCCCCCAATACAGCCGCCTTCGCAGGACATAACCTCAACAAGGTTGCCATTGGGGCACTTTCCATTTTTTGCAAAATTCTTCAATTCCCTTATGGATTGCTTATTTAGGCCGTTTATAACACAAGGCATAACTTCAATATTTTCACCTTGATATTGAAGTGCACTCTTTACTGCCTCAGCCACGCCACCTGAAAGCGGGAAGTTTCTGCCTTCTTTGGAGCTTTTTGTTTCAAATTCACTATCTTCAAGATTATTCACTTCGATTTTCATAGCAACAAGAATACTTCCAAGCTCTTCAAAGTTTATAACATAATCAACATTGGGGTTATCAAGTGCTTCTTTTCTTTTTGATGAACAAGGGCTAATAAATACCGTAATGCAATCAGGATCCCTCTTTTTGGCAATTTCGGCAGTATAATACATTGGTGTGCCAGTTTCAGATACAAAGGGCTTTATTTCAGGCAGATGTTTTTTCACAAGCTCATTATAAGCAGCACAGCAGGATGTTGTCATAAAAGACTGCCCTTCATTCATTCTCTCTTTAAAATCCGCTGCCTCGGTAAGCGTTGTAACATCAGCACCTTGCGCCACCTCTAAAACGTCTTTAAAACCTATTTTCAAAAGTGCAGTTCTCACCTTTGAAACAGGATACGGAAATTGCCCTGCAATAGCAGGCGCTATCATTGCAACAACATTTTTACCTTCCTTTATTCTTGATAAAACATCAACAATCTGGCTTTTTTCATGAATTGCACCAAAAGGACAAGCGGAAATACATTTGCCACAGCTTATGCATTTTGAAAAATCAATTCTAGCATGACCTGATTCATCCTTTTTTATAGCATCAACAGGACACACACTTTCACAGGGAACTATAATTTTTGCAATGGCGCTGTAAGGGCAGGCATTAATACACATACCGCAATTCTTGCACTTCGAGCTGTCAATATGGGATTTTCCATTTATTATTGAAATTGCACCAAATCTGCATGTTGTTTTACAGGGTCTTGCAACACAACCCTGGCATAAATCTGTAACATATACAGTGCTTGGCACACAGCCCTTGCAAGCGCCCTGAAGCACAGTCAATATTTCTTCATCCGGCTTTTCTCTCTCAGCAGCACCCTTTGCATAAGTTGAAAGCAAGGTGCACTCATCATCCTTTTCTATAGGATAACCAAGCCCAGCAACGATTCTATCTCTTATTACAGCTCGCTCTTTATGCACACAGCATCTTAAGTCAACCTCGCAGCCCTTCGGACGCATTGCGTAAGGAATTTTACGTGCGTTTTCCTCAAAGTCACCGCTTAAAAAAGCCTCTGTTATTCTTACTAAAATTTCTCTTTTTAAATGTTTAATCTGATTGTCGTTAGTACTCATTTTATCTATTTCTAAGCTTCCTCTCCAAGCTTTTTATTTACTGCCGATAAGACCTTATCTACCGTTGCCTCACTGATGACATCTCCTGCCACCTTTACATAAGGTGCCTTTGAGTACTGACAGTCAGTATTACAAAGCCCATGGCATACTATTCCCTTGGTGTTAACCTTATCCTGGTATTTCCTCTGGAGGATAGAAGCAAGCTCCTGCATACTTTCCCCGCCCATAATAAAGCAAGTTGTGCCCATACAGATTTCTACTTCTATTTTTTCCATACCTAACACCTTCTTAATCTACTTATAAACATTATAAAACAAATATTAAAGCTTGTAAAATTTTGTTAATCTTGCCTTACATTTTCATATGCAAATAAAAACAGACAGATTAAATACTGCAAGCATTTTAGTTGCATATCATTCTTAGCACCCCGTATAAAGGCTGCATACCCATGCATTCATGATATCTCACTTTAATAAATTAAACGATTTTACCAAAGGCAAACAGGCAGAAATTCTTGCCTGTTTTATTCACATTTTACCCATTTGCCATCTGGAGTTCTTTTTGCCTTAAACTGATATGTGTCATCACTTGAAAAATGCAACCCTCTTCCTTGCCAGCCGGAATAAAAGTATTTAGGCACCATTTGACCATTGGAACCTTCTTCAAATTCAAGTGCCGTTTTTGCGCTTGCAGGACCTTGTTCTCCTTTTTGAGCGAATGCAGAAAAATATCCTTCTGTATTTAATAAATTATCTGCAGATGCAAGTATGAAGGAGTCTATATACCTAAGCCCCTCGCCATACTCATAGAAGATGTCGTCGGAGAGGTTTATTAATCGTTGGGCAAGGTGTTTACTCTTATCCCTAAAACACATTTCATCTGTACAATACCTTGTCCCACCTCCAACAGCAAGGGTTTTTTCAGTGGTGCTCTCTATTTTACTGTCTTTCGTATATTCTTTCACGCCTTGTCTTGCTTGTAAAAGCATTCCCGTTTCTTGATCTGCGGATATATTTTTTTCAGCAAAATCCTCAATGTCATCCTTTGGTGTTTGATAATGCGCTCTATTTATATCAATGAAAATCGGATACGCTCCTCCATTATCCTTCTTAATATGCACATGTTTTTCGGTGAATTCGGAATCCATATTGAATATTTCACCCTCATAATACTTTGAATATTTTTTTCCATTAAAAAGACTTGCACTGCTGCTTTTTTTGCTATCCAATGGTATATTATTACCTATTTGTTCATCAAGCGCTCCACTTTCCTTAAGTCCATCCACTAGCTTTTGTGCGCTTTTAATTTCGTCTTCAGAGGACTTTCTGAAGACATTTGCAGCCTCACAAGCTGCATCTTTTGCCTTCAATGTCTCATCATATAAGGCAAGGGTCTCATCTATTAATTCTTGCATCTCATCTGAAACAGGCTCTAATGTTGTATTTTGCACAGCTTCCAAACTTCCAGCTTCATTTAAAGTCCCAACCCCATCAAGAGCTGCCACTGCAGTAGTTGCACTTGTTCGCGTGCCCGCTTGTATGTCTACTGGCAATCGCTCAACACTATCTGCATCTATAGCTGTATCATGTGTTTTATCCAGCACATCTGTTAAAGTTTGCTCTGTAATATTTTCACCATTTTTCGTCGCAATGACATTTTCTTGCCCAGGTGTATTTGTTTTACCATCATTGTTTAATGAACGTATGGTAATGGCATCACCATACTTAGTGCTTTTATTGTCAACAGCATTAGTGTTGATTTTTTGTTCTATTGAGTTGCCAAACTGAAATTGCTGATTGTTAACCTTTTGAATACCATTAGTATTATCGACTCTTAACATGCTTTTATTACCCTTCACTACTATATACTTTTGCAACAGATAGTATTAATTAATCTAACTAATCTGTATACAATTATTGAAACCTTAATAAAAAATTCTTTGCTAGGTAAGGATGCAAATTTAACAAAATTTTACAATTTGTTTTACAATTTTTCTAAGGCTAAATATAAAAACAGGCGCATAATTCACCTTAATCAAAAGGCGGAATATTTTTGATTTTCATTTTGCATATAACAGCTGTCTAATAATTTTACTTTTTAGCACATGCTGCTATTTTATACAGAAAAAACCACTTATCCAGGAAACTAAGGCATTTTCAAAACGTATAATCAGCATTATTAAACTTAAAATATCCCACAGCGGAATACTTTAAACCGCAGAAATTTTACATACTCAAATATCCTTTATAGTGATTTACAATGCTTTTTCACCCAATTCACCCGTGCGTATTCTAATTGCATTTTCAACAGGCAGGACAAAAATCTTGCCATCGCCCATCTGTCCGCTTCTCGCGCCATCCATGATTACCTTAATAACCTCTTCTACACGCCAATCATCAAGTACAATCTCAACCTTAGACTTTGGCACAAAGGATACAGACATTTCTTTATCGCGATAAACCTCGGTGTGGCCGCCCTGATTTCCAAACCCATCAACGTTTGAAACTGTCATGCCTCCTATTCCTATCTTGTTCAGCTCATTTTTAATAATTTCAACCACATAAGGCCTAACTATAGCTTCAATTTTCTTCATTTATAAAATCCTTATCTTTAAAACATTATCTGATAACTGTTTTGACATCACATAAGTGTAAAACTAAAGCCTATAACAGCTTTCACTATGCTGAGTAATGTCAAGTCCTTTCATTTCCTGCTTTTCAGTAACGCGAAGCTCCATAAATTTGCTTAAAAATACCACTATCAGCCAAGTTCCGAAGAAAGAAAAAGCAATAGTGGCAAGTATGCTAATAATTTGCGCCCCAAGTAAGTTCCAAGAGCCAAATATAAGTCCATCTGCACCATCAGGATTGATTAAGGTAGAGCCAAATACACCCACAAGAAGACTTCCAAGGATTCCACCAACACCATGAATCCCTACAACATCAAGGCTGTCGTCATAAGCAAATCTAGATTTAAGGCAAACAGCAAGATAACATACAAGCCCTGCTAAAAAACCTATAACAAGTGCTGCACTTGGCGATACAAACCCAGATGCCGGCGTAATAGCAACAAGACCTGCCACTCCACCTGATAAAGCTCCTAAAACAGTCGGCCTGCCCCTGTTTGCCCATTCTGTTAAACACCAGGCAATAACGCCCATCCCAGCTCCTATTTGGGTTGTAACAAAAGCTGAGACTGCTAATTGACCCGAGCAAAGAGCACTTCCAGCGTTAAACCCAAACCAGCCAACCCACAAAAGGCAAGCGCCAATAAAGGTCAAAGTCAGATTGTGAGGGGGCATCGCCTCTTTTTTATAACCAAATCTCGGGCCCAAAACAAGGCATGCTGCAAGTGCAGCAGCTCCAGAGCCTATATGTACAACCAAACCGCCAGCAAAATCAAGGCCCCCAAGATTTTTTATCCATCCACCATCACCCCAAACCCAGTGTGCAAGCGGGCAATATACAAATGTCACCCACAAAATTAAAAACAAAATATAAGCTTTAAATTTAAATCTACCCGCAAAAGCACCTGTAATCAAGGCAGGAGTAAGACATGCAAACATCATCTGAAATAGCATAAATAATTGATGCGGAATAGTAGTACTATAAGAAGGATTTGGAGCAAGTGTTACACGTTGAAGCCCCGCCCAGTCAAGGTTTCCAATTAAATGATTAACATCAGGCCCAAAAGCAAGGCTGTATCCGTATGCTATCCATATAAATGTCACAACGCCAAGTGCCACAAAACTTTGCATCATTGTGCCAAGGACATTCTTTTTTCGAACCATACCACCATAAAAAAGTGCCAGGGCAGGCGTCATAAGCATTACAAGGCAGGTACATATAAATACAAACCCCGTGTCGGCTCCGTTTATCAAAGGGTTTTGTTCTATTAATTCGCCAAGAGTCTCTCTAACGCTGATTATTGTACCTGTAATTACCGCTAAAACTAATAATACCGTAGCAATACAGATTCTTGCAGTCCTTGAAATCTGCACAGGCGCATTATTTCCTGCATCATAAGCCGCAACATTTACTTGTTTTTCACTCATATTTTATCTTTCATTGATTTTACTACATAGGTAATACTACAACTTTTTAACACGCTTGGCAACAAAAATTTGAATTACCTGTTTAATTGCAAATTGTATTACAAAAAATAATCCTTAAAAGCCCCGTCTGGAGTATTTTTCACTAAAACCCAGTTATGTCAGACAACCTGCCTTAACCTGGCTTTTATGTCCCTGTACTCAATGTGACTACACTTTTTAGCCTCAGAACATTCCACGCAAGAAAAAGGAGCGCTAAAGGTTACAAAAAAGCACTCCAAAGAAAAGTTGTTTTATCTAAAATCTTAGTGAAGGTCGAGCTTAGCTATGCTTAGCTTAGCGAAACCGAACGAGCCTTAGGCTCCCAAAGGGATGAACCCTATTCACAACACTCGCAAACTCGCGTAACTACTATGGCCTTGTGAGTCCGTGACGATTTGCGATGAGCAAAGCAGACAGCGGATTTTGCCCTCCAAGAGGACCCAATTTGCACAAAATCAAACAGATTTTGGCAAATAGAGGCAAGGCGTGGCAGGCGAAGCCGAACGCTTTCTGTGAACAAGTGCACAACCCTGCCAAACAAAATTCAATATTTAATCACCTTTTGCAAAAGATAAGAGAATAATAGGACAGGCAATGAAGCTGGCTGCAAACTCTACTTAGTGCAAGGAACAAAGATTCTGCTGAAAGTTACAATAATCCAAGATAAGTCAATATCTATGCCGATGTAAGCCGTATAACAAATCTCTCATTTTCAAAAACTTATAAATGAAAATGAAAACTTGTCCCACACTGGGCTTGGCTAATTATCGCCTTAACAAAACACAAAACATTTTGTTTATTCTCCTGTCTGGTCCCACCAAAGGAAAAGATATCCAGGCTGGCCTTGCGTACCAATACCCTGTTTTGGAACAATTGTACTGCTCCACCCGCCACCGCCACCGCCAGCACCAGCTTTTCCATAATCATTGTTCAAAAGATTAGTATATATAGGTGCAATATATTCTGCAGATAAAGCGTTTGTATTAGATGTGTTTATACAGCTACTTTCATTATCTATTTTCAGCCCGCCGCATCCGCCGGTTGCACCTAATCCCGAATCACCGCCGCTGCCTCCGATTGTTTTGCCTGCATCTAATTTTTTCTTTAATTTTTCATATTCCTCCTTTGATAAATCTGTTGTCACAGGTGATGTATGTGCTTCACCATATATTATTTCAGCCAGGGCACCAAGATTTAATATATTCTGACTTACCTTTTGTATGCTTCCACCCTCTCCTCCTTCTGGCACATTGTTTGTTTGCGTTGCAGAAATACCTGCCTTACCACCCCCGCCTCCGTATACAACATATTCCTGCGCATTTATGCCGCATTTAATAGAAGTATATCCGCCATCTTTGCCATTTGCCCCAATTCCACGGTCTCCTCCACCGCCAACATGAATGGTGCATTCTTTATTTGATGCAAAGGAGATATTTGAAACCTTAACCATTGTTCCACCAGCACCTCCACCTCCACCGGCACCCGGATACTCATTTTGATATGTTATTCTAACAAGACCGCCTGCGCCGCTACCGCCTTTGCCTGTTAAAATTTTATTACTAAAACCGTATGCGCTTCCCCCGCCACCTCCACCGGCACCTGGATATGTTGCTGCAGCCGGGCTACCACCATTAAGCGCAGATGCTGAATTTGCTCCCTCGCCACCCCCTGAGGCAGTTGAAGGAAAATTAGAATTTCCACCTCTGCCACCAGTACCAAATTGCTTTATACTGCCCCATATTCCTTCTCCGCCGTCGCCTTGTTTGCTTTGCAGTGAACAGTTTATATTAACCCAGTTTGCACCATCCTTTGTCTCCCTACAGGAGTTTAATGCAGACGCAGTTGTATAACTCGCAGCCGAACCTGAAGCTGCAATAGCAGCAGCTGCCGCACCACCTTTTCCCGCAGAGGCACAAATTCCATATATTGTACTGTATCCATTGCCATTTGCCCCAGCTTTTTGAACAAATACACAGGATTCATACCCCGCAGCACCAGCCGATGCCGTTTGATTATTGCCATTTGCACCATTGCCCCCGGCACCGCCTCTTCCTGCCCTTATAATTATCCGTCCACCATTTTTTGCTTGTTTAATATAATTTTGTATATCTATATTAGACAAAAGACTGCCTCCTGCACCACCAGCGCCCGAATAAGATTTAAATAATTTCGTTTTATCAAGTGTACAGCGGGCAGAATGTGCAGCAAGCGGATTTGCATTAACAGGCCCAAGTAAACCTGCAACCCCTAAATCACTTCTATTGAGCAGCCAGCCCATCATGCTTTCTTGCCCGGCAGTTGATGCTACCCAAACTCCTCCAGGCACACATAAATTATTTTCACTGCCAAAGCATCTATTGCTGATAGTTGCACATTGATCAGCTCCTGCCAATTGCTCAACACTGCAAAGATAAAGCCCCTGACCCCCTAAAATAAGGGTATTGCTATTATACGTATCTCTCAAAAAAGCAAACTGATTAACGCTTGGAAGCGACCAGCCTGTTACTTGTACACCAGATGGCACATAAGTAAATTCGCTACAGCCCGTTTTTGCTGCATTATACTGACAAACAGTTCTTATACAGGCATTATACCCCACAGTACGCGAACAAGCATTAGGATTTGCCGTTATGCTGTTATCATCATAACTAAAGGAATACCAGCAGCACATACCCTTTTGCGCACCACCGCATTTTGAATCCCAAACTGCGCTTTGATCGTATGAACCATAGTACCAACAAGATTGACATTTCGGTATATATGCCTCATCGCGTTTTTGTATATTATTTCTATGCTCCCCCATATTAAACTGTGTCATGCAAAATGATTTCACTGTACCATTGCCTGGAACCTCATATGTTCCGCTCGGACAGCCTGATACATAACCAGCACCGCCAGCACCCCCTCCGCCGCCACCAACAAGGCTTTCTATTCTGGTATTTACCATAAATTCTGTTATAGGAATAATGGCTTCATCATAATTGGAATATGCATCCCTTGGAGAAGTACTTGAATACTTTATCTCATCCTTGTATTCAATATTTGCCGGAGTAGCCCCCGCTCTTCCGCCTCCGCCAGAAACCATAAGCAAGTTAAGAGAAAAAACACCATTTGGAACTTTAAAGTCATTAAATTCGCAAACATTATCACGACCGTCCGCTTTTGTGCAATCTTCCTGATAAGTATACAGCCTCCATCCTTTGCTCTGCACCGTAGCGGCGGCATTTACTGTCACATTCTCATTAAATTTCTTTGTCACAACAGGTGCTAATGCAGCCATCAGCAATGAAGCTACCAAAAATGCCATGAGCATTTCAACTAATGAAAAAGCGGACATCCTCTCGTGCTCACCAGATGATTGTTTCTGCAAAAAACGCGCCTTGGACAAAATTGCACATCCATAAAAATCACAAATAGGCATACCTGGTTCTAAATTATTCTCGTTCATAGCACTACCCGGCAGGGGAATTGAAAGTTTTATTTTGGCGGTGTTATTTTTTTTAAAAAACATAAACTAATATCTCCTTAATTTTTGTAAACTCGGAAAAATAGGTCACAGACATTTTAAAATTATACGGCAAAATAGTTCACATGACAAGACTACAATTTCTAGGCAAAAATATAAAAAAATATAGGCTACAAAATAATTACAGCCAGGAATTTCTTGCTGAAAAATGCAACCTTTCGCGAGAATATATTTCAAGAATTGAAAGTGGCCAAAAATATATAAGCCTTAAAAAAATCTTTCTAATTGCAGACACACTGCAGGTTTCAGTAAACACACTTTTCGATTTTGAATAAAATTATTCAGCACGTAAATTCTTAACAAAACTTAAACATAACAAATTTCAAATCAGTTATTCATTATAAAATCAATAATAAAAAGGGTAATCAATATATAATTTTACTTAAAAAAGTTAATCTGGCTTTCTTTTCTATTAAAGGCTATGCGACAAAATAGCAACTTAGGACTTTAAACCCCCAAAACACGTCGTAAGATTCGTTTTATGAATATAACACCAAGTAGAAGATATTTTAACCAATCAATGTCGATTTCACAATTGCCTAAAAATTTGAATTGAGGCAAAACAACCTTCAAAAAACCCTTAAACAATATAAAAACAATAAATAAAAGCCTGATAATGTTATCAGGCTTTTATTAGTATTATATCGCAGTTTTACTTAATATTTGAATACGTCCAAGCATCAAGATTAGGATTTTCTGCCAATTTAGAATCGTCCTCATCTTCCATACCAGCCTGAGTTCCAGCATGTGCAATAGGTTTATAAAGCCTGTTATAGTATTCTATAACCATTCTGTCTGAGTTGAAGTAAGCTTCTGATGTTCTGATTGCTTGCCTCATAAGCCTTGCCCACTCTTGCTTGTTTTCATAATAAGTAGGTATAATCTCATTTTCAAGTGTATTCATTACACACTGATGATCTTTCCAGTGTCTTTCTTCCCAAGGAATATCATCATCAAGACCAGGATATTCAACAGTATACCCATTTATTCCAGGGAATGTACCTTCAACTGTCCAGCCGTCAAATGTTGAGAAGTGCAATGCACCATTCATATTGGCGCTCATTCCAGATGTACCTGACGCTTCAAAAGGCCTTAAAGGTGTATTCAACCAAATATCAGTACCTTTCTTAAGTCTTGCAGATAGTGCCAGTTCATAACCTGGAAGAACTACAACGTTTTTCATGCCGTAAGATTCTTTCAAAATCTTATTAAACATTTCTTTACCCATAGTATCATCTGGATGGAATTTACCTGCAAAAATCAATTGCACTTTATTTTCGTTTAATAATTTTTCTATACGCGGTTTATCCATTAAGATTAGCCAAGCTCTCTTATAGTCAGCAAATCTTCTTGCCCAGGTAATTGTAAGCACATTAGGATCAAACCTCTTGCCTTGTGTATCTGAAATATATTGGAATAAATCCTTCTTCATCTCATATTTTGCACCAAGTAATTCATCATTACTGTTGGCATTTGCAATTCTTGAATCTTGCCAATAGTGCTGGTTTACAGCATTTGTGATAGCCTTAATTGGACATTTACCATTAACCCAATCCCACATTTTCTTAGCAACAAGGCCATGAAGCTGTGAAACAGCATTAGCAATTCTGCTCATTCTAAGTGCAGCAACAGTTAAAGAGAAGTTTTCTCCGCCAAGTTCAACTGCTACTTCACGCGAAGCACCCGCAAAGAAGCCACCTTCAACAAGAGTATCAACCCAGTGAACTTCGTTACCTGCAGCAACCGGTGTATGAGTTGTAAATACAACCTTTTTCTTAACTTCTTTAAGGTTTCCATTATGTTGTCTTAATAATTCAAACGCAGCAGGAAGGGCATGGCCTTCGTTCATATGAACTACATCAAAGTTGTAGCCAACTTCTTGAAGTATGCGCACACCACCAATACCAAGAACCGTCTCTTGTGCTACACGAATTCTTTCATCACCATCATATAGTTTGTGGCTTATTCTTCTTGCCCATTCGCTGTTACCATCAACATCAGTTGTTAAAAGGTATACAGGGCAAGAGCCAAATAATTCAGGCTCAACCCTATAGGCTTTAACTATAACATCTTCACCAAACACATTAACTTTAGTTTGAACATTCAAATCAGTTAAAAAGTCATAGTGTTTTCTTATATATGCAACTTCTACTTCGCCATTTTCATTGATACGCTGGTCATAATAACCATAAGACCAAAGAATAGTAACGCCCACCATAGGCATTTGGAGGTATCCTGCAGACTGCATATGTGAACCTGCCAAGAAGCCCAAACCGCCTGAATATGTGGCCAATGACTGGTCTAATGCGATTTCCATTGAAAAGTATGCTACGTTAGGTAATGACATAATTTTGTCCTCTATTATCTAAACTACTACTATACTCAAAATATTAACACAAAGATTTTTTGGTTTCTAAATGAATCTGAAAACTAATTCTTTCGCATTAATTATTTTGCCTTAACAATTATATTTAAAAAAAGCATAATTACTAGCCCCCATTTTTTCTTTGCAACAAAACTTAATATTATACCAACAAAAGCAGTCCTCAATAAATTTTATAATTTTACTGGCAAAATACAGCTATAAAGAGGAAAAGATACCTGCATCATTAATCGGTTTCATGAAATTTTAACAATAAAAAACAGTTTAATATCAATAGTGTTTTATAAACACTTAATCTGCCATAACTCACCTGGGTGTCCTGATTTTTTCATCTTTCAGCCCAGGATAATGATTAACAAAAAATTAAAAGTTTTTTATAAACACTTAATTTAACACCAATTATTTTGTACTAAATATTGCAAAAATAGGGAATATCCAGCAGGCAAAAACTGGCTTATATTAAGATTATGAGCATTTTAAATATAAAAAGAATTTACGAAAAACCATCAAAAGCAGACGGTATCAGAATTTTTATTGACAGACTCTGGGCAAGAGGAATCAACAAAAAAGATGCACATCTTGATTATTGGCTAAAAAGCCTTGCCCCAAGCGGAGAATTAAGAAAATGGTTTAATCACGAATCTGAAAAATTTTTGGAATTTACCAAAAGATATAAAGAAGAATTAAAAAGTCAAAATGTAGAAATAGACAAGGTTTTAGGCATATTAAAAAATCACAATGTCACATTAATTTATGCGGCAAAAAACGAAAAAATAAACCATGCTGTGGTTTTAAAAGAATATATAGAAAATTACAAAAAAAATTAATATTTTCAAAATGCATTATCATAAGCAAATAGAAAGAACGCACTTAATGAACAAGTGTAAAATTGTAGATAAATAGTAAAATTTAAAATTGCAGCATATTAGAAAATTTCACAGAGCTCGTAAAATATCCAAAACTTAAAATGTTTAAAGTTATTTACGAAATATATCAAAAGAAATGTAAAGTTTTCTTTACAAAAGTGCTAAAACCTAGATTTTACAGCGAGCAAGCCACATCGAAACAGCTGCAAACTCCTAAAAATAACAATTATCAGGCTTTGCATCTGAATTTTTTATGCCATTTTTGCCACGCAGCAGGATTTTTAAAAATAGTAATTCATACAAAAAGTATAATAATCAAGGATTTTAGCCATGCATAATATGTGCAAACGTCCTTCAAATAAAACTTTACAGATTTCAATATAGCTGTAATATAGTAAGCACAATACTTTTAAGCAGTTTTTTATGTTGATTTAGCATAAAATCCATTATATCAACTGTTTAAGACGCGAAGAAAACTGCAAAAGCTTGCAGCAGAGTAAATTACAGCAAATAAAAAAATTTAAAAACTATTTTGCTGCAATATAATAAGGCAAAAAAACCTATAATACAGGTATTGTAGCAGCATCAATTACGTAAGAATGCTCATTTGAAAGCTTTCAAGCGACTATGAAATGAAAAAATATAGTATTTATAAAGCTTTTCAGTGTAAAAAAATACTAAAAGCTATATCATTAAGGCAATTCAGCCTGTTTTAAATAAATCAGAACACCGAATAAATAAAATAGCCCTTCACATTTTTCGCACGTATGCTATTGACTTTTTTTTGAATAGTGAAAAAATGAATAAAAAGTTTTAGAAAAGGGAATTTTTTATGAAAGTTGCAAAAAATTTATGCGAACTTACCGGAAATACGCCTCTTGTAGCAATTAACAAGTTAAATAGAGATGGTTATGCTAATATATACGCCAAACTAGAATGTTTTAACCCCGCAAACTCAGTCAAGGACAGAGTTGCAAGAAATATGATTGAAGAGGCAGAAAAAAACGGAGAAATCACACCAAATAAAACTGTCATAATCGAGCCCACAAGCGGAAATACAGGAATAGGCCTGGCGTGGATATGCGCAATTAAAGGCTATAGGCTAATTATAACCATGCCAGACACCATGAGCATTGAGCGTCGTATATTAATGAAAGCCTATGGGGCAGAACTCGTTCTAACAGAGGGTTCTAAGGGTATGAAAGGCGCCATTCAAAAAGCCGAAGAACTCAATAAAAACATTGAAAATTCAATCATTATAGGGCAATTTGTCAACTGCCGCAACCCAGAAGCCCACGAAAATACTACCGCTGTCGAGATTTTGCGAGATACAGATAATAAAGTAGATATGATAATTGCTGGAGTTGGCACAGGGGGCACAATTACAGGAATTGCAAGGGCCATAAAAAAGATACTGCCAGACTTCAAGGCCATTGCGGCAGAACCGGCATCCTCAGCTGTTTTATCAGGTGAAAACCCGGGGCCACACAAAATTCAAGGCATTGGTGCCGGTTTTATCCCAAAAACACTGGATATCAGCCTTATTGATGAAATAATAAAAATAAGCGATGATGATGCCATAGAAACCGCTAAAAGGCTTGCTAGAGAAGAGGGAATCCTATGTGGAATTTCATCTGGCGCCGCAATGAAGGCTGCGCTCGAAGTTTCAAAAAGGCCCGAAAATAAGGATAAAAATATTGTTGTAATTTTGCCTGATTATGGCGAAAGATACTTATCAAGCGTGCTTTTTGAGGATTTAAAATAAAAAAATTAAACAACACCCCATAGGTAAGAGCTGGTATAGCGAAGATTAACCTATACCGCGGATTTTCCCATACTTACACTAAGGAGTGAACTATGACCTATTTTTACAAAACTTAACAAAGTGCGAATAATATAACAGGCTAAAATAAGCCCCAATTGCAGTTTTAGAAGAATATAGCTATACAAGCAAAAAATTTGGCAAAGACGCTGAAAGCTTTTCCCAATTATAGTAAAAGATTTGGATGAAAGTTAAATTAAAAAAATATCAAAAACAGCTGAAATATAGAAATTGTAAACAATTGTGCAGGTGGCACGCGCCATAATTCCCTCAATGAAAGATATGAAAACAGAATTTGTCAAACAAGAACGGCTTCTCCAGCTAATTCTCTAAAATAGCTCTAAAGTAGACTGGCAGCCTTAATGAAAGGAAGATTATTGTTAATAAATGTTAATAAAGCAAATATCTTGTAGGACATAGAAAATAATAATTCAGAGCGCACTTCCGCTATTTTGTTAAGAAAGATACGGCCGTATACTAGATAAAAAAGAGTATAATGGCCTTGCGGACAAACTTTATCAACAGCTTGCGCCGGGCTCTGCCGTTGTTATACGCACATTCAGCTGGTCATCTGGCATAATTATACAGTGACTACTGCAATCGTATTTCAAAACTTTATTTAGCACAGGTATCAAAAAGCCAGAAACCATGATAAGAAAGCATAATTTTAATATTGAAAAAAATCTGTCAGTATAGATAATGTATAAACGGTGCAATCCACCCATTTCACAATTATAGTCATCTTAAAATAGTCTGAAACAAAACTTTACAAAAATGCAAAATCTAGCAATTTAATTTTTTTACGCGCTTTATAAAGAACACTATGGAAAATGGATTATTAACATGTATATATTCACCCCCCCCCGATTCAAAACACTATCACAAGCAGTAAATAATCACCAAAATAAAACCGTGCTGTCTTTTAAGGGCAAAACAGAAGCTATAAGGCTTCTTGAAACTTTAACCGAAGACGCATTTGAAAAAACTGCGTCAAAAAATGCACCTGAAGAAGAAAATGCAATAATCCAAAAATACTTAAGAAAAGCTGAAGAAAACCCGAGAGCCGCCCTTGAAAGTTTAAGAAACAAACCTGTTAAAAAAGGTCAAAAAACACGCGCTGGCAGACTTTTTAATGTACATACAACATATTTTTTCAGAAACGATATAAACTGGATGGAATTTGGCAAGTACCTTGCTAACAGATTTGAAGACCGAAATAAAGTAAGTACATACATTTATGCTTGCTCATACGGAAAAGAACCATACAGCATGAGCATGGTGCTTCAAAATACATTTGGTGAAAACAGCGAAAAATTTTTTCCGATAAATGCAAAAGATATAGATGATGATGTAATCGAATGCGATAACATTCTAAAAAATGCCGGCATAATGCAATCCGCCGACAGCATATCAAAAATGGCTGATTTAATTGGCATAGAAGAAAATGCTTTTAAGGAAAAATTTTTAATCCCTGATGCAACAGAAGAAGCTGGCAAACATAATGATACAATCCGGCTCAAAGAAAGTATACTTAAGCCTGTAGAATTCAGCTGTGCAAATATATTAGAGGATATTGAAAACATTGATAACGAAAACCCATCAATAATTATGATGAGAAATATGTGGCCGTATGTAGATTTAAAGGACTTTAAAGATTTTGCCGATAATTTATATAATAGGCTACAAGAAGGCTCTATTGTAGTATTGGGAAGCTATGATTATTCATACGCAGAATTTGGCGATGATACTGTAAACATAACCAAAATGCTTATAAAAGCTGGTTTTGAGCCCTCAAAAAAATGCGCAAACGGAGACAGCCCGTTAATATTCGAAAAAAATTAAAGCAAATTTTATTTTGTTTAGGGTTTTTATAAATACTAACAATATAGCCCCCTTGTGTCCAAATAGTAAAATAACACATTACGGAAGAAAAAGTATGAATATTTTATCCCTGCGCCCTCAAACAAACGCCATTTCCCCACTTGCATTTAAGGGAGAGCACAAAAAAGAATATAGGATAATAGTCAGCAGAAGGCCTGCTTGCACCCGAGAAAACAGCCAGGGTGATACGTTTAAAAGCACAATGCCTCAAAAAACAGTAGCAGAGCTGAAAAGAGGCCAGCTTATAGATAATGGTCAAATATTCACACGCCCTACAACCGAAATGTTCAGAGGCGATTTAAGCTGGAAATATTTTGCAAATTATATACAAGAAAGATTTTGTAGGGAAAATAAGGTAAATACATACATATACGCTTGCTCAAACGGCTCTGAGGCATACAGTATGTCCATACTTTTGCAGGAAAAATTTAAAGATGATGCACAAAAATTCTTCCCCATAATTGCAAAAGATATTAACGAAGAAGCCATACAAAAAAATAAAATTAATCAGCTTATAGGTAAAATTAGAACAATTAACGGTATAAATCATGTTAACAATATTTTTAGTTTAAGTACACAGGAAAAGGAAGAATATTTTTACGACTGGACGAATGGATCTAAAAACCCCTCCATACCAAGCATAGAAAAACTGACAAAAAAGGCGACATCACCAGTGGAATTCAGCTACGGTAATATTTTAGAGGATATTCAGAATATTGACAATAAAAAACCTTCAATTGTTATGTGCCGCAATATGTGGCCATATGTTAATCCACATGAATACCAAAACTTTGCAAATAGACTATACCACAGGCTTGCACCAGGTTCCATTGTAGTCTTGGGAGAATATGACTTTAAAGGCGAACAAGGACGGACAAGTTCTGATAAATTCCCAAAAGCCTTATATAATGCGGGTTTTAAAAAACCAGGAGATTTTACAATATTTAACAACGACCTTATATTTGAAAAAAATGGAGGCGGAAGTAATGAATATTATGGGCAAGAGCAAAATGACAGAATAGAACAATTTTTCCAGAGACTGCAAAGGCGAAACATCTAAAAATGCAGAACCTTGAAAGCTAAAACGTCTGACCACAAACCTGGGGCATCAAAACATAATAAAAAAATGGCTGCATGTAATTTTACACTTGCCTATTAATTCCTTCTTTTTATTGAAGCCACTATCTATTATAAAAAAGAACATCAAGGTTTTTGCATAAATTCCATACAATTAACATAAAAATTTAAACCTTCCCTAAAGCAAAATAAGAGCCAAAAATTCTACACCGATGCCACAATAACCCTGTTCCTACCAGATTCCTTTGCCCGATAAAGTGCTGAATCAGCACTCCTGTAGAGCTCTTCCGGCTCCTTCATTTTATTGTTAAACTGAGACACACCTATTGAAATTGTAACAGAAATTGATGACACATTATCAACCCTGTAATCTTCTATATTGATTTTCTTCTTCTCAATTTGCGAGCGGAGCCTTTCTGCTACAAGAGTTGCTTCTTCAAGAGAAGTATTAGGTAAAAGTATTGTAAATTCTTCCCCGCCGTATCTTGACGGTATATCATACTCCCTTAATTCTTTTTTTATAGTCTTTGCAACTGTTTTAAGGACACAATCCCCAACTGCATGTCCATATGTATCATTCACAGATTTAAAGAAATCAATATCCGTCATAATACAACATAAAGAAGTCTTTTGCCTCTTTGCATTGGCAATCTCTGAATGCAAACGGGTGTGAAACTGGTGCCTGTTATTAAGCCCTGTCAGGGCATCAATCGTTGCATGTTCTAATATTTTCATATAAGAGCTTGCTCTCTCCACCGTAGTAGAGGCTTGTTTTGCAATTTCAATAAGATAATCTGTATCCTTATCGCTTAATTTTTCGCTCTGGCTTTTTGCTGCAATTGCACCAAAAATTTTACCGTTACAAAATAAGGGAAAAATTCCTACCCTGCCCTCATCTTCAAGTATTGCAGTACTCTTTGGATTTATGACTGACAAAAAATCAAAAATCCTGTCGTCAGAACACTTATTTGGCCAAACAAGCTTGTAACTTTTCTTCTTTGAGGTTTTTAAAAATACATAAATCAAGTGTTCTGATATAAACCCGTCAATCATCTCGCCAAGAACAGGCATAATATAATTAAGCTCATACTGAGTTTCTATAATTTTTGCAATATTTCTCATTGTCTTATGAAACTTGCTTTGAAGCATCATATCTTCTGAATTTTTCAGGTTTCCCATCGCAAATGAAAGCTGCTTTGAAATAAGAGGAATAGTTTCAAGAACAGTTCTGTTTTTTAATTCACCATTTATATATACAATGCCCTTTAACCTTTTTTGTTCAAACACAGGAAAAACAAGTATATCCTTTTCTTTAATATAGTCTGTGGTGTTATATTTAAATGAACAGAAATAGCTATTCAAAATATTTGCTTGATAATTTTTCTTTAAAACCTCCCAAGGTTTTGTAAAATCTTTAAGAGAATTTAATATTTCATCAAAAAGAAAAATCTTAAACTCCTTAACATCAATAAAAACAGCGAATGCATTCTTCAAATTATCCGAAAGTTCAAATGCGGATTTTGATTCCATAAAAACATCCGTTAGTTTTAACAAAAAATTATAAATAGTTTTTTCGCTGTTTTTCAATACCTTATACCGTCCTCAAAATATTGCTTGTTAGCACATGTTTTAAAATTCTTCACCATAGCACCGTCAAATTCATCTGTTACAAGCATTTTGCCCTTTACATAGGTAATACCTTTTTGCGGAGCACTTGTCTCTTTTTCCTTTGCTTCATCAAGACGTTCAACGAGATTAATATACTCTTGCGACACTGAATATTTCTGGTTAACTTCGTTTAATACATCATAAATATACCTAGTCTTGTTGCCATCGCCGCTTATATCAAGGATAAGGCCAGCTTTTTTGAATTCTTCAATAGAAGCGCCGTATTTTTTCATCCCTTTTAGAAGAATTGCTAAATTATAATGCGCCTCATATTTCATAGGTTCCTTATCAATAGCCTTGCAGTAATAGTATCCGGCATATTCAGGATTTCTTAACAGATGATGTGCTATTGCAAGGTTATAATAAACATCATAAGTTTTCAATGACTTTAATGCTTTTTCATAAGATTTAACAGCATTCTCAAGACATTTTCTTGAAAGTATGAGGTTTTCGCCATTTGCAAGAGATTTGCCGCGCCATGCAATTCCCTGATTATAATATGCAACACCTTTATTATGCTTATATGAATGCTTTTTATCAACAATAAAAGGTATGTACACCCATTTTGGTATCTTCTCAATCGCTAAATCGTATTCCTGTATTGCCCTATCATAATTAAATGTTGCCTCGGCCAAAACTATTGCATAGTCTATCCTTGCAACTGTAAAGTCAGGCCTTAGCTGTAATGCTTTTGAATAAGCATCAAGAGCAGAATAATAGTCTTCATAGGCAACATACAAATTCCCTAGATTGTACTGCGCCCTGTAATGATTAGGATATAAGTTCAGAGCCCTGATGTATGAATTAATGGCCTCTTGCGGCCTGTGCTTTTTGTAATAATTATCACCAAGATAAACATAATAAAAGCTTAAAGTCTTATGCCACAATGATTTATAAAAATCTTTAAAAACAAAAATGCTTGCAATAAATATTACAAACAATAAAAAACTAAATATTCTAACTGATGTGTTTTTAAAAACTCTGAAAAATCTTTTCATTCTTATTCACTAAATAATTTTTGCCACCCCTTACTCTGATTTTAATTACAAACAGGATATGGGCTGCATTTGAGGCCTATGCTTCAAAAAGCTTAAACAACCTTTCTTGTATTATATCTTCATCAATTTCAGGATAAAGTTTGTTTAAATCAAGTGCACGCTGATACTCATTTGCAGCAGATATTTTATTCTGTTTTGCCTCATAATATCTTGCCATATTAAAATGGGCCATTGTATAATTTTCATTTAGGCGAAGCGCTGCTTCAAAACATGGTTTTGCTCTGTCTATATCATTCAGCCCATCAAAATATACAACCCCTAAATTATTATATGCTATCTCATAATCGGGCTCTAAGTCAATGGCTCTATTGTAAAATTCAAGCGCATTTTCAATGTAATCTTTTTCCCAAAATGCCATTGCAAGCCTTGAATAAGCCTTTGCATCCTTATATCCAGATTCGACAGCAAGCGTATAATATTTTATAGCTTCATCCATATCATCTATATCATAATAAATATCTGCAAGGGCAAGATAAATATCAGTTTTGTTCTTGGTTAAAATCAGTGCATTTTGAAGCATTGAAATTGCAGCATCAAAATTACCCTTTATCCTGTGATAAATTGCAGCAAGGGCCTGTGCCACTGCAGCCGTCCACTCATTATCTGGATTATTTTCAAGAGCACTCTTATATAGTTCAATCGCACTGTCATATTGTTCTAGTTGCACATAGGCATAAGCAAGTGAATTCTGATAAAAAGGATTGTTGGGCTCTTCCTTTAATGCCAGCTTAAAAGCGCTTACCGCATTAATTTTTTCATCCTTCTTAAGATATAAATTTCCAAGCTCATAATACCCTCTTGAAAAACCAGGCAGTTTTTTTACAAGAATTGTATAATTATCAATTAAATCATCAATCTTCTGAGGAAAATTTTCTTCTAAAAATTCAATTAAATCTACAACCTTTTCAGGATGGTTATTAGACAGTTGTACTGCATTTTGGTAACATTGAAGTGCAACTTCGGGCCTTTGCTTTTTAATTGCAATATTTGCCATCTTTTCATAAAACAATGGAGCATTTTTGGTGTTGTCAAGCGCACTTGAATAAAGTTCATACGCATTCTTGTCAAGCTTTGTTGTCTCTAAAATTTTACCTACAGCATTATATTTTGCAAAATTAAGGTCGTTTACTATATTTTTACAAAACATCCTGATGCCTGCTTTATCAAAAAAGAACAGCAAAGAGCCTGAAAATATATAATATAAAGCCTTAGAAAAAGATACAAAATCATTCTTGCCATTGCCCACTTTCTCCAAAAGGGTGAGCGCCATAACCATTCTTGCCCTGTAAGATGACAATGGCTTTAGCTTCATGGCCTTTTTAAATTGCTCTTTTGCAGCATCATACTCGCCATTTTGCGATAAAAAATACCCAAGATACATCCTTGCATTAGCATTATCAGGATCAATTTCAACCGCATGCCGGCATTGCTCAAGTGCGCTGTCTATTCCAATCTGACCGCTTTCATGCAAAAGGCTTGCCAGCCTATAATATGCGCTTGACACCTCAGGATTTAGCTTTATTGCTTCAATATAATAATTAATTGCCAGAATCAAATCTTCACTGTTAGATTTTATCAAATATTGCTGATGGGCAAATGTGGCTTTAGATAGAAGATCTGTATTATTTTCTTTTTGCATTATGTCTAAATCCAAGTTCAATGCATTCTGTGAATTTTGCTGCTTAAACATTCGTGCTTATTTTAAAAAACCTTTACTTTTTATCAAATAAATTATCTTTATTATCGCAAAAGATAATATTTTGCTTAAGGAAAAATGGAAAAATCATCTGTTTGGTTGAGCCTGTTATTGCCATAGTTTAGAAATAGTTGTATTATTAGTATGATTAACACAGATTTTTTAAGGCTATTTAAAAAAGGATTATTTCTATGGGCATACATATGCAGATACTTATCGCCATATTACTTGGAATTAAAAGGAATGGACATATATTTTTCGGGCTTTTGGCAGGCATCATAGTAGGTATACTCTTTCCTGCAGACAATTACCCAATAGCTCACAAAATCTTAGATATAATAGGCCAGGCCTTCATTAATATCATTCAAATGGTTGTAATCCCGCTTGTAATAAGTGCAATAATTATAGGAATTTCAAGCATTGGAGACAGCAAGCAGCTTGCAAAATTTGGTAAAAAGATGATATTTTATTATGCCATAATTACGGTTGCTGCGGTTATCATAGGAACAACCCTTGCCCTTATAATGAAACCTGGGCTTGGAGCACAAAGCTTTATAAGTCCTGACATTGCAGAAGAAATAAAAGGATATGTTTCTACAGCAATAGCAGAACAGCAATCAAATATGACTGGAATGTTTTTAGGGCTAATCCCTAAAAATCCATTCCACTCTCTTGCGACAGGCGATATGGTTCCAATCATTGTATTTGTGCTTATCTTTGCCGTTGCCCTTGCAAAAATCGGTGAAATCAACCGTCCTGTAGTTTCGTTCTTTGAGAGCATTTTTGCCGCTACAATGAAAGTAACGGACTGGATTATGTACCTTGCAGCTCCCGGCATATTCGCCCTAACTGCAGCATCCGTGTCAAGCTTTGGCATATCAATATTTGAAGGCGTTTGGAAATATCTTCTTGTTATAGCATTAGGATTTTTGATTCAATTCTTCTTTGTATATCCCATGATGCTTAAGATATTCTCAAAAGTACCTGTTGGCAAATTATACACAGCAATCACTGAAGCCATAATGGTGGCATTCGGCACAGCATCAAGCTCTGCAACTCTACCCCTAACTATCACTTGCTGCGAAAAAAGAGGAATTTCAAGCAAAATCTGTTCATTTGTTCTGCCATTGGGTGCAACTCTAAATATGGATGGCACCGCCCTTATGCAGACAGTAGCTGTTATATTTTTAGCCCAGGCATACGGCGTTGAATTAAGCTGGATAATAATTTTCCAGATAGCATTCCTTGCAATCATAGCCTCATCCACCTGCGCAGGCATCCCAGGCGCCGGCCTTATTACAATTGCACTCGTCTTAAATGGCATTGGCCTGACACCAGAGCAATTAGTTATTGGTTTCAGTTTCTTATTTGCACTTGAAAGACTTGTAGATATGATGAGAACAACGGTTAATGTAGCATCAGATGCCGTTGTTGCTGCAATAATTGCAGACAATGAAAACGAAATAAACTACGAACTGCTAAACAACGACACCTGCAAAGAAATCGTATAAATGCCAAATGAACATAAAGATTGTACTTGAAGGAAAAATTAAAGAGCCTTATTTTAAGCTTGGAATAGAAGAATTTAAAAAAAGGCTTACAGGATATACTTCCCTAAAAATTATAGAAACTGGCTCAATATCTGACTTTATCAAGACACTGGTAAAAGCAGACACAAAAATAAACTCATACGTAATAACCCTTGAAATAGAAGGCAGTCCACTATCAAGCCCCGAATTTGCTCAAAAAATCAAAAATATAGAGACAGACGGCAGCTATAATGAGATAATATTCTTAATAGGCGGCTCAGATGGCCTCCCAAGCAATGCAAAACAAATAAGTAATTTCAAATTTTCAATGTCAAAATTAACATTCTTACACCAGGAGGCGGTTTTTATATTAATCGAACAGATTTATCGGGCTTACAAGATTTTAAATGGTGAAACCTACCATAAATAAAGGTTAAAAAGGAGAAAATATGCGCGCAGTTGATATTATACAAAAGAAAAAAGAAGGTAAATCTCATACAAGAGAAGAGATTGATTTCCTCATTCAGGGCCTCATGGATGGCACAATTGAAGATTATCAAATGACAGCCTGGCTTATGGCTGTATGTTTTAATGACCTTAATGAAGATGAAACAGCATATCTAACAGAAGCCTTCATTAATTCTGGTGAAATACTTGATTTTTCTGATATTTCAAACATTGTTGCAGACAAACATTCAACAGGCGGCGTAGGTGATAAGGTTACAATTGTATTAATTCCAATCCTAGCTGCACTTAATGTGCCTTGTGCAAAACTAAGCGGCAGAGGCCTTGGATACACAGGCGGAACCGTTGACAAGCTTGAATCCATTGTTAATTTTAACTGTCAATTAAAAGATTCCGATTTCAAGGAACAGATTAAAAAAATCGGTGCCGCCATTTCAGCCCAAACTCCAAACCTTACCCCTGCAGATGGCAGAATATATGCTCTTCGCGATGTAACAGCAACCGTGGATAATAAGTCCCTTATATGCGCTTCTGTGGTATCAAAAAAGATTGCAAGCGGGGCAAATATTATAGTTCTGGATGTAAAATACGGCTCAGGCGCATTCATCAAGACAAAGGAAGAAGCCAAAGAACTTGCAAATCTAATGATAAAAACAGGTGCAAGGCTAAATAGAAAAATTTCGGCCATAATAAGCTCTATGGAACAGCCATTAGGCACGCATATTGGAAATTCACTTGAAATAATCGAAAGCATAGAATTTCTTAAGGGCAATTATAACAAAGATTTGTACGAGGTTACGCTTCAAATTGCATCAAAAATCCTTATTCTTTCAGATATTGCAAAAGATTTTGATGAAGCTAAAAACCTAATTGATGAAGTAATAACATCAAACACAGCTCTTGATAAACTTAAACAGATAATTGAAGCGCAGGGCGGAAACCCTGAATGTATAAATAATTACAATCTATTTAATGTTGGCAAAAACAAAATTGAAATCACAGCACAAAACGACGGCTTTATTTCAAAGTTAGATGCCTTAGCTGTTGCAAAAGCCTGCAAGCTCCTTGGTGCCGGAAGAGATAAAAAATCTGACAATATAGACTTTGGTGCAGGCTGTGTACTGAAGAAAAAAACTGGCGATAAGGTGCAAAAAGGCGAAATTATTCTGACGCTATACTATAATGATGTAAAAACCGAAAAGCTTGAAGAAGCAAAAAATTCCGCTCTAAAAGCATTTGAATATTCAAATGCAAAACCAAAAATGGAAGAACTTATATATGTATGATAAATCTGCGGAATACACCAAATTTTATCAAACAATAGCTGGATAAATCTAATTCTTCTCAAAAATAACAGGATTAGTTGTGCCAACATTATCATTCTTCATGGTTTCAAAACCAGCATTTAACAATGCAACTGGAATCTTACTGGAATTTTGACAAAACAAGTTGCCCGTATAATCAAAAATGCTCCCAATGACAACAATTGAACCAGGCGCAAGCTGATTATATAGCTTATTTGCAAACCCCTGATATTCTTTGCCGTCAACATAGGGCCACATATTTCGCATCATAACAACTGAAGGATGTTCGCTGTTAATATTCTCAACATCTTCTAAAATATTGGCCTCGCTGAATTCAACCGGCTCAATTGCTTTTTTGGTAAGTTCTATGGTCTCTTTCCAATCTTCATTATGAAAAATATTAATATATTGTTTTACATTATCGCGCACATCATACATCGAAAGCCCAGGCTTCGTAAAAGCCTGTAAGGCATTTGAATAAACAGAACTCTCTCTGAAAGAATCCAAAGGCACAGAACCTGTGTCTTGTATTCTTATATTTTCCTCAATGATTTCATTATTAATATCTTTTGCAAAAATAGGAAAGAATTTTTGAGCATCGTCAAAAGTGTTTTGCAAAATCATAGACAAAGTGTATGGCTCCCTGCCATCTGAACAAGCATATACATAAGTATTTATAGACTCCTCGTCTCCAAATCTTTTTTTAAGATATTTGGAAAATTGTTCCCAGTCTATATCTCTTCTAAACATTTCAGTATCAGGTCTTGCAAAGATTTGCCCGCGCTGATTTAATAACTGCCCTTTCTTTAGCTTTATACTTCCTGACTCTAAAGACGTTTTTTCAAAAACATCTTGCTGCGGCTGAGAATAAAGATTGGCAGGCCTGCAATCCATACCTAAATCAATTGGCGAAGCCAGGCCTTTTGCACCATCTGCATATAAACAATTTGAAAAAAACCGAATATTCATTATTTTTCTTTCGATGCTAAAATTTTCCGATACACATACAAAACAAATGAAGATAAAAAATTGCCTCGACAGGTTTTAATTTTATATGTATAATTTATTCTATGATGGAAAATTTTTATATTACAACAGCAATTGATTATGTTAATGGCGCTCCGCACATAGGACACGCATATGAAAAAATCTACACTGATATTATATTCAGACACTTTAAAAAACGTATTCCTGAATGTTTTTTCTTAACGGGAACCGATGAACATGGAATAAAGATACAAAAAACTGCAAAAACACTGGGTATCAACCCGCAAGAAATGTGTGATATAAATTCCAAAAAGTTTCAAGATGCATGGAAACTTTTGAATATAGAATATTCAAAATTCATACGAACAACCGATGATTATCATAAAACAATTGTTCAGGAAATTTTTGAGAAGCTGTTAAATCAGGGCGATATTTATAAACACAGCTACACCGGACTCTACTGCAGTGGCTGCGAAACATTTTTAAACGCAAAAGACCTTGATGAAAATGGAAACTGCCCAATTCACGGTAAAAAACCAGAATCAGTTTCAGAAGAAAATTATTTCTTCAAACTGACAAAATACAAAGACAGAATAATTGAGCATATAAAAAAGAATAGAAGTTTTATTTTACCTGAATTTAGAGCAAATGAAGTATTAAACCAACTTGAAAACATTGAAGATATTTCCGTTTCAAGGGCCAAAACAAACGTGGAATGGGGCATTGAAGTTAAATCAGACCCAAGCCAAGTGATTTACGTATGGATTGACGCGCTTTCAAACTACATTACTGCGCTTGGCTATGATGTAAACGGAAATCACAGTGAAAACTTTAAAAAATTCTGGCCCGCAAATTTTCAGATTATAGGCAAAGATATTTTAAAATTTCATTCTATTTACTGGTCTGCAATATTGATGGCACTTGGCCTTGAGCTTCCAAAAACAATTTATGCCCACGGCTGGATTACAATTGATCAAAATAAAATGTCAAAATCTACCGGAAATGTTATTGCTCCAAAAGCTGTTATGGATGAATATGAATTAACAAACCCTGATGCCTTAAGATACTTTATGGCAACAGCAGCAGCAAATGGTAAAGATGGAAACTATTCCGATGTTGATTTTAAAGAAAAAGTAAATGCTGATTTAGCGAATAACATGGGAAATCTGCTTAACCGCACGCTTAATATGCTTGTTAAATATTTTGATGGCGAAATAAAAGATGATTTTATTTCAGACAATGAACTCAATAATAAGGCAAAAAATATTATAAGACAAGTGCAGCTATATTTTGATATCGCAGATGTTTCATCGGCAGCAAATACAATAATCAGCCTTGTAGACGAAGCCAACAAATATGTGAATGATTCAGCGCCATGGACGCTTGCAAAAGAAGAAAAAATGGTTGAATGCGGAAAAGTTTTATATGATGTTTTAAATTTAATGACAAAAATTACATTATTAATTGAACCCTATTGCCCAGAGATAGCAAAGCTTATGGCAAACCAGCTAAAGCTTGACATTAATTTAAAATATACAGATATACAACCAAACATGATTAAATCAGGCAAGTTAATTTCTAAAGAAGAAATAACACCAGTATTTTTACGATTAGACAGCAGTTTTGCAACAAATAAAAAATAATTTGATTTTTTATTTAGTCAAACAATAGCCTTAAGTCTATTTCAAGAATTTGGGCTACCTTAATTAACTTGTCCAGACTGGGTGTTCTTTCCACTCTTTCAATGTGTCCTACAAACTTATCATTTGCAGAAATTAATTCCGACAGTTTTTCCTGGGTTAATCCTTTTTGCAATCTGTATTTCCGTATATTTTGTCCTATTCTAACATATACAGCTTTATCTTGCATAAATTAAGATTATATATTATACTATTAAAGAAACACTGCTAAATAAGCACCATTTATCTAAAAATAAAAAAGATTTTCAAACTAAATATAATTCAGCGCGGGCATTTTCACCCGTTTTTTTTATTTGAAATTCAAATTATAATTATGGTAAATATTAATATAATATTTATTAATTTATAAAACATTTGAATTATTTTCTAAATATTCTCATTTTATTCTGAAAAGTATTAATTTTCATTAAGTCAATTCTTATAGAAATGTATAAACCCCATTCATAAACATGATTGCCCAAAAAGACAATAAAATGTTATAATTTTACTGAATGAGAGACGGAATTTAAGTTAATAAATGCAGCCGGAAAATAGACATTCTGACAATATTGAAGAAGCCGGTATCTGGCTTAGCGAATACACAAAAACCCAGGATAAAAATATCAAAAAAAAGCTAAGGGATTTAATTGTGCTTGCATATATGCCACTTGTAAAAAAAGTCGCAAGAGGCTTTGCGAGGCGTTCGACTGACCCGCTTGAAGATATTACACAGGTGGGTTCACTCGGACTTATTAAGGCAATTAACCTTTTTAAGCCTCAAGTTGGTGCAAACTTTAAAACATACGCAACATATTTGATTACAGGTGAAATAAGACATTACTTAAGAGATAAAACAACGATTATACGCGCACCAAGAGAAATAAAAGAATTATCTTACCGTGTCCATAAATTAACAACAGAATTAACAAACAAATTCGGCTGTCAGCCTACAGATGAACAAATTGCAGAAGCCCTTCAAATGCCAACCAAAAAAATAGAAGAAGTAATTGAGCTTGAAAGGCGGACAACAACGGTATCAATTGATCAGATTACTGGTTTTGAAGAAAATGGTCAAACGCCTTTATTAGATAAAATTGCAGATGAAAAAAATATTGAGCTTGCAAACTCATTTGAAAACAAAATGATTCTTAATGATGCAATAAAAAATCTCTCCCAAGAAGAGCAAAAAATAATAACTTTGAATTTTTTTGAAGGCTTAAACCAAAGAGAAATCTCTGAAAGACTCAACATATCTCAAATGCAGGTTTCAAGAAAACTAAAAAAGGCGCTGGGAAAATTATTTGAACTGATTACACAAAAAGGCTTAACACATTATGATTAATATTGACACAGTAACATCCATCTTTGTATTTGCAATAGGAGCATGTATTGGCAGCTTTTTAAACGTGGTTGCCTTGAGGGGCCTAACTGGCGAAAGCATTGTATTACCACCCTCAAAATGCCCAAAATGTAATAATAAGTTAAATTGGTATACAAATATTCCAATTATTTCATACTGCTTTTTAAGAGGTAAGTGCCAATTCTGCAAAGAGCATATTTCACTTCAATACCCAATCGTTGAATTAACAAACGCTCTATTATATTTATTTACATTCCTATCATTTGGCTATAGCCTTAAAACCCTCTTTTTATGGGCATTGTGTTCTTTGTTCCTCGTAATTGCAATAACAGACATAAAAGAAAGTGTTGTACTGGATTTACACACATACATAATTATCGCCCTGGGCCTCATTTATTCTTCTCCCTGGCTACAGCTTGGAGACATTAACTTTATACAGAGCATAATAGGAATAGCTGCAGGCTTTGCATTCTTTGAAGTCATTGCACGGCTTGGATATATATTTGCAGGAACAAGAGCATTTGGCGAAGGCGACACTCTTATTGCAATGGGCATAGGAGCATTTTTTGGCTGGAAAACATTGCTTATAATTATATTTATGAGTATCATCATTCAGGCATTATTCACTATTCCTGTGATGATTAAACGCGCACTTGATTCAAAAGACTACAAAACAGCATCTGCATTATTTTTAGTAATATTAACAGTAATTGCCGTTGACTTGTTTAAAAGATTTAATCTTTATGATAACGTGCCGTTAATTTTAACCCTGCTTTTAATCGTTGCAGTAATATTATTCTGGTGTTTAAGGGTTATACTGAAAGACATAAAAAGCAAAAGGGAGACAAATTCATATCTATACCTGCCATTTGGACCAGCACTTGTTTTCGCTGCATATCTTATGATATTTTTCTCAAATAACATATTAAACTATGCATCCCGCTTGCTTGGTGGCATCGCATAAAAATACTTAAACATTATGTAAAATTTTATTAACAAAACACTTAATCTTAGCAATCTTTCTTCTTATATATTTTTTATATAAATAGAGTATATAAATAAGATATTAAGAGGAAAACATTAATGAGCATACTGGCAGCAAACTCGCAAAACAACAGAAGCAGCAGTAATCCGTATATGACAGCAGATTTTAACTCTGGCAATGAAAAAGTGGGTCATTTTGACTGCACAAGCATTATGAGCACCCTGAATGAAATTGATGACAAAAATATAAGAGTGATGTTTAAACAGGCAAAAGACCCTGTAGAATTAGCCTTCGCTCATATTGACAGTCAGCCCCTTCAAAAAATTGCAACAAATGCAATAAAAGAAAGTGTTCTAGACATTCAAGAAGGCTTTGAAGATTTAAAAGATTCAATGTCGGACATTAAAGATTCCTTTGGTGATTTCTTTTCATTCTTAGGAAAATTCTTCACATCAAATGAGGAGTTCATTCCAGAACAAATATAAAGAGTCCGGAAACGATTGGCAATAAGGTTATAATTACTATTTAGGCTGCACAAGAATCATAAGTGCAGCCTGAAATTTAATCAGCTCTTTTTTCATACCCAAGAAGTTTCAAAGTATTTTCATCCTTTTGCCAACCTCTTTTAACTTTTACAAAAATCTCCAAAAAAACTTTATTCTGAGCAATTTCTTCTATTTCTTTCCTTGCCTCTGTACCGATTTTCTTTAGCATTGCACCACCTTTTCCTATTATGATCCCCTTTTGGCTTTCGGCGGAAACAATTATCTGGGCTTTAATTTTGTCAATATCATTATTGTGTTTATAATCTTCAACAATAACCGCAACACTGTGGGGAATTTCATCCTTTGTATTTAATATTATTTTTTCCCTTATGACCTCTGCAGATATACTTCTAAGGTTCTGATCAGTAATTTCATCATCAGGGTAAAGTTTATCACCAAGAGGCAAAAATTCCCTAACCTTATCAAGCAGCACCTTAACATTTTTTCCAGTCTTTGCGCTGATTTTTACAATCGGATAATTTTTTTCAAAAAGCTGCTTGTAGGCAAGCGCATTAAAATCAAGCTTTTGTTTGTTCGCCTTATCTACCTTATTAAGAGCAATAATTACAGGAAGCTTGGTATTTTTTAAATAATTTTCAACTATCCATTTGTCGCCCGCACCAGGCTCCTCTGACGCATCAGCTAAAAATATAATCACATCCGAATCATCCAATGATGCTCTTGATTCTTCAGATAAATATTCTCCAAGTTTATTTAAAGGTCTGTGCACACCAGGCGTGTCAATAAAAATTATTTGTGAAATGCTATCTGTATAAATACAGCGAATCTGATATCTCGTGGTTTGTGCGACAGGGCTTGTGATTGCAATCTTTTGGCCCGCTATTTGATTTAATAATGTAGATTTCCCGACATTGGGCCTTGCAATCAATGTGGCAAAGCCTGTCTTATATGTTTTATCCATTGTATTAATTCCATTATCCGTTGTTTTTTTGCCAGTTTTTTGTATTCATAGTATAATTAGCTTTGTAATTTATTATAATATAAATCCAATATTAAAGGGGATAGAAGAATGAAAAAATACATTCTAGGTATAATTTTAGCTTTGTTTATAGGGCTTGGTGGAATCTTTAACTCAGACACAATGGCCCTTGACAGCGATTACAAAAACAATCTTTTAAAAATCGATGTAACAAAGGTAAATGACGGCAATTATAAGATAGATTTGTTTACACAAAAACCTTACAATGAACCAATAAAAGTAATTAAAAAATCCGACACAAACTATTACGTATTATTGCCTGAAACATACCATTCTATAACATCTGTAGCATCACAAGGGGACGTAAGCAAGGTTGATGTTAAACTTTTTCCTTATGCAGGGCAGGATTTAAATAATGGTTATACAAAAATTAATATTTCAACAAGTAAGCCTGTAACATTTACAGCAAATGTAAAAACAGCAGGCACTAATGCACCCAAAATTGATGCGAAAAAACTCGCACAGCTGGATAAAGCCTTTGAAGGAAAACAGACAACAAGTATGACAACAACTAAGACAGAAACTGCAAAAAACACTCAAAAACAAACAGTAAAAACTGAAACAAAACCAGTTGTCAAAGAAAAAGACTCCGTAAAAATTGTTGAAAATAAAACATCTGACAGCAATTTAAATGTACAAACAGCAAAGCCCACAAAACCATATCCAGCTAAAACAAACAGACAAAACGAAAAAATCGCAACCAATACAAGTGCTGAAATAGAAATTGTGGCAAAACCAAAAGTGCAAGATCCGCCAAAACAGCAGGAAATTGTACCACCAAAAGAAGCCTCTCCAATGAATCTTGAAGAGGTGCTTGATGCAGCAGGCGATGAGAATGACGAGCAAGCTCTGGAAAAAGAGGCTCAAGAACAAGGTCTTACAGAGCTTGCAACAGGTGAGCAAGAAGTAATACCAGAGCTAAGCAGAAAAGAACAAATCAAGAACAATATAAGAAGAACCCTGAAACTCTTGGCTGACAATTTCTTGATAGTTATTGTTATCATATTATTATTCATGATATTGCTTCTTTTGGCGAAGGGGGGTAAAAAAGAGAGCAAAGAAACAAGAAAACAAAGTGCTACTTCATCACTTGAAAGTCTAAAGGCAGAAAAACATGCTGATTTAGAATCTGAATCAATTGTTAACGGAGAAAGTACACCCCAGAATATACCTCAGTCTAACAAACAGGATGACAGTGAGTTTAGTGTTTATGAGGCAGGACATGTTGAGGTGCCAGAAAATGATGCTATATTACCAAGCACAAATGAAGCTATTGATAATAACTATGAGCCGCAGCCATTACAGACATATGAAGCAGAAGAAACTCCTATTGCAGTAGCTACGATTGAAAAAGAAGAAAAGACTAATGATGAAGCAGACGTACTTGCAAGCGAAAGCTTTGGAAACGACAGAGGTCTTTGCCTAGTTAACTTTGACGGCGACATTGCCTTAATAGGCTACATAGGAGATGAAGTCTTTGTTATTCAAAACTTTGGCAAAATCACACTCATTAACCCTGGCATTCAAGTGCGTATAGCTGAACAAAATGATAATGACACAATTTATATTGTAAAAACAGCTAATTCAAAACTTATGGTAAGAGAAACCAAAACATTCATAGGTCTAGAAATGGTTATGTAAAAAACCAAAAAATTATTAAGTTTCATTTATGGGAGTCTAACATTTTAGACTCCCATAAATATTATCATATTTTGCACCATATGTATTATAATAAAAACCCGAAGGCGTTAATTTACAAAAAACCTTTCCAGCTAGAGTTCAGACTCATGTAATTTATCATACTTAGCCTAACTTATTCCAGAACACTGAGCAACCAAAGAAGAATAACTTAGCATATAGCATCATAAACATGCTATATGCGCAAAACACGCTTGTATGCGAAACCAAATAGAATCTTAATAAAGCCAAATACCAAAGCCGCAGAACTTAAACTATCCCAAGGCCAAAAAGCATTAATAAAATCAAGACTGGAGGAACAATGAATTTTAATAAGAAGTTAAATACCTTATAAAACATTTCATTGTTTGTCAAAAGCTCCATCTTGGGTTTTAAAATCCAGCCTACAACAAAGCATAATATGATAGTATTCAAAGGCAGGAGGATGTTTGAAGCCGTAAAATCCATAGCATCAAAAAATGTCATATTAAAAATCTTGTATCCAGAAAGAGGCCCAAATGATAGTGCTGCAGGAATCATAAACACAAGAATTATTGATGACATAATAACCGTTGCCATTTTTCTTGATATCTTAAACTTTTCCAAAATAGCTGCTATGCTCACCTCAAGAAGGCTAATACCTGATGTTAGAGCAGCAAAGAATAATAAAATAAAAAACATCAGACCAAAAACATTCCCAAAAGGAATAGCTGAAAATACCTTAGGCAGAGTGATAAACACAAGACCAGCGCCAGCACTCGGCTCAAGATTAAAAGAAAACACTGCAGGAAATATCATTATCCCAGCAAGGACAGCAATTACAGTATTTCCTAAAATCAAAAGGCCGGAAGATTTTATTATATCATTGTCTTTCTTAAGATAACTCCCATAAGTAACCAAACACCCCATCCCAACACTAAGAGTAAATAAGGCCTGGCCAAGAGCTGTAAGAATAGTTGTAAAGTTGAATTTGCTAAAATCAGGTGCAAACATAAACTTTAAACCCTCAATAGAATTTGGCAAAAATAATCCTATACCAGCAAGCAAAAGTAACATAACAATAAAAATAGGCATTATAATGTTATTTGCCTTTTCAATACCTTTATTCACACCTCTAAATGGAAATGCTGCGCACAAAAGCAAAAATACTATGCCAAAAAATAATGGCAGGTAAGGCCTTGCAGCAAATTCTGCAAAATAAGCAGCTTGATCTGTTGGCACATTATTAAAAAGATATATCAATATATAATTAACAGTCCAACCGCCAACAACAAAATAAAAACAAGGTATAAAAATTGAAGTTATAAAGCACAACCAGCCAAATATACTAAATTTCTGATTAATTTTTTCATATGAGCGGATAACACCGCGCCTCATCTGCTTCCCCAGTAATAATTCGCAAAGAAGCGGAATTGAACATATAAAAATTGTTAGAAGAATATACATAAGGAGAAAAACAGCACCTCCGTTTCGGCCCATAACATATGGAAAACGCCATATATTGCCAAGCCCCACAGCACATCCCAATGTTGCCATTATAAAAGCAAATCCGGATGACCAATTTGGACGTTTTGCAGCACTTCTCTCTATAGCCATTTTCTTCTAATTCCTATAATATTCTTTACATGTGTAGTATAAGTGTAAAATTTACACAGCCTAATGTCAATAAAATGTAACTATTTATATCTATCAAGCTCTCTTTGTATATCCTTTTTCTTAATAGTTTCTCTTTTATCATGAAGTTTTTTACCCTTGCATAAGCCTATTTCAAGCTTTGCAAACCCTCTTTCTATAAACAACTCAAGAGGGATAATTGTATAATTATCCTGCTTTACCTTTCCAAGAATCTTTAAAATTTCTCTTTTATTTAAAAGTAGCTTCCTTGTGCGCTCAGGGTCATGATTATTTCTGTTTCCCCCTTCAAACGGGCTAATATGGCAATTATAGAGAAATACCTCCATATCCTCAACCTTTGCAAAGCTATCCTTTAAATTAATAGCACCTTTTCTTATTGATTTAATTTCAGTGCCAAATAAAACCATGCCTGCAGTATACTTTTCAAAAACAGTATAGTCATGAAAGGCTTTTTTGTTTGTAGTTATTATTTTTTTTGTTTGCTTTATTGTCATAGAAAACATTATACCATAGTAATCTGCGTATGGTATAATATCAATTGCTATGAAGTTACAGATTAATTTTGATAACACAAAACAAAATAGGCTTATAGCTGCAGGCCTTTTGATATCAACGATTTTAATAATTGCAGTCTCAATCTTTGCAATAAGTAAAATTCAAGAGAAACTATACGAGAGCTATGCAAATTTCGGACAGCTCCTAGGTAAAACAATTGCTATGCAAAGCTATGAGTTAACTAAAGATAAAACCAAGGAAGAAAAACGCGCAATACTAAAATCCCATTCCGTTTCAATACTAGAGAGTAATGCTGACATCTCATTCATAACCTTTAAAGATAATAAAGACAACATCATTTTTACATCAACCAATAATTTTAAAGACAGGGCAGAACACACCAAAACAAACCTTTCTGTGCCAATCACAAATTCAAAGGGCAAAATTGACGGAACGGTAGAAATAGGCCTGAATGCAACAATGGCATCCTCTGTTGCAAAAACCACTAAAAATTCAATGTTTATTGTCTTTACCCTTGTCTGGGCAGTTTTTACCGCCGTCATATTAATTAATACATTCTTAATCACAAGAGAGTTGGCAACGCTGCACCACGGCGTAAAAGCCATATCAAAAGGCAGATTTGGAACAACACTGGAACATAAAGACGCGTCAGGTGAAATTAAAGAATTATTTAATGCCTTCAATGATATGTCAAGCAGGCTGCACAGATACGAAGAACAAAACATAGAAGAATTAACCCTTGAAAGGAATAAATTTGAATCTGTATTAATGAATATTGCAAATGGCGTTGTCGTATGTGATAGCAATGATGCTGCCGTCCTTGTAAACCCCATCGCCGAACACATTCTATCAATCAAACATAATGAAATAATAAACACATCCTTTGCTGATTATGTTGATACAGAAGGAACAGTCTGCTTTAAGAATGAAATAGAAACCTTCAAAAAAACCCCACTTGAAATAATAGAGAAAAAACCGCTGGAATTCAATGTTGAGGTGAACACAAGGATTATAAAATCAGTAATTTCGCCCATGTTTTCAAAATCTCACGATTATTTGGGCTATATCATTGTCTTGATTGATATCACGAAAGAAGCCGAAGTTGACAAGCTAAAAAGCGATTTTATATCAAACGTTTCCCATGAGCTCAGAACCCCTCTAACCATCTTAAGAAGCTATATTGATACACTTTACAACTTTGGTGATGAATTCAAATTTGAGGAACAAAAAGAATTTATCGGCGTGATAAATCAGGAAATCATCCGCCTGAATAATATGGTGAATGATATATTGGATTTTTCAAAGCTTGAATCAAACACACGCTATGAGAAGCAAAACGGTGACATAATGCTTACATTAGAAAAAACCCTCTCAAACCTGAAAGTTTTAGCACAGGAGAAAAGCATTAATTTTATTGTTGAAAAAGACAACAACATCCCCAAGATTCCATATAACGAAGAAAGCATCGAAAGAGTAATCTCCAACCTTGTTACAAATGCAATTAAGTATGCCCCAAAAAATTCACCAATTGATATAAAGGCTGCGATTTCAGAGCAAAACCCTGATTATGTTAAAATTACAGTATCTGATAAGGGAATAGGCATCTCAAAAGAACATCAAAAAAAGATTTTTGACAGATTTTACCGCGTTGAAAATGACACACATACAATCAAAGGCACAGGTCTTGGGCTTCATCTTGTAAAAGTAACAATTGAAAAGCACCATCAGGGCAAGGTTTTTGTAGAATCAGAACTAAATCAAGGCTCAACCTTCGGCTTCTATCTTCCAATAAACCCTACAAAAGAAAATGAAGAAGAGATAGCAAAAGAAGCCCAAGCATAAATTCAAGCTTGCGATAAAATCTACATTAATAGTTCATACGGCTCTATTTTAAGAGCATCAGCAAGTCTGCCTAAAACTTGCATACTTGGAGTGTTTCTTCCTGTCTCTAAAAAACGTATGTAATCTTCTGTTACATCCACTTGGATACCAAGTTCGCGTTGTGTTAATTTTGAAATTTTCCGATATTTGCGTATATTAACACCAAGATTCTTTAAAATTTTCTCTTCACCACTTGCCATGTTTTTATAATAGTGCTAATATAAAGTCAAAACCGTAATAAATAGTTACGGTAGAAATAGAACATTTTACATTAGCAATTCGTATGGTTCAACCTTTAGTGCGTCAGCTATCCTTGCCAAAACATCTAAGCTTGGCTTTCTTTTTCCCGTTTCAAGAAACTGTATGTAATCCTCTGTCACATCTGCCTGAATGCTAAGTTCAAACTGGGTAAGCTTTAATTCCTTTCTGTGTTTACGGATATTTGCACCCAAATTTTTCATAATTTTTTCTATACCGCTTGTCATATTTCCATGCTAATGTTATTGTTATTTTAACAACCGAACAACCAATTCGGAAAGTAAATAGAATCAGGAGGATTTATGGAAAATTTTACAATGGATGAATTTATTGCTGTTGAAGAAATCTACCAAGATGTCTCTGCCTCAATAAATTTGCTTGACGCCTGGGCGGAAAAGAAAAACGACCTCGAGGCGACCATAATTGTTGAAAAAATAAAGGCAAAGCTTGACGAATTTAAAAAAATAATCAGCAATCATTAAAATAACAAAATTTTTCATCTAAAATAACGAAAGCCGCACAAATGCACGGCTTATCAAAAAAAATTGTTTGTCTTAAAGCTAAAAATCCCCGCTATACCACCAATAGCTCTAGGAAATAATAATGCTTATTATTTTATTCACCATATACTTCTTTATGAAGCTCCTTGAAATATGCAACGCTTTCATACAAATCATCTCTGTCAAATATTTCGAATGTTATCTGTGGATATAATTCCATTGTTTTTAAAGTCTCTAAAACGGGTTTGATTTCAAGGGACCCTTTTTTCAAAGAACTATGTGCATCCTCGTTTCCGTAATTATTATGAAAATGCATATGATGAAGCATAATACCATAATCTTTAATCCACTCGGACACAGGAATTTGCGAATGAATATTGCAATGCCCGATATCAATTGTTGCTTTTAAATTAGGTGAATTAATAGCAGCAATAACACTTCTTATCATTTCATTGTCTTTCTCATGAACATTTTCAATCGTCGCAACAATACCCTCTTTTTCAAAATTTGGAATAAATTCTTTATAAAATTCAAGAGTGCTCATAAAAAAATTATCTCTATACTGCTGCTGCATAAGAAGGTTATTAAAACATGTGTGAAAAACAACAGTCTTTGCACCAAGCTCTGCTGCTATTTCAAAGCTTTGGTAATACCTTTTAATTGAAGCCTCTCTAATCAAAGGATCTTTAGAGCACACGCAAAGATTAGAAAAAAAACCATGTAAAGTAAGCCCATTCTCTAAATCTTTAACCGCATCTTTATATATGGAAAGGGTTTCATCAAAATTATCTTCAATTTCCCTTAATTTTCCAAATCGGCTGATTTCAAGGCCAAGGCCCAATTCATTCGCGGTTTCAACAGCACCGTATATATTATGGAAATCAACCGTTGATGATATAAGAATTTCGCTTTTATTTTTCATAACAATTAGATTATAATTTAAAAATAAGTTTATGTATATTATAGAGCTATTTTTTAAAATAAAAGAAAAAATAAAAAACAAAAAAAACCATCAAAATATCACCCTTGAAACAGAAAGCAAAGAACAAGCTGCAGAAGAAAAGTGTGAACATATTTTTTCTGCAATAGATTCTACAAATACGGTTCTTGCCTGTATAAAATGCGGATATTTAATACATTGTGACCCTAAAGACTTAGAAAAGAAAAATATTTTCGAAAATAATGATCTTATACCCTGACATAAATTCATTAAACCTTGACAGATTTGTAAATTTTGTAAATTAGTCGCAACAAATCTTCATCTTTTTCGAGGGCATTAAACATTTCATCTTTTATTTCATCAGCGCTTTTCAAGGCCTCAAACATATAAAGTTCATATGGCGAAACATTCAACGCATCAGCTATTTTCTGCAATGTGTCAATAGCGGGCGCAAATTTGCCTGTTTCAATATAACTAATATTTGGCGTACCTATGTCCACCATTTCAGCCAGCTTTTCCTGTGTTAGCTTCCTTTTTAGTCTTATTTCTTTAATCCTTTTCCCTAAAAGCTTTTTGATATTGTCCGTCATTTTGCCCCCTGTTTTAAATATTCTCCGCTAGAGGCTTAAAGAAAATAATCCTACTACATAGTATAAAAATACTTGAATTATAATGCCCAATAGTATATTATACAGTTAGGCATTATTTTTCACATGTTTTTATAAACTAAAACATTATAAAAAGATAAGTTGGAAAACAAAAATGTAGCAGAACATTGGAAAGATATTCGAATTTCACATCAAAACACAACTCATGTTAAATTTTGTAGCCTTTTGTCGAAATTCTTTGATTTCGTACAAAATAAAACTCCTTGCAGTAGTTTGAGCATCTGTCCAATAAAAATAATACAGGAACCAACAAACCCAATAACCACTTGTTATGGTGAATTCATTTCAGAGTCTACTCAATAATCACAAAAAGCAGAAAATAAAATCAATATTTAATGGAAACAATGATAGATAAAAATATAAGGAATAAAAGATGGTAATTAAATCACTAAAATCGTTAATTAACAAATTCCCAAAACAAGTACACTTTGGCATGTCGCCTTTAATGAATTCAGTCTACACAGAGCATAAGGCATCAAAAGACTGTTCACATTCTACATCGCAATATACAGCCATAATGCTGAACTTGCTTCCTTTTAACAAAATCCTATTTTTATACAAGATGAGTTATCATAAAGTAGCTTCACATCTGTTTAACAAAAATTGCATTCATAAAAGAATAAGCACTCAACCAGCCTTCTCCCTTGTAGAAATGCTCATGGCATTGTTGGTTGCTTCATTGTTGATGGCAGCATTAGCACCTGTCATGACAAAGAAGTTTAGTGAGAATGTTAATGTGAGTGGAGGG
>CATJOM010000038.1 GCA_949741915.1 uncultured Candidatus Melainabacteria bacterium | reverse complement strand
AAGGGCATTGTTCTTTTTTTAACTCTTTTTTAATGTGTTAGTGATTATTATTAAGTGAAGATTTTTCAGGGCTCCAGCCTGTTTCTTGGTTGACTTCATAATTGTTATCAATAATTATTGTCACTAATTTTAAAAAACTAAATACATTCAGACTTATTAGGGTGGATTATTAATATTAACAATATTAATCTTGATAAAAAAATTTGGCAATAATGGTGTAGTTATTTTTACAAAAGTAAATAAGAGGCTTGCAAAACAAAATGATACACTAAAATCCTTGCCTGCTGCTTCTTATCAACAGATAAATTATAAATAAATATAAGAATTCAGTTTTTAGCGAAATAAGAGCATTGCAATTATTCATAAAACCCCCTTGTTTTTGATTGTAATAGCAAAAGGTTTTTTATGAATAATTCCGGGGTTATATTAAAAGTAATTTTATGTTTCAACTGAGTCCAGATTTTAAAGCCTGCCAAGGGACAAAATAACTTTTAAAGAAAGCGAAAATTGATTTTCATATACATTTATTATTTTACATAGAGCTAAGTTAGCTCTATATCTGATTTTTAGCCCTAGCTTTACCATCATCATTTTTGTGGTAAAATTTTATAGGAAAATTTTAAAATTTTAAACTGCCAAAAACAGGCGTAAAAATAAGGAAACAATATGGAAAAGAAAGAAAATGATATAGAATTGCAGACCCTTAGGCACTCTTGCTCACATATTATGGCACAGGCTGTTCAAAACCTTTACCCTAATGCAAAATTAGCCATCGGCCCTGCTATAGAAAACGGATTTTACTATGATTTTGACATTGAGGGGGTTTCCCTTAATGATGAAGATTTGAAAAAAATTGAAGATGAGATGAAAAATCTCATTAAGATGAATTTGACTTTTGAAAAATACACTATACCTGACGTTGAAGTGCAAATTCAGGAATTTAAATCCGAAGGTGAAATTTACAAAGCAGAACTTTTAGAAGAGCACAAAAATGACAATCCAACCTTATATCTGACAAAAGATAAGGATGGAAATGTACTATTTAATGACCTTTGCTCTGGCCCGCATATTGAAAATACCTCTAAAATCAAGGCTTTCAAGCTTTTATCAACCGCAGGTGCCTATTGGAGAGGCTCTGAAAAAAACAAAATGCTTCAAAGGATTTATGCTACTGCCTTTAAATCAAAGGATGAATTAAAAGAATATTTGACAATGCTTGAAGAGGCCCAAAAAAGGGATCATAGAAAGCTTGGTAAGGAACTGGATTTATTTTCCGTACATGATGAAATCGGTGCGGGGCTTGTACTTTGGCACCCAAACCTTGCTCTTGTAAGGGAAAACATTGAAAATTACTGGAGAGAGGAGCATAGAAAAAGAGGTTATGTCATCGTAAATACTCCGCATATTGCAAAAACCAAGCTATGGGAGGTTTCAGGGCATATTGACCATTACAGGGAAAATATGTTCTTCATACAAAAAGACATAGAAAATGCAGACAAAGAGCGCGCTTCAGTAGTTTGCGAAGCTGAAAAAACAGGCAGCACAAAGGGAGAAGATCAATTTATATTAAAACCTATGAATTGTCCTTTTCATATTTTGATTTATGCCTCACAAAGACGCTCTTACAGGGATTTACCCATCAGAATGGCTGAACTTGGAACGGTTTACAGAAAAGAAAAATCCGGCGCACTAGGCGGTCTTACAAGGGTTCAAGGATTCACGCAGGATGATGCTCATATTTTCTGCACACCTGAGCAACTGGTAAATGAAATTAATGAAATTATTGATTTTGTTCAGGATGCAATGTCTATCTTTAATATGACTTTTGAAGTGGAGCTATCTACGCGCCCTGAGAGCTTTGTAGGCGATATTGAACATTGGGAAAAAGCTGAAGCCGGGCTTCGTGAAGCAATGGAAAAACGTGGCATGAAATATGACGTAAATGAAGGCGACGGCGCGTTTTACGGCCCAAAAATTGATTTCAAATTCAAGGACGCAATTGGAAGAACTTGGCAATGCGCCACAATACAGCTAGATTTCAACCTTCCCATAAGGTTTAATCTCAAGTATCAAGATAAAGACGGCGAATTGAAAACCCCAGTTATGCTTCACAGAGTAGTTTTTGGTTCTATGGAAAGATTCCATGGAATTTTAACAGAACATTATGCGGGCGCTTTCCCAACATGGCTGAATCCTAAGCAGGTAGCGGTTGTACCGATTGCAGATAGGCATCTTAAAGCTTGCGAAGAGGTTTTCAGCACTCTAAAAAGCCGAGGATTCAGAGTATTGCTTGATGACAGGTCTGAGAGTATGAATTACAAAATTAGGGATTGCCTGCAAAATAAAAAAATTCCTTATGTTTTAGTGCTTGGAGATAAAGAAATAGCCGAAAATACTGTAGCAGTAAGGGCTAGAGGCAGAGGTCCAATCGGGGTATTTTTGCTTGAAAACTTCATGGAAAAATTACAGGAAGAAATTCAATCAAGAGGAAAGACAATAATAGAGTAGAACCAAAACCCCCTTAAATAGGACGTGCAATAATTATTAATGCGCCAGAACCTTGTATTTAAAGGATTCTGGCGCATTAGTTACTAAATATTACCCTGCTTTTATACACGTAAAGATTTTTATAAGCCCGAAATCCATTTGCAACAATGCTTTCAGACGAATCAATACGTTAAAAACAAGGTATAATAGGGGATGGCCTGTAATATGCAGACTATAAGACAAATTTCAAAAATAAAAATTCAGGCATAGCAAGGATTTTAGTATAATTCATATGTGTTTTTTGTATAAAAATGACTAAAACACTTGCAGTACAAGTCTTTTTACCGTAAAATATACGGAAAAGCAAGATTAGAGGCAATATTGGGCTATTAAAAAATAACAGACAAAAAAAATGGCTCAAAATGCTTGCTTTGCAATATTATACAGGAATATACGCGTGAAATGACGAACAATGCTTGCAGCGCAAGGGAAAACAGGATTGATAGATTACATTAATGAAAAAAAATACCTAAAAAGGCACAATGACAATGGTTTAAGCGTGCAAAAATGGCTACATTCCTTACCGTGCAAGCATTTTGGAATAAAAAATAATTATAAACCCAACTGCTTTCATTTCATAAACTTACACGCATAAAAATTTTATTAAGAAAATTTACAAAATGTTAAAATTTTTATCAAATTCAGCAAAGATACAGTTATTTTCAAAACTTTGTCACAAATAAAAATAGCACTCCTGCAAAAATAAGGGAGATTGCAGCAAAAAATGCCCAAAACGCAATTGTTTCGGGCATTTTATATTTATCGAATTCAAAAAACTTACAAGTTTTATTTTTTGTTAACAAGTTCTTTGAATTTTTTGCCAGCAGAAAATGCAGGAACAGTTTTAGCAGCAATTTTAATTTCTTTTCCTGTTTGAGGGTTTCTGCCTGTTCTAGCAGCACGTTTTCTAGCTTCAAAAGTACCAAAACCAACTAATGTAACTTTTTGGCCTTTAGAAACAGATTTTTGAACAGTTTCAATAAAACCGTTTAAAACTTCTGCTGCCTCTTTTTGAGTAACTTTAGCTTTTTTTGCAATTTCTTGTACTAATTCTTCTTTGTTCATTTAGAACCCCTTTCCTTATTACATTGTATGATTATATTTGATTTTTAGGCATGTTGCAAGTTTTTATATTTGTAAATACAAAAATTATACTAATTTTGATAAAATTTGATATAATAAAAAGGTATGAAGAATTTAAGATGGTATGATAAAGATAAATACTTAAGCGCTTTTATGACGCTATTACAGGGTTTATCTGAGGATATACAGTCAAAAGTGGCTGTTGACATTATGTTGTATGTTCCAAAGGTTATTGAAAAAGATTTTTCAAAATTTATTAAAATCGTTGCTGAACATGACCCAAGGCAATATCAAAGATGGTATGATAAAAACCCGCATTTGCACACTGCCATTGAATCTATAAGAAATATGAATCAGGCAGAGCGTGAAAAGCTTATGGGGGCAATTTCTGATATTATAATAAAATACACAAATCAGAATCCTTTTAAATTTGGAAAATAGCACAAAACAGGCAGAAAAATGATTAACGTATTAATTACAGGCTCATCCTCAGGCATTGGGGCTGAAACAGCTAAAGTATTAGAAGCAAAAGGTTACAGGGTATTTAGAACAGGCAGAAAACAGCTTGATATAGACAATTATTTAAGTATCAACCTCTCATGCTTTGAGCACGCCAAAATGCTGTATGAAAACGTTATTCAGGAATTTGGCAGCATTGATATATTAATTAATAATGCTGGAGAATACTATTATTCGCCAATTGAGAGGGTTCATGACTATGATATCGAAAGAGTAACCCTGTTAAACCTGACTATACCTTATTATCTAACGTCTTTGTGTGTTTCGCAGATGAAAGAAAAGAGGTTTGGCAGAATAATTAACATTTCTTCAATTTCTGCAAGCGTAGGCGAAGCAAATGCCAGTCTTTATGCTGCAACTAAGGCGGGGCTCTTTGGCATGACAAAATCTTTAGCACTTGAACTAGCCCAATACAATATTACAGTAAACTGTATAAGCCCTGGATGGGTCGAAACTCCACTTATATCTGACATTAATGAAGAAGACAGGGCTGAAATACTTGATGTAGTACCCCAAAGAAGGTTTATAAAACCTATTGAAATTTCGAATTTGATTAAATATTTAATTTCCGATGAAGCAAAAGGGCTTACGGGACAAAATATTAACCTATGCGCAGGCTTAAGTGTAGGTTCTTAACAATTCAAATACAGTCCGATTTTTTTCATATACAAATCAAACCTAGCCTGTGTAATCAAAGGTTAGGTGAAACATTTTAAACACCATTAGCATGTGTTATTATTTAAAATAATGAGGCCAAAACTGTCCAAGTTCAAACACATATTAGACAAAATTAATCTTTTAAGAGAAATTAAAAGAAAAAGGAGTCTGATGTGACACAAGTAAAAGATGTAAGACTTT
>CATJOM010000037.1 GCA_949741915.1 uncultured Candidatus Melainabacteria bacterium | reverse complement strand
TCCGTCTAAAAAATCTACAGATTTAATGAAACAATGTATTGCACATTTAAGACTTAATCCGCAAGTTATCATTATTGATGAAGTTGATTATCTTATAGGCCGTTTTAAAACAATTGAAACATTGAGAGATTTACACGACTTAACGGGAGCGCCTGTTGTATTAATCGGAATGCAAGAAGCAAAAACAAAGCTTGGGAAATTTCGGCACTTATACGACAGAATCTCTGAAATTGTAGAATTTAGAACATTCTCAAAAGACGATATGGAAGTTATTGTCGAAGAATTATCCGAAATAAAAATAACAGATGAGGCAAAAGAAATATTTTTTGAAAAATCAAACCGTTTTCGTCAAGCAATTAAAGGAATTGCAACTTTAGAAAATTTAGCAAAAACAAACAGGTTAAACAAAATTGATGTAAAACAAGTGAAAGGATTAAGCATTGAAAAATAGAGATTTAATTATAAAATCAGCAAGAAGATTAGATAAATTCACTCTTGATGACATAATCTTGGTTTCAGAAATTGAGGAGCAAGAAGTCAAAGATATTTTATCGGAATTATTAAATGAAAAAATTGTTGTAAAGAATGGTAATATCTATTATTTTAATATCAAAGGTGTAAATAATGACGGAATTGATGAAGTTAAGCCAATCATAATTGAAGATGAAGTTGGTTATGATTATTTTCTTACCTTAAGCAAAGAAACCCAAGAACGGATAAGAAGTTATATTGCACTGCTAAACTTTGTAAATCAGGCTGGTGGTAAAAATTCAAAGCAACTGGTTGAATTATGTAATCAAACATCAGGTTACAAAAACATTTCTCTTTGTACATTAGGCAGAATACGCACAAATTATAAAAGATACGGACTTAAGGGAATTTTGCCGGCATACAGTACGGGTAATATTGAAAGTTCTATTCCTGACGAACTATTTAATTATTTTAAAAAATATTATTTAACCAAAGAAAAATTATCTGCAACGGATGCGATATATAAAGCACAAAAACAATTACAAGCGGAGCAAAAAATCGAACAACCTTATGCGTATACATCGGGTGCATTTTTGAGAAAATTAAAATCAGAATTTAGTCCGCAACAAATTAAATATTTTAGAAACAATATAGTTCCGCCAAAAGAAAAATCAGAAACTAAAAAAGAAATAAAAGAGCCTTTGGATATGTTGTTTAAAGATGCGGCAAAAATTTACTTTAACAGGCTAAAAACAGAAAACAAGTTTGAGAAAATAATGCATCAAAAACAGATTATAAGAACCATTTGAAAGGATATTTCGGGGATTTACGGATAAGAGAAATAACAAATAAAGTTGTAGCAAAGTTTAAACAAAAACAATTCGATTGCGGATATCAACTAGTTTCGGTTAATATTTATATTCAAATCCTTAAAAATATTATAAACGCCGTTTGTCCTAAAACAAATTATCTTGCATCAAGAAGCAAGAGTCTTAAAGAAAATACTTATGCTATGGATATGAATTTATTAACCGAAGAACAAATTTCAAAATTACTGGACATTTGCTATAAAAAATATCCTGATGCGTATCCAATATTGTATATTTCACTCTCTATAGGGGCAAGTATCCCTGAATTATTGGGATTAACTTGGGATAGAATTGATTTTAAAAATGAAATAATCTTTCTAAAATACTTTCTATATGGTGATAAACTCGTTATGAACAAGTGCGGTTCTACAATTCGTAGATTAAAAATAGATTGGGATATTTGCGAGGACCTTGAGTACAAATACCATATATCAGATCTTGAACCAAATGATTTTGTTTTTAAATTTGAGAGCGATAAACAGGCTCAACAATATATTGAAGAAGATATTTTGCTGCCATTGGCAAAAGAAATTGGTGTTTCAAAGCTGAATCCGAGCGATGTTCAACATAATTTTGTTAATATGTGTATTAAACAAAATATTCCGCTTACTTATATTCAAAAATCTCTCGGATACTACGGAATAACTAATTTTGTTAAGGTTTATCGCAATTTAATTGAACAACAAGAAGGTGATTACTATAATCCGCTTGATAAGATTTTTAAGAAATAAGGAGTAATTATGAAAAAGCAAATATTGGCAGAGTCTGCTGCTAATCTATATATTGAAAAATTTATGACATTAGAAAATATTGCAAAACAATTAAACGTAAGTGAAAGAACACTTAGTCGTTGGAAAGCAGAGGGTAATTGGGAGGAAAAAAGATTTAAACATATACAAGCAAAAACAACATTTCATGAGGATTTATGCGATTTTGGAAAAACTCTTTTGGAATCAATAAAGGCAGATATGGAAAACGGTGAAAAGATAGAACCGTCAAGAACGTACACCTTAACTAAAATTATGAATATGCTCAAAAACGTAAAAACTTATGATGATAAAGTTACAGCCGAAAATTGTGAAACAGAAAAACCAAAATTTGTCGGATTATCAGCCGATATTGTCAGAGAAATTGAGGAAAAGATTTTAGGTATAACTTATGATGAATAATTTTGTTCAAAGATGTTTTTTAAGGACTAAAACATCTTTCGATATGTATTTATATATAAATCAGATTTAGTCCACCTTAATGAGCGAGTTGAACACTTTTTGAACGGGGTTTTAGGTTTTAGTTCTAAATAAAAATTTTATGCTATTATTAATTTATGAAAAGCTTTAATAACTTATACTTAATATATATGCCCATTGCAATTATTGGTATATTGCTTATTATTACATTTTGCTATTTTAAATCCAGTATAATTAATTTTATCCATAATAAAATTCAGAAAACCATTATCACTTCAAAAACTTTCGGGAATTATCTTTTAGTTGTATTAATACTTCTTTATAACTACCGACTATTTTTGTTTATATGGTATCTTGTTCTTTTTGTAACAGTTACCATCTTATGTGCTAAAAATTGGAACAATTTTAATACCTTTAATTGGAAAGAGCCTAGTAAGGAGTCATTATTATTTTTATGGTTAATTGTGTTATCAATTATTCCTTTTGGGAATTGCGAAGTGTTTGGCTTTAAATTTAATTCAAATGGTAATTTAGGTCAAGGCGAACAGATACCAAAAGAGATTTTGGATAATAGGCTTGCTATGATTGAAAGTTGTAAACAACAATTAAAAGCTTTTGAAAATTTGTCAGGTGGTAAAAATGTTAAATAATAATATCTTTTCTTTTAGAAATTCATACAATACATATAATAATAATTTCAATACATTAATGCTAGCCATAAATGAAGGAATGAATTTATTAAGAAATTCATCGCCAAATAACCCTATTAGTGAAGATATGGTGATTATTTGGCAAAAATATGTTTTTTCAATTTTGAATATTATATCTACAGGTTACAATCAAAACATAATTCTTGAATATAATTCGTTTTTATTAACAATGAATGCTCCAACTCCACAAGACAAACTTTGTAGATCAATTGAAAAATTATTAGATATGGCAAAGGGAATATAGTAAAAAAATATTTATTTACTACACAATACAATACAAACCTAATCTTCTGATGTCAAAAGCTTAGTATTTTCCCTTTGAATCATACCGCGAGTTCTTCTGTTGGAAGAACCGTTTTATATTTGCTTGCGAAGATTTGCTAGCTTTCCTGAAGTACAGAATATTTAACCATGGTTTCAGATTTATCTGTACATAAAATTATACCGATTGTCGAGTTATCATCAGCTCCTCTCTTTAATTCATCAAACATTCTTGCATACATATCCATTTATCCAATATCAGCATGGGATAATTTTGTTGTCTTTAAATCAATAACTACAAAGCATTTGAGCAAATAATTGTAGAAAACCAAATCTGCATAGAAATGGTCTGTTTCGGTGCTAATTCTGAATTGACGAGCTACAAAACTAAAACCTTTGCCAAGTTCGAGTAAGAATTTTTGTAAATTATTGATTAAGGCTGTTTCCAAAACACTTTCTTTGCCTTCAATATTTTCAGGCAGGTCAAGAAACTCTAAAATATGTAATTTTAATAAATTCTTTTGTATCAATTGCCGCCAATGGGTATTTTTTGTATAGTTTTCTGTTTATTGGGTTGATAAAAGTCCATCTATACTTTAGAAAAAATTTAAATTGAGTTTATTTATTATTTTGATTATATTCAAAGAATTTTTAAAAAATACAATACCAAAATAAGATCATGCATTGTTGAAAATTTTTTATGTGTTGTTAAACAAAGGCCATAAATGAAATATTGGCAGCATATTTAAATAATTAACCATAAATCCACTCTTTGTTATTTTCTATATATTCTGAAGATTTTTGCAAAAATTCATAATTTAAAAAATTTAAAATTTGAGAACAATTAACATCTTTAAAAGCAATTTCATCTGATAAATTACTTTTGTATAATACTCTGCAAATTTTCCAAATGAAAGTTTGTTCTATTACCTCTTTTGATTTCATATTATTCATAGCCAAATAATATCTTGTAGGTAAATAATAAGTATCCTCATATATTCCATTATTAGAAAAAAAGTATTTGGCAAAAAATTCCATTATTGTATAAATGCCTATCAAGGTATTTTCAGCCCAAAGTTCCACATTAAACCAAGCATAATGATCGTTATAATTTTGGTCTTTTTGTTCCCAATAATCTAAACAAATACCCGTATCAACCAATATTTCACGATAGCTGTCGACTTTATTAAAATAACGGATATTTTCACCATAATCTTTACGAACAATCTTAAATCTATAATTATCTTCATAATAATAGACATTAATTTCATCACTTGCTGTATATTTCCATTTTTCAATATCATCAAGATACATTTTGAATCCATCTGTCGCTGAAAGGTGTTCACCTTTTTGCCTTGCAAATAGTTCTTATAAAATTTCTTTTTCACAAGTTTCATTTACAGGTGTGTTTTGTCCACTATTTCTTGAATATATAAAATTTTTATGTAAGTCTTTTAATTTATAGATATTATTCAAAACATACGGCAAATCATTGCCTGTTTTTCAGAGACTCAAACTTCACCGGCAATGTGGGCTTATTATGCAGATTCACACAAAGGCTTTGTAATTGAGTATGATTTGAAAAACTATAATACACCATGTATAAATTGTTGACATAAATGTGCCTATCGACATTATGACTTATTATTTCCTGTTATTTATTCGGATGAGAGATTTAATGCAAAAGATTTTGTTACCTCATTTTGGTTGCAACAAATGCTAATAAATAGTCCTGTTGAAGTTTTTATACCAAAAGATGACGAGTTGGCTTTGTATAAAGCATTATTACACAAATCAAATGATTGGAGTCATGAAAAAGAATGGCGAATTATTTCACAATGTGATGCATTCCCACAAATTATTCAAAAACCTCTTGCAATATATTTAGGAGTTAATATGTCGCAAGAAAACAGGAGTAAATTATTAGATTTTGCCACGAAGAATAATATAAAAACTTTTGGAATGTACATTGATAATATATCTCGACAATATCAAATGAATTATCGAGAAATTAAAAAGGAAGTTTAAATGCCAATATTAACCAATAAAATATGTATACCGGAATTAGGATTAGAAATAGATTTGGATATTAATGCAAAAACTATACATAAGGGTTCATCTTTTGAAAATTATAATGCAACAGCTTTTTATACCAATGTTATTAAAGAAAATTTAAAAGACTATTGTGCAAATGAACTAAACTCAAGAAAAGTTATTAATGCTTGTATAACATTGCATCATTTGGCAGATTGGTATATTCCAAATGATAAAAATCAAAGAATGGAATTTCAAAAGAAAATATCATTTAATGGAGTCTTGGAAAGTATTGCTAATGGAACAAAACATTGCAACAAAGGAAAGAAATATCAAACAGGCAAAAAGAAGGTTCACATACATACACAAAATTAATTGTTGATGATGGAGAAAATACTTATAATTTAATAGATATATTAAAAGAAATAGAAGAATTTTGGGATGCAGAATTAAAAATACCCAAAACTAAATCTCGGACTTAAGACTTAGTTTTTTAAAAAAATATAATGTTTTTTCCTTATAAATAAATTTAATCAGCCTTCTTGAGCTATTTGAACACTTTTTGAACAGGGTTATGTTTTACTTTTTCTATTTTCTCAGCAGACAATATTACAAATGAATAAAAAATTTTAAACAATAAAACAAGGTATTGATCTAGATTTTAATTAAATAGTATAAATTTTTATTTTGTTCAAAATGCTTTCCATAATTTGCTTTTAATATTTTATAATTTATAAGAATCTTTACATCATTATCTTTATTAATTTTATCAAGATAATCTTTATGCAAGCATGTTATTACTCCAGCACAAATTGCAGTACCTTTATAACCAAATACGCCATAGTTATCGTACCAATATTGCATATATCCTATTATTTGATTATCAATTTTAAATATCAGCTTATCATTATTGATTTCTATTCTTAAATCTCTTTCATTTGGTATAAATAAATCCCTATGAATTGTATACATTTTTTGAATATAATTACAGCATTTATGAAACAAACCAATAAAATGCTCAGGTATATCTTTTGGAACATTGAGTCTTTTGATATTTGCATGCCAGGATATACCTCTCATTTTTTGCCACAGTTTTCCTCTTCTAAAAAATTCAAAGTATTTTTCTAGCGATTTAGGCGTATAACTCAAATGAACAGGATAGATATCTAATGTAATAATTTCCTTATCAAATAGAGAATTAGAATCTATTTTCAATGGACATGATAAATAAACCGGAATAAAGTCATGCTTTTGAAAATTCCATTGTTTAAAATCATAATTAATCAACTCTTCAAGAAATACGGGCCTTACAGTTGGTTTTAATTCTAATAATCCAAAATCTATTGGAAAGAAATCTCGTGACAAAAATAATGCCCAATCTATAGGTAAATTATATAAATCTACACAAAATGAAATTAACCTTAAAAAGGCAGATATTTGAACATCATCTTGCAGTAATTTAATATTTGGTGTACCGGCATAACCTGTATTGCAAAAATAATCAATGTTTCCATAATATAAATGTTTTTCCTTGGCTACAACTTGTTTGTATTCAAAATAAAATTGTTTTTCCAGATTAAGCTCTACATTACATATTTTCTTTAAGAAATTAAAATTATTTCTCACAATTCCATTTTGTCTATGATTAAACACCTCTACTAAAAAATTATTAGGTGCATAATCTGAGTGGTTTTCTATCCATGGTCTATTTTGTTTTTCAATTTTTATTTGAAAAATTTCTTCAAGACATATGTCTGATAATAAAGATGGAGCGGTGATTTTATTTTCAATTTCTTGTAATAAAAAATAATTTGTTTGTTCTTGATTTACCAAAGATACAACTGCAAGGAGTTCTAGGACTTTGCTTTCAAGATGCTGTTTCTTTAAAAATACAAGAAATTTTTTTTTAAAAGAACTATTTGCAATCAAAAAATCCTTTATGGCATGAAAAGTTTACTCTCTCGCCAACATGTCAGGCCATTTAAGCCTAGCTAAAAGCATTTTGAAGATAAAATTTTCATAGCCAATCTGTCTCTTTCAGTGGTAAATCTGCCATATCTTCTTCTAATAAATCAACAAATTTGTTCATAATTTGTTTTGCAAGATCAATTTCTTTCATTAGTATTAAAAAATACACAAGATGGCTTTTTCCCAATAAAAATTCATCGCCATATTTATATTCTGATGAATTAATTATAAATTCTTGCCATTTGTCTGGATACAAATCTTTTACTTTGTGAAATCTCTTTTTGGTATTTTCCCAACTGCTATAATTTTCCTCCCAACTAATATTTTCTATTACGCTTCTTGTAAGCCATTTAAATGCACCATCTTTACCATTTAATGATAACGCAATATCAAATACTTCATCCAAATACACATCTCTTACGAAAGGTTTATTATTATTTTTGTAAAAATATTCAAAATAACTTAAAATTGTTTCATCTTGTCCTTGCCCCCTCCAATATTTTAACCAACTCAATAAACAAGTTTCATTAGAATAGTCTAATTATTCAATAAATTTAGCTAATTTCTCTGGAGGATACTCTGCATAATTAAATACTACATTTTGTTTATCTAACAAATCAGCATTAGATGAATATTTATCTTTTTTCACCAATGCTTTTCTACCAACTAAATTCTTGTGTTTTTGAACGACCACACTGCTCGGAGAGAGCTTACGAAATGGAGTATCCGATGTTACAGTTGATAAAAGCAAATCAATATTGGTATCATTTTCGTCTATGTTTTCAAAAATTTCATTCAAACATTCTTCAGCAACATACCATTGTTCTGTATCCAATAAATAATTATAATATTGAACAGCATATTCTTTGGAATATTTGCAAAACAACCTCATAAGAATTCTTTTTGCATAATTGAAACCTTCATCTGTAATATATTCAATATTATCAACAATTTTAGCCATTCTTCTTAAAATATCTGTAAAGTCTATATGTTCAACATCCATACAGTATTCAATAATTTCCAATACCTCAAATAATGACGGATCTTTATGATAGCCATACCCTATTATCATACAAAATACTTTATCAAAATATAATTTTGCATCATCTATAAGGTTATGCATTCTTGCAAAATTAGCAAGAAGCAAATATTGATCAGTGCGCTCTTGGGTATATTGCAAGCTTTTATTTAGAATATCTTGTTCCTTCTTTAAATAAACTTTAACAGCATTTTCTGTTAAATAGATAATATTGTTATCAAAATAATCTTCTAGCCAGTTATATTCATGAAAATGTCTGAAATTAATAAGTGCGCTAATATCATTTTCATCTAATTTTTTATTACATATATTCAATAATATCAATAAATCAATTATAATTCTTGTTATGCTTGATTTTGCTATTCTATATTTTGAATTCCATCTAACCTCATGTAAAATGTTATCCTCTGAAAAATTTTCAAAAAGAGCTAACAAATAATTCAAATCAATTTCTTGCGATTTCTTTATCATTTCTGCAACTTGTGCAGAAGTAATAGAAAGCAAATTCACAAAATTTTCAAAACCATTATATGTTTCAACGGAACTGCCGGTTTTACTGTTAACAAGTTTATTATATAAATTTTCAAAAAATAAAGAATGAAAATAATTTTCAAGATCCAAGCATCTTCCCGAATATTCATAATCTTCATTTTTTCTTTTTTGAACAATAGAATTTTCTAAAGATTTTACATTAGTTTGAATGCAACCTTTGTTTAAATAAAGCATTGTTGCCAAGTAGGAATTTTCCAAATATTGTTTGGGCAATACCCAGGAGGTTAAATCAATTTTTTGCTCAATAGCGTATAAACACAATCTTCTAATTATTGCATAATTGGTAATATTTTTTGAAGTAAATTCTTTAATATGACCGGTTCTTTTTAATGTACATAAATGATTAAAGAGATAAGTTAGCCCTTCATAATAATGCATATCAATACATTTTTGATATACATGTGTTATATTGCTACAATTGGCTAATACATGCAAAGCATTATTATTTTGCAGTTCTCTTGAGCTTGCAACTTTTTTATACTGTAATTCCATTTGTCTAAGAATTTCTTTAATCTTAGTATCCCTATTTTGACAAAAATCGCTTAGCACTACCAGTTCAGATGCGTCCAAATTATTTATATTATATTGCATATAATTGATAACACTTTGATTTTTATATAAATTAAAATGAAGATAACAAAATAACTCTGCACGATATGTATTGAATTTTAATAAACTATTTATTCTTGTTTTTAAATGCCTTAATTCTGTTGTTTTAATAAAGTCCTTCAGTTTAAAAAATGTAATTTGTTCCGCTTTGGATAAAAATTTTGATATTAAACCCAAAGAGTATCCCTTTTTAAAATAGTCATTTATTTGAATTCTTGAAATTTTGTGTATATCAGAGTAATCTCCCAATCTTGAATTAATAATGGGTAAATATAAATCAATATAGATATCTTCATTTTGTTTTGCAATCCATTTCTTAATATACTTTAAACACTTGATTTGATCCTCATTAGATAACTCTTCTTTAATATATGCAAATATACTCTCGTGGAAGGCTTTTATAAAATATCCATTATAAACTAAAAGATGTCGGATTTTATTATAATATTTTGAAGCATTGGAAATTCCATTATGCACCAAACATTCTTCTAAATCATTTTTCTTCCATATATCAATTTCTGAAACAACATAAATATATAAAGCTAACTTACTATATTCATCAATTTTACTTAATAAACCCCTATAATACTCACGTATATCATTTTGTGGGCAAGCAGGCAATCTTTCTATATCGAATGGCCATAACCTAGAGTGATTATTTAATGCGAATTCCAAAGAGTATATAAGGTGCAGTGGATGTCCATTAGTCAATTTATGAAATGCTTCGGATATATCATTATAATAATCAGAATGATAATCTTTGGGAACAAAAATTCTTTTATCATTCATAAGATAATTTTTAATGGCTTTAATTGACATGAAAGGCAAGCTTAACCATTTATCTCTTTCAAATTCTAATAATTTATGAGGCAATTTTTCAGAATCTACGGGTTGAGTACCAATAATCAACTTTATATTATTTGGCAGTGGAAAAAGATTATTAAATAAAATATCTAAATCATCTTTTTTCCCAATATCACGCCATACATGATCTAATCCATCAATTATTATGACAAGTTGCTTATCATTTAATATTTCAGAAGCATAACTTAATGCTTTTTCCAATTCGTATTTATCGTCAAAGCTTGTTGATAATGTATTATTTAGTTGTTTTAAAAACGAACTCTTAATATCATAATATCTGTATCTTTTTTCATCTTTATTTTCCATAGATAAATAGTAATGATGTCTTATTACAAATATGTCATTTTTTTCAAGTTCAGTTCTTAAAAAGTTGATATACGTACTCTTACCTATACCTGGAGAACCCGTTATAATGATGCATTTTTCATTTGAGTTACTAATTCACTCCATTAATTCTTTATGAAATTCTTCATTTGGTGGAATATAATTTTCTGGTACAAAAAATTCCTGATCAAGAGGTTTTTTTGGGGGGGCAACACTGTATGATGTTTGCAAGAATTTCTCGAGTTATCTTTTGATTTGTACACATTGAAGTATTTTTAACATAACTTTTAAAAAACTCCCAATCTCCTTTATAGTCACTAATCCCTATATATTCATTAAATAAGCTATTATCCAACACATTTAAATCATCTTGTAAAAACTCAAAAGTACAATTTTCAAAAAATAATTTGCAGTTTTCTTCTGACCCAATTTGTTCTATTAATATTGATTTTTGTTCGGCAGAAATATTACACCAAACAATTTTATTTTCTTTTAAAATATTTTTAATTTCAGCAGAAGGCATTTTGTTTGTTACAATCTTTGCTTCCAAAAGTTGATTGTTTGAGAGCTTTTCAAGTATAGTTTTACTCCATTTTTGGATAAGTGATTTTCCAGTTTCTTTTTTACTTATCAGCCACTTCCAATCACAATAATATGTTTCGCCATCTACGGAAAATTTCACTTGTATCAATTTATATTTATCTTGGTCTTTAATTTTACAAACTACATCATCCAAGGCAGCGAATTCATCTTTGTTGGGAAACTCCAATGTAATACAGTCGTACAAATTTTTATCTCTGTAAAATCTTAAAAGTTCCCGAATTCCTATTAAATCCTGATATTCATATCCGGCTCTGGTTATTTGTTTTATATTTGACAATTTATTTTTCATATGAGACTTATTTTATCAAGAATACAGAGAATTTGTTAAATTCAAATCGTGTCAGAACTTTACGGTTCATATTTACAAATAACAACATTTCTTGAAAT
>CATJOM010000036.1 GCA_949741915.1 uncultured Candidatus Melainabacteria bacterium | reverse complement strand
TGTTAAAATCCGTAAACCTTAACACTCTAAGGACTATTTAACTCCATTCATAATATCCCCCAATCCTTAACAATGGCAACTATGTAAAGTGTTGTAACAAAAAAGGTATGCCAATATCTATGATTTAGATACAAGAAATTGCAGTTTGAAATCTTTTAGAGACAATTCAAACCGCAATCCTTATTGAATATTTAATTTGGACCATAATTTGAGCAGGTTTTATATTATTTCAACATCAAATTCTTCTGTCATAGCACTTGTTGTATGGGGATTAATTAATGAATTCGGGCATTTTGCAAAATAGATTTTTTTAGGATTTGCATATAATGTACTAAGAAGTATATTAATAGTGTTTGGCCCGCAGTGTGTAAATATAAGGTTAAGATTATCACACTGTGCATGTTCTAAAATATGTATCAAAAGTTCTATTTCAACAGGGGATTCCAATTCAATGATTTCGCCAGTAGAGAATCTTTTTATTATTTCATCTTTTTTGTATGAGCCTACTATAACAGAAAGTTCTTTGCCCTGTGCTTGTTTTATAATATCATCAATTTTTTCTTTGTTGTATTTAAGTGTTATTTTTTCGATAAATTTTTCATCGTTTTTGCTGAAACCTTCAGAATTTATGGCGCTTTCAATCAATGGTTTAAAATCATAGTTGTCTATTCTTATCATTCTTTCAGGTGCTACAATTTTTGTTGTGTAAATTGTACCATGCCTTAAATAATCCATTTTTTGAAGGAAATTTTGTGTTGTAAAAATGGGGCCCTTGAATTTTGTAAAATCAGCCTCTGCATTTTCTGCGCCAAAATGTCCTATAAGATTTTTGTATTTTGAAAAATGCGGATAACCGAATGCACTAAAAAGGGTTGAATTTGTGTAGATATTAATATCCTTATCTTGCAAGGCATCAAGAAGTTTGTCTAATTCATCAAGGTCAGAGCCTGAGACAAGGATGGATTTTCCTTCTTTAATTTCAAGGTTTATAGTGTTTTCAATTCTTTTGCCGTATTTTTCTTCAAGTTTTTCTATAAGTTTTTTCCAAATTTGTATAGAAACTTCTGAGAAATCGCAGATTTTTTTCTTTATTTTGTCGATTTTTCTTGATGAAAAATTTGCATAGTTTAAGAATTTTAAAATTTTAAAGTTCCACTCTGGATTTGTATACCCGAGGTGGCGTAACTTTTCTATATTTATTGATGTTGTTTTTGCAAATATTATGATAAGCTCAATCAAATCAAGCTTTTTGGGTTCATAGTGTTTTTGTTTTTCAACAACAATGACTTCTCCTGCCTTTAAAAGGTTTGTAAGTTCTGGGCTTTTAGGCAGTTTGTCTGCGTTTTCAACAAGCTCGTATTTAATTTTTCTTTCTTTGCAGCAATCAAGATATTTTGTCTTTATAATTTGTTTTTGCTCTTCAAGACCATAGATGAGTTTTGTATAATCATCAAGTCTGAATGCTGTATTTACAATGATTACAGAAAGCGCCCTTATGGCATCTTGCATGATTTTGATTTCATCGTCTGGTTTGTCACTTTGCATATTTTTGCCGCAAAGCGGGAACTGGTCTTTAAAATCAGAGAGCTTTACTATATAGAACGCGATTTGCTTTATTTCATTTAGCAGTAATTCTTCAAGGGCGTATGAAGAAGGGTCTATAGAACACATGCCGGAGTTTCGGCAGCTGGATTTATCCGAAAATTCATTAAAAAAGTTTGACATAATACAAATATTGTATTTGGTATATTGCAAAATAAAATTCCCAAGGCGGGTAATTAAAGATGGGGAATACGCCGGTATTGCATTAATCTGTATGTATTATTTGCTTTTCCAGCTCTTCATCTTCTTTTAAAAGCAAAAGATATGAAATGAATTTCTTTTCTGCGTATAGCTCAAGAACGGTTTCAAATATTTGTTTCAGACTATCATCAACGGCATTCAGCCTGCTTTGAATTATTTTATCTGTGTCCATCTGTTTTCCTTAATTAGCGTATTGAAAGTTAACGCTTGATAATTTGGGCGTCTTATTTTAATATGAACTTAAAATATGTATAAATTATTTTTCTGATTTAATTATAAAGTATTTACTTTCAAAAGTCAAGAAATAATTTGTATATTATTGTTTTACTTTCAATATTGAGGTTATTTTGGAAAAAAATTTAATCAAAGGATATATAGCACAGAGTAATTGTACGTTAACCAAACTGCATAAGCTTTTGCAGGAAAAATATAATATCGCGACAACCGTTCAAAACCTTGGCGGCAAGATAAATAAACAAACACTTAAATACAATGAAATACTGCAAATAGCAGATGTTTTAGGCTATGAGATAAGGTGGGTAGAGAAAAGTTAGTTTTTGCTGCATAAAATTTCAAACTTGATGTTTTGAATATTTTTATATTACTATTAAATGATACTTGTAATTAAATATTTGTCATTATTATAAATTATTTGTTTTATTATGTTGAGCATTTGTTAGAATAAAATAATCTGAGGTTTTATGGAGAAAAATTTTATTAAGGGATACATAGCACAGTGTAATACCACTATTAAAGAAGTGCATTCAAGATTATCTAAAAAATATAATAGAAATGATACAATTCAAAATTTTACAACAAAGGTTAACCGTCAAACGCTTAAGTATAATGAAATTTTACAAATAGCGGACATACTCGGGTATGAGATAAGATGGGTGGAGAAAAGGTAAAATATATTTTTCTTATATAAATATTTTGTGCGCATCTTCGGAGTTTTTGATTTCATATATTTGCCAAAATGCCGGCTTGTATATGGGAAGCCCGCATTTTGGCATTATAAATTTCAAAATTTTATATTCCAAGTGCATCTTTATATAATGCGATGTAGCATTTGGCAGAATCATCCCAGGTGAATCTGCATTTTATTGCGTTATCTATCATTTTGTTAAATTCATCCCGTCTGTCAATATAGGTCCATACGCCCTTTTTGATTTCATCAACCATTGATTTAGCATCATATGTTAAGAATTTAAAGCCGTTTGCTTTTTCATTTGGATAAGCAATAATTGTATCATCCAGGCCGCCTACTGCACGCACTATTGGTAGAGTACCATATTTTAAGGCTATCATCTGGCTTATGCCGCATGGTTCAAAGAGGGATGGCATTAAAAACATATCTGAGCCTTTGTATATTAATTCAGATAATTCGGGTTTAAAATCAATCCAGGCGCGGATATTAGATGAATTATTACTGCTCCAGATAAGCATATTCTGATACCCGTTTTCGCCGGTGCCAAGGAATACAAAGTCTGCCGGCAGACTCATTAAGTCAAACTTTGCAAAGTCAATTAAATCAAGCCCTTTTTGATATGTCAGTCTTGAAATCATTGAAATAAGCGGTCTATCCGGGTTTAGACTCAAGCCGAACATTTTTTGGACTTCTTCTTTAAATTTTGGCTTTTCAGATTTTTTGAAATCTTTTTTATCATACGTTGTGCCGTTTAAGATTCCGCAAAGTTTGTAGGTTTGACCCCTTAGGGTGTAGTCCATTCCTTCGCCAAATTCTCCGCCTAGGATTTCTCTTGCATACCTTGGCGAAACCGTTGTGATTTTATCGGCACAATATAGTGCGCCTTTCAACCAGTTTACTCTGCCATAGTGTTCAACACAGTTGTCATGGTAAACATTATCCCAGCGCATATTTGAAAAATCAATGATTGCCTTATCGCAAGAACCCTGATAGGCGAGATTGTGGATAGTGAAGATTGATTTTGTATTTTTGTAGAATTCATCATATTTGTAGTTTGATTTTAAATAAACAGGAAGCATTGCCGTATGCCAGTCATTGGCGTGGATTATGTCTGCTTTAAAATTTAAAAGCTTTGCATATTCTAAGACAGCAAGTGAGAATGAAACATATCTTTGCATTTCATACATTTCATCGCACCACATTGGATAAACTACATTAAAGCAGGAGTAATACTTAGGGTTGTCGACAAAGAAAATATTTACGTTTTTTGATTTTGGGTGTTTTGCTATTTTTAGTTTGAATACATGGCGCGAATTTCCCATATCAAGAGTTAGTTCAGAATTCGGGAGCTCTTCTATTCCCCATTTTTCTTCATCAATGCAGCCATAGAGTGGTGTAAATACACAGACTTCAGCTCCTTCCTTTTCTAAATAAGGAGGCAATTCGCCAACAACATCCGCCAGGCCGCCAACTTTTGAATATGGTGCCATTTCAGCACTTGCAATTAAAACTTTTAATTTATTCTGTGTCATAATTTTCCTCTATCCATCCTGTTTTATTTATCTTATCATTTGCAAAATTTGTTTTAAATAGAATGTTAAGGAAAATTATATATTTTAAAAATCGAAACAAATCTTGCAGAATAAGTCTGTAGGGCTTTATGCAAGCCAAACTTCTGTCACACGCAATTTATGAAGAAATTGGATGGAAGGAGGTGAAACTATGGTGAAGCAAATAATAGTGCTATTACTGGCCTTTGCAATTGCAGTAATAGCATCAAAATTGTAAAACCGTAGGGTGTGAAGAAAAGCTCTTGATGTATACTTTACTTTTCAGGAGCTTCGCCCTACATTTTTATTATTTACTATAGTATGTGGTTTGTCAAGATGGGCATGATTCTTTTACTCCATCGACAATATTTTAAGTGTTTCTTTTAATAATTCTTCGCTATTATCTTTTTCTATTGTACTGGCGCATTTTTCAATTGCGTCCATATATTCATTTTGGCTGTAGCCAAGGGATTGAAGGATAGCCTGTACTTCTTTGATTGTTTCTTTTGAGATGTGGTTTTTGGATGTTGAGAGACTAGAAACCTTGTCTTCCATAATGTTTGAGATTATATCCTGATTAGTAAGTTTGCCCTTTAATTCTAGAATTATTTTTTGTGCAAGCTTTGGCCCGACGCCTTTTGCTCTTGAAATTAATTTGTAGTCGCCCTCAAGCACTGCATTTATCAGCTCAGAACCTGAAAATTCATCTAAAAGAACCATTGCAACCTTTGTGCCTATGCCTGAAACAGATGTCAGGATATCAAAAATAGCCCTGTCCTCTTTTTGTTTAAAACCCGCAAGGTACATTGTATCTTCTTTATGGATAAGTTTTGTGTAAACTTTGACTTCTTCATTGATTTCACCCAAGAGCGCTGATGTTCTAGAATTAATTAAAAATTTATAGCCAATACCATTGTTTTCAACCACTGCAGTGTCTAAATTTTTAAAAATAAGTGTGCCTTTTATGTAATCATACATAGAGTTTTTTTCCTAATTTTTCAAGTGTTTTTAAATCTTCATCGGGCTCAATTCCTATGGTTGTAAGGTAATTGCCGATAAGAATACCGTTAACCGTGTATTTTAGGGCCGTTTCCATATTTTCTTTGATTAATCTTAATTTTCGTCCTCCGGCAAATCGTACAACAGAGTCAGGGTTGGCAATTTTAATTATAGCGAGTGTTCTTAAAATATGTTCTTCGTTAATTTTATCTTCGTAAGATTCAAACGGAGTACCCTTTATTGGGGTTAAAAAGTTTACAGGAATGGAATTTGGGTGAATTTCAGCTAAATTCAATGCCATTTCAACTCTTTGTTCAATAGTTTCGCCCATCCCTATAATAACGCCTGAGCATATTTCAATTCCTGCTTCTTTTATCAGATTGATTGTGTTTATTCTATCATCAAATGCGTGAGTTGTTGTGATATTGGGATGATAGCTTCTTGAAGTGTTAATGTTGTGATGATAGCGGACAAGGCCTGCTTCTTTAAATTGATTAACTATTTCTTTGTTTAAAAGGCCTAAAGATGCACAGCTTTTTAAGCCAAGATTATTGATTTCTCTTATCATTTCGCACATAATTGGCATATCACTTTGTTTTGGGCCTCTTCCTGATGTTACGATAGCAAAGCGGGTTGCGCCGTTCTTTTTAGCTTCTTTTGCAGTGTTTATAACATCTTCCACCTTAACAAGCGGGTGTGTGTATATATCTGTCATATAATAAGAGCTTTGAGCACAATATTTACAGCTTTCAGAGCATTTTCCGGTTCGTGCGCTAATAAGGGAACAAAATTCGACCGTATCTGAATTATATTTTTTGGCTTCCACTAATAGTTCTTCGAGTGGTACATTGTAAAGTTCTAAAAGCGTTTTGTTATCAATTTTTGTATTAAGCATATTTAAACTGCCTCTATAAAGTTTTTTACAAAACCATTATAGTGCAAAAATTTAACCGCATAGCTATGGATTTGTTAATTTTTTGTTACATTTTGGCAAAATTTGGTATTCAAGTATTTTTTAAATTTTTCAGTAAATTTGCGCCCGCATTTATTGATTCTTTTATTTTTGAAGTAAGTAGATGTAGGATGCCCCGTTTAAATAAAACAAAGTAACTTATTTACTGCTGTTATAAATCTCTAAAAATCTTTTTGCATCCTTTTCTTTTCCTAAGAATTTATATGCATAGGCAAGGTTTAAGTAAAAGTCTTTTTCATCATTTTTTAGATAAATTGCCTTTAGGAGGTTTTTCTTTGCCTTGTCAAAATCACCTGTTTTTATATAGAGTGTTCCGAGATTATAATAGGAATGCGCAAAATCTTTATTGTATTTGATTGCCAGGAGCAGATTTTTTTCAGCAAGATTGTAAGCCTTTTTGCTTAGAAATATACATCCAAGATTATAATATGCTTTGTAATACTCGGGGTTTATTCTTAAAGAATGGTTAAGGTTTTCAACGGCTTTATCAACGTTATTTTTATCCTCATAAACGTTTGCGATTATGACATAAACCTCCTCATCTTTCTCATCGTCAGGCAGGCTATTTAAAAGTTTTAGGGTTTCATCTAAATTGTTAGTGTTATAAAGTACATACGCCTGAGATTTAATGCTTAATTCATCAGCAGAGGCTTTATTTGGGCTGAAAATTATCAGTGCTGATATCAGAAGCAAGAAGGTAAAGATTATCTTTTTCATAAATTTTAATTTCCTCTGTTTATATTAAAATGGTAACATTTATTTAATTTGTTTTGCAACTTAAAATTTTTAAAGTATAATTTTTGCGTATAAGTAAAGTTTATTTATAAACCATGAGTAATCAATTATGAATCAGTTATATGATCCAAGAAATGCATACAAGCCGGCCATAAAACCGGTTAGAAGAAAAAATTCAAATCAAAATATTGCAGGTAGTTTTTTTAAATCTTTCTTTGGAAGTTTATTAATCTTAATAGTTGTTGCCGTTGTTTTGTATAGAAGTGAAGTTGTAACTTTTGTTGGGGATGTTTCATCATTCGCTGGAAAGGTTGCAGACCCTGAAAAAAGAGTGGAGTTTTCACTTCCATTTTCAGCCAAAAGACAAAATATTCTTGTGCTTGGGATAGATGCCACAGAAAAAGGCGAGGATGCTTTTAAGGGAAACAGATCAGATGCCATGCTAATTGTAAGTATTGCGCCTCATGGAAAAAATGTGAATGTCATCTCAATTCCAAGGGATAGCAAGGTTTATATAGCAGACAGGACAAAGCCTGATAAAATTAATCATGCTTTTGCTTACGGCGGCATAAATCTTACTGTTAAAACTGTAGAAGAAACTTTTGGAATCAGGGTTGATCATTACATTGTTTTGTCAAACCTTGCGTTTGTTAAGTTTATCGATACAATTGGCGGGCTTCCTATATATATTGAAAAAGATATGTACTATCATGATTCTGCTGGCGGGCTTCATATAAATCTTCCTAAGGGTGATAGAATCCTAAGCGGCAAAGAGGCTGAAGGATACATGAGGTTTAGAAAAGACGCCCTTGGTGATATAGGCAGAATAAGACGTCAGCAGTGGTTCTTTAATGCGCTTGGCGAAAGGCTTAAAGATCCGCAGGTTTTGGTCAAAATTCCTGAAGTTTTAAAGATTTTGCCCAAGTATATTTTGACTGATTTATCTGTGTATGAATTGTCTCAATATGCTGCCCTTGCAAAAAGTGTTGATATGTCGACTGTTCAAGTTGCAACATTGCCAGGCTCTCCATCACAGAGAGGCAGTATAAGCTATTGGATACTAGACCCTGAAAAGACGCAGGAAATCATAAACAGGCTTGTGTACAGAGATAAGCCAAAAGTGCTTGAGGGGCCGATTACAGTTGGTATTTTGTATACTTCCAATATGGAATCAAAGGCAAAAGATCTTAAGGCTGCTTTAGAAAGTAATGGTTTTAGTGTAAATTTGCGGTCCGCAACAAAGCTTGGACATGATCATATTGCAATACATAATCTTGATTTGCCAAACGATACCATTGCTATCTTAAAAAAAGAAATTCCTGATATAAAGGAAAAACAAACAGTTTATGATCCTATAGGCTTAAATAAGGCAGGGCGTGATTTTACAATAGTTTTAGCAGGTTCGTAAGTTCGTAATGGTAGAGTTTATGGTGTATTGTGCCTTTTGCTCTTTCTTGTTTTTTGATAATGTTTTGCAAGGTGTATGTAAAACTGTATCTTTATAAAGCAAAACTTTTTGTATGATTTAGTCTAATTATCTGAATGTAAAATTTCTTGTATGGCATCGTTCAACATAAGCTTTGCCGCTCTTTTTGGTGCTGCAAGTGATGTGCCTGATATTTCCGTAACTGGACTTAGAAGATAAGATAGTGGGATTAATGTACCATTTGGGGTTGCGGTGAGGTATTGTTCTGCCTTGATTGATTCTTCATCTGCAAGGTTTGCATAAATAGGATAAAGAACTCCTTTTATTTCAATTTCATCTTTCTTTAGAAGCAGAAGGCCGTTTTTAATTTTATCTATATATATTTCATCGCCAGGTTTGATTTCTTTGCATAATTGCTCCAGTTTTTCTTTTGTTATTATGTTTCCTTCTGCCTTTTGTCCAACAAGCTTTGCATAGTGTTTTGGATACGGGATGTCAACTCCCTTATTTTCTGTAATTCTTAAACCATCTTCTGTAAATGTTATTGGAAAATTATATTGTTCATAATGGGTAGTAAGGTTTCTTGATGAGGAATCTTTTGCAATTTTTCCATCAGTACCAAGTCCCCCTACAGGCTCTGTACAATCGATGGCAGAAAGAATGTTGTGTCCATTTGCACCAGCATTTCCTGCAGAAATAATGATTCTTGTGCCATATTGATTTATTTTTGTCATTAAATCTGGTATTTTCTTAATATAGTGTTTATCTGGGAAGCGCAATGTCTTAGAGGCTCTGGCTAGTATCTCAGTTGTTTCTGCAGATGATAATGACTTGCGATTTGTGCTTGCTTCTTCTGGCTGTATTATTTTGATGGTTTCAAGTGATAAATTGATAGCATCTATCTGTTCACCATGTTTTAGTCTTTTTAAGACTTCTTGTAATTTTTTAACAACACCTTTTTCTATAGATTTATCATTAAGTAATAACGTTTCAACATCTGCAATCGGATTTGTTCTCTCAGCTACAAGTTTTACAAGTGGACCATGGCCCATAAGATTACTTGTTTTTGAGTGTAAACTGTCATCAATCTTGAAATTTGGATTATCTATTATGATAATTTTTTTTGGGGTTATATCGCATTCTTTTATAAGTTCACCGTTTTTACCTAAAATCCTGACAGTTTTTGTGCCGTCGGGATTGTCTGATTTTTTTATTATTGTATAGAATCTGCCCGATGATGGATCAACCCAGTTTGTCCATTTTTTACAATCTTCTGGCTTGTTTGATTCTAGTATTTCTCTGTCACACTCTTCAAGTGCCTTTGGTGTAAAATTTTGATTTGTTTTTATATTATAAATTGCCTGTAGATTTAGTGCTACTGCTGTTTGTCCTTCTGGTGTTTTAAAGTATGGAACTGTTTTTCCATCTATTATTTCCTTTTTTGTGATTTTTGATTGAAATGTAATATTCCTGTAATTGCTTCTAAAATTGTTTATTATCATATTCCTGTCTCATTCCTTTGGGGTTATTTTAAAACCCGTGAATTTTTAAATTTGTTAATTCTCAAGTAGAAATTTACAAAAATTAATCTTGAGTGGAATAAAGCTGCATAACGCCTGACTTTTATAAAATAAATAAATGGGCATATATTTCTTAATTTGTTTACAAAACTTTAAATATCCATCGTATGGTTTAGCTAATATGGGTTAAAATTATTCTTATGGTTGATTTATAATTTTGCAGAATAGTGCAAAATCTAATATATGAACACAAATGAGAAATGTCTTTTAAATTATTTATCTAATTACTCAAGCGCTGCTATGGGCGCGGGTGAACAGCTTATTGGATTTTTATCTGCCCATAAAATCAAAATGCATTTTAATAATTTAAATCCGATATTAAATATAATTGATGAGATGGAATTTTTGTCAGAATTAAACTATAATCTTTCGTATGAAGAAGAAAAATTGGATTAAACTTAGCTATATATTGGCTTCCATAATGGTATTGGGGGTATTTTTATATTTAATTCAAATCCCTTCATTTTTGGGTTTTTTGTCTGGTGTTGAAAATAAAACTTTTGATTTAAGGCAGTCAATAGTTTCCAAATATAGAAAAATCAGTAATAAAATTGTGATTATTGCTGTTGACGATGCAAGTTATGAATACATTGTTGATAAATATGGCAGTTGGCCTGTGCCGCGCTCTTATTGGGCAAAATTAATTACAAATCTTGAGCCATCAAAACCAAATGAATTAATTTTTGATTTATTATTCCTAAAAAGATTTACTGCTGATGGAAATTCAGACAGCGAACTCATTCAGGCAGTCAACAAGAACAAAAATGTTTATGTTTCAATAAATTTTGATAATTATTCAAAGGAAGTAAGGACTCCGCCAAAGCTTCCTGTGGCACTGCAAAACAGCATTGAAAATGATTATTTAATAAAAACAAATCCTGATCTTGTTTATTCAAACTGCAGGAGTATAATTGATGAAATATTAACTGGCACAAAAAATATTGGTCTTATTAATGTTCACCGGGATAAAGATGGTACAATCCGTACTATGCTTCCTTTCTTGTATTATGATGGGGCATATTATAAGCATAGTACACTTTTGTCTGCATTAAACTATCTAAACCTTGATAGAAATGATTTTAAGCTGAATAATAATGGCGAAATTATTCTTGATAAAAATCATATTTTGCCTCTAAATTCTGATGGCAGGCTCATTTTAAACTGGTATGGGCCCGAATGGAGTTTTAAATATGTGCCCTTATGGGAGGTTTCTTCTGCCATAGAAAAGAACAACCGTGAGTTTTTGGATAGTAATTTTAAGGATAAGATTGTATTTATAGGCGTTGTTGCAAACAGCCTTTCTGATATTAAAAGTGTGCCAGTTTCTTATATGTTTCCTGGTGTTGAGGTGCAAGCCACGTTTTTAAATAATATTCTTGATAATAATTTTATCAGGAAAGCCAATCCTTTCTTTGACATTTCAATGGCCTTTCTACTTGCTTTTATTGTAGGATACGGGGTTATGAGGCTTAAATCTCCGGCAAGGTCTGTTATTTTGTTTTTTGCATTATATATAAGCTATTTTATTTTATCCATTGTTTTGATGTTATTCTTTAACATATGGATTGGGCTTATTTTGCCGTTTTTATTCGGTGTTTTTGTTTTTGCTGCATCCTATATTGCAAAATACCTTATTACATCAAGAGATTATGAGCACACTTATAAACTTGCTGTGACAGATGGTTTGACTGATATGTTTAATCATAGATATTTTCAGGAGCAAATGAGTGCAAATATTCAAACCGCAAAAAGGTATAATAGTGTATTTTCACTGATTCTTATTGATATTGATTTCTTCAAGAAGTTTAACGATACATACGGACATCAAAGCGGCGATGCTGTTTTAAGACAAGTGGCCCAAACTATCAAAAAAAATATAAGAGCAACGGATATTCCCTGTAGATATGGCGGAGAGGAGATGTCTGTTATTTTAACAAATACAAACAAGGAAGATGCTATTAAAACTGCCGTGAAAATTTGCGAGGCTGTAAGAAATCGTGAATTTGAGCTTGCAACGGGTGATTGGACCCATGTTACTATAAGTCTTGGGGTGGCTTCTATGCCGAAAGATGGCGATACTACTGAAAAATTAATAGAATATGCCGATAAGTGTCTTTACATTGCAAAAGGAAATGGTAGAAACCAGGTGGTATCAGAGGTTTTGCCGGATATGCCAGCAGAATAAAAAAGAATTGAGCCCAGCTGCTCTAAAAAACTCATTATTTGTGTAAAATTCTGAAAATTAGCACTGATTTTGCAACTTTTAAGCCAAACCTTGCGTTTTTTATATGAAAAATTGTTTTGTCCAGCAAGGCACAATTTATTATTTGCACTTAAATTTTGTTAATTATATAATTTTTATAAATAGTCTGTGAAGAAAAATATTAAACCAGCTAGAAAGGCAATAAAATGGTAAATTCAGTAGTTGTGGTCGGGCGCGTAGGTCAAGATCCTGAAATGAAATATTTTGACAGCGGAAAAGTAAAAACAAACTTTTCACTTGCTGTAAATCGTTGGGATTCAAGGACTAAGGAGGAAGCAACCGACTGGTTTAATATTGAAGTTTGGGATAAACAGGCTGAGGTTGCAGGCGAATGGGTAAAAAAAGGCAGATTGGTTGCGGTTGAAGGGCGTCTTGTTGTGAATAAATGGCAGACACCAGATGGCGAGACGGCTGAAAGATATCTTGTGAGATGCACAAATGTAAGACTTTTGGGGTCTAAGGGCGATAATTAGATTTTTAGGATTTAATTCATGCTGATTTCAAATTCTATCGGGATAATTGCTGATGATTTAACCGGTGCAAATGATACGGCTTTGCAGTTTTTTATGAAGGGTTCAAACGCCGAAATTGTCCTTGATATAAATTCTTTGAATGAAAATCATTTAAATGTGGAAACATGGGCTGTTTGTAATGAAACCCGCAATATTGCACCATTTGATGCTGGTAAAATCGTGTATGACACCACAAAAATTTTAAAGGAAAAGTTTGGGATAGAATATTTTTATAAAAAAATCGATTCAACTCTAAGAGGGAATATTGCAGTTGAAATTCTTGCTATGCTTGAAGCTACAGAATATGATGCTGCAATTGTTGCTCCGGCATATGTTCAGGAAGGCAGAATTACAATTGGTGGATATCAGCTGCTGAAGGGCGTTCCCATTGAAAGGACAGATGCGGCAAGAGACCCTAAGGCGCCGATTTACGATTCTTATATTCCTGATATTTTAAAAAGAGGTTTAAGTGAAGATGGAGCGAGCCTTGTCGGTTCAATTGAGATGAAAACAATTACAAAGGGGGCGGGCCCAATTGCCTTGAAGCTTAATGAATTGATAGCTGCAGGAAAAAAATTGATAGTGACTGATGCCGTTTCCACTATAGATTTTGAACAGATTGTGCTTGCTATGCAAAAAAGTACTTATAATATTTTGCCTGCAGGTTCTGCGGGGTTTGCTCATGCGCTTGGTGCTGCTTGGCTTTCAGAAATTAAACCTCCTGTCCAAAAAAAAGTGCCATATCTGCCAAAGCTTATATTGTCAGGCTCTGCAACTTCTTTAACAGCGCTGCAAATTAAAAAACTTGAAATGGATACTGATATTGAAAATACCTATTTTATTTCGCTTACTTTGAACGATATTCTAGCTGGTATTAATGACAATTTTCTTGGCAGAATAGCCTCCAATCTTGTTAAGGACTACATTGTGATAATTCATGTTTCTGATTTAGGCGAAGAGCTTGCTAGCGAGGCTGCAAATAACAGGCTCATAGACGAAGGTATTACCAAAGAACAGCTCGCCACAAGGATTACAGACTTTTTATCAGAGCTTGCATATAAGATTAAGCTTCGTTCTGAATTTATTTTGATAACCTTAGGCGGTGAAACTTCTTATAAATGTTCAAAAGCTTTAAACTGTGCGTATTTACAGGTTGTTGATGCAATTTTGCCATCCATACCTCTTTGTATGGATTCTAATGCTCAATTAGTGGTTACAAAATCTGGAAACTTTGGCACCTCAAGCACTTTGGTGGATATTGTAAAATATTTTGAACATCACATAAATGCTTGAAAGCCTTAATAGGGTACTAATTAATGTATTTGCATAATAGAAATACAATCAGGGGGCGGATAATGGCTGAAAAAAAGTATAAAATTGCAATAACGACGGGTGATACACTTGGAATTGGTGAAGAAATTACAATAAAGGCTCTAAATGCCCTGAAGTTGCCTTCCGAGGAGGTTTTAATAATCGGAAAAAATCTCAACGATTGCCTTTTGGATACCTACGATACAATAGAGCTTGATACTAGCGATAATGGGCGTTTTTGCTTTAATACTTTAAAGACTGCATCTGATCTTGCCAATGAGGGTGTAATTCAGGCTATAGTTACAGCTCCGGTATCTAAAGAGGCTCTATTTAAGTCGGGGTTTCATTATTCGGGTCAGACAGAAATTTTACAGGAGCTTTTAGGGAATAAAGATTCTAAAGCTGAGATGCTTTTTGCTGCAAACGACCTCAGGGTACTTCTTTTAACCCGGCATATTCCTTTAAATCAGGTTAAATTATCTAAGAATTTAATCATAGAGAAGAGTTTGAGAGTTTGTAAATTTTTAGTTCAAAAATGTGGTATAGAGAGCCCGAAACTCGCTCTCTGTGCGCTAAATCCACATGCTGGCGAGAATGGAATTCTAGGAGATGATGAGATAGAGATAATGACGCCCGCGGTTCTTGAGCTCAGGGATTTGGGGGTTGATATTACTTTTCCGCTCAGTGCTGACGGGCTTTTTGCGGGGGTTGGCGAAAAATATCTTAATGGCGAAAAGCAGTACTATGACTGTATTTTGGCAGCCTATCATGATCAGGGTTTGTGTCCTATTAAAGCACTTTGCTTTAAAAAAGCTGTGAATACAACAATTGGGCTCAAGGTTATTCGTACATCGCCATCATCTGGAACAGCTTATGACATTGCAGGGCAAGGGATTGCGGATGCTACAGGTATGGCGGAAGCAATAAAACTTGCCCTGCAATTGGCCTGAAAGCCTTATATGAAGTGCATTTTGTTGTTTTCAAAGTGCCTGCTTAAGCTTCAAAATGAGCTGTAATATTTATTGACTTGACTTTAAGGTGTTAAAAACCTTAGTTTTCACCGTGAAGGCGGATTATTGACCGTTGAAATCCTTTTGTGGTATGATTCATCGGGATTTGCTATTTAAATATATTTTTAAATATATGCACGTTAAAATAAACTTGAATTTAAAAAGCTTGATATGAGTGTTTTTTGGGCATTTGTATATGTGAAAGTTATTGCAAATAGTGCATTATCTTTCCAGATGAATTATAAAAATAGGGATATAAGTGTATCTTGGCTGCAACTAAGCGTGAAAATGCATCATTGGCGCTTATTTTTAGGCTAGATTATGCTCAAAACCCTTGCTGTAGGCTTATTTTTACTAAAATTATAACTTGAATACCCAAAATAAGCTTCACTATTGAATTTGTTTCGTGCGAATATCTGCAAATTATTGATATTTCTACTTTATGGGGGTATGAAAAATAATTTTATAGACTGTATTTTTTACTAAACATCTTGTAGAATGCCTCTCTGTATGATTTTTGGATATACTTCTGCGTGCAGCCATTGTAAAAAGAGTATTTCGACTTGTATGAAAGTATAAAATGCTTGTAACAACACCATTGTAGGCTTTATCAAGGCTGAAATATCTTGTTTTTAGGCTTTTTACGGTAATTTTACTTCTTTTGGACGGTTGTCGTGTGATGGTATTGTGAAGAAAAATTTGCACGTATTCGTAACATTTGTAATATTTTTATTTAAATAAATTACTACATTTGTATCAAAAAATGTTATAATTAGATTAGGGTACTTTTTTGTAAAAAATAAAGGTGTTTATGGCTTCGTTTAATTTTGGCTCTCCAAATAGTCCTCAAATATCCGGCGCTAAGGGCATGATGAATAATGGCGGTGGCGGAAACACTGGCTATATGGCCCAAGGCAAGAAAAAGAAGAAAAAGCGCGAGATAGAAATTGACCCTAAAATCCTTGATGGAGAAGCTGAAGATAAATTTCAATATCAAGAAGAAGAATACGAGGATGACGATGATTATTACGGAATCGCCTCTGATAGTATGGATTCTGGCGATTCGTTTCTTGAAACTGGTGATTTTTGCAATAATACGGACGTTAAGAGCTCTTCAAATGCTGATAACAACGAAGTTTCGGATGTTTTTTCGAATTCTGCCGGGATTAAAAACTCTTTTGATAATACCGCAAAAACGTCTAAAAACCAGTCAGAAAGCACATCTAAAGGCGTAAATACATCTAAAAACACTGGTAATGGCACATTTTTTGGGTTTTTTGATAAAATTGCAAAGCAGGCTGATAAAATTTTACCAAAGACTGAGCAGACAATTAAAAACGGTGTTAATATTTCGCCAGAAACCCCTGATAGCGTGTTTCTTGCCAGTAAGGACAAGCCTTTTGGCAATGATTTCGAACCCAAGGGAAAAGCAAAATTTTTAAATAATAGGCCAAGAGGGCCTTTTGGCCGTAATGACGGTGCTAAGGCTAATGATAACAAGGATAATAGCGTATTTGGCGGTGATTTTTTTAACCCGTCTAATGACAAATAGCTTGTAATCCGCCTGAAACAGTGTTTAGCGCTATATGCCTAAAATTCTTGCAGTGTAATGATTTTGGCCATACTCACACGGTACTTTTGGCGCGACAAGTGTTTTTTGGGACTTGCTGCCAATTTTGACTATCAGCCTTGTGTATCTTTATTTTTCGGGAAAGTTTTGCTCAAAATATATAAAAACAGGGCAGTTATGCCTCCTACTGTGATGAAGGGCAAGAGTAATGTTTTTGGCAGGCTGTCGATGTATCCCTTCTCTTGTAAGGATTTTACCAGGGCTTTGCCCTTTTTGCCTTCTGATAGCACGGGGCTGCTTTTTTCAAAGGAATCGATGTCATTCAGGCGTTCTAAAAATTTTTCGCCTGCGGCCGCTAACCCTGCAATGACGCCTGCTTGCAGTTTTTCATTGTGTGCTATGTACATAATGGCATTATTTGCCTCTGTCAGCGGGCCCTTTTGGGTTTCTCCGCGAGGTTTTTAGCTGTTTCCTTTAAAATTTATCTGCATAAAAATTTGCCCTTTTTGTGTTAGAATTTCAATATTTGCTAAATTTTTTAGCCAATATGTTGATTTTCTTGGGGCCCTAAAATCTGTATTAGGGGTGATTAAAGAATGTCAAATTTTTTGTACTTGCTCCTATAAGTTGCCACTTTTCATTTTTGAATTCCAGCCATATGCCTGATATATATTCATAGTCGGCCGTGCCTTTTAGGTCTGTTATGTATTCTAAGGGTTTGCCATCTTCAAAAACTACTGATTCAAGGCATTCAAAGGCGCTGTTATCCGTAAAATGCTTGTCGTCTGCTGTATATAGTGCTGGCTTGCCATTTTCTAAATGTAGATTTTTTGCTATCAGCTCGCAATTTTGAGCCAAGGTTTCAACTCCTTCTTTGCAGCTAAATAGTTTGCCATCAGAAAAACTATAAACATTTTTTTTATTATCTGGCAGGGTTTCTTCAATTGTTGATATTTTACTGTCTAGAAAAGTGCTTTTTCTTGTAATGCCGCCTGCAAGGGTTTCTGTTAGTTTTGTATAATTTTTATTGTTTGAAGTAATCTGCCCATCACCTTTTTTGAGTGATTCGCTAACTTCATTGGCTTTTTTTATTGCCCGTTTTATCATATCATCTGCGTTGGCTGTAATTTTTTGAATTGCTTTTTCTACCTTTATGTCCTGTGGTCTCTTTTTAATGCCAGCAAGTGTTTTCTTTTTGCCATTAATGATAACAGTATCACCGTCTTTAGCTTCTTTATTGTTTATGATGCCAGTATTTGTAGCAGGCAATATATTTTTGTATAAGGCAGGGAAGGGTTGTTTTATATGATATTGCAATTGTGGATAATTAGCTATTTTGGGGCTGGTTTTAGGGTTTAGCGCAGATGTTGCATTTATCATTTATTTTATACCTTTATTCTTGTATTTGATATTATTTTGTGATTTGCTACAATTGTTTACTTTTGACAGACTGCTAGTTGTTAGCTTCTTTGGTTTTGGCATTTTTTTTCATAAGAAAGTTATCTTTTTATTGTAAGTCTTTCAAGCCAGCGAACAAAGCGTACTATTTTGCATTCTTTGTCTTTTGAGATTGAATCAACCAGGATAGTTGTCATGTTGGCTTTTTTGCCAGCTAAAATATCTGTTAAGGGCCTGTCACCTACCATTGCGGCTTCTGTTTCTTTTATATTAAAATCATTTAATGCCTGCCTTAAGACTCTGGTGTCGGGCTTTTTTGCATTTGAATAGATTTTTATACTGCACTGTTCTTCTGCTTTATTTATGTAGTGTTTTTTACAATTGTTTGTAATTATGGCTATTTTAAAGTTTTGTGATAATTTGTTTAAGAAATTCAATGTTTTTTCTGTAAACTTTCCGCTTTTTGATTGCATTAATGTGGAATCAAGGTCAAAAAATATGCATTTAATGCCGCGGCATAATAATTCTTCATCATTTATTTCAAATACTGAATTAAGATTATAATCAGGTTTTATTCGCATATAGTACATTTTCCTTCTAGTTTACAGTTTTTAATGCCGGTGGTTCTTAAAAGTGCCCAGTTGTATTCTTTTTGCCATAGGGATGCTTCAAGGCTATTTTCTGTTTCTTTAAGCTCTATCCATGCTTCGTCGTTTGTATTTGCAAGGGTGCTGTCATCCCTTGATTCGTTTAAAATACTCGTGACAGTTGCTTTTGCAGCATATGAAGGGGTGATTATTTCAAGTTCATCATTAATATATACTTTGTTTTTGAAAATTACCCTGTATTTACTGCCTTTTTTTTCAAGGACGATACCAAGAAAATCAGCTCCTGCAAGGCCTTTGGATATATCATAGCTGTAGCTGTCAGAGTTATTATCGCCAAGGAAGAAACCCTTTGTATAGCCTCTGTTTCCGACTTTTAAGAGCTCTAAGTAACCTTCTTTTGCGGTTATTTTGCCGTCTAAAACGTCGCGGTAGGCTTTTGATACAGCTGAAGCGTAGTAAAGGCTTTTTGTTCTGCCTTCTACTTTTATCGAATCTATGCCGATATTTTTTAGGTCATTTACATATTCAATGAGGCATAAATCCTTAGGGGATAAGATATGAGAGCCTTTTTCGTCCTCCAGAATTTCATAATATTGTCCAGGACGTGTTTCTTCAACAAGTTTATAACTCCATCTACATGGCTGAGCACAACCGCCGTGATTTGCTTTTCTATTGTGACCTGTCATATAGTCTGATAATAGGCAACGACCTGAATAGCTCATACACTGGGAGCCATGCGCAAAGCATTCAAGCTCAATATCCGGCACATTTTTTCTTATGTTTTCGATTTGTCTTAATGATAATTCGCGGGCTAGAATTACTCTTTTTGCGCCTAAATCTCTCCAGAATTTTACGGCTTCTGAATTTAATGTGTTTGTTTGGGTGGAGATATGAATATCTATGTTTGGCAATTCTTTTTTGATTGTATTATATATGCCAAAGTCGCTCAATATTATTGCATTCGGATTTGCATCTTGTATTATTTGTATGTCTTCATAAAGCTTTTTTATATCGTCATCATAGGCGAAGATATTGAGGGTGAGATAAACTTTTTTATTTATACGTCTTGCTTCATTCACTGCGATTTTTAGATTATCTCTTGTTATAAGTTCACCCTTGCGCATTGTTCTAAGGGAATAATCAACCATACCCAGGTATACTGCATCTGCACCGTATGTGAAGGCATAGCGCATTTTTTCAATGTTGCCTGCAGGCATTAAAAGTTCTATATTGTTCATATAAAAATATTAGCATAAAAATGCTTGATGATTGCGTTAGACCTTTAGGTAATTAAGCTGAAAAATTTGAGATAAATCTGTATATCCTTCCTTGTGTTGCACAGATGAATGTTGTGGTTGTTTAGAGGAATCTTTGAATATGTTTTGTATTATATGCTTATCCTCAAGAGCAAGTAAAAAGCAGCCTTTTTGTATAAAAATTGTATAAAATTATTTTGTGCTATCTTTTTTCTTTTTCAGGTTATAAACAAATATGAGAATTTCAGCAACAGCTTTATATAAATCAGGCGGAACTTCCTGGTTTATTTCAACCATTCTAAAAATTGCCCTTGCAACAGGCGGGTTTTCGATGACAGGAATGTCGTGTTCTTGTGCTATTTCTTTAATTTTTTTGGCAAAAAGCTCTGTACCTTTGGCTAAAAGCTTAGGTGATTCCATTGTTTCTGCATCATATTTAAGAGCGCAGGCAATATGTGTCGGATTTGTGACTACAAAATCGGATTCAGGAACCATATCCATCATTGATTTTTGTAGTAATTGCTGTCTTTTTTGTCTTAGTGCAGCCTTAACATGGGGGTCGCCTTCTGAGTTTTTGTATTCATCTTTAACCTCCTTGAATGACATTTTTTGATCCTGCATGAATTTCCATTTTGTGACACCATAATCTGCTGCTGCAATTATCAAAAATGCAATTCCTGCCTTTATAATAAAATCAACAATTAATTTACCGAATGCGATAAGGGTTGCAAATTGGTTATCAACCGCAGCGAGGAGTAGGATTTCAGGAAAATGCTCTAAATAAACAACCCAGCCAATTAGTCCCAATATTGCTACTTTTGCGATATTTTTGACTAGTTCGAACATTGTTTTTGGGCTAATTAGGTTTTTAAAATATTTTGTCGGATTTAGTTTATCAGGTTTTGGCATAAGGGGTGTCATTGTAAACAAGGGGCCAACCTGAATTAGATCTCCCATAATTCCCATTATTCCTGCAAGGACAAGGATTGGCAGGATGATTAAAAATGTTGGTATTAGGGTGGATGTTAAAATGTACATATAGCCTATTTTTTCAAGGTGTGCGTTTGGGATTTGTTCGTATAATTTAGCATACAGGAGGGAGATTTGATTCCAAATAAATGGCCCAAGTGCATAAATGGCTGAAAACATAACAATAAGGGCGATTGCAGTTGAGAAGTCTTTTGATTTTACAACCTGACCTTCTTTTCTTGCCTTCTGCAGTTTTTGCTGGGAGGCTTCAAATTGTTTATCTTCATCACCCATCTAGTTTATTCCTCTTATTTTGTTTTTAATCTTTGATAAGACAGGGTGCTTCATTTGGTGTCTTTTTGGGATAAAAATTTCTTTCATAGGCTTATTTTGGATATCAAATTCTGCGATTTTTTCAATCAAATTCATAAAGAAATTATACTTGTTGAGCACCATATTTTTTGCCATTAAAATATTCTGGTAATTTTTTTCATATAGATTATTATCGATTGTGAATTTTATTATTTCTTTAGCTTTTTTGACATCTAAATCTTCAAGCTGGATAAGAGAATTTTTTGGAAAATATTCAAAAATATTCGGAGCGCCAAAGTATATTGGCATTGTGTTACACAAAAATGCGTCTGTTATTTTTTCTGTAAAATAATGTGGCTCTGATGTGTTTTCAATGGCGAGAGTATATCTTGATGGTATTAATATTTCATCCTTTGAATTGAATTCTGAAATTCCTCTGCCTTTTATTTCAAAATTATATTCTGTATTTTTGAGCTCCTCTTTTAGATTAAATAAGAACTCGAGCCTTTCTTTGTGACCTTCAAAATTTTTTTTGGAGCTTGTGATAGCTGAAAGCGCAAAGGTTTTTTCAGGGTGGTGGAGGTTTTTATAATAATCATATGAATTCGGGCACTGCCAGAAAATGGAGGCCTGTTCTCTGGAAAGGTTTTTTAGGCTGCCTTTTTTTCTTTCATTCAGAGGATTCCAACTTCCAAAAACTCTGTCAGCAAATGGATAGGCTTTTTGCCAATGCCCAAAGTATTTGCAGTTTCCGGGTTTTTGGTGAAATATCCAGACTTCTTTTGCTTTCATTTTAAGATTATATGGGCTAAAGTTTACAATTACGGCTAAATCCGCCTCATTAACGGCGTCTGTAGTAAATGTCACTTTTCCTATCACTCTTTTTGAAGTTGTTTCAAACCCAGGTATCTGTTTAAATGATAAGCTCCAATCTGTGGGGTATATCAGTCTTACAAGCATTTGTGCCTAAATATTCCTTTCTTTTGATTTTTGGGGCTTTTTAAGATTAATTTTGGCGGTCAAAGTTTGACTGTTTAAAGATTTAAATGTTTAATGTAGGCAGGCTGCCTTTAAGTTCTTTGTTGTGTCTGCAGCCTGCACTGTAAAGATGTCTTAATATTTTGCCATGGAGACAAGTTTAACGTCTTTTGGGAGCTTTTTTCTTCCATTAAGGTCGCTGAGTTCTATTACAAAACCAATGCCCTTGAGTTCTCCTACCTGTTGAATTAATTTTGCTGCTGCAGCTGCAGTACCACCTGTTGCCAGTAAATCATCAATCAACAGAACTTTTTTGCCTTTTTCAATTGCATCTTTATGAATCTCAATTTTATCTTTGCCGTATTCTAATTCATATTCCATTGAAATAGTTTCTGCAGGAAGCTTGCCAGGTTTTCTTATAGGAATAAAACCACAGCCAAGAGAGTATGCAACTGGCATGCCGAATATAAAGCCTCTTGATTCAATTCCTGCAACATAGTCAATTTCATCATCCTTGAATTGTTCAACGATATAGTCAATTATTTTTTTCATTGTTGCAGGGTCTTTTACTGCTGTTGTAATGTCCCTGAAAATTATTCCTTTTTGGGGAAAATCAGGAATATCTCTAATCATCTTTTTAATATCTTCCATTGTGTGCTCCAAAATTATGCTTAAAACCTAGATAATTTTATCAAAAACACACTAAAAAATATACTAACAAATAATATTTATAGTAAAATTTTGTTATGCAGGAAGATATTAAAGAACTATTAAAAGAAAAACTCAATAAGCTTAAAGAGCGCGTGATGCAGTCTGTGAGGTTTCTTTGACCTTGATAGTCTTAAAATTAGACTTAATGATTTATCTAAGAAGCTTGAAAATCCATCAATTTGGGACAATCAGGATGAGGCTTCAAAATATTTAAGGGAACAGAAGGAGATTAAATCATTAATTGAGACTACAGCATCGTGGCAGAGGGCCCTGGATGATGCTGAAATAAGCCTGGAGCTTGATGATAATACACTTATGGAAGAGGGATTTAGGAACCTCGCTTTACTTAATGAGGAGCTTGATAAATTTGAGATTCAAAAAATGCTTTCAGGCGAATATGACACCAATAGTGCGATTTTAAGCATTAATGCGGGGGCTGGCGGTGTGGATGCTATGGACTGGGCCAATATGCTGCTTCGTATGTATCTGAGGTGGGCTGAAAAGCACGGCTATAAAGCATCGTTGGTGGATAAATCAGACGGAGATGAGGCTGGGATAAAATCGGCATCTGTTAAAATTGAAGGAAAATTTGCATACGGTTATTTGAAGGCTGAAAAAGGTGTGCACAGGCTTGTTAGAATTTCACCATTTAATGCAAACGGCAAAAGGCAGACGAGTTTCGCCAGTGTTGAAATTATGCCTGTTATAGATGATTTTGAAAAAAAGATTACAATTCCGCCGGATGATATTGAGGTGGAAACAATGCGCTCAGGCGGGGCTGGCGGACAGAATGTCAATAAGGTGGAGACAGCTGTTAGGATTTATCATAAGCCCACAGGGATTGTGGTTAAATGTCAGCAGGAGAGGTCTCAGCTGCAGAATAAGGAAACGGCACTTTCTATGCTTGCTTCAAAGCTTTTATTGATGCGGCAGATGGAACATGAAAAAAAACTTTCAGATATTAAGGGTGAGAACATGGACATAAATTTTGGCTCACAGATACGCTCTTATGTTTTTCATCCTTACAAACTTGTTAAGGATCACAGGACTAATGCTGAAATAGGTAATGTGGATGCTGTTATGGATGGCGAAATTGATAAGTTCATTGATGAGTATTTAAAAGCATCATCCGGGAAATAAGTTATGATTGTTTTTTGTATAAGGTGTTTTAAGTTTTAGTGAGCATTTGTACGCAGAAATTATATTCCAAAAGCTTGCATGTTTTAAATTGTCGACAAGTAAAGTTTAGATAGCATTAAATCCTTATTTTAAAAATATGCTTTATGTTGTTTTACATTTCTTTACGCTTTCTTGCCGCTTTGGGCTGCTTTAAAATTTTTATAGTAAAATATGTGTGAAAATTATTGATGAGGATTTTTTATGATTAAAGTGCAGAGAGGCTGCAAGGATATACTGCCTGAGGATGTTTTAACCTGGCAACAAATTGAAAAAACGGCAAGAGACTTGTTTCAGGCTGCAAATTATAAGGAAATAAGGACTCCTGTGTTTGAGGCAACTGAACTTTTTAAAAGAGGGGTTGGCGATTCTACTGATATTGTAAATAAAGAAATGTATACTTTTTCTGTGGGCGGGGTTAATAAGGATGAAAATTCAATCACTCTTAGGCCGGAAAATACAGCAGGGGTAGTTAGGGCGTATATTGAACATGGATTTAATAGAAAGAGTGCGCCCGTAAAGTTGTGGTATTTTGGGCCTATGTTTCGATATGAAAGGCCGCAAAAGGGCCGACAAAGGCAATTTCATCAGATAGGGGTTGAGATGTTTGGCATATCAGAACCCACTGCGGATAGCGAAGTTATTGCTCTTGCTATTAAGTTTTTAAGCAAAATGGGGCTAGATAACCTTAAGGCAGAAATAAATTCTCTGGGTTGTCCTAAATGCAGGCAGGAATACAAGGAAAAAATCAAGGATGTTTTGAGACCATATCTTGATGAACTTTGTGAGGACTGTAAGGTTAGGTATGAAAAAAATCCTCTTAGGATGCTTGATTGCAAGAATGAACATTGTGCTTCAATTTTTGAAAAAGATGGCATCAAAGATGCGGTTGTTGGTGATTTCATTTGTGAAGAATGCAAGGAGCATTATGAAAAGGTGAAAGAATATCTGAATAACCTTGGTATAAAGTATTCTGAAAATAAGATGCTTGTAAGAGGGCTTGATTATTATAACAGAACTGTTTTTGAAATAAAAAGCGATGCGCTTGGTGCGCAAAGTGCTGTTGCTGGTGGTGGTCGTTATGATGGGCTTGTTGAGATGCTTGGTGGTGACAAGACTCCTGCTGTGGGCTTTGCACTCGGGGTTGAGAGGTTATACGAATTAGTTCAGCATCAGGATGAAGAAAAACTTGATTATTTTGTTGTCTCTACAATGCCAGAGCAAGCTTTATTGGCTGTAAATGAATTAAGGGAGAAGAGCCATAGCGCTGATTTTGATTTCCAGTGCAGAAAATTTGCAAAGCAGCTGGAAAAGGCAGGAAAGATAGCTAAAAAGGCTTTGATTATAGGAGAAGATGAAGTTAAGGGCAGATATTACACTGTTAAGGATTTGATTTCAGGCGAACAAACCAGGGTTGAAAGCTTGTAATACTTGCTTTTCTGGGATTTTATTATGTTTAAATTTTTAAAAAGACAGTCTGCTTTATGACTGTCTTTTTTGTGTATTCTATAATTTATCTATTTTACAGCTCGGGTAAAGTTATGAGCGTTTTTTGATTTTGGTTAAATTTTTGCCTGAATTCAGAATGTTGCTCTGACAAAGATTACGGCTCATTTTTGCTTACTGTTTTTGTTCGCCGTTATTGTCAGCTTTGGTTGTTTCTTTGTTTGAAAGATATTCTTTTACTGCAGGAATAATCAAATCTCTTGCTGCAATAATTGTTGCACCTGTTACTAATATTGGAAGGGCAGCTTGCTTTACTGCTTTTAGTGAATCTTTTCTAACTTTTGATTTTAGGTCTTTCAATCCTTTTTTAAATTCTTTTATTCCTTCTTTTGCGATATTATTATTTTTTGCGTCTTTAACTGCTTTTTTTTGCACTCTTGAATTCATCTTTTAATTCTATTCTGTGCGCTATGTTTGATGTTGCATAAACTGTTCCAAGACCTATTGCAACACCTGCTGCGCCGCCAATTGCACTATTGACCAATTTTGTTTTTCTTTGTTCTTGTACTGTTTGAGATGCATTTGCTCCAATTTTCATTTTTTTCCTCCCAAAATAAATTATAAAAGTGTTTGCATATAAAAAACGCATAAAAAATAATTTGTCAGCCGTATTTGTTTTTGTAACAAAAATTAACAAATAGTGTTTTCTTTTTTATAAACTTTTCTTAATAAAAAAGTATGTAATAATGTTTGTATAAAATATTGGGAAGATGAGGATAGATTATTGAAACATTTTTGGAAGAATTTTAGGAATTTATTTACATTGCTGGTGTTTGCTTTTTGTGTTCAAAGCGCAAATGCCATTGTGGAAGTACCTGTAAGTGATGCTGTTATGAAACAGTATAAGAGCTCAACGAAGGACATAAGGCTTATCCGGGCTGCAGAAACACTAAAAGGAACAGTTGCTGATTATTCAAGACGGGCGATTTTAGGGGATAATTTGTCAGGCAAACCTATAAAGGTAGAATTTAAGGATCTTTCTGTTTTGAATCCAGCCTATGCGAATTTTGATGCTCTTGGCTGGAAACAGAGAGGCAGGCTGCATATTTTTATAAATATTAAACACCAAAATGCGCCAAAGGAGGCACTTGCTGCAGTCCTAGCTCATGAGGCTATTCATCAGGATGAATTGAATTCCATTAATGAAGAAGTTTATTGTTGGACCCTTGAAGCTGCCGTTTGGACACAATTGACTGATGATAATCCTGAAGTTGCCGAGGTAAGCCATGTTCTTGTTGATAGGGAAAATACGATTAAAAAGATGTTTGTAAAGGGCAACTATACAAATAAATACATTAGAAAGTCAGTGATTTCAAATGCTGGATATCAGGGATTACCATCAAGGTCTCCAGGGTTTGAGGACGATGGGCTTTAAGAATGCATTATAGTTGTGTATCTTTTAATTGTTGTGTTTTTTGAAGCAATAAGGTTTTAAAGGCTTTATTTGATATATAGAGTGGTATTATATATGCCGCTCTATATATGTTGGTGGTTATAATATAATTTATATTTGCTTGTTAAATATTTTTCATTTTGTGTTATATGTATAAAAATGACCATTCAAGTAGGTTTTTGTGAAGTCTAAAGTTGTAAATAGCTTATTTTTTTTGTATATAACACCACATTATATGAAGAAAAAAAGAATTAATTTTTTGTGCAGAATAATTGTTTTATTTTTATGCCTGAATTATTTTTAGTAAGTGATTTTCATTTACAGGTATAGCTATTAAGTCTGTCTCTGTATTGTTTCTATTGTCTTCTGTGTTATCTGGTATTTCAACCCACACGCTTGTTTTTGATATATTGCATTTTGTTATATCAAAGGTTTCTTTTACCTCGATTGCATAATTAATATCAACCAGATTAAGCTTTTCATATTTTTCTATATAAAATTCTTTTTCTCCGCAAACAGGACAAAAATTGGATACTGGTATAATGTCATTGTGTGCTCCGATTACGGTTCGTGCGGATTCTCTTTTGTGTAGGCAGCAGCTGCATCTTAAAACATAGTAATATTTTTTTAAATATTCACCACAATCAGGGCAGTAACCTTCATTTGTATTCAATAATGCTTTGGTGTGACGGCATTTTTTGCAATTATTCATTATGGATATAAAATACAAAAATATATTTTTCATAGTATAAAATATTTAATAATATTTTATACAAAGTCAAGGTATTAAAACTTTGCCTGATGTATTTTTGTAATTATCCCTTTATAAAAAATCCTAAAATTAATGTAGACAAAATGAATATGCCGCCTATAATATAGGTTACTTTATTAAGCCCTTTTTCTGCTGATTTTTGCGATGAAAATAATTGGCTTGCAGAGCCTATGGCAGCAATTCCATCGCCTTTTGGGGAATGCAGTAGTACTAAAATCATAAGAAGCACACCTGAAATCATCTGCAGAATAAAGAAAAAGTTTGTCATTGTTGTTTCCTTAAAAATTTATGTTAGTTAAAATCTTTATAGCATAAATATTTTAATATTAAAAGTGCTGCATTGATAAATTAAAGATGCAGCACTTTTATTCAGTTTAATTTGTTTTAATAATTTATTTCCCAACCATCGCTTATAATTTTGGCTGCGCAGGAAGTGCCTTTTGCGATACAGTCCTGAGTTATTTTTTCAGGCTCGCTAAACTCCCATCTTTTTGTATCCGCGTTGTAGCTGCTAAATGTTCCTTCAGGCACAATAGCATGTAGGCCTCCAAGTATTTGAAATTCAAAAACATCCTTGCCCCATTGATTCGGGCCATCAGTACCGTTAGTATCCACTATGAAAGAAGCACAAATGCTTGGGTTTGAATCTGTGCACCCGCCACTTTTTATTGCAATGGCGGAACCATCAGAAAGAGTTGCCTTGTAATAGTCTTCTGATATAGCTGATGCAGCATCGGAACCGTCTCTATATGTGTATTTTTTTGCAAAGCAGTCATCCCCATCTGCACCACAACTTTTAGCAGCATTTACAAAAGGCATAATATAGCTGGTTGCAAACGTTTCTGAATCAGCTGAATAGTTCCAGTCTTCCATTCTGAGATTTCTTGCTTGTGCATGGTATACTACACTTGCTAATGCAGCATTTGATTTTTGAAGTGCTGCAACAAGCCTTTGTTTCTGTGTATTTGTTACCATTCCAGGTATAACCAGTGCAGCCACAATTCCAATTGTTGTCAACACTATTAAGGTTTCAACAATCGTAAAACCACCTCTTTTGGATGTTTCTTGAAAACTTTTCATAAACATACTATCCTTCTAAAAATTATAAAAATAAAATATAACCTTACATTTTCTATTATACCATTTATCTTGGTATCTTTAAACAAATATCAAAGCGAATTGTAATAATCTTTTAATAATTTGCAGTCTTCTTCAATATTGGGGCTTTCTGAGACAATTACACCTTTGATGTTAAAATTTTTGAAGGCTTTTAATAAATCTTTATAATTGAAATCACTTTCTTCTAGATTAAGATGCTTCTTTTCACCTTTGTCAGAATATTCTATGCCTGCAATGTGGGCGTGAAAGTTATTGAGTGCAACATCGCCAAGATTTTTTCCTATTTTTTCAAATATAGATGAAAATTCATCATATGTATTAAATTTCCCTGCCGTTCTTGCGTGGATGTGTGAAAAATCAACACAGGGAAGCATATTAGGAAAGATTTTAGATAACTCTATGATTTCGTCAATATCGCCCCATTGGCTACCTTTGCCTGTGGTTTCAGGCCTTATCCATATATTATTATTTTCTTTTTTTAGTGCGTCAAATATTTTTTCGTGTCTTTTGATAAGTTTTTTAAATACAATATCTTTATCTTCCTTTAGATAGAATGCCGCATGGTATGTTACAGAATAGCCGCCAAGTTCATTTGCAAGCATTGCTGCTTCGATTATTCTATTGATACTTGCCTGAACCTTTTCTTCTTCTTTGGAATTTAGATTTATATAAAATGGCGCATGGGCTGTTAATATGAAATCTTCTTTATTGTTTTTTATAAATTCTCTTGAAGTATCACTCATTCTGACTCCATGGACAAATTCAAGCTCCAATCCATTTAAGCCAAGTGCATTCAGGGCTTCAAAGCCTGTTTTGTAATCTTTTGCCCTAAGCGGGATGCCAGCTGTTAAAAAGTTTAGTTTTTCCATATTAATTTGCCTTTTTACCTTAAAAGTTCTTTTTCACGTGGATTGAATTTTTCTATAAATTCTTTTATTGAATATATACCCCAGGTTCCAGCCTGTATTACATTTGGCATGTAGAAACCATCTTTAGCTGCAATTTTTAACATATCTTTGGTTGCTTTTGTAATTTCGCCTGGGGTTTTATTGTGTTTTTCGATTTTGTAATCACCAGTAACGATTCTTATGTACCCGCCTCTGAAATTTGTAAGGACGTTAAAGAACGGGTTTGAGGCTCTTATTAATCTTTCTGTTTTTATTATGCTGTCATTCCAATTGATAAATAAGTCTCCTTTTAAACCAGGCGCTGTTGGGTATTCGCCCTCTCCCTGTGGCCAGGACTGGATTTCGCCTTCTCTTTGATACCTTAAGAGTGTTTTTGCAAGCAAGTCTGCAGTCATAAAGTTTGTTCTTGAAAAAAGCATTCCCATTGTTTCTTTTTCCATAAGGGGAAAGTTTTCTTGTATAATTATATTTCCTGTATCAAAGCTTTCATCTGCAAAGTGAAGAGTTATGCCTGAGGCTTTTTCGCCATTGTTGATTATATGAAAATAGGGGTTTGCACCTCTATATTTTGGTAAAAGCGATGGATGGCAGTTTATAAAACCATCCCTTGTAGATTCAAGCAGTTCTTTGCATAACTTATGATTAAGAGAGCAGATAACTCCAATGTCACAGTTTAATTCTTTGACTTTATTTATAAACTCGGGCTCATTCGGAGTGTTTTGGTATTCAATAATATTTATATTTGCTTTTTTTGCAATATTTGCAATGCTTTCGCGTGAAACATTAGTCTTATCTGGCAAAACCACAGCAGCTATATCCATGTTTAAACTTATGAGTTTATTTAGACAGACAACAGCCATATCAGGCATCCCAAGGAATAATATTTTGGGTTTGCTAATGTTAACATTGTTTTGCAAGATACACCCCCGCAAAAATTCCAACAAGAGATAAAACGATGCTTAAAAATATATAAGACAGACTTTTTGTAATTTCCCCATTTTCAAACATCGAATAATTTTCATATGCAAATGTTGAAAATGTAGTTACACCCCCGCAAAATCCTGTTGTTAATAATAATTTCAGTTCGTTGCTTATATATATTCTATTCGCAAAATAGTACGCTAAAAATCCTAAAATAAAGCTTCCTAAAATATTTACAAACAATGTGGAAAAAGGGAACGTTTTTGCAATTTTGAAGAAATATTCTCCAAAAAACCATCTTAAAGAGGCACCAAGGCCTCCACCTATAAATATTGCAAATATTTTTAGCATACTGTTATTTTACACAAAAGAACAGTATTTTTAAATCAACAGAATGTTGTAAGATGAAATCTCAGATGAATTTATTAAATTTTAACTTTTGTAACAAAGTTTGATATGTAATTCTAATTTAGGTGTTGACGATAAAATTTGTTTATATTACATTTAATCATACCGGCGTATTACCGGGTGATTAATGTGACTAATAAAAGAACTGGAACAAGACAAAATGGACAGTAAAAATAAGAGACCCAGAATCAGAGTATGCTTAAAAGCTTATGACCACAAGCTTATTGATACATCTGCAGTTAAAATTGTAGAAACAGCAAAGAGAACCGGCGCATCAGTTTCCGGCCCCATACCTCTTCCTACAAGACGCAGAGTTTATTGCGTTTTAAGATCACCGCACGTTGATAAAAAATCACGCGAGCATTTTGAAATGAGAACGCATAAAAGAGTTATAGATATCTATGATCCTACACAGCAAACCACAGAAGAGCTTTCAAGAATGGATTTGCCAGCTGGTGTTGATATTGAAGTTAAACTATAAGATATCTTTGTAAAGATTTACATTGACAATTTCATAAGTAATGTGAACTATGAAAAAGCAGAGTTTGGCCGGATAAATTGTCGGGGCTGCCTGTAAAGATGGCAAACAAACAAAGCTAAAATGTAGAAACAAAATAAGAGTTAAAAAATAGCTCTCACAACAGAAAGGTAAAAATCGAATGACATTAGGTGTTATTGGAGAAAAACTCGGAATGACACAGGTATACAACGAAGAAGGTTTGTGTATCCCTGTTACCGTGATTAAAGTTGACCCTCTAACCGTTACACAAGTGAAAACAGTAGAGACTGACGGCTATAATGCTATTCAGGTTGGTGTTATTCCTGCAAAGGAAAAACATTTAACTAAAGCACAAATTGGTCACTTTAAGAAAAATAATTTAGAAAATTTTAGACATTTACAGGAATTCAGAGTAGATAATCCTTCTGAATATCAAGTAGGCCAGAAAATTGATGTAAGTGTTTTAAATGAAATATCAAAAGTTGATGTATCAGGAAAATCAATTGGTAAAGGTTTTCAGGGTACAGTTAAAAGACACAACTTTGGAAGAGGTCCTATGGGCCATGGTTCTAAAAATCATAGAGAACCCGGTTCTATAGGTGCTGGTACAACACCAGGCCGTGTATTAAAAGGCAAAAGAATGGCAGGAAACATGGGTAATGAAAAAGTTACAGTTTCCAAATTAAGTGTTGTAAAAATTGTAAGCGACAAAAATTTGTTATTAGTTAAGGGCTCAGTTCCGGGTCCTGAAGGTAAATTGGTTACAATTAGACCTTCAAGAACAAAATGGAATTAGAGGTACAAGAAATGACACAGACAGTTAAATTATTAAATACAAAGGGTAGCGAGCTTGGTGAACTTAACCTGGATGACAATATTTTTGGTGTTGAACCAAATATCCATGTTATGCATCTTGCACTAAAGAGACAATTAAACAATGCAAGACAAGGCTCTCATAATACTAAAACTAGAGCTGAGGTATCTGGCGGTGGAAGGAAACCGTGGAAGCAAAAAGGAACAGGCAGAGCACGTGCTGGTTCCATAAGAAGCCCCTTATTTGCAGGTGGTGGTGTATCTTTTGGGCCTAAACCTAGAGATTATGCTACAAATCTTCCGCAGAAGGTTAGAAAGCTTGCATTGAGAAGTGCTCTTTCAGCTAAAATAGAGGCAATCACTGTTGTAAAAGATTTTTCAGAATTAGACAGCATAAAGACAAAGGCTGTTGCAAATATTCTAAAAGACATCAAAGCTGAAGGTAAAGTGTTAATTGTAGCTGATCTTAAGGCTGAAGAAAATAAAAATCTTGAAAAGTCTGCAAGAAATATTGCTTCTGTTAAGCTCTTATATCCTTCAAATTTAAATGTTAAAGATTTAATTGAAGCCGATTCGATTGTTGCGACTGAGAATGCAATTAATGAAATAACTGAAAGGTTGGCGAAATAATGGCTAAAACTAGAACCAACAAAGAAAAATTATATGATATTATTAAAAAACCTTTAATTAGCGAAAAATCTATGATGGCTGTTCAAATCGGCCAATATACTTTTGAAGTTAACAAGGATGCTTCAAAAGTTGAAATTGCTCAGGCAATTGAATTAGCTTATCCTAATCGCAAAGTAAAGAAGGTTAGAACTGTATATATGCCATCGCATCAGAAGAGGCTCGGCATGAAATTTGGCAGAACACAATCAGGGAAGAAAGCCATCGTTACTATCGAGGGCGATCCTATTGAAGAACTAACAGGAGTATAACAAAAATGGCAACTCGTAAAATTAATCCGACGTCTCCGGGACAAAGAGGCATGACAAGACCTGATTTTTCAGAAATTACTACTGATAAACCAGAGAAAACATTATTAAAACCATTAAATAAAACTGGTGGCAGAAACAACACTGGTAGAATAACAACAAGGCATATAGGCGGAGGTCACAAAAGACAATACCGTGTTATTGATTTTAAAAGAGATAAAACTG
>CATJOM010000035.1 GCA_949741915.1 uncultured Candidatus Melainabacteria bacterium | reverse complement strand
TTCTCCTTCACAATATTCACTACCATCTGTACTATCTATTTTTATTTCACTACATTCATCAGAATTAAATTCTATTTCATATGTTTTTTGATTAGTATTACTTGCTCCCATACTTCCACTTACATTAACATTCTCACTAAACCTCTTTGTCATTACTGGCGCTAGCGCGGCCAGTAATAGAGAAGCAACAAGAAGTGCCATGAGCATTTCTACAAGGGAGAAGGCAGCTTTGCCATTTTTATCAAAGCGCGATATTGTTCCAAAAAGCGTAGTGGCTGAACCCTTTTTTATAAAAGCTCTATTTAGATTATCGTCCCCAAAAGCTTTGTTCACAATGCTTTTATTACATCCGTCTTTCTGCCCGCTCCATATAGCTGATTTAAATTTAGCTAAACCGTGGTTTAGTTTAGTAGTTTGAAAATTTGATTCGTAATTTTTATCCGGCATATTTATCTATCCTTAAAAACTTATGATATTCACATTTTAAACTCAGCCTTCAAGCTTTATTACTGGATATAGTCCAGTAATAAAAAGCAAAAATTCCTTATATCCTACTTATTGTCAATAAAGATGAATAAAACGTTGTTCTACAAAAACCTTGGTAAAAGAATTAAGGCTTTAAGAGAGGCGGCGGGGTTAACTCAGGAAAAACTGGCGGAAGAATCGGGAATTAGTCTGGATTATATGGGCAAAATTGAAGTATGTATCAATAAGCCCGGGCTTGTCACTATCTTAAAACTTGCCGATGCTCTTAAAATAGAGCCATTTGAGCTGTTAAAATTTGACACTCTCGCTGAGCCTGCAAAGCAACCTAATTAAGCCCAAGTAAACATCAAAAATTAAGATTATATTAAGATGATATAATTCTGTGCTAATATATATTTAAAAAGCAGGATGTAGAGGGGGACTTATGATACCAATTATTGATTCAAAAAGGCAGTATGCCGCAATTCAAAATGAGGTTGAAGAAAAGGTGCTTGAGGTTATGAGAAGTGGCTCATATATTTTGGGCAAGAATAACAAGGCTTTTGAAGAGGAGATGGCAAATTTCATAGGCACGAACTATGCTGTCGCGCTAAATTCCGGAACTGATGCTCTGCATTTGGCTTTGAGGGCTCTTGATATAGGCCCTGGTGATGAGGTTATAACAGTTGCTTTTACATTTGTTGCAACAACTGAAGCTATTGGTATTGTTGGTGCGACACCTGTTTTTGTAGATATCAATCCTGATACTTTTAATATGGATGCTAATTTAATTGAAGAAAAAATAACCTCGAAAACTAAGGCTATTCTGCCAGTTCATCTTTACGGGCAGCCCTGCGATATGGATAAAATTATGGCTATTGCAAAAAAACATAACCTTTATGTCATTGAGGACTGCTGCCAGGCTATAGGTGCTGAATTCAAGGGTAAAAAAGTTGGGAGCTTTGGCGATATTGGCTGCTACAGCTTTTATCCAACTAAAAACCTTGGTACAATGGGCGATGGCGGCTTGGCTACTACTAATTCGGAAAAATTGAAAAATAGAATGATAGCCTTAAGAAACCATGGGGGTGCGGTTCGCTATTATCATGATGAAATTGGTGTAAACTCAAGACTTGATGAGATTCAGGCGGCAATTTTAAGGGTAAAACTAAACTATATCAACGACTGGAACAAAAAAAGAAGAGAACATGCTGCATTCTATAATGAATTATTCAAAGACTCTAAAGACATAGAAACACCAAAGGAAATCGACAATATTTATGCGGTTTACCACCAATATACAGTAAAGGTGCCAAATAGAGATGCTGTCCACAAACTTTTACAAGAAGCTGGAATTGGCGCTATGATTTATTATCCGGTTCCCTTGCATCTTCAAAAAGTACACAGCCATCTGAATCTAAAGGAAGGTCTGCTTCCACATACAGAGAAGGATACAAAATTGGTGCTTTCTCTGCCTATGTTTGCAGAAATTACAGAGGAAGAACAGAAAGCCGTTGCAAAGACATTAATTGAATGCACAGAGAAGGCAAAAAGCGCTTGCAGCGTGTAGTTTAGCCTTTATTATCTAACAGTTATTATATATGGTTTTGGGTTTCATCCTTGTAAAGCCTCGTTTTGCAGGGATGAAACAATATAATGCCTTTGTCTGGGCGGATACATTAACAAGACTTTGGGCTAAAACATCTTGCAGGGCGTATTCTATCTTATTTGTAATACCAATGGCAGCCTCATAAAATTATCATAAAATGCACTCCAAAACCCTTGCTGTAAGCTGATTTTACAGCTTTAAGAATTAATTTTGAAAGAATAAATATGAAAAAGTTTGATGAAAATTATAAAATATTAAATGCAATGTATGAGGATGAATATTTTCCGGATTTTTTAACAGATAAGCTGAAAGCTGCAATAGAAGATCTTATTAGCTTTTTAGAAACTGGTGAAAAAGATTTAGAAAAAATTCAGATAAAATTTGATGAAATGACGGTTATGATTAATGATTTAGAGGAAGAATTTGAACAAAATGACAGCGAGCTTGAAACCGTTGCAAGAGAAGCTATTGCAGAAACTATAGAATATATTTTAAACTGGTTTGAAATAGATATTGATATTGAAGATGCTTTAAGGGAGCGTGATTGGTAAAATCTGCTAGTGTCAAAATGGGCACTATGATTAAATTTTGACAACATGAAAGCCAAACGCTGTTATTAAAAGTTGTTTAGCCTTCAACAATATATAAATACTTAAAATTTTTTCATTATTATATACAATTTTACAAAAAAATATCGAATTTTTTCTTTTAATAAAAGTCCCTATGTATAAAAAGAAAACATTTAATAAGTGTAAAATTATATATGATTACCATCTTTTATTTGCGCAGATTTTGCCTTTTTTTGTATAAGGAGTTAGCTGTTTTTATCTGTCTTTGAAAGCTCTGGGTGTACAAATTTATCTCTTACGGTCTTTGCAATGTATGTGCCAATGCTCATAGATATTGCCACTGCTGCATATGAGGCAAATCCAAACCTGTTTGTGGCTTTTACTTTGCTTAAAAGCTCAGGGTTCAAAACTTTGCTTGCAAGCTTATTTCCGCGGTATGTGGCAAGTCCTTCTTCAATGAGTGATGGCAAAAATGTAGCAAATGCCAGTTTTCCTGCATGTTTTTTGACAAAATCAGCCGTTTTGTCAAAGAAATTTTTTGGCTCTTCACCCTCTTCTTTTTTATTCTTAAAAAGCGCAATAAGTGTAATAGGCACGGTTAAAAGCGCTGCAGCGCGGGACTTTTGGAGTATTTTTCCCATCTTGCCAAAGTTTTTATTAATGCCATGACCCAATTCATGAAAAGCACCAAGAATCAGCTGGTTGTTTTCAGGTAATATAATTTTGTTTGATTTCAGCGTACAGAAAGCATTTTGGCCATTTACCACTTGGGCTGTCTGGGCTTGTATTAACATATTTTTATAGCTCTTTGGATAGAATTTTCCAACACCTGAAGTATACTCATTGGCTATAATTTCTTTTATTTTATCAGCATTTTTACTGCTGGCTTTAACGATTTCAACACCCTTTTCCTTAAGCCTTGAATCCAAAAAAGCCTTATCTAGCGCGCTTTTAGTCGCTGCAGCTTCATCTTTCGTAAGATTTTTTGAAATTTCAGTAAGTTTGCCCATACAAATGGGAGTTATAATACTGGCAGGTAATTGTGCGGTAATATTCCCGGCAATGTTTCCAAGAATCGCTCCTCCAATTATCCTTCCAGCGCTTGGTTTATCTTTATCTTGGGGGGGGGGGGTAAATTTGGCTTTTGAGCCTGTGTTTTTGCGGGTTCTTTATAATTTGAGCCCGAAAAGCCAATAATTTGCATAATTATTCCTTTTCAAAAGTGCTGACGCTTCTTATAAAACATGTAAAGTCGAAATCTTGCTTTTAATAAAAATTTTTGTAACAATTTGGTAATAAAAATTTACATTCTTTATAATTTTTTAAAAAATTATGGTTAATTTGTATGCATTGTACGTGTAACTTTTTGCGCCAGGAAGATTTTATTGATTTGTGTTTTTCTTATTAAAAAATCCTTTAAATCTTTGCTGTATTTGTATTTAAACTAATGATAACGCTTGAAAACTAGACTGGATGTATGAATTGTATATACCAGGTATCCAAAACTCAATAGAATTAGCCATCTTACGCTGCAATAATCCCTCTATTTCCTTTGCAAACTGCAAATAGCACCGTAATATTATTTTTAAACAAGATTATCATATTACATATTGGCCTGAAAAATCCTTTACAGCTTGTCTTTACGCATTTTTGCACGCGTTAAATGCTTGTCCTGACGCTATTTTACTTAAAATTATTAAAATTGTCCCCTAAAAAACTTTCACTGACTGCTTTTAGAGCCTATATATGTCAAAAAAATAAGTAATAATAAGGGTTTTAACAGTGTAATTTGCTTGTATATACTGCAATTATTGGGTTTTAGGGTATGTAAAATTAATTCGTGCAAAAACGTAAGTATTAATATTTATCTAGAAACCCTATGAAAAGGTAGATACAACCGTATCGTACGTTTAAAATGTTCGCAATCAGTGTTTTTTGGAAAGAAAAAGCGGCCTAAACCCCTGGTAAATTTAATTATTGCGCTTAAAATATTTTGCAAAAAACAAAATGCGCAAAAAAATAAATTCACGGGTTTTAATATTTCACCACATGAAAAAAGTATGTCAAACAAAAATGGAAGGAATTAAAGATGAGGGCTGTAAACCCGAACAAATTTGGCTTTGGGGGTACTATAAAAAATAACAATACTGTGTTTGAAATTCATAATGGCAGTAAAACGCTGTTAACACAGGAATTGCAAAATTTTTTGAAGGAATTAGAGGCAAAAACTCCTGCCGAATCAATATTTTCTGTTGATTCAATCAAGGCTAGGACTATTAAGGAAATACGAAAATTTGGCAGCCTTGAAAATGGCTGTGTGGCTGCAAAAAAGCGTGATTATTGTGAAATTTCAATAACAAATGAAGTAAACGGAAAGAATTATAAATTCCCAATTTTAGTAGGTTCAAAGTCTGAGTACGGCAATGATGTTGGTAAAGGTAAGTCCTTTGCCTCTGTTAGTTTTGAGCAAATAACTCCTATAAAACAAACAGATATTCGCGCCCAATTAAAAGAGTTTTTAAATACCTTAATTAAAGAAGATGAAGTCCTAGTTATGGCTTGCAAATCGCCCAAAACAGGAATGCAAATTCTGTATAAAAAAGCTGTGATGGCATTAAGGAGCTTGTTTTAAAATTAAGATGCAATGGAGATAAAACATACAAACAAAGGTACGCTGTATGCCGCAAGAAAACTAATAACCGTTAACACCACACAAAGCTTTGCCCAGCGGGCTACTTCGCTTTTGTAATTTATTGCTTCTGCAACAATATGTTTGCCGTCCTTTTTTTTGGCAATTTGTTCAATATGATTTTTTGAGTAAAAAACCAAAGATAATATAGCTGTATAGCTACTAGTATAAAAGCCAAGCCAGGCAAGCACTTTTAAGGGTGTTGCGTTATAACTGATTGCAATAAATATTCCAGAAAAAAATAAAAAAATAATCCATAAAATTCCTACAGAAAGCAATGCATAGAATATCGTATTTAGAAATATTAAATAGATATTATAAACATTAATTTTTATTCTATTCCTAGAAATTTTGTTATTCAAAACGGTTTTTTTACCCTATATCCCACTTTCCACAGGTGCCACCCCAGCGGGCTATTAGGTTGCCTTTTATGTCTGAAATTTTATGTTCTTTGCCCGGCGGAAGCGGTTCAATATCTCCTTCAACAATTGATATAACTTCGCAATTGTTTGAGCAGCCGCTGCAGGTGCAGGTTATAGAATTAAAATGCATATCCTTTGTCTGCCAGCCTTTAAATTTAGTTGCATTATTTGTGTATTGATGATGCTCCATAGCAAGGAACGCAGCGCCTATTGCTCCCATTGTCTGATGGTTTGGCGGAACAACAATTTCGCACCCTAAAGCATCTTGAAATGCTTTTACCATGCCTTTATTGGTGGCAACGCCACCCTGGAATGTAATTATAGGCAGAAGTTCCTTTCCAAGGGCCAGATTCGACAAATAATTTCTCACAAGAGCTTGGCAAAGCCCGTAAAGAAGGTCCTCTACAGGATATCCTAATTGCTGCTTATGAATAAGGTCAGATTCTGCAAAAACTCCGCATCTTCCCGCTATTCTTGCAGGAGAGGTGGATTGCAGGGCAATTGTACCAAAATCTTCAATTTTTACATTTAAGCGGCCTGCCTGTTGGTCTAAAAAGCTGCCTGTGCCTGCAGCGCACACGGTATTCATTGCAAAATCAGTCACAATGCCATCTCTTAGGATTATAATTTTTGAATCCTGTCCGCCGATTTCAAGAATCGTCTGAACACCAGGTACAATAATGCTTGCAGCCACAGCGTGTGCTGTAATTTCATTCTTTATAACATCAGCACCCACAAGCGCCCCTGCAAGATTTCTGCCTGAGCCTGTTGTGCCTACCTGGCATACTTCGTATTCGACTGCAGATTTTCCTAAAAGCTCTTTTAAACCATTTTGAACCGCCTTCACAGGCTGTCCTGCAGTTCTTAGCATATAGCTGTCTACGTATTTTCCGTTTTCATCCACTACTGCAAGCTTTGTTGTAACAGAGCCTACATCTATACCTAAATATACTTTCATAATAACTATATTCTAGTATAAACAAAGTTTTATGTACAAGTTTGCTAAAATAAAAGCCTTTACAGCTTAAAGCTCCCTAATTAGGGAGCTTTTGGTATCAATATGATGACCTAAATTACAGGTGCATTTGTCATGCTGCTGTTTTGTATAGCTATACCTGGCTAATTGCCTAAATGCTATTTAATAATTTTCTGAGAATAATTCAAAATATTCCTGTTTATGCATACAGGACGGGCATCTTTCAGGTGCTTGCTTTCCAAAGAAATGATATCCGCAGTTAGAGCATTTCCAGATAACTTCATTGTCTTTCTTGAAAACTTTACCCTGCAAGATATTTTCTCTTAGTTTTTTGTATCTTGCCTCATGGATTTTTTCAACCTTTGTAATCTCTAAAAAGGCATCCCTGACTTTGTCAAAACCCTCTTCTTCTGCTATTTTTGCGAAGTTTGGATAAAGAATAGTGTTTTCCTCATGTTCTCCGTCTGCAGCAAATTTTAAGTTATCAGCAGTTTTTTCAGACAATCCTGTAGGATAAGTTGCATTTGTAATTGTTATTGGAATATTTTCTTCACCAATTAAATCAAAGAATCTTTTAGCATGCTCCTTTTCATTACAGGCCGTTTCAAGAAAAATATTTGAAATTTGAATATACCCTTCTTCCTCTGCTTTTTTTGCATAGTAAGTATATCTGTTTCTTGCCATAGATTCGCCAGCAAAGGCCTTTAACAGGTTTTCTTTTGTTTGGGTGTTTTCTAAACTTTTTGCCATTTAATTTTCTCCTTTTCTTAAAATCTTAAGATTTAAAGTTTTCAAAACAATTGCCGATAGAATGATTACAGTGTGGTAATTTTTTAAAAAACAAGGAAGAACTTATAATGACAGTAAATGGAGTAAATGGCTCTGCGGGCACAAAAAAAGCAACCAAAACTGATAATACAAAAACCAGTGTAAACAAAGATAATACAGCAAAAAAAACAAATGCAAATTCACAAATTGACTCCAAGACTGTTGAAGACAGCCTTCAATCATATGAAATAAATGACACTGCAAATGTAAATTCTGCGCTTCAAAGTGGTATTTCAGGAATCAAAACCCAGCTTGCATCCGCAGAAGAAAGCAGCCAAAATGAAATGAAACTCTATTATGAACAATTGGAAAATTTACGCGAACAATTAGCAGAGATTAATGAGCAGGCAAGGTCTATTTCTGATTTATTAAGATCTGGAGCAAGTGATGCGGCAACATGTCAAAGCTCTCTAGCTGCACTTCGTGGACAAAGGAATGCAATATATGAAAATATAAACATGATGCTGCTTAATATAAAAAGCCTTGAAAGTTCTGTTCAAACCACACGAGAACAGGCACTAAATACAATTAACCAGCTTGCAAATTCAGCATCTTCATCTACAGTAAATGCTGTTACAAATACTTCTGCAGCAAATATTTTGAGTTCGGTAAAATCAAATATAAACTCAACAAATGGCTTTGGTAATGCTATTTGCCAGATAGGCAATGCTTTTGTGGGAAAAATTAATACTGACGCTCAAGGTAATGCTGCATTTTCACCCGGCGGCGTAAGCCAGGCTTGGTGTGCTGATTTTGTAACATATGTAGTTAAAAAATCTTGTGAAATTACAGGAAATACCCTTCCTGCAGGCTTTGGTTCATCTGCTGTTGCAGGCATTTTGGCCTGGGGAAAGCAAAACGGCAGGTTTATCCAAACATCAGGGCAGGCAAATAAGGCACAAATTATTGCACAAAATGTAAAACCTGGGGATTTATTTGTAAAGCAGGAAGGTGGCTCTTCCCATGTTGGCATTGTTACAAAGGTTAACAGTGATGGCAGTTTTGAAACTGTTGAAGGGAATTCCAGCGATGCTGTAAGAAACAGAAGCTATACAGCAAATCTGCAGAATTTAACTGGCTTTGTAAAGATGAGCTAAACATTCTGCAAGCATTATTTGTAAAGAAGTGGCATTCTTTTTATTTTGAAGCTAAAAGGTCATTTGGCAAATTTAATACATATTTTGGTTTTGGTGATTCACCATAACAGTAGCAACTATGAAAAACCTTCTGCTGCAATTATTATAGAGTTGTAGGAGCTAGAGGTCTTTTGCTTCTAGAGTCCTTTTTTCGGTCACAATTATATCACATTTTTTATCGTATTTATCAGTAGGAATTGCCTCTATTAACATATCATCAGGCACAATGACCACTTTTTTTGCTCTTAAATTATGGTTTGCAAAAAATCTGTCATAAAAACCGCCGCCATATCCAAGGCGGTTAAACTTAAAGTCAGCACAAAGTGCCGGTGTTATAATCATATCAAGTATTTCGATATCTAAAACCGGTTTTGTTGTAGGCTCATATATTTTAAATTTGTTTAATGAAAGCTCATCTCCACTTTTATATGGGCATGCAAGTATTTTATCTCCTTTGCAAAAGGGCAGATAAAAATGCCTGTTGTTTGCGGGGCTTGCGGGCTTGTTTCCATATATATTTGGTTTTTGGGTATTTATATTTTGAGAAATTTTTGTATATTGTTCAAGCGGTTCAATATAACAATCCGATGAAATATCACAAGCATTTTTATCTAAAAGCCTTCGTACATCAAGCTCTGAGCCCTTGGGATAAAAAGCCAGGATGTGTCCTGCTTTGTAATAATTTATAAGGCCGCTTAGTTTTTCACATATTTTGCTCGAAATTTTATCAATTTCGCCTTGTTTGAATAAAGCGTGTCGCTTTTCCTTAAAAATAGTTCTTAATTCTTGTTTTGTAATCATTTTATTGTGTATTGCCAAAGTCAACCGGAATGGCGGCGTATGCACTTTTTAAAACATGTAAAAGCGGCATATCGTTATTGGAGCCGGTTTTTTCTTTTGTAGCAAACTGTTGTGCTGATTTTTTACTATCTTTTACTTTTTTGTTAGGCATATCGTATGAATACAAATATGTCATCATTTCTTCGCTGTACATAATTTTAACCTTTTTAAATTCCGCCTATTTAAATCTCTATCCAAAAGATTTTATACTATTTTAAAGAAATTCTTATTCGCTAAATTGCTGTGGAATTTAATTTTTTTTACAAAAATTAACAATTAGTTTATTTAGGCGGAATTAGTAAATGGTTTCAATTATCAGCAGCATTAGACAAAAACCTATCCCGGAGGCCATTTTAAAGGACGGCCAGATATTATATGCAGATGAATATGAAATACCTCCTGTCCTGCACCCTTTCCAGTATTAATTACCGTTCTGTAATCTGTTATGTTTAATTTTTTGCAAATTTCTTTAACAGAAAAAAGTAATTCTGCCATTAAATCTTTATCATTAAGCTCATTTAAGCTTTCAATATGTTTTTTTGGTATAACTAGAATATGCACAGGCGCAACTGGGTTTATATCATTGAATGCAACCGTATTTTCACTCTCGTATACTAAATTAGAGGGAATTTCTTTGTTTGCTATTTTGCAAAAAATGCAATCCATATTCCTTAATCCTTCCTTGTCTGACGGCTGACGGATTTTCAGCTCTGTCCAGCAAATCCATATTATCACACAAATATTTTTTATGTCAAATTGCATCCCCTATGTGGCAGCATTCAGCTGCCTGTCATTTAAAAGTGCATTCTTCCTTGCTTGCAAACCTTATTTTCCGTACTAAAGTGAAACCGTAATCCTTGAATTGCCTACTTTTGCTGAAATTTTAATTTTGTGTAAAATTGCATATAATTACCTAAATAAATTATCAAAAGGCACTTAAAATCAAAAAAAATAAATAAAAGAAGCAAACAAAACCAGAAAAAAAATTCGATAAAAACATACACCTCATAATCTCGTCTAAATTCCTTCTTTTCTTGCTGGAACAAAAAACGTTAAATATGTATAATGTTGATATGTTAAAAAAGATTATTTCAAAAATATCATCACTTTTTTTGTGTCTCATATATTTTATGGCGTTTGCGCCTGTCTTTACAGTAAATGCAGCCTTTGCAGAAGGCTCATTGAAGGGTGGTATTGAACAAATTGATACTAAAAATGAGGTCAATAAACAGCTTTTTACTGGTGAGATTGATTATCTAGATGAAAAAGATACCATTAAAATGACAGTTTCGCAGGTTTTAAACGGCTCATACACAGAAGAGGGTGATGAGTTTTTTGCAGAAATCACGGAAGATGTTTATGGCGGCAAAGGTAAATCGGGAATCATAGTTCCAAAGGGAAGCATAGTACATGGTGTTGTAACCTCTATTCAAGATCCTAAAAACCTTGGACGCGATGGCTATATTGTGACGGTTTTTGACTATCTTGTAACAACAGATGGCAGGCAGATTCCAATAAAGGCGAGCCTTTCAACAAAGGAAAACCTTGCAAAGGGCACAGTTAAAAATGTGGCTAAAAGTGTTGGAATCACTGCAACTGGCGGGGTTATTGGCGGTTTGTTTGCACTGAATCTTTTAGGACTTGAAGCTGCGATAACATCAAATGGCATGACTCTTGCTGGGGGAGCCGCTGTTGGTGGAGCAATTGGCCTTGTAAGCTCCATTATGAATAAGGGCAAAAATGTTAATGTGAAACCTGGTGATGAATTAAAAATTACAATGATAACGGATATTGAAATTCCTGTTATGTCAAAAGAGGCGCTAAAAGAAGAAGATATAATCTATGATGGGCTTGATGTTACAATAAATAAAGCAGCCTTTGAAAAAGATCCGTTTGATGAAGAAGATATTCTAACGCTTGATGTTAAAATCAGCAATATGACAGATAAAATGTTTTATGCCTTTGATATTGCGCTTATGAATGAAATCAAAAATGTATCATACCCTTCTCCATTTGGTGATACTTCTTTATGGTTCAAAAAGATTGATTCCGGCGATGTTGTCCTTGGAAAAATTTCATTCATAATAAGTGATAAAAAATATAAGCACTGGCTTGTGTTTTATGACAGAAAAACAAGGAAACCCCTTGCAAAATATTCAATAGACAATATTCTAGCTGAAAACAAAGTTAACAAAAGTAAAAAAAGCAACAAGAGGGCTAAAATTTAGGCAATTTTTTTCATTTTTGTGTTTTTAATAAAATATAAAGATTAATATAAGTAAGGCATTAAGGCGCAAAAATGATTACCCCAGGAAGCAATTTAATAAATCAAAAGCCTCAAATGAGCGAACTGTTAAAAGAGTATCTGAAAAATACAAAAAACGCTCAGCAAAATCCTGCTGTGGCAAATGCTCCTGCTCAGCCTAATCAGGGACAAGAAGGTAATTCTTTGCAAACCGGCATGCAAAAACCTGGGCAAAATTCAGGACAAATTCCTTCAAATGGGCCTCAGGGTGCTATCCAAAGCCCTCCTTTAGTTTCCAAAAATACGCCTGTTATACAAGCTGGACCAACAAATGATGTTGTTCAAATTTCACATCAAACACCAAAAACGCTTGTACCAGGCATACCGCAAAATGTTCAAAATGCAGGCAGGGATAATGATTCCATCTCTATTGAAAATAGCAAACAGGGAAGAACTAAAAAGGCAAAAATTGCAGCCGTATCCCTTGCTAGTATTGTATTCCTTGCAGTCTGCTCCCTTTTTGGAAAAACAAAAGCTGGCAAGAATGCTGTAAAACATATAACAAGTGCTGCATCTAAGGGGTTTGAGGGCAGTCTTAAAATGCTTCGCAACAAAATGGGAAATGATAAATTTGATAATACATTAAGAAAATTTTATGATTTGCGTGATAATAAAGCGGCAAATCTGTCTGCTGTTATGGAAAATATTATAAATGGCAAGGATGTTCTTACAAGAAATGTTGCAGATAAAATCTCAGGAAAAAATGTCGATACATCAAATATGACAGGTTTTAAGAAAAAGGCCTTTGAAATATACAGAGCTACCATCGGAAAACTAGGTGGTTTATATCATAAACTTGATGAAAAAACAACAAAAATTTATAGAGATTCAAGCAGAAAGGGCACCATGTCAAGTTATGCCCATGCCAAAGAAAGGGCTGATGCCTTTTCAAATGCAGCTTCAGATTTAATAGAAAAACTTGAAAAAACTGGAAATAAGGAACAAAAATACATAATAAACGGAAAAGAGCTAACTCTTCGAGAATGTATAGAAATATTAAGAACAAATCTCTCAAACTTTAATAAAGATGTTTCAAACCTGACATCAAAAACAGATATTGAAAAGAGGATTCAAGAATATGACTTCCTTCTTGCAGAAAATATAGGAGGCTCAAATTTAACCAAACTTGCTACCGATGGTTTTATTGAGAAAATGCATGGCAAAAAATCAGAGTTGCTTACACATTCTGTTGCAGGTAACATAGTGCAAAAAGATAAGGAAAGATATGCTTCGCACATTAAAGAAGCAGTAGATAAAATCACAAGAAACGCTAATACATTGCTTGATGAAAACAAACAGACAGTGCTCGACTTAAGAAAAACTGTTGGAGTAGATGATATTGACGTTTATAATAAATTTGACGAATTAATAAAATTATTTAGCGATACTTCAAAAACAGTCTATAGTGGTTCAACTGTGCCGAAAAATGTGCAGGACGAGATTTCGTCCCATGTTGATGATATAATTTCACTTTTAAATAAAGGCGGTAACAAGAATAGTGAAAAAGTAATAAAAGGTCTTAATGGCATTAAACAAGAGTTTTCAGGAAAAATAAACGGCGGAACAACAGAAGAAATCATGGATGTTTTAAGCAAGGTGCTTGATAAAGAATCATATAACAATTTACTTAAACAGCATAATTCTTTTGAAACGGCTATAAAGACTGCAAGTAATGCGGAAGCTAATGATATGCTTGATAAATTAAGGGATATAAACTGCGGGTCAGCCCCAACAGACTTTATGACTCTTATAGGTTCATCTGCAATATTTGGTGTTTATGCAGCACAGGCTGAAAACAATGATGAAAGGGTGAGCCTGACTTTGACAACAGGCGCCCCGCTTCTTGGTACAATTGGCACAAACCTTCTTTGTGCAATTAAAAATATAAGCGGTGGAAAATCAATGGCTGTAAGCCTTCTTGCTGGTGCTGTAATCAAGAAAATATGCGGTGGTCTGAATAAAACATATAGAAGCCATAGAGGTCTTGATGAAAACGCAAAGGCTTCGGTTACAACATTTGATGATTATATTAATCCATACAAAGATAAGATAGAAAATATTATTTTTGTTTCACCTGATGGTAATCAAAACCAGACTAGTTACAATCAGACAGCTTCGTAAGAGGATAATCATATTAAGGCTTATTGGCACTGTTTGTGGATGTGAGTGGTTTTGGTAAGATTTAATTAAACCTAGGTAGAATCAAATCTTTATAAAATTTGTAAAATTAAAACGCCAAAAACTATGCAAGTTTTTGGCGTTTGATGAATTTATTGAAAATAATTATTCTTCAACAATAATAACAGAAACAGGGCAAGCTTCAGCTGCTTCTTTAATAGCATCTTCGTTTCCTGCAATGTTTGCTTCATTAACTGTAGCAACATCTTCTACTTTAAAAACATCTGCACAAAAAGATTCGCAAGCGCCGCAAGCTATGCATCCTTCTTCAATTTTAACTTTCATTGAAATAACTCCTTAAATTTAATTAGTAAAACAAATTTGTCTATTTTACTGAATTATACTAAAAAAGAATATAAAAAAGCAAGTGGTGTTATTCTAGACTTATCTATATTATATTTACACTGATTGGCCTATAAATATTGCCCTGATTTTTTGTCTCTGATTGTAGAAAGCTTAATTTTGCGCCAGCTGCGTTCTCATGTGGCGGTTTATGGGTTAAACATAAAGATGACAACAATAGTGCTGCGACACTACAAATCCTTAAGCTGTTTTGTTGTATCAAGAAGCTTTGCAAGGGTTTTGGCATCTCCCTTTAATTTAAAATATTCTGCAAATTTAGGTGTGGTTTTAAGGTTATATGAGCGTCCGTTTTTGTCCTTGGTTCTTGATATAAGACCTTTTTCTAATAGTTCCGCAACATGTTCATAAGCGTTTGACCTTAATTCCTTTAGATAAGACTGCCTTATGGGCTCCTTTAGGGCAATTATTGTCAATGTTTTTACAACGGCAGGCTTTAATTCCACGGGACAAAGCTTTTCTACTATATCAAGATGTTCTGACCTTACCTGGATAATATACCCGTCCTCATCATCAATTTCAAGCGCACCATCTCTTGATGAGTAATCAAACATTAAATCCAGCAATGCATTTTCAATATCTTCTTCGGGCACCTTTAAAAGTTCTGATATTTCAATAGGCTGCATAGCCCGCGCCGTGACAAACAAAACGGCCTCTACCTTGGCCTTCAAGAGGGCTCTTGGGTCCTTTTTTTCTTCGTCGATTAAAATATCGTCTTCAGCCGGCATATTTTTCTCCTCCGACTGCATTTGCGCTGGCTGCTTTAAGTTTACTATTAAGTGTTTGTACTATCTGTGCTGTTGTTGTATCAATAATTTTTTCAAGCTCTGAATTAGCATCATTATTCATCTTTTTCTGTGGTAATGTCACAAATAAATCGCCATAAAATTCTTCCTGATAGATATCAAACTTGCCATATGCAGAAAGATATAATACAGCAATATAAGCAGCTGGACGACTAAACCCAAGAAGGGTTAATTCCCTAATCTCAATCTTTTCTTCCCTTTCCAAGATTTTATTTAGGTTTTGCTCCATCTTTTCAACCAAATCCTCAATATACTCATCCTGTGTCATATCAAGGATATCGGTAGTTGATAGTTTTGAATAATTCTTGCTAAGACGCCGTTTTTGCCTTTCAAGTGTATTTTTTAGCGCCCTCTTTTTTTCAAGCTGCTCATAAAATTCTAAATGACGAATTAAATCGTTTAATGTAACACCCCTGTTTCTGTTTAATTTTGTACTGGTTCTTCTCTGCAAAACTTCATCAAAGGATATAATGTTTGAAGATGGAATTTGAAGTTGTTCGCCGTCATACCCGCCAAAACCATCGTCAAAGCTACCATCCAATGTATCATCAAAATCTGGCTCTGGCTCAAAATCAGAAAGGCTGATTCCTGATAAAACCTTTGATTTTAAGTTTAATAGTATTGATGCAAAAACAAACGCCCTTCCGACAAACTTAAGGTTGTTACTTTCGTTTAATTCCTGCAGTTTTTTCATATATTCATCATAAACTTTTACAATATCAATGTTCCATGGGTCAATTTTACCTGTCTTTGCCATATCTACAATAATTTCAATAGCATCAAAAGGATTTTCTGATGCGTTTGAAACAGATGAAATCATCTCATATTCATAATTCGAATACACGCCTGTCTGGTTAAAGACCTCATTCTTATTTGTATTATTATAAAAATTTACAGTGTTGTTCATTTATGTTCCTAGCTTGCCTGTTTGTTCAGCTTGATTCCTGAAATCATTGTCTTGCCCTTATCTTTTTGGGTAACGCCTATCATCCTGTCTGCTGCCTCAATCATCTGTGACCTTTGGCTTATTACAACAAATTGCGTGTGTCCTGAATTTGTATTTATCATCTTTGCAATTCTTTCAACATTAAATCCGTCAAGTGCTGCATCCACCTCATCAAGGGCATAAAATGGGGCTGGCATGTGCCTTTGCACTGCAAATACTAAAGATAACGCCATAAGGGTCTTTTCTCCGCCGCTCATTCCAGCAAGCTTTTGTTTTTCCTTGTTCTTTTGTCTGCCTTCAACCGTTAGCCCGCCAAGGAAAGGATTTTCAGGATTTTCAAGTATCAATTCGCCGCTGCCGTCTGTTAATTCTGTAAATATTACCTTAAAATGTTCATTCACAGAATTAAATGTATGAAGAAAAGTTTCTTTTTTTAGGGTTTCATACCCTGTCATTCTGTTTTCAATCTCGTTCTTTTCATTCTCCAGGGTTTCTATTTTTGCATTCAGTTCTCTTTCTCTGTTTAATACGATATCATAATCATCTATCGCCTTCATATTAACAGGCTGCATATCATCCATTCTTTTCTGCAGCTTCTGGATTTTACCTGTTATCTCCTCAATTGAAACCTCTGTTGGAATAAGTTCATCCGTCTTAACATTCTTAAGTTTTAATTCCTCAATTATTTCATTTAACTGCGGCTCTATCTCGTTTCGTCTTGTCTTGAAGCTTTCGATTGAATCCTGAATCCTCTCAATCTCATTCTCAAGAATATTCTTTGCATTCTGTGCTTCAAGCATTTCATCGGAAGCCTTTTGTCTTAAATTTTGAAGTTCTACAAGGTTTTTGCCAAGTTCTACAACTTCTTCCTCTAAACCTTTTAGGATAACGGAAATTTCTGCAATTTCACTATCATACCTTTTCCTGTCTTCGGTCAGGCCAATATTATCTGATGACAATTTTTTGATATCGAGTTCTTTCTGTTCTATCATTTTATCATTAAATAAAATTGTTTGGGTATCCTTCAAGATTTCATTTTCGGTATTGAGAATTTTCTTTTCAAATTCTTTTATTTCATTCTCAACCCCCTGAGTCATCTCCTGCAGTTTTTTAAGGGCGCCCTCATCAATAAATTTTTCAACCTCAACCACTTCTGTCTGTATTGATGTTATTTTATCGGCGATTTCTATATGTTTTTCTTCAAACTTATCAAGAAGTGCTTCTGTTTTTTTAATTTCGGGTGCAATTTCATTTATTCTTTTTAATTTTTCTTCAATAATATTTTCAAACTGTTCATGACTTTTTATTAGTTGAGAGTATTCATATTTTGCTGCTTGCAGCGAATTTAGTGCATTAGAATAATCTGCCCTTATTTTTTCAAATTTTTTCTCAAGCGCAATTCTCTTATTTTCACGTTCCCTATAAGCATTTTCAAGCTCTTTTAGTCTTTCTTTGTAGTTATTAAGCTCTCTATCATCAGCTTTGCCAAATGCTGGCATGTTTTTTCTTTTGGCGCCGCCTGTAATTGCGCCTGATTTTTCAAATATCTCACCATCAAGTGTAACTATTCTGTATCTTCCCATTAATTTTTTTGCAGCCTGCATATTTTGAACAACAAGCGTTTCACCCAGTGCAAAAAAGAAGGCTTTAAGATATTTATCATCAAAATCAATCAAATTTATGGCAAAATCAATAACCCCATCTCCCTTTGGCATAGGAAGGTTGTTTGGCGCAGGTTTAAGTTTATTTAGTGGTAGAAACGTTGCCCTGTCGCGTCCTTGGGATTTTAATAATTCAATTGCCCTACTTGCAACGTTTTCATCCTCAACAATTACAAACCTGCTTCTTGCGCCAAGTGCTTCATTTATGGCATCTGTATATTCTGAATCAACATCGGCAAGCTGGCTTAATGGTGCATGAACGCCCGAAAGATTACTCTGCATAATAGTTTCAACCCCAGCTCCCAGTCCGAAAGTTTTAAATGCCTGTCTATTGGCTTCAAGCTGTGCAATTTTTTTATTTGCAAGCTGAATAGAATGGATATCATCCTGAATTTGAGTTTTAGTCTTATCAATATCATCAAAGACAATTTTTTGTAAAACCTTTAATTCATCAAGTTCTTTAGTTAAAATTTCAACCTGGGATGATAATTTATCCTTATCATCATCAAAGGTCTCCCCTCTTTTTTTAAGCTCTTCTATTGCTTTATTGGTATTATCAAGTTCGTTCTTTAAATTCTCAAGTTTTGCTTCGTTTGGAAGTTTTTCCTTAATGAGATTGTTCTCATTCTCCTTTAGAATATCAAGTTCTTTTCTTAGAACATTCCTTTTTTCAATATATGTATTTGCCGTTTTATTTAAGCCTGTAACTTCTGTTAAAATACCATCAAGCTCTACTTTTTTGAGTGAGAGATTCTTTTCAAGTTCCTCTTTTAAAGCTTCTTTTTCTTTAATTACATTTTCTGTTTGTGTCTTTTTATTGTTAAATTCTTCGATTGCATTCTGTGCGGCATAAATTGTCTTATTGTTTGAATTTATAACCTTATCAGTATGAAGGATTGAATCTTTCCTTCTTTGAATTTCGCTCTTTTTTTCTTCAACAAGTTTTTTAACTTCAAGCTGTTTATCCTCGCCCTGTGCCTTTACCTTTGCACAGATTTCATCATATTCTTCCTTCTTTTTGGTTATTTCAGCTTGTTTATTCTCAACCTCAATCTCTTGCCTCTTCTTATCCTTTGTAGCTTTTAGAATATTTTCATGCACCATCTCAAGTATTTTTTTAAAATTAAAATACTTAACCGTTGTTATTTGCCCCTCAAGTTCGTCCTTTTGCACCTTAATTTCCTGATATTTGAGCGCAGTCTCCCTTTCTTCCTTTAATTCTTCAAGGCGTGAAGCTATGGATGATAAAATAAGGTTTGATTCTTTAACCCTCTCTTCAACTGCCTGTAATTCTCCTGTTGCAGTCTCAATTTTCCTGTCAAAATCAGCCGTTCCTGCAACCTCGTCTATAAATTTTCTTTTATCAAGTGCTGAACAGTTTACAAGGCTTACAACATCTCCTTGCATTATAACATTATAGCTGTTTGGGGTAATTGAATATTTTTCAAGCTCTGAGTGCATTTGAGTGAGCGTCACATTTTTATCATTTAAATAATACGTACTAACATATCCAGATGAATTCTTTTTAACCCTCCTGGCAAAGGAAATTTCTGTTCCTATATCATCATCTAAATCAAATACAACCTTCACCTGGGCTTCATTTCTGTTATTATGGGTTGAAATTAAATCTGCAACACCTTTTTCGGACCTTAATGCCCTTGCAGAAGAAAGCCCTAGTGCAAATAATACACTGTCAATAATGTTGCTTTTGCCTGAGCCGTTTATTCCTGCTATTGCTGTAAAGCCTGGCAAAAAAGGTATTTCGACCTTATTTGCAAAGGATTTAAAATTATCGATTTCTAATCGTTTTATGTGCATTAAAAATATCCGGATAATAAGCCTAGTCACTAATAATTACACAACAAAACAAACCTTCGTGTCAAATTTTGTTACACGGATAAAATTTTGATTAAACTTAATAAAATTTTACAAAATTGTCAAAAAATATGCCCGAAATGTTTTTATTAATATACAATTTGGTAATTTTATGGCAACCATTAATCTTCAAAATAATGCAAATTTGGGATATAATACCAGGGCTCAGAATCATTCAGCCAGGGCTTTTGCAGTGCAGCCAAGTACGCAAAATATTAAAGATGTATTCTCGCAGTTTGATCTTAAAAATCTTCCGAGTCTTAATAATGATTTTAAGACTGATAAATTTGTTAGGCAAAACGCGTCTGAAGACTCTTCCAAAAAATCAAATAAGAAGAAAATGTTTATTGCAGCCGGTGCTGCTCTTTTTGCCGCTGCAGCTGGTATATTGTTTTTTCATAAGAAGCCGTTGGGAAACTTTGCCGAACACATTGATTTTAAGCAAGCAATGACAATGGATGAAGCAATAACATTTGCAAAAAACAATTTTGGCATCAAAGAATTTAGTTTTGATAATGATCTTGAATTTGCAAACTGGGTAAATGAAGGTTTAACGAATGTTAACAATAAACTAAAGGGTAAAGCAAGAATGCCAAAGAAAATAGGCTTTACAAATGAAAAACCAGGTGATAATGCCCTTGCCTATGTTATACATAATAATGATATGAGATTTTATAAGGATGAATTAACTAAAGAATCTCTTCTTGTTAAAGTTACAGATTCTGCAAACAAAATCTTTGAGCGCAATTCTGATGGCAAAATTAATATTCCCGCTATAGCTGCAAAGGATAAAGCGATGGAGCTAAGCCCTGTGTGGGAAAAATTAAATAATGAGCCTGAATCCTTTTCAAGAATGGAGTTGCTGGGTCTTTTATATGATTTTGAAGATTGCATGAAATGTGGCACAAATCCATTGGGCGCCTTGTATTCAATGCTTGAAAATGAATCTGCACTAAAAAGACTTGATGAAAAAGGTATAAAAATTGAGATTAATGAATTTTTAAGGCTTGATAAAAAAGACCAAATTAAATTTCTTGGTAATGTTTGTAATGAGGCCAAAATTGCAATTAGAGGCGGAGCAAACAGGCATAATTCGCCGTTTGATTTGCTTTATCATGAGATGGGACACATTCAACACCTAAGTACTGGCGCAAATCTTTATGATAAAAGCCTTGGAATTTTATCTGACAAATCAAAACAAAAATTTTTAAACAGCATTGAAGAGCAAAAAATTGCAGGACGAATTTCATGGTATGCGCAAACCGACCCAGAAGAGTTTGTAGCAGAAAGCTTTAGCTATATGATGTCAGATAAAAAGCTATCAGATGAAACTATGCAATTATACAAAAAATATAAAGGCCCAATAATTGCTGGTAAGCGGGTTTGAACATATTCTAAAAAGTTCATTGACTTCTTTGTTAAATTTTGACAATTTATCTTAATTGTTTTCTAGATTGTTTCATAATCAATAATAATCATAAATTAATTTTGTCAAACATACCTGTAATTTGTCTGAATAGAATATGTGGATATATGGGCGATTATTTCTAAACTTAACTGGAATGTTTTTTATGGACTCTCTAATTATTTTTTAATTTCTTTCTGTGGAATCTTTTTCATTATCTGTGTAGTCGTTATGATATAAAAAGCTTCAGAGCCCTTTTGTCCTGCTAAGCGGCCAAAATACAAAAATTGCACGTCCTATTATCCTATTCTCAGGTAAAAATCCCCAAAAACGGCTGTCTTGACTGTTCCCTCTGTTATCACCCATCATGAAATAATTATTTTCTGGAACAGTAAGTGGTCCGCAGTACATATCATCTCTGCAGGGCATCCAGTCCGTTTTAGATAAAATATATGGCTCATTAAGCTTCTTGTCATTTATATATACAAAATACTGCCCATCTTCAGGACGCACTTCAAGCTTATCCCCAGGTAAACCCACTACCCTTTTAATGAATGCTATATCCTTGCATAGTATGCCCGTTAGTCTTGATAATATTGAAAAAAAGTCTTTCCTAAGGATTTCATCAGGAGGATAAAAGACTAATATATCGCCTCTCTCGGGTTTTCTGACAGGTTTTGATAATTTCTCAACAAAAAGTCTATCCCCTTCGATTAATGTAGGGTGCATAGAGCCTGATGGAATCCACCTTAATTCCCCTATAAAAAACCTTATTACAATTACAGCGATTAGTACAAATAATATTGTGTCAAGTGTTTCTTTTAAAAATGAGAAGATTTTTTTCAAAATTTTTTACCCTGTTATCTGCCTATACCTCTTTAAAAATTTCTGCAAGCTTTATTAAAAGACTTGTTTTGTGAGTATGTTTAATAGCATTAAGGCTCTCGATAGCCTTATTTAATGTATTATTTAAATATTGTTTTGAAAAATCAGCCGCCATTGTGCTTAGTTCTTCATCCTTAATAATATCACAAGAATGTTTTTGTTGCGATATATAAAGATATGGAAGGGTGTATATACCATTCTCTATGTCGGAGCTTGTTTTTTCAGTATTTTGATTGAGAAAATTTTCAATATCATCATAAATCTGAAAACCTAAAGAAAAATTCAAAACAAAATTAAGAACAGAATTTTTTACATTGTCATAGACTGGTAGGAACTCTTTATTTATAATGTATAAAACGGATTTTGCCCCGGCAATAAATAATGAGCTTGTCTTATTTATTGATTTTTCTATGTATTTATCAATAGTTATGATTCTATTTTTATCAAAAAATTGATTAATTTCGCCATTACATATAGTGAGCGTATTATCTGAAAAATATTCAAACACCTTTGTTGAATTCAGCTTCGATAACAATTTAAGTGACAAAGCTAAAAGGTAGTCTCCTGCAATTACAGCCATTTTTGAATTAAACCTGTAATCAAAAGTTTCAAGCCCGCGTCTTGTTTTAGCGCAGTCTATAATATCATCATGGATTAACGTTGCACTGTGCAATAATTCAAGGGCTGCAGCTAATTGTGCGATTTTTTTATCAGCCTCTGCACCTTTGACATTAAAGAAATCCTTAATTAAAAACATAACAACAGGTCGCAATCTTTTTGATTTTGAGAATAAAAATTCTCCAATCTCGTTATTTAGCCTGTTATTATTTTCAAATAAAAGAGATTTTATCTCATCATAAACAAGCTCTAAATCTTGCTTAAAATAATCTAAAATCTCTTTATATTCTTCTTTATTGTACATTTGGCCTTTTGGATTTAAATTTTACACAATAAATTTGCCGTTTTCATACACAAGTTTGTCATCGGCATATATTTTAGAATTTTCTTTCATGCTTTTAATTATATCCCAGTGCAGGCCAGATTGATTTTTGCCGCCTGTTTCAGGATAAGAGGCGCCCACTGCCATGTGTATCGCACCGCCGATTTTTTCATCAAAAAGAATATTGCCAGTGACATCTTTAACTCTTTCGTTTGTGCCGATTGCAATTTCACCAACAAACCTGCTGCCTTCATCCATATCAAGCATTGAAAGCAAGAATTCTTCGCCTTTTTCAGCCTTTGCACCAACCACTTTACCATCTTTCAAGGTTAGTAATATTTTGTGTGATTCATTTCCGCGATAAATTGCAGGAAGGTCAAAATAAATTTCACCATTTGCTGAATCTTCAACAGGGGATGTAAATATTTCTCCATCTGGGAAATTATTAAGCCCAGAACAGCTAATCCATTTTCTATTTTCAACATTAAACGTAATATCGGTCTTTTCGCCGATAATATGGAATTTTTTTGTGCCGTTTAAAATGTTAACAATTCTGTCCTGCTCTTTTCCTATTTCTTTCCATTTTTCAATGGGGTTTTCCAAATCAAGATAGCAGGCATTTATAATAAAATCAGTATATTCATCTAAAGACATTTTTGCTTCTTGTGCAAGTGCCTGGGTTGGAAAATCTGCAATTACCCATGCTAAATCACCCTTTGCTGCACGGTTTAGCATTATTGTTGATAAATCCCTTGTGGCAGATGACCTTTTTGCCATCTTCTTAGAGTTAGCCCTTGCCATATTTTTAACATTCAAGGGTGCTCCTATAGAGATTAATTTATCAACTTTTTCGTATTCAAGCTTTGTAATGGGGTCAATATAGGCTAATTGTTCATCCTCCGCATATTTAATAAATGTTTCAGCCAATCCTTCAATTGAACATCTTATAATAGGATGAGCGCCTTTTTGAACAACAAGTTTATATATTTCTTTTACAAGAGGCTGACAAAGGTGGCTTTCAGCCCTTATTAAAACCAAATCGCCCTTCTGTACATTTGTTGAGTAATCAACCAGAATTTCTGCGTATTTTTCATAAATATTCTTCATCTATATTTCCTCCACAGGGTTTGTATTCATGTAAACATCCTTGTTTGATTTTATACACACGCCTCTTTTTGATGTCTTAATAAATTCTACAAGTTTATTCACATATTCATTTTTTTCAACCGTCTTGTCAATTTCATCAAGCGCCATTGTTGTATTGAATTCAGGATTTTTTAGTATCCTAATAGCCTTATGTATAGCATCTCTTGAGATTTTATCCACCCCTCTTCGCCTTAATCCTATAGCATTGATATCGCGAACAATTGGGGGGATGCCTTCTGATTTTGAATATGGAAGAATATCCTGTCTTGTGGCTGAAGCACCTGATACTATTGCCATTTCACCAACCCTGACATTCTGGTGATACACACTTAACCCGCCCAAAAAAGCACCAAAACCAACGTGTGTATGCCCGCCAATCGTCGCAGCGTTTGCCATAATTACTTCGTCTTCAAGTACGCAATTATGTGCAACATGGGCGTATGCCATAATCATACATTTGTTGCCAATTTTCGTAACCCCGTTTTCACCAGATGCCCTGTTTATTGTCGCAAATTCTCTAATCCAGCAGTTTTTGCCAATAATAACTTTTGTCGGTTCTCCCTTGTATCCTAAATCCTGTGGCTCGCCTCCAATTGAAGCAAATGGTGAAATTCTTGTTTCTTCGCCAATTACAGCATATTCTATATGCGCATTTGCACCAATTTTTACCCCTTTTTCAATTGTTACATCTTTTCCTATAACAACATTGGGGCCTATTTCAACCTCTGGCGCAATCTTTGCGCTTTCATCAATTATTGCTGTCTTATGTATATTATTAAGAACTGGCATTTTTTCACACTTTCTATTTTAGGGCTATCGTAATTTCTGCTTCCACGCAAAGTTTGCCATCAACAAAACCTTTCGCATCGCACTTTGCAACCGGCCCTTTTATCTTTGTCATCCTTGTTTCCATATCAAATCTGTCGCCAGGTCTTACAATGTTTTTAAACCTGGCATGGTCAATCCCCGCAAAGAGTGCAAGTTTGCCCTTATATTGGTCTAATGTCAAAAGAATGGGTGCAGCTGCCTGTGCCATAGCCTCAATCTGCAAAACGCCAGGCATAATGGGATTATTTGGGAAATGTCCGTTAAAAAACATTTCATTTGCAGTTAAATTCTTATACCCCTTTGAATATTCGCCTGGAATGCATTCTGTAATCCTGTCCACCAATAAAAATGGATATCTGTGGGGAATCATCTCCATAATTTCCATAACATCCATAGAAATCGGCTTAACTATTGTATCTGACATCTTTATCTCCTGTTAAAGTATTTTAAATCAAAACCCTGTCTCACGGTTCTATGTAAAATTTAAACATAGTCCGATTCTTTGGCAAAGTTCTTCTCCATTAATTTTGCAGCCTCAATATGAAGGGCATGCCCTGCCTCTTTTACAATAATATTGGCGTTCATCCTTAAAGGGTTTATTCCTGTTAAGTATAAGTCGCCAATTATATCAAGAATCTTATGCTTATTGGGCTCGTATTGGCTCCTTAAATCAGTTGTATAGCCATCTTCTGTAAGACCTACGGTGTTATCCATAGCAACACCCTTTGAAAGCCCCATTTTCTGAAATGTTTCAAGGTCTTTCAAATATCCAAAAGTTCTTGCCCCGATTATTTCATTAAGGTTTTTATCTAGCTCAAGCGTTGACCATCTGTTTGATAAATCAGGATGATTAAAATTTACCATATAGCTTATTTTTGTCTTACTCTTGCTTGGTAAAATTGCAACCGTACTTCTATCCCTCTCAAACACTGTGGGCGAATTCAATACAGGGTAATTATCTTTATCTCCCTGATACCCAGTGTTATTAAACTTTTCAACCCACATTTTTGATGAGCCATCAAGTATTGGCACCTCATAAATAGGCACATCAAACCCTGGATTTTTAAAATTCATCTCTAAGCCGTCAATGTTACATATTGCGCAGGCTGCCATAAAATGTTCTATAAGGGCAGCCTTGAAATCCGCTCCCTCGTTAATATTTGCAACAACAACGCAATGTTCTGACGATACAACATTTTCAGTATTTGCCTTAATTTTTTTATCACCACAGGTAAAATAAATTCCTTTGGTTTCAGTTGGTTTGATTTCAACCTCAAACTCAATGCCAGACATTAAGCCGACACCTTTTATGTTAAAACTAGATTTTAGCGTCCTCATTTAAAAATTTCTCATAATCTTCTAATAAATGTTGATATTTTTTATATTTTTGAACCATGACTTCTGCTTCACTCAGATATTTCATCTTTTTTAGGAAATCTTTCCTTGGAACTGCAGGTGCACCCATAAGCACTGATCTTGCAGGATGAGATTTTGTGACACCTGATTGAGCCAGAATTATTGAATCGGAGCCGATTTTGATATGATCAGCCAAGCCTGCCTGCCCTGCAATCACAACTCTATCGCCTATTGTACAGCTTCCCGCAATTCCTACCTGAGAAACTATCATGCAGGCCTTACCTACTTTGCAGTTGTGTCCAATCATAACCAAGTTATCAATTTTTGTCTGTGCCCCGATTGTTGTATTCTCTATTGTCCCTCTGTCTATCGTCGTATTTGCGCCAATTTCAACATCATCTTCAATTACAACTGATCCTAACGAAGGGATTTTGAAAACTTTTTGATCGCTCTTATCACCTTTGATTTCACCTTCTTTTCTTGCTGTTTCAATGTTATCTGGCTTTTCTGTAACAAAACTGAAACCGTCAGCCCCGATGCTTGCACCATGGTGAATTATACAGTTGTTTCCAATTTGAATAAAATCACCAATATTTACGCCTGGGTGAAACAAACAGTTTTTGCCAATTTTAGCAAATTTTCCCACATAAACGTTGGCTAAAAGCTTACTGCCATCCCCTATTTCAGCCCCGCGAGAAATTGTAACATTTGGCCCTATTGAAACATCTTTGCCAATTCTAGCATCTGGATGTATAACAGCACTTGGGTGAATGCCAATTGCAGCATCTGGCTCTTCATAAAATAAGTTTAATAATTTCATCATAGCAAGCCTTGGACGTTCCACCTCAATTGTTGAAAGGTGATCAAAGTTTACCCCCAATGGCACAAGTGCACATTTGGCCTTTGTTTTTGCTAGATTTTCAATCTCGTCCTCTCCAAGGGCAAGTGCGAGAGAATTTTCATCAGCTAACAATGGCGGTGCAACTTTATTAATAGTGCATTCGACTGTTTTGGTTAACATGACACCTACGAATTGGGAAATTTCTTCCTGTGAAAAAGTTTTAGAACTCACGTTTTATAGTCTCCTCTCTTTTGCCCACAAAAATTATAAGTCTATTCTATTACAATTATTTTATTTTGTCGATTATTTTTGTTGTTGACTTTCCTTCAACAAAATCAATAAATTCAATCCAACCGTTATTCTTAAGTATAACATCTGCTTCAGGCAGTGTGTTTAGAGTATAATCAGCCCCCTTTGTGTATACATTTGGCTTAATTTTTTCAAGCAGATTCTTTGGAGATTTTTCATCAAAAAGCACAACATAATCAACCGAATTTAAAGAACACAAAATCTCTGCTCTATCATCTTCATTGTTAATTGGTCTGTCTGGTCCTTTGATTGATTTTACTGAAACATCTGAATTTAATCCTACTATTAATACATCACCAAAGCTTTTGCTTTTTTTAAGATATCTAACATGCCCCACATGTAAAATGTCAAAACATCCGTTTGTTGCAACAATAGTCTTATTTTGCTTTTTTATGTGGTTAACAAGTTCCTCAATTTTACTTTGCTCTATAACTTTGCCCAAGCTCATCCTCCCGTTTTGATTTGTCTAAAACTGCATCTTCTTGGTATTTTGGTTTTTGAAATAAAATAAACAAAAGCCATTCTTATGTTGTTAAGAATGGCTTTATAATATCATAAAATTTAAATTAATACCTTATTGGCTTATTGTTGACTTGGGGCTGCAGGCGTCATTGGTGCAGATTGCCCAGGCTGAGCCTGTTGTTGCTTCTTTTGCATATCTTCCCTGATTGCTTTTTGAATATTTTCAGGATTAAAGCTTTGATCGACATATTCAACTTTTGCAGTGGCCTTCAAGCCTTCAAATAATTTTTGCAGTGCAGTGATTTTTTTCTGTTGTTCAAGGTAAGCTTTAATTTCATCTTTAACTTTGTCTAACGGCTGCAAGCCCTTTGCTGCTCTATCTTTTACAATAATGATATGATTTCCAAATTCAGAAACCACAACCTGTGAAACAACGTTGGGTTTCAAGCTGAAAGCCGCATCAGAGAAGGGTTTTACCATAGCTTCTCTTGGGAAATATCCTAAATCTCCTCCATTTGCACCAGAAGCTTTATCATCAGAATATTTTTTAGCAAGCTCTGCAAATTTATCAGGTGTCTTTGCTACTTCTTCTCTTATCTTCTTTGCAAGAGCCATTTTTTCGTCCAATTTTTCTTTAACTTTTTTATCAATTTCTTCTGCGGTTAATTTACCGTTTTTATCAGCATTGATTATATCTTGCTTAATCTTATCAGGATTTGCTTCTATTAAGATATGTGAAGCTTTAACTGTCTCAGGACGGTTGAATGAAGCCTTATTTTTGTTATAAAAATCAGCAACATCTTTATCAGAAACTTTAACATCGCTCGTAGCAGTCACAAGTTTATCCACCTTGATTTCATTAATTAAATCATCTCTAAGTTGACTTTCTGTTACATTGCTTTGTTTTAAAACTTCCTGTAATCTTTCTTCTGATCCTAATTTATCAGTAATTTCTTTTCTTTTTGCTTTGATGTCATCTTCGCTTACGGTAATTTTATGTTCTTTTATCTGTTGTTCCAATAAAGCTTTGACAATTAATTCGTTTGTAATTCTATCTTTTGCCATAAGCATCATAAAGCCATTAGGGTCTTTCGCTTCAGGCCCTAATTGCTGAAATTGCGGATTTTGTGTTTGTCTTTTTAATACTTCTTCATACTGTGCCTTTGTAATGGGTTCGCCGTTTACTGTGATAATCGCTGTTTTATTAAGTGCACAGCCTGTTAATAAACTAACCGATAGTCCCGCTACAAGCAGGGATTTTACTAATTTCATAAATTTCTCCTCTTTTTTAAGATTTTGTTTTAAATTCCAATATAATACCAGATATATAATAAAACAAATCCGCCAATATGTTAAATATTTCATTAAATTCCAGATTGTTTTTTTTCATCAAAAGTATGCCTTTGGCCTTCTTTACTGTTTTTGGAGGGTTTGTCCATTGAAAATATTTTGTAATATTTAAGCTGATTTTCCGCTTCAAAAGTAGCCACTCCTGCATTGTAAATGGGCTGTAAATTCTTATATTATCAGGCGTTTCTCTTATTTGCGTAATATTAATGCTGCTGCCTAAAAGTCTTAAACGTATTAATTTTATTAAGTTTTCTACGCTTTCAGGTAATTTTGAAAACCTATCTCTGAGGCTTGCTGTCATATTTTCAAGTTCGGCAATACTCTTGACATCCGCTAGACGCTTGTATTCAAGCATTTTTTGTTCGTATGAGCCTACCCATTCATCAGGAATGTATGCTGTAGTTTTAATATCTACAATGCAGGGTTCGTGCTTATCTGCAATGCTACCTGCTTCTGAATTCTTGCCAGGTAAGCCTTTTTGATTTTTTAATTCATTAACACACTCTTCAAGTAAATTTACATAAGTGTCAAAACCTACATTTATCATATGTCCATGCTGTTTTGCCCCTAGAATATTTCCAACGCCTCTGATTTCAATGTCTCTTAGCGCTATATGATACCCCGAACCCAGGCTGGTAAAGTCTTTTATGGCAGATAATCTCTTAAAGGCATCCTGGCTTAATTCTTTGGATTTTTTATAGAAACAGTAGCAAAATGCCTGTCTGTCAGACCTTCCAACCCTTCCTCGCAACTGATAAAGCTGTGCTAAGCCAAAACGGTCTGAATCGTTTACTATTATTGTGTTTGCGTTTGAAATATCAAGTCCTGATTCTATTATCGTGGTGCAAACCAGGATGTCATAAGCCTTTTGGGCAAAATCAAACATTATTTTTTCAAGTTCCTGTTCTTTCATTTGTCCATGCGCCACGGCTATTTTCGCGTTAGGAAGCAAGTTTTCAAGATATTGAGCCACCGTAAATATGCTCTCCACGCGGTTGTGCAAGAAAAAAACCTGACCGTCCCGCTGAAGTTCGTGATTAATGGCGTTTTTCAAAAGCGCCTCATTAAACTCACCTACATATGTTTTTACAGGAAGCCTGTTTTTCGGTGCTGTATTGATTAATGACATATTTTTCAGGTTAGATAGTGCCATATTAAGGGTTCTAGGGATTGGTGTAGCTGACATTGAAAGTATATCAATGTTTTCACGGAATTGTTTCAGCTTTTCCTTATGTGCCACGCCGAATTTATGCTCTTCATCAATCACAAGAAGGCCTAAATTCTTAAATTCACGGTCGAAAAGCAGACTGTGCGTGCCTATAACAACATCACATGTGCCCTCAGCCAGCATTTTTATTGTCTCTTTACGCTCTTTGGGGGACTTAAAGCGTGATAGCAACTGGACATTCACAGAAAATGGCTTAAATCTTTCCTGAATCGTTTGGTAATGTTGCAGGGCAAGGATGGTTGTAGGCGCAATCATAGCAGCCTGTTTGCCAGACATAACAGCCTTAAATATTGCCCTGATTGCAACTTCGGTTTTTCCAAAGCCTACATCCGCGCATATAAGCCTATCCATGGGCTTTGAATTTTCCATATCATTTTTTGTATCAATGATTGCCTGCATCTGGTCTGGGGTTTCGGTGTATTCAAATGCATCCTCCATCTCATACTGCCATGTTGTATCGGGCTCAAAGGCAATACCAACAGACATTTCACGCTTAGCGTAAAGCTTTAATAAATCATATGCAATTTCTTTAACTTCGCCCTTCGCCTTGTTTTTTGTATTCTCCCAGGCTGCCCCGCCCATCTTTGAAAGCTTTGGCTTAGCGCTTCCTCCACCCCTGTAACGGTAGAGAAGGTTTATCTGTTCTGCTGGCATAAAAAGCTTGTCGCCGCCCTGAAATTCAATCTCAAGATAATCTTTAAGAGCTCCGTCCATCTCTTCCTTTCGAAGTCCTTTAAATATCCCTATCCCATGGATGGCATGAACAACGAATTCATTCTCCATAATATCATTAATGGAATCAATATAATCCTGCGATTGCTTATTAGATGAGTATTTGCGGCTTGTTATATCCTTCGATCTTTTATTAAAAAGCTCCTTATCTGATAAAAACACCCACCTGACAGCGTTTTCTGCCTCCTCGATAATCCCTCCACCCGAGGTTAAAGAAGGCAGGATAAAAATATTCTCAGAATAAATTTCAAACTCTTTTAAAATTTCATCAAGCCTTTTGGGGTAATTTGTGCAGATAAAAATCCTTGAATTGGCCTTGAGCTCTTTGTTAATAAAATCAGTGACATCATTTGTCGAGGATGAGAAAAAAGGTGGCAGGCTTGAGTTGAACTCTATTAATTTATCTCTGAAAGAATTATCCGAAAGGCCTTCATATCCCAAATTATCACCTTCAAAGTTCTCTAAAAATACATCAAATCCAATCCTTTTAAATTTTTGAATTTCTTTTTTGTATTCCTGAAACGTAGTGTGGTTTTTAGAAATTAATGGCAATTTTAAATTTGATGCTAAATTTGCCTGATAGGCTGCAATCATTTCATTATCAAAGTTTTCAAACTTTGCATTGATTTGTGCTGTGTCATCATATATTAAAATATAATCTTTGAAAAACTCTAAAACAGGCACCAAGTCTTTGTTTAGATAACTTTGATAATACTCTATCCCCTCAAAATAATCTTCTTGCTGAATTTTTTCTGTAATTTCATTAAAAAGCAAGTCTAAAACTTCGTTTTGGCCGAATTTTTCCAATTCCTTGTGGAGTTTATTCTTAAAGCCTGCCTTGTTTTCGTCATCAAGCAAAAATTTGTGCAGAGGATAAACTGTTATTTTATCAAGTTTCTTGAAACTTTTCTGGGTACTTGGGTCAAACATTCTGATATCTTCAACAGTATCAGCAAAAAATTCTATCCTGACAGGGGATGAATGAAGTGTAAAGATATCTAAAATATCCCCCTTGACAGAAAATTCACCAGCATCCATCGCCATTGGAACCCTTTTGTATCCTAAAGATATCAGCCGCTCAATGGTTTTAGAGTAATCAATCTCTTCATCTTTTTTGATTTCAAAAGAATTCTTTTTATAGAAATTTTTATCAGGAAATTTTTCTAAAAGTGTCCTTACTGGCGCAATTACAAGAGAATGTCCACCTACTAGCGCATCTACCTGCTCCTGATATATATAATAATTCCTGTCAATATCTTCATATGGATTTATTTCCTGAAAAGGAAAGATTTTGGAGTTAATATTAAAGATTGATTCTAAATCCTGGCTGTATTTAAGCGCAGATTGTTCATTTGTGGTAATAAACAGCACTTTTTTATTGTATGTGTTTATGATTTTGTTTAATACCAAAAGTCTCAAAGGGTTGTTAAGCCCCGTCATACAAAGACTTATTCCTACTTCTTTCTTTTTTAAAAATAAAGAAAGTATACCAGTGTCAAAATTATTAAAAATTTCTTTTAAAGAGTTCTCCATAAGAAAATTATATCATCAAAGCAGATACATTGCTGTTTTCAAAGCTTAGCTGGTGTGTTTAAAGAAAAGTTTTTCTTAAAAAAGTCATTTTTTAATAAACCTTTAATCATAGATAATAAATGCAGAGACACAATAAGATTAATTATAACTAGTTAGTTTGTTGTCGCCATTCTGATAACATTGATGCCCCTATAACCCCAGAATAATCATCAAGTTCTGCTTTTTTAAATTTTACAGTTCCTGCAGGAACTGGGAGAGCTTTTACGCGTGCTTTTTTTATAGTGCCAAGATAAAAATCATCAATGCTTTGTATTAGTCCTCCGCCAAGGATTACAAGCTCTGGATTATAAAAATTGATAACACTTGCAATTCCGCCAGATAGATATTCTATGGCCTCGTTTACGTATTGTGTTACAATTTCATCTCTTGCATCAAGAGATTTTTTAATATGTTTTGAACTTATTGAAGATGAATCAGCAAAATCGGTTATGATTGATGCCCTACCTTTTTTAATAGCACCAAGTATCCTTGATTCAATTGCACTCCTGCTAGCATACGCTTCAAGGCATCCATGGCCGCCACATGTGCAGGCTCTGCCGTTCAAGTCTACTATCATGTGTCCGATTTCACCCGCCGAGCCATTTGCTCCATAATGGATTTTACCGTCTTTTATGAGTGACGAGCCTATTCCTGTGCCAACAAAAATGCAAATAATATCCTTAAACCCTCTGCCAGCACCATATTTTAATTCTCCAAGTGCTGCAACTTCAACGTCATTTCCGGCAAATGTTTCTATTTTGAATTTTTTTTCAATTAATTCTTTGACATTAAAATTAACACATTCAAGATTTGCTGCATTTATTAAAATACCATTTTTTCTATCAACCTGCCCCGCAAGGCCTATGCCAACTGATATGATGTCTCTTCTTGAAATATTACCCTCTTTTATGAGTTCATCAAGGGTTTCAAGGATTTTTTGCCCTATTTTTTTATTGCCTTTTTCTTTTTTGGTTTTATTTTTGACCTCAAAAATAACTTTGCCGCTTTGTTTTTCAACAATTCCTGCTAATATTTTTGTTCCGCCTAAATCAATTCCGATTGAGTATTTTTCCATTTAAAAAACCTAAACTGCTTCTTTGTTTTTAATTCCTATGCTTTTTAAATTATTTTCGATTTGCCTCCACCAGTGAAGCTTTTCTTTGTATAAATACTCGTATCCACTGAAGTCACCCTTGCTGATGTTTTTTTGTTGACTATCAAGGAATTCTTCAAACTCTTTTTCTAGTTTGTGTGTAAATTCTTTTCTGTCAAAATCAGGATTTGTAATAACTTTGGGTTCACCAAATTCTAATAAAATTTCAGGTCTGTCTTGTCTTAAGAATGTATAATTTGTTGCAACAGGAATTAAATTTACCCCTCCAAATTTTTTTGCAGCATTTTTTGCCATATAAGCGAGACCTGATTGAAAAACTTCGGGCCTATAATGAGGTGGCCGAATTATACCCTGCGGAAAAAGCCAGAAAGCAATATCTGCGTCTTTTAATGTATCTGCTGCATAACTTAAAGATTTCATAGCACTTTGGGCTGATTTTTTATTAATAGGAAAGCAGCCTATATATTGAAACAATGGAAACCTGTTCATCTCTTCAATCATTAGACGCATTCTAAATTTGCCAGTTTTTCGCAAGATAAAATATATGGTAATATATCCAATCATTCCATCCCACCAGTTGGAGTGTGGGGCATAAAAAACTGTAGCAAAATTTTTGTCTCGTTTTTTAAAGTTTTCCAGATTTTTATACATGAGGGAATAAAAACGGTTTTTTACCATTGAAAAAAATATAAAATTTGCTGCAAAATGCCATAATGGGACATTTTTTGCTTTTCTGAATTTTTCTTCCCTATTTCTTATTTTTGTTGGGGGAATTTCGCTGTACAAATGTTGTGGTGTAAGCATAAAATAATTTTATTTTAAATTTTTATTGGTGTCAATAATATGCTAAGAACTTGAATTTAAATGCTTTGTTGTTTGTTATCTTTTGTTTTTTAATTAAAATCGATGGCTAAAAAACATACTATATTGCAAACACCCGCAAAAAACAAGATTTAAAAAACAAGGCTATATTATAATAATCAGCGGTCTGTTTGACATTAAATCCTTTGTTTGAACTTCAATGTTTAGATTATTATAGTGATTATATCCTTTAGATAATGCACTTTCTACGGGTTTTTTGAATTAAATATAGGCATTGTGAATGCTTTTTATCTGTGTTCTGACTTATGAATTTTTAGTCACAGTTTTTACAAAAACAAAAAACTTGCACTGCAGTTATTCCAATTCTTATAAAGTTTACATTATCCTCTTTAGTTGGCAATAAGCTTTGAATGAAGTTAGCTCTTTTTGAATAACGTAATGATGCTTTGTTAAATTCAGGCTGTTTGCAGCATTTAATGCTTTTTCATATGTCTTAATCGTATTTTCTGCAACTTCAAGTTTTCTTGATGTTTCTATTGTGGCAATGGAATCTTGCATGATATTGGCTCGAAGTTTGTATAAAATCATCTGCAAAAATACAAGTTCGTTTATGTTTGCATCCTGAAAGGCGAGCTCTGAATAAGTTTTAGCATTATCTAGCTCACCTTTATTTAAATATGCTTTTGCCATAAGGGCTTGAAATAATACTTTAAAGAATATGGAATTAATTTTTGTACTTTCACATATATTTATTGCCTTTTCGCATATTTCGATGGCCTTATCTGCACCATTTGCTGCCATTGTTGCCTTTGCGCTTATATACCAGGATATTAAGGCTCCAAGGGCAATTTTTTCTTTAGAAAACCATGTCATTTGTTCTGCGCATATTTCTAAAGATTTTAAGGGATTCCCTTCTTCTAATATTACATATGCAAGCAAAGCCTTTATGAGGTTTTTGCTATAATTGTCAGAGCAATTGTTTGCAAAGGTTACGGCTTCAAACATTTCATCTTTAATTTTTTCATCAAAGTCATTTCTTAATATTTTGTTGAAGATGTCAATTGTGTTCCATTTTGAAACTAATTTTGAATCATCAATTGCATATGAAAAATCTTTAACAATGGACTGCAGAATTTCGTCAGACAATCCGAGATAGCCTTTAATTGTGTAGGCATATGCAGTTGCAAGCTTTAAGTTTACAATTATTTTTGCATCAAGGATGATTTTTTTATCTTTTTTGTTTTCTTTAAATACTTCTTTTTCCACTGCTTCGATTAATTCAAATACAGCAGGATTTCCCTGTTCAGCAAGTGCTTCAATCAAAAAGATATTTGCCTTAATCCATGAATTGTATACTTCTTTTGCATTTACAAATTCACATCTCTTTGGGTGTTTTAACCATTCTTGAAGAGCTGGATTAATTTCAGAATTTACAATTGTGTTTACTTCTTCAAAATTTCCGGCATATAAAAGCGCCTCGGCTTTTCTTGTTTTGATTAATGCTCTTTGAAGGCCATATTTGGGTTTATCAAAATATTTAAGTACAGTGTCAGCTGTTTCAATTATTGCTGGAAAATTCTGCACCTCCTTTAAGCCATGAATTAAATATCCAGATAATTCAATTACCTTTTCACCCTCATCTCTGTTTTTGGCATTTATCAAGGCTGAAGTTAAATAATCAACAGCTTCTTTAGGATTTTTTGCATATGTTAATTTGCCAAGCCTTTCAAAAATGTTGTTTTTTACATAAAAGGCATTCGGGTGTTTCATTTCTTCAAGATTTGCAAGGCTTTGTTTTTGGCACATTGTATAAAATGCGGCATCACCTATATATGAAGCCAATTTCAGGTTTGATGTCCATAAGTCAAAGGCTAGACTTTTATCTTCAATAGTTTGTGCTAAAAGAGCTCGTATTGCAGGTGAGGATATTGTTCTCTGGCAAGCTTCATTTAAAAGCTTTGCACTATATGGTTTTAGTGCATTATTATTTTTTGCCTTTGAATAAATATGTGTCCATATAAGAGTGTTTTTGAACCTATAAATATTCTCACTTTTTTTGCTGATATAGCCTGTTTTTTCTAAATATGAAACTATTTTTGCAAAATTTTCATCAGATAATTCAAAAACTGTCTGTAAAATTGATTTTGTAAACCTTCCCCCTAGCATTGAGGCTGTTCCAAGAAATAAATAATATGAAAGATTAGTATTCTTTAAGAAGTCCAATCTTTTATCCAAGATTTCACCAAGAGTTTGTGGAACAAAATAATTTTCATCTTTGATGTTAAATGCAAATGTTTTGTCCTTTAAATAAACCTTTTTGGTTTCAAGAAAATGTTCAGCCACCTGTTCAATATATGCAAAATTGCCTTGCGAATTCAAAATAATTTGATTTAATATTTTTTCAGGAAGCAGATTTGAGGCGCCAAATTTTAATTTTAAATATTCTTTAATATCATCTATTTCATTTGGGGCAAGGTTAATATTTAAGCAAGCATTCTTTGGCAGCTTTTCAGAATTTATATACATTCTTAAAGAATGTTGGTTTCTGTATGAAAGCAAGAATTTTGCACCTTGATTAAAGAAATCTTTATTGGTCAAATATTTTAAAAATTCAAAGGAAGTTTCATCTATCAGGTCAAAATCATCAATTATTATCGCAAGTTTTGATTCACCACGAAGTGCTTCTAGCGCATCTTTTATTATTTTAAATGTTTTATGTTTGTTTATTAAAATACTCTCATAAAAATCTTCTCCAACTGGATAAACAAGGTTTATAAGAGTCTCAATTTTTTCTGGTGAAAAAACTTCCTTTCCCTGCATAAAGGAAAGATTTTTCTGCAGAATGTTTCTTAGTTCTTTAACCCTCTTTTCGTATTTTGATGGTATGAAAGAGAGATTAAATAAAGATAAAAAAATGTCCTGAATTAATCCTAATGGTGTAATTTGCGTAAGAGCACTGCAATGCCCCTTTAAAACCATTATGCTGCTATCTTTAAGTTTTTTATATAATTTTTCCAGCAGAAAGCTTTTTCCGGTACCTCTTGGAGCATTTAAAGAAATGCCCTTAATTTCACTTGATGAATCATTTAAAGTGTCATAGATTAATTCAAGTGCTATATTTTCTTTTATGCTTTTGCTTTGTGTAAATTCAGGCTTCTGGTCTAAAAATACCATTTTGTAAGATTCGGGTGAAATTTTAATTAAAGGAATTTCATCTGATAATATTTTATAGGCGCCTTCTGAGGTTATAATATCTTTTTCAATACCATATTCAAGCTGTTTTATTAGCGTGTTCGGTTTATTTTCACCCTCTGCAGCTACAGCAAATTTGAAAGAAATATCTGCACCTAGGGTTTCATTTAATATAAGGTTGAATTTTGAAAATTCATGGCTGAATTTGTTGACCTTCTCTAAAAAACCAATTTTTTTAGAATAGTTTATGCTGAAATTTACGATATCTTCCTTAATAAAATAAGGTGTCACATTAAAGGCTAGCTTAATGGCTGTTTTGATATTTAATGTTACTTTTTGTTTAAATTCTTCATCTTTATACTTATCAAAAACATTTTTTAGTGTAAGAAAATCAATGTACACACTGAGTCTTGATGCGGGCTGCTGAGCAGGCGCTTTTGTATTTTTATCCTCTTTCTTTATTTCAATCTTATTCTCTTTTTCATTTTTACTTGTTTGTATATTTTGAAGAGTTTCTTCATCTTCTTTAAAATGATAGAAACATTTTCTGCAGTGAGTGGATGAAACATAATTTGCACAGTTGCACTCAGGGCAGAATTTTACAAAAACGAAACCGCATTTTTTGCATGATGAACTGCCAATTTTAATCTGGTTTTTGCATCTGGGGCATTCGAAAACAAGCCTCAACCTGCAGTTAGGACATATAGTATCTTTTGGATTTATTTGTACTTTACATTTTGGACAGTTCACTATCTATTCGCTTTAATTAACTAAAAGAATTGTAATAATTGTAACATTTCTTATTATATTTATTTTATCGTTTAAGTCTACCAATATTATATTAAAATCAACCATATGAGCTAGCTGCTATGTAAAATTTTTGAATTTTTATGCAAAATTTTCTTTAAAAAAACATAAAAAAGTGCTACATTTTAGCTATGGATTTAGGAGTTAATATTGATCATGTTGCAACACTAAGAAACGCAAGGGGCGGAGTTGTGCCAAGCGTTTTAGATGCTGCACTTATATGCGAAATGGCTGGCGCCAAGGCTGTTACTGTACATTTAAGAGAAGACAGGCGCCATATAAAAGATTATGATGTTTTAGAATTAAAAAAACATCTTTCTTGTAATATTAACCTTGAAATGGCGGCTACAGATGAAATGCAGGAAATTGCCACATCCCTTTGTCCTTATTCCTGTTGTATAGTGCCTGAAAAAAGGCTTGAATTAACGACAGAAGGTGGCCTGAATGTTATCCAAAATAAAGAAAAAATAGAAGAATTAATTAAAGCACTCCATTCAAAAAATATAATAGTGAGCCTTTTTGTTGACCCTGATTTAGAACAGATTAAAACAGCTTCAGGGGTTGGGACTGATTTTATTGAGCTTCATACAGGCTCTTTTTCTAATGCCTTTGGCACAAATAATCAAGATGTTGAGTTTAATAAACTCAAAACCAGTGCAAAATACGCACAGGAATTAGGCCTTAAAGTCAATGCCGGGCATGGACTCAATTATGAAAATGTTTATCTGATGAATGATATTGAAGGGCTTTGTGAATTAAATATCGGCCATTCAATAATTTCTCGCTCCATCTTTGTAGGGCTTGAGACAGCTGTTAAAGAAATGATGGAATTAATCTGATAAATTATGCGTTACTTGATAATAGCTCAACGTTAGTTTTAATTTAAGTTTGATATACGCCTTTGCAATATACCCGTATTTTAGACAATGAACTCATTTTTGCATTTAAGTTCTTGATTTAAAGTCTGTATTTGAAAGTTCTGGCGTAATTTTTATTTACCTATTTCAATGTTTAAAAAAAAGCATGGAAAATTTGCAAAAAAGCATGCCAAATTTTTACTACACATATCATGAAATATTTAAAATTTCTATATTTATTAAGTAATATTAAGAGATATAGAAGTGTCAAAAACATGTCATGGTGCATGTTTTGACAAATTATTTTGTGCAACAAATGACTTACTAAATTAAATGTTGTCATGTATACACACCCGCTCTATAATTAAATAGAGCTTGAAGGTAGAAGCTTGTCACATAGCTTTTTAGAGGGTGTGAAAAGTGTATACAAAGATTTCTGAAAATCTGAATCGCATTTTGACATTTGCAAAAAACTACAATCCCACAATTGTTGCTGTATCAAAATATTATACAGTAAATGACATAAGGGACGCCTTTAGAGCCGGGCTAAATAATTTTGGAGAAAATCAGGTAGTTAAGGCAATTGAAAAAATCAATTTATTAGAGGAGGAAATCACTTCAAAATCGCATTATCATTTGATTGGACACTTGCAAGGGAATAAAGCCAAAAAAGCAGCCGGAGTGTTTGATTTAATACATTCTGTTGATTCGATGAAACTTGCAAAAGAGCTGGATGTTGCAGCAAAGCAAAAAGGCATTGTTCAAAAAATTTTAATCCAGGTAAATAATGCATTTGAAGAGCAAAAGTTCGGCATAGCACCTTCTCAGTTGGAAAATCTGATATCTGAAATAAGCGAGCTTCAAAATTTAAAGCTTGAAGGGCTTATGAATATAGCCCCCTTAACCGAGGATATTGATTTAATCAGAAAGCTTTTTAGGGAAATGTACAATCTAAAAGAAATGTATAACTTAAAAGAACTTTCAATGGGAATGAGCAATGATTACAAAATCGCGCTGGATGAAGGCGCAACAATTATAAGACTAGGTAGGACATTATTTGAGTAAAAATTAGGAGGATAAGGCGTTGACCGGAGTTTCAAACACAATAAATTCCATAGTTAAATTTTTAACATCACCATTTGAAAGCGGAACAGACAGGGATGACCCGTTTGCAAGTTTAGATGATAATTTTGATACAGATTATGCTACAGACAGAAATGTTGCACTAGCACCGGAGTTTAAACAAGCACCTATGCCAGCATACAGAAGTGAAAGAAAAGTTATTTCAATGCCCTCGCGCGGATATGAGGGCGATTCAAGAGGATATGAAGTTATTGTATTTGAACCAAGGTCTTATAATGAATCTAAGCAAATAGCAGAAGCACTTAAAGAAAAGAAAACAGTTATCCTTAACCTCCAGTTATTAGACAGAGAACAATCACAAAGAGTTGTTGATTTCTTGTGTGGCTGTACATATGCCCTTGGCGGAGATCAGAGGAAAATAGGCGAATGTGTATTTATATTTACTCCTGATAACATTAATTTGTCTCAGGAAATGGTAAGCTCTAAATTAACAAGAGATGCCCTTTGGAATGCACCGCAATCAAACTAGATGCTATTTGAGATGAAGAATTACTTTTGGCTAATAAAGTTCTACTGTTGAACTGTTGAAACTGCCAAAGAACGGAGTCTATGGAATTTAGGAGAATAATCTACCCTGGCTTTTTAATAAGCGCAGGGTATTTTTATTTACAAATTTGCACTAAGCGGCTTTTTGTAATAACATCTATATTGTAGTAGTTAGATATTATAAGATACTGGGAGTGAAGGTAGAATATGAAAATTTTAAGAAATTTATTTGCTATTTTTGCCCTCTTTGGTTTTCTAGTTACATCGCAGGCTTATGCTGCTGAAATTAGCGATGTTTCTGAAAATTATTGGGCAAATCCTGAAATCATTGATATGGTTTCAAAAAATGTTATGCAACTTGATGCAAACAGTAATTTTAACCCTGAAAATCCTGTAAAAAGAGCTGATTTTGTGAAGATGCTGACAAAAGTTTTGGGGCATGATAATTTAAATATCACTGTTGAAAATCCTTATGTTGATATTGATAATTTCACTGCAAATTATGATGCAATAATGAAATCAGAAGAGTTAGGCTTGGTTTATGGTTATCCTGACAAAACATTTAAGCCGCAAAATAAAATGACAAAGGCTGAAGTGACATCGGTTATGAGCCATATTACAAAAAATATAGACGCTGATGATACTGTTTTAGCGAATTTTGAGGATACAAATTTAATTCCCGAATGGGCTGAACTGCCTTATCAAAAAGCTGTTAAGCTTGGTCTTTATGTAAATCATCCTGAAAGCTTAAAATTCGAACCATCAAGAGACATAACAAGGGCAGAGACTGCTGTTCTTCTTTCAAAATTAAGTAAAACTTTAAACATGGTAAAAGAAGAATATGTTGCTCCTGAAACAGAAGCAACAAGCGAAAAAACTCTCGGAATAGAGCATTTAAATATACATAAAGATGCTGAATCAAACATTGTAACAGTAACAAATGTTAGAAAAATTATTTCTCAAGGCAATATTCTAAAAGCAGAGTTTTATGAATCATATAAATCTAAAAATTCACAGGAAGGCGATAATGTTGTATTTACTGTAAGAAATGATGTTGTGACGGATGAAGGCACTACAATCATTCCTGCAAGCACAAAGTTATATGCAACTGTCGAAGATAAAATTGATCCAAAATGGTTTAACAAGAACGGTCAGGTTAAGGTGAAATTTAGCAGAATGGAGCTACCTGATGGCAGAGCAACTGATTTAAATGGCTATATCTATAATGACAGAGATGGTTATTTGAAAGAAAATCCATGGAAAAAAATCGGTGCGTATACTCTTGGTGGCGCTGTGCTAGGTACTGGTGCTGGCGTTGGTGTGGGCATACCTTGTGATGAGCTTGGTACAGGTCTTGCAGTTGGTGCTCCCGTTGGTGCTGGTGCAGGATTTATAGGCGGTCTTGTAACAAAAGGTGTAAATTACTCTGCAAGAGCTGGTGAGACAGTTTATATTAAGCTGCTAGATAATGTAAGCATTAACGAAGATTTATAATTATTGAATCTTAGTTTGATTGGAGCTTTTAAAATGCGAGTATTAAATACTCGCATTTTAATATACAATATATTACAAATTGTATACTTTTCGCTTTTGTGCTGCTTCATAATTTGCAAATTTATCTTGTGCTTAGTATAATCGGTAATGTTAGTTAGTATTATTTAATTTTAATGAGGTAAAGGCAAAATGAGCACATTAGAAAGAGTAAAAAAAGTAGTAGTTGATCAGCTAAGTGTTGATGAAAATCTTGTAACACCACAAGCTAGTTTCACAAATGATTTAGGTGCTGATTCATTGGATACTGTTGAATTAGTTATGGCTTTCGAAGAAGAATTCGGATGCGAAATTCCAGATGAAGAAGCTGAAAAAATTGCTACAGTGCAAGATGCTGTTGATTATATCGACGCTCATCTTAACTAAATAACAGATGCTAAATGCAGCTGAGGTTGATTTGGGAACATCCTGCTCGATAAATTTTATAAATGTAGGATTTTCCCTTATTTATCGATTTGCTTCTTGCATCTTAATAATTTATCAAAGAGGAAAGTTTTATTAAAATGAACACAAACAAAAGACGAGTAGTGATTACTGGAATGGGGATAATTTCTCCAGTCGGTGTTGGAATTAAAAGCTTCTGGAATAGCTTGCTGGAAGGCAAAAGTGGTATTTCCACAATAGAAAATATTTCGCTTGATGGACACACTGTCCATATTGCTGGAGAAATCAAAGATTTTGATAAAATCAGCAATCTTGATGCAAAAGAATCAAGAAGGATGGACAGATATACCCAGTTTGCTTTGACTGCTGCCGAGGAGGCAGTTCAGGATTCTAAAGTATCAACAGATAATGTTGATGCCTACCGCTTTGGCGTTATAGTTGGATCTGCTGCTGGTGGTTTTGATACATTTGAAAAACAGCACCATACTATTATCGATAGAGGTCCATCCAAATGCTCGCCTTTTACGGTTCCTATGATAATATCCGATATGGGTGCCGGCAGAATTTCTATGAAATACGGCGCAAAAGGTTTAAATAAGGCGATTGTTACTGCATGTGCAACATCTGCGCATTGTATTGGTGATGCCTTTAGAAGTATTCAGTATAACGATGCTGATGTTATAATAGCTGGCGGTGCTGAAGCTGTAATTACAAGATTAGGAATAGGCGCCTTCACTTCTGCAAGGACTCTATCAAAAAGAAATGATGAGCCGAAAAAGGCCTCAAGGCCATATGACAAAGATAGAGACGGCTTTGTTATGTCCGAAGGCTCAGCAATTTTAATATTAGAAGAATTAGAGCATGCTAAAAAACGCGGTGCTAAAATATACGCAGAAATTGTGGGCTATGGCCAAACTGCAGATGCCTACGATATTGTTGCTCCTGACCCTAGTGGTGATGGTGCTGCCATGGCAATGAAGCTGGCAGTCGAAGATGCTGGCATTAGTCCTGTAGAGGTGGGATATGTTAATTCCCATGGAACTTCAACTGGCCTTGGTGATGCAGCTGAATCAAGGGCAATTGCAAGAATATTTGGCGATTTGGATGTAAATCCTGATTTGAAAGTTTCATCTACAAAAAGTATGCATGGACATATGCTTGGTGCAACCGGTGCTGCTGAATCTATTGTTTGTATTATGGCGCTTCAAGAAAGTGTTATCCCTCCTACAATAAATCTTGATAATCAAGACGAGCATGTTGCAAATCTTAATTATGTTCCGCATAAACCACAAAAAGCTGATATTAAATATGCACTTACGAATTCTTTTGGCTTTGGTGGACACAATGCTTCTCTTCTATTTAAAAAATATGAAGGTTAAAAATCATGGATGTCTTTTTTGGTTATTCTGTGATAAAATCATGGTAATTAAAAAAGTTTAGTTGAAAATTAAATATTTGTCGGAGTGGCGGACTTGTTTTAGTTACGCTAAAACAACAAAAATATCTACCATTCCCCAGGATTAAAAATGCAATCTTGAAAACTAAATATGTCGGAGTGGCGGAATGGTAGACGCGCACGTTTGAGGGGCGTGTGGAGAAATCTGTACGGGTTCAAGTCCCGTCTTCGACAATTTTTTCATTTTTGTATAAATCGAACATCAACTTAAAGATGGAATTAATTGCAACTTATGGTTCCACGTTTAGTGAAGTCGCTTGGTGGCTTTCTGATTGCAAGCAAAAAGTTACAGTTATAGGCTCACAAGAGGCTTGGCAAAAGCTGGCGCAGTCATAGTGTCCGGTGTTTATTTAACTGCCTGAATTTTAAACTGACTGGGTATATTTTAATGTGTCTAAACCGGCCAGGCGCAATATTTATCACATTTGCCACAGACTTGTTATCATATGCAAATATGCAGCTTTTGTTCTCGCATATTTGCGATGAGCGATAAATTTAATCTAACATAATTTAGCATCAGCAAAGCCAAATTGTTCAAGCGAGTCTGCCTTTGCCTGAATGCATATAAATTGCAGACTTTCCTTGCCAATGTTTTCAAGTATCCTGCATCCTTTTGGTGAAACTTTTATGGAAGTCCCTTCTTCTACATTTATTTTTTCATTATCAATTGTTAAAATTCCTTCACCTTTTAAAAATATATAAATTTCCTCATTTTGTATGTGTTTATGATTAAATGGCGTTTTAAACCCTTTAGGTACACAGTTAATCGAAATTTCAGCACTTGTTAAGTCTAGTGCATCATGAAGGAAAATTTTTCCATTTTCTGCTTTTGATACATCATTAAATGCTCCTGATTTAAATGTTTTGCAATTTGACATAATGTTCTCCTTTTGTTTGATATCTAACTATTTATATAAAAATGTATGAAGAATTTTCTGCAGCTACACACAGCATATTTTTTAAATTCTTTTTGTGCAAAAATTTTTCATACAAAAAATCAATATCACTGCATATGATGTTTATAAAAGCTTAATCAGCTTTTCTATAACTAATTTTTAGCCATTTTTTCTAATAATTCATCCAATATTTTAGCTTCACCTTCTGATAGATTGTTGTATAGTTTTCTATTTAATTCTTGTGAAATCCTCTTAAAATCTTTCTCTAGAGCCTTACCTTTTTCTGTTAATACAATAAAAGTATTTCTTGAATCTTCATTAGATTTTTCGCGCCTTGCAAGTTCAGACTTTTCAAGCTTATCAACCAGTACACTTACTGTTGCTTTTGTTCTATTGATTCTTTTGGAAATCTCCTTCATTGTGATTTTATCTTTTGTGTATAAAGCAGCAAGAATATCTCCATGGGATGGTGATAACTCACCCTGCCCAATTTCTTTCAATTTTGAAATAATAAAGCTGTTGCCGGCTTCATGTATTCGTGATATTAATGACAAAGCCCTTTTCATAATATGTATTATAGTTCGATATCTAACTATTGTCAAGCGTTCTAAAAATAATTAACATTATGCATAATTTCGCACAAAATAAGCCTGTATCTTTTACGGTAAGATATTCTTTGGCATAAAATTTATCCTATGTTGCTTAAAATTTGGCTGATAATTTCAAGAATTTATTTTATAAGCTCAATTAGTTTAATATCCTCTGATTGCAAAATATAATTGTAAACCTCACTGGCTCAATAAATTTGAAAGTTTAAGTTTATCGGATTTTGCTGATTAATTTTACAGCGATATAATAGCTGCACAAACTGCCTATTAATATCTATTTAAAAGAGAAGCCATAAAAGTATCATTATCAAATATATTTTTGGCGCCCTGTATTATGCTAATATTCTCCTCCATTGTTTTGTTATCAGGGTCTATATCTGAATATAGCTTCATAAAAAGTTTTCTTTTTGCCTTGTTATCGTGAACAATCTTGTCATTATTGGCGCAATAATCGGTGTCATGCTGTTCATACAGGCTGTCGTACAAGTCGTCTAAATAGAATTCTTCGGCTACTCCTAGAGTATCTCTTCTGTAATCTTCAAATATCTTGTTGAGTATCTCACTCTCAAATGCAAAATATTTAGATTCATCATCATTGCTGCTTGTTAAAGAAGATATCCTTGCATTTTCTTTGAGTTTTAAAATATCTATAAGGCAGTCAAAGTAGGCTAAAGCCTTCTCTGCCGCCTGTTCGTCATAGCTGTTATAGGCAATATCCAGTTTCTTGAATAATTTTGCCTTGGATTCAGTATAATCCATAACTGTCATTGTCGGGTTTTTAAAAACCTCGCTTTGAATAACTTCATATTGCACGGTGTCATCCAGTGGCTTAAATCCCCTGCTTGCAAGCATATCGGTGCGTTTTTGGTGGTATTTGCTCTTTTCTTTTAAATAACTCCTTATGAAATCATCTTTTTGTGCTGAGCCTCTAATGTCATTAATATAGTCAGATAAAAACAGAGTTTCTAGGCTTACTGAATTTGATGGCATTACAAAATTGGGCATTTTAATAGAATGAGCATCCTCGGTTTCTTGGCGAGTCTTATTGGGTTTTTTAACAAAATTATACGAATACCTGAAGCAATCAAGCTCGACATCGCCATTTTTGGAAAAGAATATATGGTCTTTACTTAGCAAATCATGACAAATGCCTGCTTTGTCTAAGTAAAATAAATTCTTAAAAAGGTTTGTTAAATGTTTTCTATTTACTGGGTTAGTTTTTGCACTAGCAATTTCACCCTTTGTTGTATATTCAAGCCTTGAAACACTGGTATCGTTGGATGTTGTATTGTAAATAGGAATATCTACCTTTGCACTCCTTGCTTGTTTCGCCCGTCTCACTTCCGTATTGGAATCATGTTCTTCATGTGCAAAATGCGCCCCAAATGATGCCCTGAATCCGGTTTGTAAATTAACTCTCATTATATTATTACCTCTGCTCTTAATAAATGCTTTACAGTATAACGCACCTGAAAATTTTAATTGCCAGATTATACTTAAAAATTGTTCAAATTGTTACATAGATTCACAAATTTTATGCTGCTTTCCTTAAATATTATTAAAATATAATAGGAGTTTTTATGCTCTTTTTTGGGGCAAGCAAAAAATAGGACAAGGCACAGCAAAGTTTTAAAGCTTTAAAAATCCAGCCTGCTTTTTGAATGTAAAATAAATTCATACTTTTTTAAGTTTTTGTCGGAAATTATGCCTTGCTGCCTGGAATTTTATCCTTCTTTTTTGTTTTCATTGATTGAAGCAAAAAAGCTTGAGCCGACAAAAATGAGCCCCAGGGTTCCTGTTATAATCTCTGGCACTTCATAAAATGTTGAAATAAACATTATAATAGCAAGTGTTAAAATCGCATAATGTGCACCTGATGAAAGATAAGGATATCTTTTTAGTGTATGCATCTCCACCATAACAAGGGTTAGGCTTCTCACAAACATTGCCCCAATTGCAAGCCCTATTGTAATAATTACAATATCTTTGCTAATTGCAAAACTTCCTAAAACCCCATCTAATGAGAATGATGCATCGATTAATTCAAGATACATAAACATCATAAAACCGCCCTTTGCGGCACCATTTGTTATATCTTTTGTAATATTATTATTTCCATAGGCAGTGTCGCCATCTGATATAAGTCCTTTCTGTTTTTTTTCAAGGAGCGAGCACAGCTGTTTGATTAATATATATGCCAAAATACCAGTTATTCCCGAAATAATAATGTGCATCCTTTCTGCTTCATTAACAAAGAACTGAACCCCAAAAATTAAAAATACAGTTATGATTATATCTAAAAACCTAATCTTTAAATTTATAAAAAACTTTTCAATTTTCTCTAGCCACAAATTTTTATTTTCATTAAAGAAATACTCAAGGCCAACCATCATCAAAAACGCTCCGCCAAAAGTCACAAGAGGTGCATGGGCTATATGAAGATAGTGTGTGTATTGGCTTACATCTTCTAGTGCCAAATGTATAGTTTTTATAATGCTCAAATTTGAAAATATTGACACAATTAAGACAGGAAACAAGAATCGCATGCCAAAAACTGCAATCAGAATACCCCAGGTTAAAAATCTATGCTGCCATTTTGGCTCCATCTTTTCAAGTATCAAGGCATTAACAACAGCATTGTCAAATGATAATGTAATTTCTAAGATTGCAAGAAAAAATGTTACAAAAAGCATTTTAAGCCCTGTGCCAACAGCAATATGTTCCGCCCAAAAGTATGCAGCAATAAAACCTGCTAGTGTTATAAATATTGATTCTCTAAAATGTTTAAACATTATTTATTATTTTTCCTTATTGTTGCCCCTAGTGTTGCTATTTTATTATTTTAATGATTCAGACTAAATTTCAGAATTGCTGTAAATGCCTTGGCCTAAGGGGTTTATGGGCTGGCGTTTTCTGTGTGCAACGGCATAACATATGGCATTTGTTTTGCTGTGGGAAATTGAAATCTTAATCTCAACCTTATTTTTCAATTGCTGGTTGTTTATATTAATTTCAGGTGCCCCGTTTCTGTCGTGGCAAACCTCAAAATCGGCATAGCTCACATTCTCATACCCGAGGGACGAAACAGCCTTAAAACAAGCTTCCTTGGCGCAATACCTTGCCGCAAGGTGTGATGCTGCATCATTTTTAGAAAAGCAGTACTCTATTTCATCTTTAGTGTAAATCCTTAATACGAAGGGGTTATTCCTAGTGTTATATTTTTTAAATCTTTCAATTTCTTCAATATCCACCCCAATGCCCAGTGTTTCAAAATCTTCCAATTTTTTGCCCTTAATCTTCTCAAAAGTTATAATACAGGCCTATTTTACATTAATTTAAGATTCTTTGCAAATTTTACACATTCCCTGAAATCATAATTTTAACCCAACACCCCTGCGCTCTGTCTAACACCACCAGCCTGGGTCTACTCCTTCGCAATGAACCCTCTGTTTTTGTATGCAAATGTTTAGCCACTATGTTAAACTCGTTTCAAAATCTGTTAATCCTTCAACAAAAGTGCATTTTAGCCTAAAACATATATAAATTCTATGTGCATATACCCCAGGTGTATACATAGTATATAAAGCTTATCCCTGCTTGTATTTTGCGTATATTCCGCTTATAATAAAAATCCGATTTTAGGTTTGAATAAAATGAGGTGTTGAGATAATGAGAATTTTTAGTGTTCCCCAGAATTATAACAAAGCAAATAATGTTTCCTTTGGCTGGTTTGTAGATGACAATGCAAGGGATGCTGTCTATGACGCTGTAAAAGTAGAAGGTACCGATCCTGATACGCAGCGTATATATACTTCCTGGGCTAAAAGTATTGAAAAGTGCGATTTCTTTGAAGTCTATACAGATAAAGAATCTGGAAAAGTTAAGGGCAGGTTTGATAAAGAGTTTGTAAAAGAAAACACCAAAGATGATGCTACTTATGCTCACAGATATATATCAACCAGCTTAAAAATTGTAAATATGCTTAAGGTTTTGGATGACTTAAGGGTGTTTAGAAATATAAGAGTAATTGCTAACTATATATAATTTTCAAAAGGCACTTATGGGAATCAACCTTGCTGATGAATGCCGTTCAGAAAATCCTCACGGTGATGCCAGACAAGAAGAATGGGAAAGAGAAGAACGCATTAATAATTTAGCTGATTAATTTCATATAGCTTCATTGAATAAAATAAATTAATTTCTACAAATACAGCACAATGAGAAGAGGTTTTAAATATGAGAATAAATAATATATCACAGAATAATTTTAATTATAACAAAGTGAATAATGTTTCCTTTGGCAGACATGTAGATGACAATGCAGCGAAGGTTGTTCATGACGCTGTAGAAGATGCAAAAACAAAGAATCCTGACCCTGTTGTGCATTCTATGTACGATTCCTGGGTTGAAAGAATGGAGAAAGATAAAAATTTTTTATATTATACAGATAAAGAATCTGGAAAAGTTAAGGGCAAATTTAATAAAGAGTTTGTAGAAAGTAATTCTGATACTACAATTTACAGCCAAAGGGTTATAACAAATGGCATAAATAGACTAAAACGATATGGTTCTCTGGATGATTTAAGCATACTTGGAAATATTGAAGATGTTGCCCGCCAATTACGGAATTTCCAAAAAGTGCTTAAAGGGATTGACCTTGCTGAAGAGCGTCGTAAATGTTTGAGAGGCAATGATGAGTCTGAAAACTATGCTGCAATGCGTGCAAAAGAAGAAACATATAGATAAATTATATTTTTAAGCAATTTTTTTCTTTAACTTGTTTTTATTATTATAAGTCAAGATTTTAATAAGAAAAGTTAGGTTAAAATGCGCCTTTTGCCGCACAATCTTAATAATACAAATCAAAACACCAATTTTAAAGGAAAGGTGCCAAATGCTGATGACCTTATAGCATCAAGAAGGTTTGCAAACTGTGCCCTTGATGGTTTATGGGATAATTTATCAAGCTCAATAAAAAATAAAAACCCAAACCTTATTAAGAATATTGATGGTATTGAATATATCCCCGACGATACCCCCTTAAGAAGGGTAACATCCAGCCTAAAATGCTTTTTTGGAATGCCCTTGGATATCATAGATTCTATTGCAAAGAAATTTCCGAATTCAAAATTAAACAATGCAGAGTTTTTGCAAAGATATAGAGGCTCTATCCAGCTGGAAGATAATATACGCGCCCTGCAGGGCCTGCAGAAAAACGGGGCCAAATTTGCAAAAGAAGCAATGGAAAAGAAAGGCTTCACTGAATACCCGACAGGAGACTGCGGAGAATATTGTCAATCAATTTGCGACTCTGTCACAAATAAAGACTCTGTCACAAATAAATTTGTCGAGCAGATGAATGATGCTATGGCAGATAATGTTGCAAACTATGACACCAAAAAAGAAAGGTTCACAACAAGAATTATCTCTGGCCTTACAGCGGCATTCTTCCTTGGCAGTGATTTCTTTAATAAGGCCATTCAAAAAGGAAAAACAAAGGAAGAGGCCAAAAAAGAGCAGCACCTAAAACAGGGCCAGGAAATAAAAGAAAATGTATGCGAAGCCATAACCCAGTTTGCAGTATTTGCCTGCTTTTCAAAGACAATTAATAAAAGCCCGTGGGCCCCTGCAATAATAGGGGCAGGAATAGGCCTTGTTTCACGTGTTATTTCAAGGTTATCCTCGGGAATGCGCATCACAAGGATGGATGTGCCGGAGCATTCTAAAAATATAAAATCAGCCCCCTCTATGAATGAATTTATGGAATCTGCAAAGGCGGGAAATACAAAAGAACTTTTGGATAAAAAACAAAAGGAAGCCCTTAAGACAGATAAGGGTGAACACAAAAAGCCTGCCTTAAGCGCAAAGAATATATTATTATTCTGCGCTGCAAGCATTTTGGGCGGATATGCCCTAAGGTTTGGAAAAAACCATACAAAAATCGGCCAAAATATTGCCAGTATGTTAGAGAAGCATAATGAAAAAGCCAAATCGCAAATTTTAGAAGAAGTATCTGCCACACCTGATAAACTAATGGAATTATCATATATGCTACGCAGAAATGGCAATAAAAATTTCAGTAATTCTATTGATGAAATTATAGATAAAAACAGTGCATTGGATACAATCCCTCTCGGCACCGACTATGTAACCAAAAAACCATTCGGCATTGAAGTAAAAGTAAAAGACATAAAAGCCCTAAAAACCGCACCATTCAGGTTTGTTAAAGAACTTGTATCTTACCCGTATAAGATTGCAAGTAAATTAGAAGAATCAATTAGAAATTCAAAAATAATTAAAAACGGCGGCACAATTCCTAAAAAACCAAAGGATACAGAAGATATTCACGGCATAATGAATATGTATAAACGCTTCCTTGAATTTGAAGAAAAATGCGGCGGAGACGATGAAAAGCTCGCAAAAGAATTTGGCGAATATGTAAACAAAATGATTTTAAAGGCCAATAATGAAGTAACATCATCAAAGGGTAATAATTCTAAAATAGCAGTAATGGCGCAAACTTTAGGCACCCTCACCGGCATGTGGTTTAATATGAATGATGAATTTAATTCATCCATAAGAAACGGCTCTACAAAAGAGGAAGCCGAAAAGGATGCAAGGCTCAGGGGCATTAATAAATTCTTTAGAATGACTGTCCAGCTTATTATTTCAGGCTCATTGAATGATATCTTTTCAAAACAGTATAATAATTCAATTGCAAGCTCAGCCCTTGTAGTGGTCGCAAGCACGATACTGACTGATATGGCATCACGTGTATTAAGCGGTATGCCATCAAAGAAAATGACAAAAGAAGAACTTGAAAAATACCAAAAAGACCACAAAGAAGGGGCTATGAGCTGGTATTACAAGGCGATTGATAAATTAGCCTCATAAAGCCACATACAGTTGCTGCATTTTTTTGCTTGCTTTTTATTTTATTTTTTGCTATTTTATTATCGAATGATGCCGGTATAAAACAAGTATTTTGTTTTTTAAGATTGTCAAATCGGCCACAGGAGCTAAATTAAAACACAAAAGATAAGATTTTATGTTACATATTGCATAAAAATTGCATAAAAATAAATGCTCATTTAATTTAAATTGTTAAAAGGAATTTGTGAAGTATAAATTTAACCATAAGTATATAAAAGAAAATGCTAAACCGGGCAGCTGGCGCCGGGGCTATGAGTACTTTCAAAAAAATCAGGTGTCATCAATAGAGCTTAAAGACAACCTTGTAAAAGCTGAGGTTAAGGGCAACTATAAATCCTCCTATGATGTGTCTTTAAAGTTTAACAAAACAAGTATAAAGCCTTCCTGCACTTGCCCTTTGGATGAACCTTGGTGCAAACATACTGTTGCCGTGGCACTGAATGCTCTCAAGGGGCACCTTTGGGATGAATTTTTATATGAAAAATATGATATTCCACCTGTTTTTGATGATGAAGATTTTCCTGTCACAGAAAACGCTAAAGGCGGTTATATATTTCATTTCAACCCCAAAAGACGCCAAAATTTTTTCTCTATTCTTGTTATGGATAGAAACACAAAAAGAGTAATGAGAGACCTTGAAGGCCCCCTAAAGGCTATTTTGGCAGCCCAAAAAAATGATGAAAATTTTACCCTAAATGAAGCCCAGAAGCTTGAAATAATGATGTTCAGGCTATTGTTGAAACAATCAAGACTTGATAAAAAATCTGGCTGGTATGATGTTCAAATTAATAAATTTGACGAATTTTTCAGGCTTTTAGCAAAACTTGAGGATGTTGTGGATGCCAAAACCCACAAAAAAATTCATTTTATGAATGAAACCTGGAAGCTATGCCTTGCTGTGAATGTTTCATATGTTGGGAATGTTCTTTTGTCTCTTTACTGGAAACGTCCTGATGACAGTGAAATTTACCCCTTTGAAGAGGTTAGGTATTTTTCTCGTCAATTGAAGTGGGGCCGTTATAAGGATGTAATTTTTCCGACAGATGTTCAAGTTTCAATCTTGCCTCAGTATTTGACTAAAGCCTCTTTTACAGATATAAAGGATGCTGAGGGTGGCAAATTTGTATATGAGGAGCTCCCAAAACTAAGAGAGATGATGACAGTTGAGCTCTCAGAAGAGATGGAAAAATTAACCTTTGAAAAACGCCCACCTGTCTGTGTTGTAGAGCTCGGTGTTGATTATGACCAATCTTTAAAGGCTTCTCTTGAATTTGAATATGATGGCGTTCGTGTTCCTTATACAAGAACCCCGAAAACCCCTTATGTTACAATAAAAGACCCTGATAAGGATTTATTATATTGGGTCAAAAGAGATCCAACATTTGAGCATCAGGCCTACCAAATGCTTCTTGCATGTCGTTTTCATCCTATGCAAACCAATAATCTTGCCTTAGAAAAAGAAAATGCAATAGATTTTTATAATTATTATATAAATAAAGCAGGCGATGGCTGGAAATTCATTGAAAAAGACGATATGTCTGTGTTTAAACTTGTTCAAAAGCAGCTTCAATTGTGCGCGGACATTGATTTTGCACCAAATACTACAAATATTTTTGAGATTGAACTCTATGGCGATGTGGATGGTGAAAAAATTGAGCTTGATAAAATTCAGGAGATGACCTACGAGGGCGCAAAATATTATCAAGTGCCAGGAAAAGGCCAGGCCGCAATTCCTGTGGACGATGTTTATTCTTTGCTAAAATCCTTTAATACCTATGATGCTTACAGAAACGAGGAAGATAAATTTATTGTCAAAACATACCGTGCAGGCGTTGTTTCAGAAATGGAAAATATGAAGGTGAAATTAAAAATGAGCCGGAAATTTTCAAAGTTCTGGAAAGAAATTTCAACCTTTTCAAGCATGGAAAATACTTCTCTTCCAAAGGCCACGGTTGCCAATTTAAGGGAATACCAAACAAAAGGCTATGGCTGGCTGTGGTTTTTATACAAATATGGCCTAAATGGCGTCCTTGCCGATGATATGGGCCTTGGAAAAACCCTACAGACTTTGACTTTGCTTCAAAAGGCAAAAGAAAAAGATGGCAAAAAAACAAACCTTGTAATTTGTCCTACATCGGTTGTTTTTAACTGGGAAAATGAAATTGAAAAATTTGCCCCAAACCTTAAATTTTTGAATTTAACTGGTGTAGATAGGAAATCAAAATTCAAAAATATTCACAAATATGATATTGTAATTACAAGCTATGCATTGATACGTCGCGATATTGAGGAAATTAAAAAAGAAGATTTTAGATATGTAATTTTGGATGAATCCCAAAATATTAAAAACTTTCAAAGCCAAACTTCAAAAGCGGTAAAAATGCTTAATGCTAAGCATAAACTGGCTTTATCAGGTACTCCGATAGAGAATAAACTTGAAGAATTATGGAGTGTTTTTGATTTTCTAATGCCAGGATTTTTGTTTGATGCCTCTGAATTTAACAAAAGATATGTTTATCCAATTATGGAAAAAGAGGATAAATCGGTTGAAAGGCGCTTAAAATCACAGATTTTCCCGTTCATTCTAAGGCGTATGAAAAGGGATGTTGCAAAAGATTTGCCTGATAAGATTGAAAGTGTTGCATACTGCGAACTTACACCTGAGCAAAAAGATTTATATCTGCAGGTTCTTGATTCAACAAAAGAAGAATTATTTAAATCAATTGAAACTGTGGGTCTTGAAAAGTCAAGAATGTCAATATTCTCGGCTCTTTTAAGGCTAAGACAGATATGTTGCCACCCAAGGCTCTATGATACTGAGGGAAAACTTGGAATATCAGAATCTGGTAAATTTGAGCATTTACAGTCTATGCTTGAGGAAATTATTTCAGAAGGTCATAGAATCCTTTTATTTAGCCAGTTTGTCGGAATGCTGGATATCATCAAATGCTGGCTTGAAACCAAAGGCATAAAACATGAATATTTATCAGGTAAAACTAAAGACAGACAGGCAGTTGTAGAAAGATTTAACACTGACCCCACTATTCCAATCTTCCTTGTATCTTTGAAGGCAGGCGGCACAGGCCTGAATTTAACTGGTGCAGATTATGTAATTCACTACGACCCATGGTGGAATCCTGCAGTGGAAGACCAGGCAACTGATAGAGCCTACCGCATTGGCCAGACAAAGAAAGTTTTTGTTTACCGCTTAATTACAAAAGGTACGGTTGAAGAGAAAATCCAGCGCTTAAAGTCTAAAAAGCGTTCCCTGGTTGATTCTGTAATTTCTGTTGATAGAAACATCACAAAAACTTTGACATATCAGGATATTAAGGATATCTTTTCTGTAGATTAATTACCACAAACTTGTCTTTGGATTTTGCGTATGGAAAAATTTACAAAATTTAGTTTAATTTTATAAAAATCGTCATTTTGCAAAATTTTTTCTAAAATCAAACCCAAAAACCGTGATTTTTTGCACGCGCTCTTTTTCGATTGCCTAAAACTATTAATTATAGTGCTTTTGCCCTGTATCTAGATGTAAAAACCCTTTATTGAAAGGCATTTTGCTGAAATTTTCAAGTTTGCAAAGCCAATTCTTCAAATATAGCAAGCTTTTTGGCGTGCAGAACGCATAATTTTACAAAAAATACACTAAAAGCTTTGCAGTATCTGTGTTTTTACCGTGAATTTGCCTAAAACTATTGCGCCACAAGGATTATTCCGCTAATAGTTCAAACACGCCATTATTGATTCCTAAAAAACCTTTCATATTGTGCATTTTGGGTTTGTGCTGCGTGAAATACCCAAAAAATCCTTTATAGAGTCATATTCAGCCGTTGGTTAAATAATATATCTGATATTAAAGCATAAAAAACCTTGTATTTATTGCGTTCCAGCGTGTATAAATTCCTAAATCCCTTTTGTATATTGGCATAATGACTGATTCTTATTAAAATTTAAAAAAATATGGTTCTAAAAAATCTGCACGTAATATTTATTTTTTTAAAATATAATATTTTTATGAAAAAAATCTGCGCTGTCTTATTAATTGTGCTGTTTTTAGCTGTTTTTATTCTTTTTGAGACTAAAAAAGACCATAATTACAAGGTTTTAGAGGTATTCGAGGGTGATAAGCTCTGTCTGGACCTTGATTTTAACCAAAAATGCAGCCCGGATGAAATTGTACATATAAAAAATGTCAATACCTTTCCATTGAAAAACACCGAAAAAGCGCAGCATTACGCCAAAAAATACGGTTTAAGCCTGGAAGAGGCAATGAAATTAGGCTTTTTGGCTAAAAAATTTACAGAAAATACTCTTCTAAAGAGGAATGTGCGCCTTAAATATTCGCTAAACCCTTGGCAAAAGGCAAATTCGAGCCTTTCTCCTTATAATGTAAAGTATAAATATCGTTTTGCAGAAATTGTTTTTCAAAATAAAGATTTTGCAAAAATCCTTCTTGAAAATGGTCTTGCTATACCCTTTGATGGCAAGGGTTTTAACCCTTATGTGGCTTATGAAAATCCATCAAAAATGAGGGCGAATTTAAAACAATTTCAATACCTAAAGCTTGCTTTGCTTGATATTAAATACAAAATTCATCATAAGCCAGATTGCCCAAAAGCTGCTAAAATAAAGGAATACAGTCTTATTTCACTAGATAAAATTCCCCCAGGATATAAAAAATGTAAATATTGTTTTGCAAGCACATATGCTAATCAAAAAAAATCCCAAAAATCAGGCACTGCAGCTATTTACACTCTTTCGCCCCAAAAAACTTTTGATAATGTGACATTCTTTTTAATAAATCCAAATTCAGCTAGCAGGCCTTCTCCATTTTGCCGGATTCCTGCCTGCAAAAGACTTTTAGGGGAAATTAATGCTTCAAAGTCAAGTATAGACTTTGCTTTGTATGGACTAGACGGCCAAAATGAAGTGGTGGAGGCTCTTTTGCAGGCAAAGAAAAGGGGTGTGAAAATAAGAGGAGTTGTTGACTCAAAACCTGACAACACTTATATCTACAAGGATACAGCCAAATTAAAAGAAAATTTTGATATAATTTCTGATTCCAGACCAGCCTATATGCACAACAAATTTTTTATTTTTGATAATAAAATAGTTTTTACAGGAACAATGAACATTTCAAATACTGGAAGCGGCGGCTATAATGCTAATACGGCGGTTTTAATAAACGATTTTCGCACTGCAAACGCTTACAAAAAAGAATTTGAACAATTGTATTCAGGCGCATTTCAGCTTTCAAAAACAGATTTTAGCCAAAAAATCAAGCTAAATGATAAAACTAATCTTTATATACTTTTTTCACCTGCGGCAAATCCTTATGAGAAGGCGATTTCGCAGATTCTAAAAAATGCCAGCAAAGAAATATTTGTAAGCATATTCTTTTTAACCCATAAGGACATAATTCAGGATTTAATTGCTGCAAAGAAGCGCGGCGTGGATGTTAAAATCATCTATGATGCAGCAGGGGCGGGCAATATGAAGGACAAAGTAAAGATGTTAAGAAATGCACAGATATTTCTCAAGGCTGAAAATTGGGGCGGCAAGGACCATGAAAAAAACATGATAATCGATTCAAAAATTTTAATTACTGGCAGTGCCAATTTTTCAAATTCCGGTATGAATAAAAATGATGAAAATATTTTGATATTTGAAAATCCAGATATTGCAATGTTTTACAGGACACATTTTTTAAATTTATATAATTCAATAGACGAAAAATATTTAAAATTTACTCCGCGCGCTGAAAGTTTTGAATCTAAAAACTCTTGCTATGATGGTATCGACAATAATTTTGATGGAAAAATCGATAGCGAAGATATTGGCTGCAGGCGCTAGCCCTCTTCTATCGATTTGGCGTGGGTTTTAACCTTGTTGGCTTGCGCTAAAATACTGTGTCTAAAATCGGCTCTTTAAATTGGCTTTAGTAATTTAGAAGCAGGCCAAAGTGCTTATTTAATGAGCTTTTATTGAGCAATATGCCGCCAATATTTATTCTATACGGCTTTATTTTATGAGATAGATTTTCAAAAATCCTACAAATGCCTTAATATGTTTGCAATGAGTGTATTTTTCATATAAAATATTGTTGTAATTAAGAACTATTCCACCAGGGGGGATAATGGAATTTTTTAGAAAAAATAGAAGGATAATAGTTGGCATTCTTGTAATTACTGTTGCAGCCTGGATGATAGGTGCAACAATACTTTTGCCTCTTCTTGCAAGTTAATATTGCAATTAAATGCAATCCCGGTTTTAGTCCAGATTTAAAATTTATGTATAAAAAAACATTCAAATTTTTAATATGTTTTTGTGTCCTTATTTTGTTTTTACAAAATACGGTATCCTTAAGCGCCTGCGCTGCTTCATCTAATAAGGCTCAGATAGAGCAAAAGCGTGCAAGGGCAAAGCAAGAGATACATAAGCTCAAACTTTTAGAAAAAATAGAAACCAATAAATTATACAGAAACCAGCGAAAACTTGAAGAAACCGAGCAAGGGCTTTATCAAAACAGGCGCAGATATAAAGATGCACAAGAGGAATTATATACTCTGCAGGTTCAGCTTGAAAATGCATTGAGAAATTATCGTGCCCAACAATATGCAACAAATAAAAGAATAAACCAGATTTTTAAGACAAAAAGAAAAAGTTATGTTGAATTTTTACTGTCTGCTAAAAATATTAACGATTTTTTGGACAGGATTTATTTTGAAAACATTGTAATGGATATTGACCGGCAAAAAATTGCTAAAACTCAGGATAGAACCCGCAAAATCCGTGAATTAACAAGGCGCTTGGAGAATCAAAAAAACGAACTCAAAGATTCTATTGAATCAATGAATCGTCAGCAGAAAAATATCCAATCTGCAATTTCAAGAAACGAAAAAATGATAAACAGGCTTAAGACAGACCGCGCCACCTGGGAGAAATCTGAAAGAGAACTGGCAAGGCAGTCTAAACAGCTTGAGGATATGATTAACAAGACTGTTACTAAAAATGCTAAAACAACAAGTATTACAACAAGCGGAAACTTTGTAAGGCCAGTTGGCGGGCCTATTACATCTCCTTATGGTTCAAGAATCCATCCTATATTTAAAAAACAAATTTTCCATTCTGGCATTGATATTGGTGCGCCATACGGGGCAAATGTAAAAGCTGCAAACTCTGGCAAGGTAATATTTACAGGCTGGTACGGAGGCTATGGTAAGGTTGTAATTATTGACCATGGTAAGGTAAATGGCGTACCTACAACTACATTGTATGCTCACCTTTCAAGCTACCGGGTATCAAAAGGTGCATCTGTATACAGAGGCCAAGTAATTGCAAACATAGGAACAACGGGTTATTCTACAGGGCCTCACCTTCATTTTGAGGTAAGGCGCAATGGTGCGACAACCAACCCTCTAAATTATGTACCAAGATAGCTTTTATAAGTGGTGTTTGCGCTTATTTAAATTTTTCAATCTTAAAAAAGTTTCAGTTTGATAAGCTTGTGTGGTTTTATTTAAATTTTTTCAGAATTTTTTATATTAAGAATTTTGCTTCATCACAAAAATAAAGAGGTTTTTAGTGAAGTGTTTAAATTAATCATGTTTGCCTGAAATCAGTGGAATATTTATGCCAAAAATAGCTCCAAAGAAGTGTAAAAAAGCATTAAAATAGCATGGCATTAAAGACTTTTTGTTGTAAAATTTTACTATGGCCATGCCTTTTTAGGGGAGTAAATAAAAATTAACTTTTTCAAAAGTAAAAATTCAATAAAATTATATTTTGTTTCAACAGGTGTTTTGTTTGCATTTTCATTTTTTGCCTCCAATTGTGCTTTTGCTTATGAATTTGTTCAGGCTTCTACTGAAATTCCTAAAAAAGACAAAACAACAGTAAATTATGTTGATGACCAAAAACCCATCCAGGGCTCTGTTCTGGAGGATTCAAAATTTCCTGACAGGAAAGAATTCGCCATTCCAAATATTTTTGATGCAATGCTGATAAAAAGGATTGAAGAAACCAATGCAGCAGAGGCCGCGGCACAAAAAACAAATCCTGCCCCAGCAAAGAAGGAAATAACAATTGACAGTAAAGAGCTAGAATATTTTGATGATACAGGTGAGCTTGAAGCAGCGGGAAATGTTGTTATAAATTCTGGTCCTGATAATACTGTAACATCAGACAGGGCTGTTTATGACAAAAATTCAAATATTATAAAGCTGTTTGGCAATGTAATTTTAAGAAGGGGTGAAAATGTTGCAAGCGGCGAATATATGGTAATTGATCTTAATGAAGAAAATGCCCTGATGGATGCTCCGACAATTGCTGTGGGGCCTTTAATACGCATTAGGGCGCAGGAAGCCTATGCTTACACAGACAGGTTTGAGGCTGTAAATGGCAGTGTGGAGCTTGCAAAAAAGATTGAAATGTGCCTCAAATCTTCAAGGTTTAATTCATATGACAAAATGCTTATTCAGGATGAAGATGTTTCTTTTGATTTAAAAAAAGAGAGACTGTCGTCTTACAAAATCAAGGCAAAAGAAATCATAATTGAGCCCAAAAAAGACCATGACAGCCTGATATTAAAAAATGCTGATTTGTATTATAAAAAACTAAAAGTTGTAACCCTTGGTTCTCTTGAATTGTTTTCCGATAAAGAGATGAACTATACCGAGGTTAATGTACCAATTGATGTCGGCTCTCTGGATGATTTCGGCACATATTTTGGTATGGGCTATATTTTTAAGCTTCCGACTGGGGCCAGCCTTAAAGTTTCTCCAGCACTTGTTTATGATCATGAAATTGGAATTGGCGTACTGGGAAGTTTAAAGACAAAAAGGCTGACCTTGGATGCTGCGTGGGCCACAAGCAGCGAAAACCTTATTTTGGATGGTGAATATAAAATAATAGGACCCCTAAGGGCTGAGTTTGGGCGTCATGCCTATAAGGATGAATGGTTTTTAGGATCAAATAGAGCTGGGCACATAGCACAATTAGTATATGATGATTCATACAGAGTAAAAGATCTTGATGCAAATTTTCGCCATAGAATAACTGCTGGTTATGCTTCAGATTATGTTGCAAAACATCAGGAAGATAATAATTACGGAACTATGCGCCTGAGATGGCAATCTGAGCTCAGCAAAAATTTGTTCAAAGTTTCAAATAAAGAACAGGATATGTCTTTAGAGATGGGCATATTTGGTCAAACTGCTGCAACGGTTTACGGTACTGGTGAAACCACTGCTCTTGTAAGGGGCGGGCCTTGGATACATTCAAGAGTTAAAAACTGGAAATCAAACATTGCATATGCTTTTGGCGGATTTCATGGAAAAAGCCCTTTTGAGTTTGATGAATACACATATGGAAAATCTTCATTCAGTATTGATGAAAGTCTGATGTTGACAAAACACTTATCCATAGGCTATAGGGGAACAATCAGCCCCCTTAAAGATAACAGTGATAACGATTTGTTTACAGAAAACAGATTTTATGTAATCGCCGGTCCTGATGATATAAAAGTGGCATTCTCTTATGACACTATAAGAGAAAATGCATATCTTGATTTTATGTTCCTTCTTGGTACTGATAACACAGGAATAACCTATGAAAAACTCACCATAAAAGATCCTGATAAATTAAGAAAAAAGGAACCAGGCTTTATGAAAGATTGGCAGTATCGCAAAATCAAGGTGCCCGAAAATCTGTAATTAGACACAGGGTTCAGTTGATAGTTGGATTTTGTCACATTTAGTGATTTTATAAAACAGGGTTTTTGAAATTTTCTATTAACAAGGAAAAACACATATGTAAAGATAATGCAATTCTGAGTTTATAATATATGACTCAGGAATTCTAAGATTTAAAGATTTTAACAGATGATACAATTGGATTCTGGCGAAAAGTCATTTATATAATAAAGTTTGATAAGTTAATCAAGGATTTTTTGCGGGCATTATTTCAAATACTCTTTAAACTTCTTATCCACATCAAACCAAAAACCGCAATCATCAAGGGTTTCGCCGCCATTATGTATAAACGTTGGATTAATTGAAGGATAGTCTCTGCAATACAATGACCTTAAAATATACCTTTTGCACCTGTTATCCTCTCCTAATGATTTGCATTTAAACATCAATGCACCGTCATAAAATGAATTATTTTTATCCTCTACCTTGCCATTAATTGTAAAATGCAGATATCTTCTATTTCTTTTTTGCAGGTTTAAAAAATCTTCTTCGGTTTTAATGTAACCGTTCTCATCGCTAAAAAGTATAGTAGAACAGCACTTTCCACACTGTTTGCACTTTCCCTTGACAACATATTTTGATGAAAAAAGTTTATTTTTAATATATTGGATTAAATCCTGGATGAAATTAATCACTAACTTTTACCACCCCTCTTATCACGGGTTTTATGGTGTTTGTATATTCAAAAACCTGAAAAATATAATACCCTTTTTTGTTGATTATAAAATAATCTGTGTAATATTTTTTATCAGACAGCTCTATAGTTTTGTTATGCAAATATTCATATCCCCAAAATTCACCACTGTTGCCATCATCCTTCCTGAATACCTGCACTTTGATAAGTCTTGTCTTGAAATCGTTGGGGTTATATAAAAGGTAATAAATTTTTTTACCCTTCTTGTATATCTCCTGTGGCGTATAGCCGTATTCTTTTGAAAACGGCGTACTTGAAAATAATATTCCCGGTTTGCTTTTATCGCAGCCACAAAGAAAGCTACAGAGTAATATTATAAGTAGCCCACGCAGGCAATATGATAATATTTGCATCGTCTGGCCAAATAAGCCAATCTTTTGCAACTTATTCTTCATTAATATGCAAGGCTTTCATATAAGGAGCGGATTTTTTCCTTTGTTGATTTTATTAATTCATCATCATTAGAATACTCAATAAATTTTTCATAGTTATATATGGCATCATCCGCCTTATCCTGCTTTTCATAGCAGGCCCCAAGCGCCCAGTATGCAAATGCAAAATCTTTTTTAATAGAAATTGCTTTATTAAAGTTTTCAATAGCCGTTGCTATATTACTGTCATCATATTGCACAAGGCCTATGTTAAAATATGCATTTTCATTATCAGGGTTGATTTCAAGGGCTTTATTATAATTTGCTATCGCATTTTTGCTATCAAGTAAATATTTATATGTATTTCCAACTTTGATATAAAGCCCGTCATCGCCAGTATTATATTTTAGGGCTTCAAGATATTCTGTGAGGGCATCTTTATAATTTTTCATCTTCGTATAACTATCTGCAAGGGAAATTCTTGCCTCATAATATGATGAATCGTTTTGAAGTATTTTTTTAAATGTCTCCTGTGCCTTAGTATCCTCATCCATTTTTGAAAGGCTTTCGCCATATTCTATTAATACACCTGAATTGTCAGGCGCCACTGAAACTGCCTGCTCGTAAGCTTCCATAGTTTTTTCTTTATCATTTAGGTTTTCATATGTCTTTGCAAGCCCAAGGTATGCATCAGGGTTCATATTATCCTGTTCTATTGCTTTTGAATAAATTGCTTTGGCTTTTTCGTACTGCTTCTTGTCCTTAAGGCTGTTGGCTTCCGCCACCATATTGCCTGCAATACTTTTTTTAATATCAAGCCTTGTAATCTGATATTTTTCTAACTCACTGTCAGATGCTGTATTTACCTTTTTAAATATCTTGTCCGCCTCGGTATATTTGCCCAGCCCTGTCAGGCATAAGCCCTTATTAAATAAAGCTCTCAGGCTATCAGGTTTTGAAGTTAGAATGCCGTCATATATTTCTGTAGCTTTTTCAAATTCGCCATTTTGATAGTAGCTTTTTGCAAGTTCATTCTTCATGTCGTTATCCTGGGTTTTTCTAACACCCTCTTGCAGTACAGCTATAGCGTATTTTGGCTTATTGGAGTTTGAATACAAAATTCCAAGATTTAAATATGCATTAGAATCATCTGGAAAAGCTTTAATATAGTCCTGATAGGCTTTTATGGCTTCATCCGTCCTTCCCATTGAAGCCAGAAGGCTCGCATAATCAAATTTTAGATTTTCAAAATCAGGTTGAAGTTCAAACGCTTTTTTATAATTTCTTAAAGCAAGTTCATTCTGCTTTAAATAAGATTGTACAATGGCAAGGTTTCCGTATGCCATAAAGTCTCCTGGGTTTAATTCAACCGCCTTCAGGAATTCTTTTTGCGCTTCAATATATTGTTTATCCCGAAGATATGCAAGCCCAAGACTTGAGTATTCTTTAAAACCAGGTATATTAAGCTGTTTTGCCTTTTCGTATTCAGATATTGCTTTTTTATAATCTTTAAGATTAAGATAGCTGCTTGCAATTAGACATCTTGCATCTGTTGAATTGGGATAATCTTGTAAGTATATTCTGTAATATTTTATAGCCTCTTCATAGCTGCCGCTTAAATACTTTGTATTTGCAAGATTAAGATAATTGTATTTATAATTTGGGTTTAGGTTCATTGCGCGAAAATAACAGTCAAATGCATCCTTATATTTCCCCTGATGTTTGTATATATTTGCAATGCTTATCTGTAAAAATGCATCTTCAGGGTTTAATTGCACAGCCTTAGAATATATTTCAAGTGCCTTGTCTAATTGTCCCGTAAGGGCGTATAATCCACCTAATTTTGTTGTCAAAACTACGTCGTTTTCAGATGTAGATAAGGCTTTTTTTATTAAATCGAGTGCATCCTCGTATCTGCCCTGATTTTCGAATTTTAGCGCCTGATTATATAATTCATTTGATTCAGGGGACATCTTTGCTTCACCTGCATTGTTAAAGCACAAAAGTATCATGTATATTAAAAATGCACTTAAAAATTCTCTCTTCTTCATTAGCTCACCTTTGTCATCTCAAGCACTTTTAGTGCTTTGTATTCTCTTCCTGTCTGGCTGTCTATATATTTTCTTAAAAGGTTAAAACAGCTTAATACCACCTTTTCGTTCACTAAATTATCATATTTTGTGGGCTCATCTATATTATATCCTAATATCTCACATAAAAATTCTTTTATTTTAATGTGAATCCTTATTTTGTGCCCAGTGCCACCCGCTTCATTCAGGCAATGTTTGCATATAACTCCGCAATTTTCAATAGAAAGGTAGCTGTCCCCGTCTATTTTCGAAGAACACTTGAGGCAATGCCCAAACTCAAGCCCGAGGCCTATTTCTCTCATAAATTTTAATTGAAACTTTAATACGCTTAAAATTATCCTTACGAAATTATCTGCATTAGAAATGTTTTCAAGCGTTTTATAGAAAAGTTCATATATATTTTTGTTAATCTCTGGCTCTTCTTCCGTATTTTCGCGGCAGAAATTAGCTATTATTTCAGTTAAATATATTGAATAATTAAGCTTTTCAAGATCATACCTTAATTTATTAAAAGGATTGATGGCCTGGGCCTCCCTTATAACATCAAGGTTCCTTCCTTCATTAAGCATAAGTTTGTTACAAACAAGTGCCTGCATTCTTGCACCAAGTTTGCTTTTTGGTTTTTTTACGCCCTTTGCAACCCCCTTAATAAGCCCTCTGTCCTTTGAGAACATAACAACAAGATTGTCATTCTCACTCAAGGGGTATGATTTTATATTTATAGCATCTGTGGTAAAGGTATTCATTTTTGTCCGTATTTGTTTTTCTGTCCGTGTCTTTTACTGGTTTATTTTTTTAAGCTCTAAGCCCATCTTTTTAGGCAAAAACCTTTTTTATTATTTCTTCATTGATAAATTCTTCGCAAAGTTTATCCTGGTCTGAAAAATTAAGCTTAATTTCGCAGTCTTCATTTATTGACATAAACATTTGCCTGTAGAATTCTTTTTTATCGTTCTCTCTTGATAAAATATAAATTTTTGATGGCGTATTGGTTTCATATGCTGTTTTTATAAAATCAAAAATAACTTCCTTATTCTCATCTAAAGGTGGGTTAACAAGTATCCATATCTGAGATTTTATTAAGGCGGCAAGCGCTCTGTGCCAGAAAACCGGGTTACAGTCAGGATTATACGAATTTACTGCATAAATATCAGGAAAAGCAGCCCCGTCGCAGTGCGGGCATTGAACACTTAAAGTTCTTGTATTGAAATCTGTTTTTAGTGTTCTCAGGTTGCAATTAGAGCAGACAAAAATATTTGTTGCGCCCACCATTGGAATCAAGTCAAACGCTGTATTTTTATCCTTTGCCTTTTTCACAAAAGGAATATCGAAATCAATATTTTTTTCACAGAAGATTCTTGAAATATGCTGGCTTTGTGATGCTGTCACAAACGAAACCTTCCCCTTTGAGGTTGATAACATTGAAATTATCTTATCAATGCCCGAAGCATCGGTGTCAAGAAGCTGTGTCAGCGATGAAATCTGCTGCAATATATTATAATCCTGTCCGCTTGCATTTTTTGAAAACAACAAATTTAGGTTATTCTTATAATCTTTTACCCTTGAAAAATCTATATCATTCTTAAAATCGTCATAGAATACCGCAATATTTTTGATGCCACCATCTTCCCTGGCGGGTGCTGTTTCATTTTGGCCTTGGGGTGAAAGATTTTGTGTTGAATTTTGTTGAACATTCTGTATATATGCGCTTTGCACTTGCTGGATATTTTGCATTGCATTTTGCGCAGTGGGATTCTGAGCTCCTGCATTTCGCATTTCGGGCTGCCCGATGGCCTGTGTCTGAATATTTTCAACCTGGTTGGTTGTTTGCATGGGCTGTGTTAGCGTTTGATGTGTCTGTGCAGTGCTTAAAGGTGACACTTGCTGTGCCGGTCTGTAATAGGTGTTTTGTGCAGACATCTGCCCAGCAGATTGCATATTGTTGTATCCTTGGATTTGAGGCTGTGCAGGCATATGATTTGTATTTTCACTGATTGAAGAATTGAGGTTGATTCTGTTTAGCTCAGCTAAAGAGCTCTGCTCCTGTCTGCTTGAATTGATAGCCTGTGCAAGTTCTTTAATGTCATTTTCCTGATTGTTTTTTAGATTATACTCTTGAATATTGACGGGCTGCAGTATATCTGGTGCTTCGTTTTTGCCGCTGTCAGACGGGAGAATTTGATTTTCCCAGGAGATTTGCTTCATCGCCTTTTTGGATAGAATATCCTTAATGGTTGAGCATAATATGTCTGAAATTTCTGGCGGATATTGTTTTTTTTCAACGGTTTCAAGTATCTGCCTTAAATCATCAACTAGCTCAAACTCATGCCCTGTGTGGAATTTCTCATGGAGTTTGTATGTGCCCATTTTTAAAAGCTGATAATCATTTTTTCTAAGGGCAACCATAATTCTTTTTATGGTCATATCTTCTGATTCAGGAAATGGCGCCATTTTCTTATTTTCTCTCCTTATAGTAAATCATCTGCAGGGTTTGCTGATGCACTGCCATGATAAATCCCTCTCATCATCTGGCTTAGTTCTGTCGTATCATCACTTGCTTCAAGTGCGTCTTCCTTGCTTACAATACCATTTTTAAACAGTTTAAAAATAGAACTATTCATAGATGACATATTCTGTGAAGTTCCTCTTTTTATTGATGTGTCTATTTCTTCAAGCTGGTTTTTCTGTATATAATCAACAATAGCAGGAGTTGAACACATAATTTCAAGTGCCGGGGCAAGGCCTGTCTTATCCGTTCTTGATATTAATTTTTGTGCTATTGTGCCCCTTAAAACTTTTGCAAATCTGTCTCTGATAAAACCTCTTGTGGAATCATCAAAAAGTCCTAATATTCTGTTTATTGTTTGTGAAGCTGAATTTGTGTGAATTGTGGAAAACACAAGATGACCTGTTTCTGCAGCATTAAGAGCGCTTTCCATAGTGTCTCTGTCTCTTATTTCACCAACCACAATAATATCAGGATCCTGTCTCAGGGCATATTTTATGCCGTCCGAAAATGAGTCTACATCTACTCCTACGCCCCTTTGGGATATCAGACATTTTTTATCTGTATATAAAAATTCAATAGGATCTTCAATTGTTACAATATGTTTTTGTCTTTCTTTGTTGATAATTTCAAGCAGCGAGGCAATTGTTGTAGATTTTCCCGAACTTGTTGCGCCTGTAATCAAGACAATCCCATTGTTAAATTTTGTAAATACTTCAAGTGAATTTGGCAAAGATAATTCCTCAAGAGTTGGTATTGTATAAGGAATTGTCCTTAATGTTAATTTGGGGTATCCTAATTCTTTGCAGTAGTTTACCCTGTATCTTGAGACACCGCGAATTTCATAAGTAAAATCCACGTCATTTTTGGATTTTATTTTTGCAGCTAAATCACCATAGAGCATGGTATTTAACATATTATCAAAATCTTCTTCTGTAATGGCGGGCTCATCTATTTTTATGATACTCCCGGCTATTCTTAAAGACGGAACTTTTCCTAGCTTTAAGTGAATATCTGAGGCCTTTGTTTTATTTACCCTGGTTAAAAATTCCTCTATATTAAACATTAACTAATTACCCCAATTTAACAATGTTACAATAACATTCTACATTATATCGCCTAGTCTGGCATTTTTGTTACAAAGAAAATATCTTTTTGTAAAGAAAAGTTAATCATATACAAACACTTATGCTTATTGGTAGTGAATAATTCAATTATTGAGATATGCACACAAATATTCTAATTGTTTAGGGTAAGTTATTAACATGTATATAAATCAAGCAATATATAATAATTCCAACGAACCTTGTCGGGGTTTTTGTAAAATTCAACAATCTTTACTGCACCAAAGAATGAGTTGGAAATTTGCAACCGGAATCCTTGTTTTGTGCTCTTAAATAAATATTAAGTTTTATTAACACCAAAATTTATTTTTAGCAATTTTTCCGCCCTAAATGTTTTTATTAATGTGTAAGGTTAGTTTAAAATAAAAGTTTCAGTGGAAGGAAAAATATAAGATGATAGGAACATCTGCTTATAGCTCATTAAACGGACTTGGTTTAATTACAGGAACAACATCCGGCTATAATAACTACAGTTCAGGTATATATGGCTCTACAGGTCTTTATAACAACTACAGTATGCCATACAGCATATATTCTGGCGGTTTCGGAAACCTTTATGCTAATGAAAACTATGTAGAAAATACAAAAAACAGCTATGAAGGTATGTATGATATCAATAAAACCGCACAATCCTATCAACAAAAAGATTTAAGCCAGGGTAATACACTTGCAAAGAACTGTCAGACAATAAAGAATCTTCTTGAGGACGGTAGAACCGATGCTGCCATTGATGAATATAATGAAATACTGGAAACGCTTTCAAGCTATCAGCAGTATCAAGGCTATAGTGAAGATGATATTAAAACAAAAATAGAAGAAGCATATCTGGGTGCTTGCGATACAACGCTCCAGGGTGACATTGCAAAATATGCAGATAGTTCATTCGTAAGCGGCCTTAAAAATTCTAATCCCTTAACCGTGTGGTTTACGCAGACAAATGATGCTAAGGACTTTAAGTCCAAAGTAATAGAACAGCCTAAAGCAGGAATTGACACAGCCCTTAAGGTTGGCGGTGCTGCTGTTGGCGGTGCTGCGACATTCGGAGTGCTTGGCGCTAAGCATATTGCAAAAAAAGGCACAGAAGCAATAGCAAAAGATGGTGTTACGGGGCTGCTTAGCAAGGCTGCAACATATGCTAAAAGTTCAAAATGGACACTTGCCCTTGGTGCTTTTGTGGGTGTCATCTGTGTTGGTCTAAAATATTGGCTAAACAAAAACAAAACCACAGATTCAGCCCAAACGGCTTCATAATAAAGGCATTATATTGTAATGATTTTTCATATTTTATTAACGGTATTTACCTTAGCTCTGTTTTTTGAACAGGGCTTTTGTTTTTAAGCTTAAACTTATTTTGAAGATACGCTCGTAGAATACTAAAAAGTCTTTCCCTAATCTTTATCTGCTTGCAATGATTATAAAAGAGGGTTCTAATATATTAGAAATGGCAAGACATTTCTGCCCTGGCATTCTTGCCCTAGAAGAATATCACTAAAACTAGGTCAATCAAGAGCCTTACGAACAGCAGGGCTTGCTTAATGAATATTATTTTTGTCTATTTCTCCTTTTTCTTTCCACCTTGCAGTCAACTAATATCTTGTCGGGTGGATGTCGAGAGCAGTTATTTAATATTTTAAAATTGGTTTATTAAAATTATTAAAAGTATAGCGTATACAAACTAAAATTAAATCTATTAATCAATGTATCAAAATGCTCTGCTTCGTCCTTTTTGTTATTTGATGCATCAATGGCAGCACTTTTATGGTAAATATTATTTAAAACTTGATAAAAGCAGTAGAAATTTTTACTAGCATATAATTTCGAATGGCCACTTTGAACAATCACTGCAGATATTAAGACACCGCAGTTCAGTGCAGAATTAAAAATAAAAAAAACTCCCGAAAAACGGGAGTAAATCTTTAATAGGAAGGGAAGGTTAGGAAGTTAGGTTTTGTGTGGAAAAATCGTGTTTATTAAATGTTTGGATTGAATTCTTAATTGGATTTTGTAAGTTTTTGATTTTATTTTGTTTGTTATCTCTTACATATATATAAAGTATATATAAAGTATAAAATTGAGCACTTTGCTATATTTTGTTACAAAGCTTTACAAAAATTCTGAAAAACTTTTTACTAGTTATATGTTGCTATCTTAAACCTTATATTTTTCAACAAAAATTTTTGCTTCTTCCTTATCCTTAACTTCTCCAATAATCTGTGCCTCTTTTAATTCGTCTATTATTTCACCCAAAAAGGGGCCTGGCTTAATATTTAGTATTTCCATTATTTCCTTGCCATTTAGCAGCTTCGGCATTTCCTGTAATCTGTCTCGCATACTTTTATAGTAATTAAGAAGCACTTCAAGGCTCTGTAGGTTTTTTTTAACCATATCATCGCTTACAGCCTCACCTCTAGCGCTTAAGCGGTCCGCCCTTGCAAGCTCAATTAAATCTTCAACATCGGGGTGTATTTTTCTTACAAATCTTGCCATAGCTTTTTTTGAAACCCCGTTTTCATCTGTATTTTGGCTCATTAATGATGATGGGTAAATATGATGTTTTACCATCTTTGAAATATATTCAATCTGTCTGTTTGAAAATTTTAAACTCGAAAGCTCTTTTTTTACAAGCTCTCCACCCTTCTCATCATGTCCTATGAACCTATGCCTTCCAGTGTCAGCTTCTATCGTCCAACATAAGGGCTTTCCAATGTCATGATAAAAAGCCGCAAGCTTCAGAAGGGGCTTATTAATCCTTATATTATTAACCGTTTCTATTGAATGATGTACTAAATCCAGGTGGTGATGAGTGTTTGGGGGAATTTTTTTAATTTCTTTAATAAATGGAAAGATAGCTTCTAAAAGGCCTATATCATGCATTTCAAGAAGTGATTGTACAAGAAAATCCCCTTCAAATGTTTTTAAAATTTCCTGATTAATTCTTTCTTTTGCAATAATATTAAGGCTTGTATTATTTTTTTTAATAAAATTTTTAATATCATTGTCTATCCTAAAGCCAAGCTGTGCCTTAAACCTGTAAGCACGAAGCATTCTCAAGGGGTCATCCGCAAGATTTTTTATATCATAAGTTCTTATAATTTTTTTCTCTAAGTTATAAAAACCATTGTTTTTATCATAAAATTCACCCGTATTTAGGTTATAGAATATTGAATTTATGCAAAAATCGCGTCTGTTAATATCATCATCAATATTATTGTTTAAACCCTGTGCTATATCTGTATAATCCTCTCCTGCAACAATTCGGTATATTTTATTCTCATTGTCTAGTTCGACAAACGCTGCACCTAAATTGTCTGCAATGTTTCTTGAAACCTTTTCTGTATCCACATTAAAAAGCACAATGTCCCTGTCGCGTAAAATATCTTTTCTGTCTGCTGCTGTGAGGTCATTAAAATCTAAAAATCCATCCTTGTCTGCATTTTTGCCGTAGACAATTTCGCTGCTGCGTTTGCTAAGCGCTAAATCCCTTATGTATCCTCCAGCAAGATATGCTTCTTTACCATTTAAAAGCTTTCTTATTTTTGAAAGAAACACATCATTATCAATTATTTTTTTAATTCTATTTTTCAATTGATAATTCCTTTTTCATATAAACTAATAGCAAAAACAACGTTCGAAATTCCTGCTGTCACCGCATTTGGCGCCTTAAATATTAAATTTCCAAGTGTTGCTAGGTTATATTTGTTTGCCTTGAAAAATTCAAATTCATTATCTGAAAAGCCGCCTTCCGGGCCTGTTATAATCAAAATATCAGAGCCCAAATCTGCAGTTTTAACACCACTTAAGACGTCTGTATTTTCATCTCTTTCTGCGAAAATAATAATATTCTCTTTTTTGAACTTCTTTAGTATTGCATTGATGGGTAAAATTTCAAACACAGCCATTCTATCAGCCCGTTCGCATTGTTTAAAAGCTTCGTCTGAAATTTTTTGCCATTTTTCTGCCTTAAGTTTTGCTGTTGTACTCTTTACTGTTGAAAACTCTGAAACAAAAGGATAAACACCTCTAATTCCAAGCTGTGCAGCGTTTGATATTAAAAGGTTTTGTGCATCAGTTTTTAAAACACTCTGTGCTAAAAATATATTGTAATTAAGCTCCCTGTTTGACTTTTCACTCCTTAATATTTCTGCTCGCACCTCTTTTTTTGAAAAATCTGTAATTTTTGCCAGATATTGAATTTTATTTTCATCAATAAATTTTAAAACCTCTCCATTTTGAATTCTTAAGGATCCCGTTAAATGGTGTACGGTTTCAGCATCATCCACTATAAGTAAATTATTATTAATTTTTTTTGAATCTATAAAAAAATGCGGCATGGATTAATTTTACCACAAAACTTTTTTGTGCTAATATGATTGAGCAATTTTTGAGGAGAGAGAAACATGCTAATTGTTATGCGCCATGGCGCTTCTGAGGAACAAATAGAAAAAGTTATAGATGTGGTTAAGAAAAAAGGTAGAGACTCGCACGTTTCAAAAGGCGATATGCACACAGTAATCGGTGCTGTTGGTGCAAATTCTATTGACCCAAGAGATTTTGAACTTTTGGATGGTGTAAAAGAAGTGCTTAAAATCTCTTCAAGCTATAAACTTGTAAGCAGAATCTTTAAGCCTGAAGATACTGTAATCAATGTTAATGGTGAAAAATTTGGCGGTGGTAACGTGGGATTAATTGCGGGGCCATGTACAGTTGAATCTGAAGAACAAGTGGAGGCCTGTGCTGAAAAGCTTAGTTCATATGGTGTAAAAATCATTAGAGGTGGTGCTTTTAAGCCGAGAACCTCCCCCTATGCATTTCAGGGTCTCGGTGAAGAGGGCCTAAAGATTATAAGAAGGGTTGCAGATAAATATAATATGGCTGTTACAAGTGAAGTTATGGAAATAAACCAGATTCCATTGTTTCTAAAATATGTTGACATTTTGCAGGTCGGTGCAAGAAATATGCAAAACTTCAATCTACTTAAGGAATTAAGCCATGTTGATAAACCTGTGATGATTAAAAGAGGCCTCTCTGCAACAATTGAGGAATGGCTTATGGCTGCAGAATATATATTATCTGGCGGCAATAGAGAAGTAATTCTTTGTGAGCGCGGCATTAGAACATTTGAGAGGGCCACAAGGAATACACTTGATTTATGCTCGATACCTGTGGTGAATAAACTTAGCCACTTGCCCATAATTATTGACCCAAGCCACGGAACAGGTCTCAGAGATAAGGTTGCACCAATGTCTATGGCATCGGTCGCAGCAGGCTGTGATGGGCTTATGATAGAAGTACATAATGAACCTGACTGCGCACTTTGTGATGGGGCCCAATCTTTATATCCTGAGCAATTTAAGGAATTAATGGAAAAGCTTATAAAGATTGCCCCTGTGGTAGATAAAAAAATGGGTACAATGTAAAAGACATTTAAGATAAATATTGAATGCGCCTATTAATTATGCAAAACACCATAATTTCAAAAGGCGCATTTTTGTTGACAATGAACTTTTTTGTAATTTGTAGTGATAATTCATCTTGGATTTTTATTTTAATTGGTGCGAAGCTGCCAAGAATAATCGTTTTTTAATGAATTTGTTTTGTCTGCTTGCAATTGCCAATAAAAGCCAAGAACACAGCGCACCGTAAAGGCATAGGTGTGGTCTGAAATCTGAGCGTAAAAGCTACCATTGTTAAATGAATAGTCGCTGTAGCTCTGTCCATAGCAAAAATTTGCTGTCCATATGGCTTTTGGCCAACAATAACCCGCATCTCTTGCTGGGGATGAGCCTGCACAGTAATCAGGCCCTACGCAGCATCGCACAGAGCCTCTTTGGGTACAAAATGCAATTTATGTATATCTATTCTGTTAAAAACAGCGTGCGGTAGGTCTTTTAGTGTAGTTATTAGATGCATTAATCATGCAGCTCCAGCAACACAGCGCACCGAATAGGCCCAGGTGACACCAAACTGACGAGAAGTAAAGTTACCATTATATAGCCAAAAAATACCATACTTCGGTTCACCAAAGTAAGTGCCTGACCATACATAGCTTGTGTTGCACCAGCCCCCTTCTGAGCCTGTACATGAGCCTGAGTACTCACATTGTATAGAACCTGTCCGCTTTTCGTCGCACAGCTGTATTATATAAGCCAAAGCCATAAACACAGCACGCTTTAGCGTAGAATGTAACATAACTCAGCCGCTGTGCTCTCTCTTATAACAAAAGGATAAATGGCAAACAGCGCACCGAAAAGGCGTGAAGTCTTTGACACCTTCCAGTGCTGTCGCATGAGAGGCTGGCATTAAATGTGCCACCTATAAAGGCAGTTGCTGTGTAGTAATTTGTATCACGAACTGTACCTGACCATACATCGAAAGGATAACAGAAATCATACATGGCTCCGCCGCACTTGCCGCTCAATGCATCGCACCGCACGGAGCTTGTAACTGTAATGGCAAGATAAAACAAAGGAGTCGTCAGTAGATAACATACTGTCACAAAAGTCAGCGTCCAGCAGGTAGTACAAAATATTATACCCTATTGCTTCAACCACATTTGGCCCCAAAAACACAGCGCACCGAAAATGCATGAAAGTTAGTAAACGAAGAATCTAATCCGAAGCTGCCCCCGGAAAACCAGGAGTTAGAATGTCCTGAGGTGCTTGGGGTACTAGTCCAAAGGGCATGTGGAACGCAGTCTGAATCTGAGCCTCTGTAACACGAGCCCCAGATAGTAGAGCATCGCACAGAGTCTGCAGAGCTAAGACTGCACAGCTGTATAGCACAAATGGAACAGATGCGGTCTACATTATAACTTGCAAAATATAAGCGATGCACAAGGTATCTATAGCAGTAAATCTAGTGCCGCAGGCAATGAGTACTAGAAATGCTTCGAAAACAAGCGTATAAAAGAGCGGGTAAATATCATTGTGTCAAAATAAGTAACGCTAGAACTTCAGTAGTCAATATCGAAGAAATAGGCTGGCTAAGGATGTCACTGGTAGGTTTGGGAATAGTGTAAACAAATATCTCCTGTCCAGAAGGTGGTGACCATATAACATAGGTACAAAAAATATTATCTGAAACTCAGGCACCGCCTATATAAGAAACACGCTATATCTGGCGCGCCTTGAGCTATTGTACAGCTTCTTGCCCTATGCTTATAGGAATATATCTTTAGGGCAGTAGTATACCCGCGACAGGCAAACAAATACGCCAAGAATATCGCATAGAGCGCTAAAGAAATCGATGAATCACTGGTGAATGTAGTGTGTGCCTACAATCAAACTTGGTGTCACTAGAGGGCATACATACTTAACTATGCCTTTATTGCACCTGTCTAATAAACTAAAACAAATCCTGGGTGAAAAAACAAGCAAAATAAAGTGTACTGCATACAGCGCACCGAATAGGCTTCATTGGTACCGCGGGAGCCTGTGCGAATAAGGCCTGCGTTAAGCCAGAAGGCCTGATAGCTGCTTTCATTTATAAGCGTGCCCGACCAAAAGGCATCCGAGTAACAGTTACTATTTGTAGAGCCCACACAACCACCATAACTAGGATCGCACCGCACAGAAGCTATAGCATCATGGTCGCACAGCTGTAGCTGTAATAGCCAAGGGAATGACTGAACATCAAATCCGGAGCGTAGTCTATAATAAAACTGCACTAAGCAAGCAACACCCAAGGTAACGAATAAAAAGCGATGGCGCACCGAAATGGCTCGGGTGTAGTCTATACCTTCATAGTGAATAACGCCTGACCACAGAAATGGCCCCTGATAGCATCTATCTGAAGTCTTCGTTGAAGACCATACATGATACGAGTAACAGGTATTAATCCAAGCGCCCGCACAGTTCTTGTATGAGCTCTGCATAAAGCACGGAACCATCACCACGGCAGCCACATAGCAAGGCAAGCTGTGCAAGAATGACTCGACACTTACTTATGGGACTTGAGTGCTATCCAAAAGTAAAAGCTTGAAGGATATGTTAAGGAAAATAACGTGGTGCACAGTCAAAACACAAAGTGCCGCAACTATGGGTGGAAATCACTAGTGAAGTAGTACCTGCAAATACAGTAAAAACCAGCGCACCGAAATGGCTCTGCTAAGACTACGGCTAAACTCGCTAAAAATTCCATTATACATCCGAAAAAGCCAGCCATTAGATTCATCTCTAATATATGACCACAGATGAGCTGAATAACAATTATTTTCACTGGCACCCTTACAGCCGCCAATGAAGCTCTCGCACCGCACAGAGGAAGCCGCACCCTGATCGCACAGCTGTAATCAAACCCTAAACACAGCGCACCGAAAAAGCACCTGTATGTAGTACAGCCTCTTTATTAAACGAGCCGCCACCCATGTAAAAATCAACATAACTACTGCCACCCGAGGATGTATAGGACCAGACATTATTTGCATAACAATTGTTAGCCCAGGCGCTTCCTAATGCAGCGCCCGCACAGCCGCTGGTAAAGGATACAATGTGCAAAGTAGTGGGACGCAAGTGTGAAATATAGCTTAAAAAACCAGCAAAAGCACAGCTAAACCACAATAAGTAAAAAGCGGAACTGCATATAGCTAGAACGCGCAACGGTAATACTAGTCATAAGGAGCATCTAAAACCAACACTGGCTTTAGCTTTCAATGTGCAATAACTGCTTGTGTACTGTGTTTAATATAAATGGTAAAGTTATTTAGTTTAATAAAATATACTCTATTAAACGGTATTTGTATTTTTAATACAAAAATTTATCATAAAAATGATTTTACCGACGATTTGAAGGTTCCCGTCTGTTAAAATCCGTAAACTTTAACACTCTTGGGGTATAACTACGCTATTAATAATATCTAATAGAAGAATGATTGGCAACTATATAAAGAAAAGGGTATTGAAAAGGTTACAAAAAACTCAATACCCGAAAAGTTGTTCATCTAAAATCTTAGTGAGAGTCAAATTGTGGACAGACGGGGTTAATGAGACTGAACAGGTCTTTGAACTTCCAGAAAGACGTTTCACCTGTTCTCATACCACTCCAGCATTATTCTTCCGTTTGAACCATTTCCGCCAGAATTAGGATTTGATATTGCTTCGTTTGAGTTAACCTTGCTGACATTTCTTAATGCGGCACCTCCGCCTCCTGCGCCGTATCCGTCTGCATTTTTTCCGCTAGAATTGCTGCCTGTATCATAGACGCCGCTATTTCCCCCTGTGCCTGTAATGTTTATTTCACTATTGTTGGCCTCTGTTACTTGATATCCAATAAAATCTGCCCCTTTACCCCCTTTGCTTGCTGTACCTCTTTCGCCAGCAATTCCTTTTGTACAGTACTCACCTTTTGTGTCAGTATTGAAGAAATTCTTTTTATACCAGCAGACATCAGATATGCTGCCGCCATCTCCTGCGGTTATAACTACATTATTAGAGCTGTCAAATGTGACAACAGGGTTACCTCCTGCTTTTCCGCCGCCTGCCCTTATCTCTCGAGATGCTCCAGATGCAAATGAAGTCATACCACCATTTTTTGCACTAATTACATTATTATTCAATACATATGCACCGCTTCCGCCTTTACCTATTCTAATCTTTATTTTTTCATTGCCTCTTACATATATTGAATAGCTCATAATATTACCACTGGCTCCGCCCCCGCCTGTCAGATTTTGCTTTATATCATAATTATTGTTACTTGCATTCCAGTTATTATTCCAAGATATCCTTGCATATCCGCCAGATCCTGAGCCACCCCTTCCCCCATGGGAACCGCCTCCACCTCCACAGCCATAGCCTGTTCCGTTGTATCCATCAGGATGAGATGCGGTTCCGCCTTCGCCTGGTGTACAGAATTGCTCCCCGAAAACATTGGTATATCCACCGCGTCCGCCGGTAGAATTTGCAGTACCTGGTGTAGTTGTACCATAGGGCCTGTTGCCTGCAGCTAGACCGTTAACATTGTATGCTCCATTCCAATTGTTAGAGTATGCAGTACTTATGCCATCAAATACAGAACCTGAGCGACAGGTATGATTTATTGTGCAAGAGCCTTCATTCCAACCACCAAACGCTCCATGATATACATCTGTGTTAAGCAGAACATCTGTTCCTCTTTTTATAGTTGAAACATTGCCTTTTTCAGCTCCTTGCCCATATACTATTATTCCACTTGAATTATAACCGCCAGCACCTTGGCCGATTGCTATATTTGCTATCTGTATACTTAAATTTTCTTTTGGTGTAACATTTATGCTTTGGTAGGGCACTATTGCGCCACCCCCACCCCCGCTGCCGCCAGTGGCTGTAGAAGATGCGTAATAAATTCTCGCTGCGCCATCTTTGCCATCGGTCATATCGCCATAATTATTGCCTGCGCAACGCATGCCATAACCCCCTATGCAAAAGTTAGACTCACGTCCGTCAGACCATGGAGTTTTTACTACCCCAGGCCAGCACCAGGTAGAATGTCCGCCACCCGGCTGCCCACCACCGCCACCCCTTCCAATCTCTAAATGAGGTTCATGGCCACCAAATCCGCCACCTGTACCGCCTCCGCCTCCACCACCAGAACCACCCATTGCGTATAACATATCAATACCAAGACCTCCGCCACCACCCGGCGCAAGTACATTTCCATTGGTAAAACCGCTTATCTGCGTTGCACCGCCACCTCCTCCGCCCTTGCTGCCGCCTGTACCGCCTCCGCCTCCACCTCCGCCGAGCGTTCCACCAGAACCGCCGCCCATATTCTCATTGTTGTAAAGAGTATCCCAATCCCATGCATTACCGCCATTTCCACCTGCACCACCGGAACCGCCCTTCCCCAAGGCGCTGGTTGTAGTTGCAGTACCATTTACGCCACCAGAACCGCCTTGAGCTACGGTAAAGGTGTTACTTGCTCCAGTGGTAATATCTGGTGCAACCCTGCCGCCATTTCCTCCGCCTGCACTGCCGCCTGTCCCGCCTGATGTTGCGCCGCATTCACTTCCGCCACCACCACCATTTGGTTCATGGCCGTTGTTGCCACATGAGTTATTGTGCCCGCCTGCGCCTCCACCACCACCAATTACAATAGATAAAGAGCCCGAATTTGGCATCTTTTTGATAACGTTTTCAAGATACCCACCTGAGCCTCCACCACCGGCATTTACCCAGTCATGATCAGGATTGCTGGAATTATAAAAGGCAGAGCCCCCTCCTCCACCGCCACCGCATGCTGTAACTTTTACAATTTTACCCATTACTTCATTTGGGGCTGTCCAGGTAGTTATCTGTCCTCCTTTCCACTCTTTATAGGTTTCAACCCATGAAGCAGCTCCACCGCCAGCTCCTCCGCCGATAAGTGTTGCCTCAATTTGTTTTACCATTGCAGGCACTGTAAAACTATTTGTACTTCCTGCTGTTGTGTATTCAACATATCCGGCTGTGGGTGCTATGCCCCCGCCTCCGCCAGCGCCTACAACGGTTACTTTCATTGCTCCGCTAAAATTGCTTGGGATAGAGTATTCGCCTTCGCAATACTCGCTTCCGTCACTATCAGTCTTTATTTCGCTACATTCATCCGAGCCAAATTCTATTTCGTAGGTTTTTTTGATACCCTCGCCAGATGATGACACATTAGCATCTATTGTAACATTTTCATTAAACCTTTTTGTCATAACAGGTGCCAGTGCTGCCATTAATAATGAAGCTACAAGTAGTGCCATTAACATCTCAACAAGAGAGAATGCTGAATTTCTTCTTGTAAAGTGTTTATATAATTGATTATTCGCTGATTTAATCTGTGAATATGCAGAAAAATTTTCAATCCCCTCAATATTTTGAAGTTGTCTTTTTCTGCTAAAACTCTTGAAGTTTACGTACAATGAATGCTTTTGGAAAGGTTTTAGAACGTTATCTGATACGAGTTTTATTAATTGTTTAAGTTTCCCAGTTTGCTTCTTTATCTGCAAATGTTGCTTTTTTAAAATTACCCTTGCGGGCGATAGTTTTTTTTCTTCCATAAAGTTATCCTTAAATGTTGTAATACTTTTGTATATTATTGTCTACTATAAGATAACAATATTATCCATGTTTGTCAAACATGGAATATTTAAAATACGATTTAAATATGCTAGAAACTACTGACGTTAAAGAATTGATAACACTTTTATTGTTTCGTAAAGGTTTATCAATGAGAAAACTTGTAAAAAGAATGAATGATGCTGGCTACCCTGAGATGACAATTGGTGGCTTTTCAAAGATGCTTAAAACAAAATCCATAAAGTTTACAAAGGTTCAGGAAATATTGGATTTTTTGGGGTACAGCTTAAAAGTTGTTGAAAAAACTGCACAAAAAAAGCCCTAATATAAGGCTATGCAGATGTTTATCGAAAATATTCAGCCATTCTTAAAATAACTCAACAACTTGCTTTGTTGAGTCAAACCATATAAGCTTAATTTATTGCTAGAAACTACATATGGTTTTATTGTATATCTATATGTATTAAATGTCAACTATTAAGATAAAAAACATATGAAAAAATTTTACGGCGAAAGAATAAAAGAGATAAGGAAAAGTTTAGGACTAACCCAAACTGAATTTGCACGTACATTCGGCACGTCAAGGCAGTTTTTAAACAATGTAGAGGGAAATAGGGCAACATTCAGTGACATCAAGCTTATAGATTTACAAAATACGCATAATGTAAACCTTAATTACATTCTAAATGGCATAGGTCAAATGTTTCTTACAGAGAATGTATCAAATGTGGTCTCAGTCAAATTGAAAAAAGGGCAGCTTTTAAAGATAGAGTATGAAGATTGAGATTTATAAAGTTTTGTACTGCAAATTTTGTTTAGGAATTTGTTAATATCCTTAATAAATATAATATCTTGAATCGCTGAAGACAAAATCTAATCTACATTTACAGGTTCCCTATTGATGGCTTTAATGGCTTCTTTTGCAGTCATTGCAACGCTTTCCTGGATATTTTCAACAACCGCCAATTGCCTCAAAACATCAATTGTCCTCTTGAATGCACGTACCACATCTCCTTCGGTGAATTCTGTATCGGAAAATATTTTATCCCACGCCTCAATTGAGCTTGTATCTTCATCTCTGCTTAAAACCCACGCTTCAATTAGTGACGAATACTCAGAATTTACATTCATATTATTTTCGATATTATTATCACGTTCAAGAAGGAAAATTTTTCGTCTTATATCCTTAATTTTTCCTAAAATTTTTCTAACATTTTGAGAAGGCGGTTTTATTGGTGTATTATCAAGGTTTCTAACCTCTTCTGTTGAAATAGCGCAAATAACGGAGGCAAGTTCATACGGTGCAAGATTATCTAAAAGCCCTGATAATATAATTTCAGACAAAAACAGTTCATTCTCAATCCTAAGCCCCATAGTAATTTTACCGGTTTCTGTCGGATAATCCTCAAAAAGATTATGTGTGGTTTCAAGAATTCTCTTATGAGACAAAAATTTCTGCCAGTAAACATCTTTTTGAAACTCAATTTCTTTCTTGATTTTTTTTGCCTTCTTTTGGTATCGCTTGTAAAGTTCAATTTCTTTTTTGTGCTTTTTATAAAGCTTGCACATATCGCAGCCATAGCTGTGCATTTTGTCTAAAAGCTCTTTTGTCTTTTGTTTGTATTCAATAATTTCAGGTGCATTTTGATTCTTTGCCTGCCGCCTTAAGGCTTTCAATATTGTCCTGTGCTCAACATAAAGATTTTTATATTTAACATAATCATCCATATCAGCTGCCGTGTGCTTTTTGGGGCATTTAAAGTTATTACAGCCTTCCATTGTTTCTTCATACTGTTTTAATTCATTTAAAAGCGGTGTAATTCTATCAGTTGAAGAAAAATAACCAAAAGTTTTTAATATTAACTCTTTTGCTTCTTCAAGCGAAAACCTCTGTAGAAGATTCAAAACCATTGAATAGCTTGGCGAAAACTTACTCTCAAGTGGGTTAGCACCGCTTGTCGCAAGGTTATAAACCTCCTCTGGTGTCTGAAAAGGCGTTCCCACAACTACAACATAGCCTATTTCATCCATTCCGCGTCTGCCTGCGCGCCCGGACATTTGTAAAAATTCATTGGCTGTTAAAATCCTGTGCCCATCATCAGTCCTTTTTGAAATAGAGCTTATAACAGTAGTTCTTGCAGGCATATTTATGCCCGCAGCAAGTGTTTCTGTTGCAAACACAACCTTTATAAGACCTTCCTGAAACATCCTTTCTACAAGATTTTTCCATCCTGGCAAAAGCCCAGCATGGTGAGATGCTATACCCCTTTTAACAAGTTCAATATGAGGATTGTTATATAAATAAGGATTTTCCTGAATATAATTTTCAACCATTTCATTGGCTCGTAAAGCCTCTTCTTTGCTCAAAAGGTCAATAGAACTGCATTTTATCGCATTTTCGTCGCATTTTTTTCTTGAAAATGTGAAATAAATTGCAGGCAGCATATTTTTTTCCTGCAGAGCAATTACAATATCGCTTGCAGGATTCTTTACGGTTTTTTTGCTGTTAAAATATTTAAATTTGCTCTCTGGCCTAATTTTTTTATTTAATGCACCTTCAGGCGTCATTAATGGCACAACTGTGTTTGGCTTTGAACTGTCGTAATAATAAAATCTTAAAGGAACAGGCCGAAAGTCAGTATACACATGTTCTGTTCTTGAGTGTACGGTGTTAATCCACTCTGTAAGCTGTTTTGAGTTTTGTACAGTGGCCGAAAGCGCTATTATCTGTATGTTAGTGGGGCAATAAATAATGCTCTCTTCCCAGACAGTACCCCTGGATTCATCATTCATATAATGAACTTCATCAAGCACCACATATTTTACATCATTCAGATTATCTGCAAGACTGCCAAAGGTTGTGCCATAGAGCATATTTCTAAATACTTCTGTTGTCATAACAACAATTTTAGCATCCCTGTTTATTGTCGTATCACCCGTTAAAAGCCCGACATTCTCCTGCCCGTATTGAACTGAAAAATCATGATACTTTTGATTTGATAAAGCCTTTAATGGGGTTGTATAAAATATTCTTTTATTGTTTTCAAGCGCTAAATGTATTGCGCTTTGCGCTATACAGGTTTTCCCGGCCCCTGTCGGTGCGCACACTACAACGCTTTTGCCATTTTCTATATTATCAATGGCCTCTTTTTGAAAATCATCCAGCTCAAAGTTAAATCCATACATATAAAGGATTTTAGCATAGAAATTGAATTAAGGATATGTTTTATACATCTTATTTTAAATTATCATTATAAGGGAATGTATAAATTTTTGTAAAGAGGCTTTGTAAAAACTATAAAGATATTTCAAAAACACACGATAAGTTAATTATATAAACATTATAAGTTTAAGCTGGAGAATAAAATGCCAAATTTTGAACGGAACTATTTTCAATTTAATGATAATTCAAAAATTAATAAAGACAGTGTGCAATACAGTGTTAATAAGAAGGATGTAAATAAAGAATGCAGAACGCTTTTTGATCATTATAATACGGATGGTGACAAAAAATTAGGAGAGGAAGAATTGACCGAGCTTATGCTTGATTTAAAAAATGCTGATTCCGATGAAGATGACGTCATAAGCTCTAAAGAGGCAAACAAACTTTTAAAGAGTATGAAAACGGGCAAAAATAAAAAAGTAACCAAAACGGAACGTAAAAATTTCTTTAAATTTTTAAATAGCATACAGAAAAATTATATGAATAATATTTCAAATAATTCTGATGGCATTATTGACGAAGCAAATCAGCAAGGAGCTACAGGAGTTGGCGATTGCTGGATGTTATCGCAAATGCGCGGCATGAGCAAAACCGAATGGGGTGCAAAAGCTATTAAAGACAGTATTTCGCAGGATAAAGAAACCGGCACATATAAGGTAAATCTTAAAGGAGTAAACTTTGAGGCCGAAATAACGCAAAAAGAAATCGACAAGGCAAGAAAAGACGGTCAAACATTGCAAAATGGCAAGGGTTCGCCATACACAAGCGGTGATCTTGACGCCCTTCTTTTGGAATTATCTGTTGAAAAATATTTTAAACAGGAAATTGACAATGGAAACCTTGTAAGGCGAGATAAAATACTTTTCGGAAATCAGATGGCTGGAAAAACAAGTTTGCAGTATATGCTTACAGGTAAAACGGGACATCAGTATCAGTTTACAACAAATAATGTTGAAAAAGCTGGCAATACAAGCTCAATGGATGAAGTAAGTATAAGTTGCTGGAAAAATGTTCAGGATTATGTTTCAATGACAACAGGTGACAAAAAAGAAATGACGCAAGAACTGCTTAAAAATATCTTTTCGGATACTGACGAAAAGTCTGTAACTTGCGCACTTAAAAATGGAAATATAGCTCATGCGTATACAATTAAAGATATTAAGCTGGATAAAGATGACAATATTGAAGAGGTTTTGTTGATAAATCCAACCGCATCACAAATAGTTGCGCATTATTCGTTAGATGAACTTACAGAAAAACTGTTATCTATAGCTGTAACAAACGAAAGTGATAATTATGATGCGTATAATGAAGGATTTATACCACATCCGAGACGAATTGAAGATTAATTTGAAATATTCATAAAACTGCCGCATTCATCTGTTTTAAGGATTTATACGGCAGTAAAATATCTAAAATTACGGGAACTTAAACACAAGTGGCGGCGGGCAGCCTATTTTGTTTTTTGAAGTTCTGCCGCAGGCTTTTTGGCTGCTTCCTGCATCTGTTTTTCCGCAGGTTTTTGTGCTGCTTGTGCAGGGAGGGCGGTATTTTGCCCGCTTCTAACTGTCACATTTATATATGCTTTTGAAAAATATTTATTTGCGGCAGCTAAAACGTCAGATTGCGTAACATCTAAAATTGCTTTCTTGTAATCTTCAAGATGGTTGATATCATACCCTAATGCGCCATACCAGCTCAAAAGAGAGGCATCGTCCATATTTGTTTCAAGTGAAATTAAAATATTTCCTAAAATTTTATCTTTTGCTTCCTGTAGTTCAACGTTTGAAACATATTCGGTTTTTAGCCTGTTTATTTCACTAATCATGCCGCATTTTGCTGTTTCAACACTGTCGTTGTTTGTCCCGATGTATGCAATAAATGCGCCATCTAGTGCATTTTGAAGTGTAGTTGACCCTACAGAATAGGCTAAGCCTTTGTCATCCCTCAGATTTTTAAACAGCCTCGAGCTCATCCCCTCGCCAAGTATAGCATTAATTACTTTCATTGTTGCAACATCTTTTTCATTAAAAATACTGCCAGTTTTATATCCGACTAATACCCATGCTGTTTTTGTATCATCCTTATACAATGTTTTTTCTATATTATTTTCAGGTGCAAATTGTGAAATATTTATATCCTTCAGCACTACCTGTTTTTGATTCTTATCCTTAAAAATTCTTGTCATATGGTTGATAATTTTTGTATCATCTACATTCCCCGCAACCGTTATAACAAGATTTTCAGGCTCTAATACAGTATTATAATACTGTATTACATCATCCCTTGTAACATCGGGAATATTCTTTTCCAAAACATTGGAATTATTTCCGTAAATACTTCCCCTAAACGCTGTTGCCTTAAATTCATCAACAGCAAGGTTAAGGGCGCTGTCCTTCATTTGTTTTATGCCCGCAAGCTTTAATTTTTTAACCTTTTCGATTTCATAATTTGTAAATGTCGGCTCATTTATTACATCATTTAAAATTGAAAGGGCGCTGTCGAGTTCGTTTGTGGTTGTTAAAAGGTTAATGTTAAAAGTATCATTGCCAGAGCTTAATGAAAGTTTTATTCCCTTCTCATCCAATGTTTTGGCTAGTTCCTCGCTGTCCATTTTTTTTGTGCCCTTGGTTGCGCTCGTTGCTGCAATTGTTGCAATGCCAGGGTTTTTTTCAATAAAGTTTCCGCCAATGCTGTGAATATCAATCGCAATTATTGAATTTACAGGGTTTTTCTTAATTATTAAAACTGCTCCATTAGATAATTTATATTTATTAATATTTTTTGAACTTTCAAGTTTCTGTGCAGGCTTTATTTCTTCCTGAATATTGCTTATTTCTTTTGTGTTCTTGTCATCTTCTTTTGGAAGTATAATAGAAATTGCTGTTTTGTTTTTATCAAGATACTTTTTTGCAATCTTTATGACATCAGCTTTTTTAACCTTTTCAATATTATTCAGGTAATTATCATAATACCAGGTGTTTCCCCAGAAAAGAGTTAAATATCCGAGTTCATTTGAAATATTGGAAATTGATTCCCTTGAATAATAAGTTGAAGTCTTTATCATATTGATGGCTTTTGCCACTTGACTGTCTGTGATTCCACCCTTTTTTACAAGATCAATCTGTTTAAATACTTCATCCTCAACGGCAGACAAATTTCCAGGCTTAAATGATGTCTGAATAATAAATAGTCCGTCATCCATAAAAGAAGAATTGCTTGCAGAAATTGAATAAACAAGCTGTTTTTCTTCCTTTAATTTTTGATTAAGGATAGAACTTCTTGAGTCTCCTAAAATTGTTGCCAATACATCAAGCGCATAGCTGTCCTTATCATCCTTGAACTTTGGGGCCTTGTATGCAATTGCAAGATATCCTGTATTAACGTCCTTGTTTTCAACTACTCTTAAGGGCTTTATGATATCAGGTGTTTTTGGATAAATACCTTCCTGATAAGTTTTATTGCTTCCATTAAATAGCTCTGCCACTTTTTTTATTGCATATTCAGGCTCTACATCCCCTACAATTACTGTTGTCATATTCTGGGGTGAGTACCATTTGTTATAAAAATCAAGAATTTCTTCGCGTGAGATAGTTTCTATCACCTTGTTTGAACCTATAACCGGTCTGAAATACGGGTGATTTGGCTCGTTTTGTGTGTAAATAAGCTTAAAAAGATTGTTATACATAACACTTGTGGGGCTATCCTGGCCTTTTGAGATTTCTTCCAGCACTACAAGCCTTTCTTTTTCAAGTTCTTTTCTCGGAATCAAAGGATTTGAGAGCATATCCGCGTGCAATTCAAGTGCTTTGTCAAATTCTTTTGATGGTATCGTTATATAATAATGCGTGTAATCTTTGCTTGTGGCAGCATTTGTCACCCCTCCTTTTGATTCAAGCATTCTGTCAAATTCGCCAGGAGGCGTTTTTTCTGTCCCCCTAAAAAATAAATGCTCTAAAAAGTGTGCTACGCCTGAATTTTTATCATCCTCATTAATGGAGCCTGTCTTTATCCAAGTATCAATAGTAACAATTGGGTTGATGTTAACAGGCATGACAATAACTGTCTGCCCTGATGAAAGCTTTTGAACAGTATAATTTTTACTTACCCCTGCAGCCTGCTGTAGTTGCTGATTTTTTTGAGCAATTATCTCCTGGTTTGTCTCAGCGGTTTTGCAAAAACCAATATTTATAGATATGATACTGAATGCCAAAACTGCTAAAAATATTCTTTTCAATTTTAAATCCTCTGTTATGTATAGTTATTTTACCTTGAGCTCACAGCACATCTGGCATGCGCTGAAGCTTTGAGAATATTTAAGGTTTTTTCTGAAACACTTAAATTTTGTCTCGTTAAATACATCTTTTAATTTTTTATCTCTAACATTTCCGATTTTAAATGATAAACAAGGATATACATCACCCTGGGGATTTATCATCATGTTGGAGAATGGATATTTGCATGGGTAATAAATATCCTTAGGATGGCGATATAAATCTTTTCTATCTTCTGGTGTGAAGAAAGATTTAATCTTTGCCATCTCTTCTCTAAAGCCGCCACCCTCAAGCTTTGGCGAAAATCTTATTTTGGTCTTTGATTTTTTAGATATTTCGCATATTCTTCTGTAAACATCCTCAAAATGTTCCATATCAAAGTAAGGCTGTATAGGATATTCAGGCTCATAAAATACTGGTTCAAATTCATCTTTTAATATTGAATTTTGCTTCAGGTCATTATTTCTTAAGAATGAAATGCTTAAAAATTCAAAACCCATATCTGTTGTATATTCATAAAGCTTTAATAAATCATCAATATTGTTATTAAGAACAATAGTCTTAATATCAACCATAGGTCTGTTTTTAGTTTTCATCCTTCTATAGTTAAGCGTTTCAAGGTTTTTTGTAATCTTATCAAAAATTCCATCTTTGTTTCTATTCAGGTCATGGTTTTTTCCCCATCCATCAATAGAGACAGATAAAAGTATCATCCTTGATTTTATGAATGCTTCAATGATTTCGTCATTAATCAAGATTCCGTTTGTTACAACGTTTAGCTTGCCAAAAACCCTCTTTGATGTTTCAAATAAGATATCCTTAAAATCATGTCTTACAAGCGGCTCTCCCCCAACAAGTGTTACAAAAGAATATCTTGGAATCTGTTTTATAACACTAAACCACTCCTCTGTCGAAAGTTCATTTTTTTTTCTATCAGACCCTACATAACAATACGGACAGTTTAAATTACACCTGTATGTTAATTCAAAAAAGTACCTCAAAGGTATTAAGGCCTTTCCCTCCTTGTTATTGTAAGAAAGATTAGCATAGCATTCCCTTGCTAAATCAAAAAGTCTTGAATAATCCATTATACTCCCCAAAATACAGCTATCTTTTAAAAAATAAACTTTTATTACTTTTCAATTTTACTACAAATCTTTTTGTAGTAAAATATTATATGCAAAGATAAAAATGGTTAGAAAAGAAAAATGATTGGAACTGATATAGACTATCAAAAAATATGGGATAAGGCAAAGGATATCCTAAAAGAAAAAATTCCCGCTTCTACTTATGAACCTTGGATTCTTCCTATTGAAGCTGTAAAACCCAATGAAGAACAATACAAGGAAGATTATTTCATACTAAAAAGCGACCAATCTTTTGGTGTATCTTTTCTAAACAAAAACCAGAAATATTTTGAAGAAATTCAAGCTGCAGTTAACGAAGCATCTGGCAAAAGCATCCCTGTTAATATCATCTTTGTGCCTTCAAATGTAAAAAAAGCCCCGAAAAAAAAGGAAAAACCAGCGGAGCACATAGTTTTAATGAAGGAACAAATTGATAACCTTAAACAGATGCACTCATTTTGTGCCCTTAATTTAAAATACACCTTTGAAAATTTTGTCATAGGTGAAAACTCGCTTGTTGCCTATAATATTTCAAAGCAGGTTTCAGAAGCGCCTGGACAAAAATTTAATCCGCTGTTTATCTCAGGTTCTGTCGGCATTGGAAAAACTCACCTGATGCAGGCAATAGGCCACAGTATCTTGAAAAATTTCCCTGACCTTAAAGTAAAATATGCAAAAGCAGAAGAATTCACAAACCAATTGATTGACTCCTGCCAGAAAGGCCAGGAATCTTACCAAAAAATGAAGAAATTCAGAGACAGATACAGAAATGTGGATGTACTTTTGCTTGATGACATTCAGTTTGCAGAAGGCAAAAAAAGGACGGAAGAAGAAATTTTTAACACTTTTGATGCCTTGTTTCACACAGGAAAACAGATAGTTTTTGCCTCAGATAGACCAATTTCAAGCTTTAAAAATACCCCAGACAGACTAAAAAGCCGCTATGAATGGGGCCTTACGGTTGATTTGCTTCCCCCTGACTTTAAGACCAGAGTCGAAATAATTGAACGTCATGCTAAGCGCTCAAACTTTGAAATAACAAGAGAAGTTGCAGAATTTTTAGCTGAAACTTTTGATAACAACGTTAGGGAACTTGAGGGTGCGTATAACAAGGTAAGTGCCTACGCCTCAATAAAGGGGATTGAATTAACAGTTCAGTCTGCTAAAGAAATTTTAGGCTTGAATGATGCGCAAAATAAAATAACACCTGAGCTTATTATTGATAAGTGCGCTGAATATTTTAACGTCGCAAAAAAAGATATACTTTCAACGCAGCGCTCAAAAGAGATTATGAACGCCCGCCAGACAGCAATTTATCTTGTACGCGAAATGCTAGATATCAGTTTTCCAAATATAGGTGAAATTTTCAAGAAAAATCACACAACAATAATGTACTCTCATGATCAATTAAAAAAGAAATTAACCTCTGACAAAGCCCTGCAAATAACATTAAAAGAAGTTGAAAAGAGCATAAGGTAGGCTTTATCAATGCTTCATCTGCTTGGATGCATTTATCATTTTGTACGAAAAGCACTGAGTCCTATTTTTCCTTGTAATGAAAGCCCTTATACACAAAAAGAGCCTTCTAAATAAGTTTCCTGCAAAGTGAAACTTATCCCGTTCTTTTTTATGCAAAAGGGCTGGAATGAAAAGAAAACATTTAATTGACAAATACAAATGCTTATATAATTGCACTATTTTTTTATTAAATCTTCAAAAGAAACATTAAGCTCTTCTGATATTTTTGCAAGTGTTTTTAGGCTTGGGCAACGCAAACCTGATTCTATCATATAGATGTATTCTTTGGTCTTTGCCAGTTTTAGCCCTAGCTGTGTCTGTGTCAGGCCGGCGTTTTTTCTGTGTTTTCGAATTTTTTTTCCGATTTTAATTAAAAGCTTTGTATAACTATTTGTTTTATTTATTTTTTAATTCTAATGATAAAATAAAAAGAATGAGGTTGTACTTAAAATAAAGGATTTTCTATGCAAATACTAAACTGCGATAAAGAAACTAAAAAAATAATTGAAACGCTGACATCTGATTTAAACTCATTTATAAATCTTTTCAAGGCATATATAGATGAATGTGGCGAAACAGACGAACTTTATGCCCTGCAAAGAACCATGAAAGAAAAAATCAAATCTTTGGCAAAAATTTTAGATATCGAATTTGTTGAAAACGATTTTTTGGTTTAGGTGTTAATACTTTCCATAAAAGCCTTGGAAAATATTTTCCAAGGCTTAAAATATAAAAATATTATGATTACGAGATTCTACTCGTCGCCCTTTAAATCAAACTTTATAACAGTATTCTTTTCCTGCTCCGTTATCAAAAGTTTGCGGTTTTGATTATCAACATTTAGACAGTATGGCTTTTTCACAAGCAGTAAAACCTTTATTTTTCCATCAGGCTCTGCTTTAACAACATTTCCTTTGCCATAGTTTGCAATATAAACATTGTTATCATTATCAACAGCAACACCGATAGGGCCATTTAAGTTATTTGGGCCTACAAAGGTTGATTTTACATTTTCAGGTGTAATTTTATATACGGCATTCTGAGAAAAACTTGCCACATAAACATTTCCAAGTTTATCAACAGCAACCCCTGATGGCGCCTGAACATTTTCAAACAGCGAACTGTTTTTCAGTGTAATTTCTTTTAATTTTTGCTCAGCTGCTACCTCAACCTGTCTTTTTTCAACAATATCTGTAAGTTTTTGTGCTGCAACATAATGTTCTGAATAATTTGGAATTCTATCCAGATATGTCAAAGATTTTTTTAAATACCCTCTTTTGTATAACAGATTCCCTAAATTATACATGCTCTCATAATCTTCAGGCATGATTTCAATTAATTTTTCATATGTTGCAATTGCATCATTGTGATATTTGTATGATTCCTGAATCTTTGCTAGATTATAATACGCTTCATAAAACTTGGGATTAATCTCGATTGCTTTTTTAAAAGCATTTATAGAATTTTGTATTTCGTTTGAATTGTAATAATCTATGCCTTGGTTGTAATATACTGTAGCACTTGGCACGGTATTTGTAGCTGCATTTGCCGTGTTTGCAAAGACTAAAATTGATAAAAACAATAGACTTAAAATAACTTTTTTCATGATACTATGTATTATATCAAAAAAGGAGAATTATACAATGAAAATTTCCAAAAGATTAGATAGAATTCCGCCTTATTTATTTGCGAGAATTGATGAAAAAATTGCTGAAGCCAAGGCAAAAGGTATTGATATAATTTCACTTGGCGTAGGAGATCCAGACACTCCAACCATTCAAACAGTAGTAAACGCCATGCACAAAGCAATAGATGATCCTAAGAATCATGACTATCCGCCTTATAATGGCACAAAAGCCTTTAGGGACGCAAGCGCTGCTTGGATGAAAGAGAGATTTAACGTAGAATTAGACTCTGACACGGAGGTTTTGGTAAACATAGGATCAAAAGAAGCTATAGCACATGTTTTTTTCGCCTTTGTTGACCCTGGTGATGTTACAATTTGCCCAGATCCTGGCTATCCAGTTTATCAGAATGCAACAATTTTAGCTGGCGGAGAGCCCTATTCTATGCCGCTTTTGGCTGAAAACAACTTTCTTCCCGACTTTGATAAAATTCCTGAAGATGTTGCGCGAGCTGCAAAATTAATGTTTTTAAACTACCCGAATAACCCAACTGGTGCGGTTTGCGACCTTGAATTTTATCAAAAAGCAGTAGACTTCTGTAAGAAATATGATATTTTATTGTGTTCTGACCAGGCATACTGTGAAATGACCTATGACGGCTACAGGGCACCCTCTGTCCTAGAAGCAAAAGGTGCAAAAGATGTTGCAATTGAATTCTTTTCTCACTCAAAATCATACAATATGACAGGCTGGCGTGTGGGCTTTATTGCGGGTAATAAAGATGCAATAAAAGCGCTTGGCACAATTAAAAACAACATTGATTCAGGCGTGTTTAAAGCTATTCAAGATGCTGCACTTGAGGCCTATAAGGCCCCAAAATCAGAGATTGAAAAATTAAACACAATGTACAAGGAAAGAAAAGAGGTTATGGAAAAGGGCCTCTCTGAGCTTGGCTGGAATATTAAGCCCTCAAAAGCCACATTCTATCTTTGGCTTCCATGTCCAAAAGGCTTTACAAGCGAAGAGTTTGCAACTGTAATGCTTGAAAAAGCAGCAATCGTAGTGCCTCCTGGTAATGGATATGGCAAATACGGCGAAGGCTTCTTTAGAATAGCCCTTACAAAGCCTGTTGATATACTACAAAAAGCTCTGAGCAGGATGAAAGAAGCCGGAATTTCGTATAATATGACAAAAGAAATGGTATAAAATTTTAAAAAAGCGTTTGCAGTTTAATGAAAGCGCCTATGAAAACAGAATAAAGCGAATTTTGTATGTTGATTTTTGGAATTGAAACAAGCTGTGACGAAACAGCGGCAGCAATAGTAAAAAATGGCAGAGAAGTTATTTCAAATGTGGTTGCCTCTCAAATTAAAACACATAGTCAGTTTGGCGGTGTTGTGCCTGAGGTTGCAGCAAGGGAGCATCTTGATGCAATTAATGTGGTAATCGAGGAAACCTTTGCACAGGCAGGAATTCAGCCAAATGAAGTTGATGCCTTCGCATCAACCGCTGGCCCTGGGCTTGTCGGCTGTCTTCTTGTCGGGCTGAATGCTGCAAAGACCTTGTCTCTTGTGTATGACAAGCCATATCTTCCAGTAAACCACCTTAATGCGCATGTTTGCGCTAATTTTATTGATTCTGACCTAAAACCACCCTTCACATGTCTGCTTGTATCTGGCGGTCACACTCAAATAATCAATGTTTCAGATTATAATGAACAGGAAATTTGCGCCTCTACAATAGATGATGCTACTGGCGAAGTATATGATAAGGTTGCAAGGCTGCTTGGGCTGTCATATCCTGGTGGAATACAGCTTGATAAATTGGCGCAAAGCGGTAATCAAACGGCATTTAAGCTGCCAGAGGCTAAAGTTGGGGATGATGAATTCAGTTTTTCCGGCCTTAAAACAGCAGTGCTTAGGCTTATACAAACCTTTAAGGGTGCAGAGATACCCATAAATGATATCTGTGCCAGCTTTCAGGAGACTATAACCTCAACGCTCATTAAAAAAACAGTCAAAATGGCAAGAAGAAATTCTTCAAATACAATCGTTCTTGCGGGCGGGGTTGCTGCAAATTCAAGACTTAGAGAAAAACTATATGAACTTGAAAATGACGGTTTTAAGGTTTATGCTCCAAAGATGAAATACTGTACCGACAATGCTAGTATGGTAGCTTCCTGTGCCTATTTTAACCCGATAAAAACAGATAATCCGCTTGAATTTGAAGTTTTTTCAAGAGGGTAATTAAGCCTTCTAAAAAAGGTTTAAATGAAATTGTTCTGCCTTATTTTGTGCCAGCATTTATTTTTATTTGTTCGATTTTAAAAGTCGAATTACTTTTAAAGCTTAACATTAAAATATAAAAATGACAATGCCTAATGAAGAAGCTAAAAAAATTGTTTCCTATAACCTTAAAAAATACAGAGAATCTGCAGGTTTGACGCAGATTGCCCTAAGTATAAAAATTAATAAAAATCCTGAATATATTTCAAAAATAGAGCGCGCTGTTGTATTGCCTTCCGTTGAAATGATTTTTAAAATTGCCGCAGCATTAAATATTGAACCATATAAACTTTTAATGACAAAATAACCAAATGGTAAATTACAAAACCTTTTTATCTAATTTCAACTGGGCTCCAAAATTATCTGCAAAAAGCGTCCATCTTTGGATTTTATAAAGCACTGCCCAAATATAGCCTTCTTAGGGTGTTTATATCCCTGGTTGATGGCCTTCTAATATAGTTATGGTCATTGCTGTATGGATACATGACGTCGTATTTGCTGTCGCTGTGTCCGTTTATACCTATCGCATGCCCCATCTCATGCATCAAAACAGAGTATATTATCCCATTTGTAAATCTGCTATTGCTCTTGTCAAAATAATCAAGATAAATATTTGCCCTTGTAATAATAGGCCCTTTATACTCTAATAGCGTACATCCTGCTATTGTGTCGCCTTTTTTGCTACTGCTTTTATTGCACAGTTTAAGCATTTGCCCACTGTCGACAAAATTTACCGTTATATCAGCCTCTTCCTTGTTTGGTGTTAATTCAAACTCTATAAAAGGCTCCAGTGGTTTTTGCCATGCAGATAAAGTATGTCTCAGGTCAATGTTTAGATTATTAGGCTGAATCCATACTATTAATGGCATCTTTTTATCCCAAAAAGTAATGCTGTTTAATAAGTGCATATAATCATCAGGCTTTCTAGCCTCCTTGAATAATTTGTTTGAAGCCTCATAAATTTGATTTGCCTGAAATGCATAATTTGATGACCTCAATTTACTAATTGTATAAGCAGCATGATACACGGCGCCAGGATATTCCTTATTAAAATACATTGATTTTGCTAAAAAATATCGGAATTTTGGGCTTTCACTATGCTCTTTAACTGCCTCTTTGTAGCATGCTTGAGCTTTTCTGTAATCTTTTGTCTTAAAATATCTTCCACACCCTATGTCATATCTTGTCCAGGAAATAAACCGCCCATGGTGCTCATTTTGTGTGTAAAATATCCATAATAAAAGCGTCAGTATAGTATAAAATAATATTTTTTTAATCAAATCATATTCCTTACCCTGAGTTTTGTATAAATGATGTCAGGCTTTTTAGCTGGCAGTTATCCCAATTGGATGATGTATCCTGTAAAGCCTATTCTGTTATAGCCTTTTCTTGTTCCATCTTTCTCATCTGCCTTGCCTCATAGGTTGTTCTGGCATCGCGTTTTGGCCTTGAATAATTCTTCATTGCAAGCCATAGAAAGGCTTTTATGGGTTTTGAGGCCAGAATAAAAATAAATGAAAATGCGATGTCATATATAATTTTGTCACCGCTTAAGGTTGAAAGAGCTTCTTTTATGAATCCGAAGTTTACAAGGTGAAAAATTCCTAAAATTCCTGTATACAAAATTCCGCAGAAATGAATGGCTAAAACCCCAATCAGCGAAGCGTATACAATACTTTTAAAGGAAAATTTATCATAATACAACACCTTGCTTGCAAAAACTATCGCAAAAAAGTATCCTAAAATGTATCCGAAAAAATAACTTTTGACATACCCAATTCCGCCACCCAGGGCAAATATTGGCCACATAAAAAAGCCCATAATAAGGTATAAAATAATAACAAATATTCCAAAGCGAACCCCAAGAACCGCAGCAATGAACAAAACCATTGGAATCTGCGGAATATACATATATTGTTTTGTGCCCATCCCAAGAAGTGCCTCGGGGTTGCTTCCAGTCCAGTAGTGAACAAGGTTTAGCTGTGTGAATGTTGCAACAATTAAAAGCAAAAGGCACAAACATACAACGGTAAGGCTGCCAAGGCTGAATGGCGTCTTTTCACCTCTGTATATTATTTCTTCAAATTCGCTCCTTATCCTTTTGTTCATTTTAATATTTCTTTTAGATAATCTTTCTTCTTATTAAAAAGCTTTCTATAGGCTTCGTTGAATATATTTTCAGTCCACATAATGATTGCATCTTCATTATTATCCTGGTAATATTTTTTTCTTACCCCTAAAGATTTAAAGCCAAATTGTTCATAAAGCCTCTTTGCCTTTTCATTAGAGGCCCTTACTTCTAATGTAATATATTTGATTTTTTCTTGGTAACATCTTTCAATTGAATTGACAATCAAAAAATGCGCCACCCCTTGTCTTTGAAAATCAGGATGCACAGCAAGGTTTGTGACATGCGCTTCATCAATAATTTTCCACATACCAAGATACCCAAGACATCTATTTTCATCATCAATTGCGCATAAATACTGTGAGATTGAATTGTTAATTTCATTTACAAAAGAATCTCGCGCCCAGTGGTGCTCTCCGTAACATTTTGACTCTATCTCCATAATATTATCAAGATGATAAAGCTGCATATTTTCAATTTTTAACATAGGCATAGCAAAATCTTAGCATATAAATACTTATTCACAAAAAAGTTTTGCCAATTAAGCATAAAATATCTCAAATTCAATAAATGTTACAGTCTTTAAAATTAACACTATATTTTGCTGCCGAGTATCAATCATAAATCAGGATAGTGTATTAAATTTATGCTAAATCTAAAATTAACTGCTAAAATTGGATTTCAAATTTTTGCATCAAATGCATAATAAACATGTAAATAAAATCAGGGCTAAAATTTTTTAGCCCTGTATATTAATTTGGTTAAAATACTGTCACAGGCGCAAAAGGCCGGAGAGATAGTGTAACTTTATCCCTGGGTGCTTACATAAAAAGGAGTGTGCTCAACAGATAAATTCTTATCATCGAGAATTCCTCTGTTTAATTGGGAATAAGAAGCATCTTTTGAATTAAAACGTTCTTTTAAAAACTCATAAGCAACTTTAGGGTCGCATTGCTCTCCACAAGTAAATAAATCAACCGCAGCATAGCCCAGCTCTGGCCAGGTGTGAATTGCAAGGTGACTCTCAGAAATTATTACAACTCCTGATACTCCATGCGGATTAAATTGATGGAAGCATTTCTGTACAACTGTTGCACCGCACTCTAGTGCTGCCTCTACCATATATTTTTCAACAAGTGTTGGGTTGTTTAAAACATTGGGGTCGCATTCAAAAAATTCAGCTAGTACATGACGTCCTAAATACTTAGAGTGATTGAGTTTGAAATCATCGCTTAGTCCAAAAGGTGTTGTTATCGCCAATTCATAGTCCTCCTAAAAAATTGTTCTATACTACATTAAAATTTTTTTGACATTATACACTATATGCAAAAAACATAAAAGAGTCAAAAATTGCTAATTTTGTTTTAATATTAATTAATATTTTTTAACATTAGCCTGTTGTCCTCTTTATTATATATTTTTCCAACAGCTCTATGGTTGCTGCAGTATCCGCATTTTATATTTGTTTTTGACTGCGTGAGTCGGTGCTCCATTAGCACTGCGGCAGTTATCGGCTGTGCCCGCTTCGGATTTTGTATAAGCAAGTTTTTCCACTTTTTCTATAATGGTGCGCCATAGCTCTTCATCAACTTTGCCTTTTAAAATGCCGCCGATTTCATCAATGAGTTTCCTTTTGTCAGTATCCTCATTGGAAGCTTTTTCCTTTTCCTTGTCTTCTTCATCCTCATTTTTAGCCTTGTTTTCAGCTTCCTCTTTTTTCTCTTTTTCTTCTTCCTTTTCTTTGTCTATTTTCTCTCTTTTTTTTCATCGGCTTCGTTTTTAGCTTTTATAAAAGCATTAACTATGCCTGCGCAAAGTTCTTTTAATTTTTCGTCCATCTGCCCTCCTTTATCTAATTCGTTTATGAAATCTGTTGGGCTGAAATCGTCAATACTGTTTGATATAATGTTATCAGACGGGTTCAAAGTCTCCGTAGCAAGTGAAGCTACGATACTGTTTGTGGCCGTCTTTTTGCGTTTATATAGCAAGTTTCCTTTTTCGGTCTCACGCCTTATAAAATCTTTGTCTTTTCCATATGTGCTTGTGATTATATTAACTTCTCTCGGTCTTGTACGGCTTTTAGTGCGACAATCAAAGGCTTTTCTATATCGCCTTCTTTTTCTATTGCATCCAAAACTCCCACAAAAGAACCTTGCTTTGTTGAAGATTTAAATATAAATGGCGGGTCTTTTAACAACTCTGGAAATTTTCTTATCGTTTCTTCATCAACATTGCGTTTTTCAGTAGTGGCTTTATGAAATACTGCTTGCCGGCATAACGATTTTTTTATTCTGTAAACCGGCTTTTAACCATACATCAGAAGGTCTTTCTGAAATCGTTACTTGTTTTCCGCGTGGATATTCTCCGGATTTTATTTTATCAATTTCTTCATTAAATTTTTGATTATCCGAATTGTCTCCCTCCGTAAATTTTCCGCCTTCATCCCTCGGGTGGTCTTGTTCTTTAAAATTATTGTTCTTTGCTATATACGCATTTGCAGCAATGAACGCGCCTTCATAGCGGGGGTTTTTAACAATTGCAAGATGTTCGCCCATTCCATTTAAAATTTCTTTATCGCAGGGGTTTCCGTTATGCAATTTGTTTTCAAGTTTTTCTATATATTCTGTGATTGCATATTGGCAAGATACATTATACCCATCCTCTACTAATTCAACGGCTTTATCTGTTGATAAACTCCCGCTGCACCAATACCAGCCATCCTCAGGAGAAAACCAAATGTTTTGAATTTTTCCGTTTTCATCTTCAGGTGCTATATTGTCTTTGTGATCAATAATAACGGGAATGCTGATAAAGGTATTTATGAATTTATCAATGGTTGCTTTGATAAAGAGCAATGCGCCATAAAAAGCAAATCAGAATGTATTTTTGCAATCAAATATAAAACCAAACATAAATATTTCAAACAGGTGTAAAACTTTATTGATTATATAAAAATATAAATCAGCCAGTGTGCAAAATTGTATATAATTACAAATTTTTGTTATAAAATTTCTGTATGAATAAAATATTTGTCTTAGATGATGATATTGCAATAGTAGAATTAATAAAGGTTAATCTAGAGCTTGCAGGATATACCTGTAAAACCTCTTCTGATGCAGTTAAAGGTTTTCAGATGATAAAGCAGGAAATGCCTGATTTAATAATACTTGATGTAATGATGCCTGAGATTGACGGTTATTCTATTGCCCTAAAGGTGCGCCAAAATAAGGCTACAAAAGACATTCCGATTATTATGCTCACAGCCCTCGGCGAACTGGATGATAAGCTCAAAGGATTTAATTCAGGCGTGGACGATTATTTAACAAAGCCGTTTGAAATTGAAGAACTAAAAGCAAGGGTGTTAGCCCTTTTAAATAGAAGCCGTCAAACACCTGAATCCCTTAGATACAAGGAGGTTTTAAGCCTTGGTGATATTACACTCATTCCTGAAAGTTATACTGTTAAAATTCTTAACAAAGAAACAAAATTAACCCCTATAGAGTTTGATATTTTGAATGTTTTAATGCAGCACAATAATTCTATGGTGTCTTCAAAGCTTCTGTTAAAGGAGGTTTGGGGTTATTCTGATAATGAGGATGTTGATACAATCAGGGTGCATATTAGACACCTGAGGTCAAAACTTGATAAAATTTCAACTGAAAAAAATAAATACATTGAAACTATATACGGCGGGGGCTATCGCTTAGTGCCTGAGGGTATTAAGCTTAAAATGCCGTAAATTAATAAAGATTATAAAAAAATGAAATATAAATTAAAACAGTTTGCACTTGTGATTTTATGCCTTTTGGCCTTGTTTTTCCTTACTTATTTTTCAAGTCCGAAAGTTGCTGATAATGGACACTTTGCTCCTATGCTTCTTAAAGATTTTGATGAAGAAAAGGCAGCAAACACTATTTTAAAGCCAAAAGAATTGTTCCTTGAAACCTGGTCCTTAGTAAAATCAAGCTATTGGGACTATGATTTAAATGAGCAAAACTGGAACCGCTGGAAAAGGCGCTATGCAGGCAAAATCGAGACCGAAGAGGATGCATGTGTTGCAATAAATTCAATGCTTGCAAGCCTGAATGACCCATATTCAAGGTTTCTAAGCCGAAATGAATTCCAGGAACAGAATAATTCTATAGATTCAAAAATTTATGGAATAGGCATAAATATCGCCTCATTATCTGGAAAAATCTATATTATAAACGTCATAAAAGGCGCCCCGGCTGACATTGGCGGTCTAAAGCCTGGTGATATGATTCTAAAAATAAACGGTAAAGATATAAAAGGCGATGGTATTTTTCAGGCTGCGAGCAGTATAAAAGGCTCCTTGAATACCTTTGTGGATCTTGAAATTTTAAGAGGTAATAAAAAACTCTCAAAAAAAATCAAACGTGCTGAAATCAAGATAAGAACGGTTGAAAGCGAAATTTTAGACAAAGAAATAGGCTATATCAGAATTGTAAGTTTCATAAGCTCTGACACTCCTGTTGAATTCATTGATGCACTTAATAAAGTTAAGGATGCAAACGCTCTAATCCTTGATTTAAGGGGCAATACAGGTGGTCTTTTTCAAAATGCCCTCTTTGTTGCAAATATGTTCCTTGAAAAAGGAGACATTGTGAAAATCATTGGCAGAGGCGGGTTTGACAGCTCTTATAGTGCCGAAGAAAAGGACTATGTCTATGATAAACCACTTGTTGTGCTTGTTGACGGAGAATCTGCAAGTGCGAGCGAAATTGTTTCTGCTGCCTTAAAAGACAATGAAAGAGCGCTGATTGTGGGCACAAAAACCTATGGAAAAGGCGTCGTACAAAAAGTTTATGCCATGCCAAACCATATGGGTATGAATCTTACAATTGCAAGATATTTAACCCCGAACGGCAATGATATTGACAAAAAAGGCATTGAACCGAATTATCTTGTCGAAATCACAAAGGATGATTGGAAAAATAATAATGATTCTCAATTAAATTTTGCAAAAAATATGCTGCATAATGAAATTGAACGTCAAAAAATTGCTCATGGTCATTAAATCTGCACGCTTCTAGGATTGTACCCCCTGTAATTATCTTTTGACTAGTATTTTCAAGACTTTACTATGTTAAAATCCTTATATAACAAGCTTTTATACTGATTTAATTTTCTGATTACAGTATATAGCTTGTTTTCAGTGCACAATTCCCGTAAAACCTTTATAGGGATGCTGATCCATCTAGCATTATAAAGTTTTTTCCAGCTATATATGCATTTTGCAATAATCAATCTGTTGTAATCTTCTAGCTAAGCAGCTTTCAGCAATCTGCAATAAAAATTCAACTAAAATACCGCACTTTTTCGGGATTTTATCTGTTATAATCCTCAATTGCTGCGGTTTTCCCCTGTTAATTTTTCTAAAACCCTTTTCATAAGGCTTTTGTCCCGTGTTTTTTATGTTGCATTCTATAAATGTATGATAAATTGTCATTCTGCCTGCTTTTCAAGCGTGTAAAAACTTTAAAACCCTTGGCGTCAAACATTTTGCATCCATAAAAACATTTATTTTCTCTGAATATTTTTTTATAATTTGTCTTAAAGCCTTGCTGCTAGGCATTCTTTACGTGAAAATGGCTTTAAACCCTTATGGGGTAATGCATTTCACTTGTCTGTTTTGTTAAAGTTTTATAAATTCCTGTTGTTTTTATTGTCAATTTTTGCACGCTTGTTTCTGTTTTTTCTTAAATTTTTTTGTGTATTTTCCTTTTCTTTCAGAAATAGAAGATTTCGCAAAAATTTTTCTTCTTTCTGCACCTCAAAAAGCACCCTATAAGCGCTTTTCAGCTTTTTATCCAATATATATAGCCTTCTTTGAATCAATTTGTCAAAGAAAATATTAATATCTGTAATCTTTTCCATTGTTCTTTTGTTAAAAATGTTAAGCTAAAGTCTATATTAATTTACTTATATTAAATTAATTACTACTATTTGTCAATAGTTTGTGACTAATGCTAAATTATCACTATGATTTTGAATAAGCTTTCGGAAACAATGGGCAGAAAAAGAATCAAAATGGCTGAACTCGCTAGAATGGCGGGTGTTACAAGGCAAACTATTTTTGAACTTTACCATGACAAGACAAGAGTTTTAAAGCTCGACACTCTAAATAAAATCTGCTGGGCCCTAGAATGCACTATTGACGATATTTTTGAGTATATTCCAGATGAGGAAAATTCTTAAAAATGATTCAAAACAAGCTTTCTGAAACAATGGGTAGAAAAAGGATAAAGATGGCTGAATTGGCCCGTATAGCAGGTGTTTCCAGGAGTGTCATCTATGAACTTTATCATGATAAGGCAAAAGTATTAAAATTTTCCACATTAAATAAAATCTGCTGGGCCCTAGAATGCACTATTGACGATATTTTTGAGTATATTCCAGATGAGGAAGCCCTATAAATCAAGGGTTTTAGGCGTAGAAATAAATGTCATTATTCCTCTTTTTCTCTGATGGCGCCCATTTTCAGGCTTCCAAAGCCGTATTTTCTCTCAATATTATCCCACGCCTTTGATAAATTTTTTGATTTTATTCTTTTTTCAGCTTCAAAAAGGCATAACTGTGCCTCTTTTCGCCTCTCTACCTTTGACAAAATTACCCCAGCAGACCTGTAAATAATTTCAGGCACATAAATTTCATCAAAAAGTTTATAAATTTTCTGATTTATCTCAAACTCGCTATCAACAGGCTCTTCCAGCATAATCTTATTTGTAATCACCCGAAAATCCTTTGTTCTAAGCATAACAGTAAGCATTTTTGCTGTCAGATTAAAATATCTTAGCTTGGTGCAAACCCTGTGGGCATGGTAGTTTAAGGCATTTTTAATAATACTCTTATCGCTTGTAAATTCACGAAAAGAAGCAGTTTTTGAAATACTTTTGGGTACTTGTGGCTCGCTTGATACCGGATTTGCCGATATACCAAGAAGTTCCGCCTTTAAATCAAGCCCGATTTTTCCTAAATTTCTTTTTAAAAAATCATCCGGTAAAGTCTGGAAATCAGCACCACTCCTTATATTGTGGCGTCTCAATGTCCTTTCAAGATTTCGTCCTATTCCCCAAATTTCGCTGATTGGTGTTTTTTGTAAAATTTCATTGACATTTTGTGTATTAATCTCAAAAACCCCTGATAAATCAAGCTTTTTTCTTAGTCCTGATTTTGCAATCTCGCTTGCAAGCTTTGCAAGTGTTTTTGAGGCTGCAAGACCAATTGAAACATCTACCCCGATTTCATTTTTTATTACAGCTCTGATTTTTTTTGCAATCTCAAAATAGCTGGTTTTATGCACCCTTTCGCACCCTGTGATGTCTAAAAATGCCTCGTCTATTGAATAAACCTCTATTTCGGGTGTAAAGTCGCACAGTTTTTGCATTATTCGCTTTGAAATTTGACTGTATCTTGATATATTTCCGGAAATATAAGTCACATTTTTGAATTTTTTCTTTGCTATAAAGTAGGGCATGCCCATAGTGATTCCAAGGTCTTTAGCTGGATTTGAGCGTGCAATAACGCACCCGTCATTATTGCTCAAAACGCACACCGCCTTCCCTTTTAAAGACGGGTCAAATAGCTCTTCGCAGGATACAAAAAAATTATTACAATCTACAAGAACAATTTTTGCCATATTTTTTCTCAAAGCCTTTTAGAACTTAGGTTTTGGATTTCTTAATACGTGAAAAAAGCTCTCTGTCTGTATTTTTCAAAGTGGTTTTCCTTAAGGCCTCTATATGGCTGCATTTTACCTGTATTAATAAAACCAATCCGCTAAAAAACAGGCTTCCTAAAAGCTTTTTTCAATTTAATTATACCAAAATTTTGCTGGTATTTCTAAAGCCTTTTACAATGCCGCTATGCCTGCTTTTTACCTATGCTGCATAGTGTAAAACGTACGAATTGTTTGTTTTGCCGCAGCTGTCGTCTTAAAAACTTGCGATATTGTTAATATGCTCTCTGCATAAGCCTGGAAGTCTTTGTTTGAGCCTATTTTAGCTTCCTTGTGATGCCTGTTGCAATACCGAAAATCTCAAGACTTTCTTTTGGGCGGATTATACTATGTGCGGCATCTGCAGCCTCAAGATAGATTTCATTTTTTCTTTTTCTGTAAATTTTCAAGGTATAATTGCCGTCAACCGCAGCCATCACTATATCTCCATCCCTCGCATCCGTGGTTTTTTTAACTATTACAGAATCGCCCTCGAAAATTCCAAGGTTTGCTAAAGAATCGTCGGAAACCAGAAATACGTATGTTGACGGGCTGTACATCTCGAATTCAATGTCAAGCGAAATTCTTCTTTCCCTTGAATCATCTATCAAGGACTGAAATCCTGAGCCCGAACCTCCCATATACATTGGCATTGCACCATTTTGACCAAATATCCCATCATCCATAATACAATATGATGAAATATTTTTTACAAAAGTCAAACACAGAGTGCTCTTGAGTACTTTATTGAGGAAAAAGGCAAAGAGAACACTGCGAAAGCAGGCAATTCAGCAGTTTTAGGCGGTGACTATCACAATAAAACAGGCTAAAATCAGCAGTACTGCTTGCAAGATTTAAAAATGCACATTACAGGTTTTTTGAATGCGCTTAAACCTTAAGGCTCCTGAAATGTTTTCGGGTTACAGCCCGTGTCCAGCCCGTGTCCAGCCCGTGTCCAGCCCGTGTCCAGCCCGTGTCC
>CATJOM010000034.1 GCA_949741915.1 uncultured Candidatus Melainabacteria bacterium | reverse complement strand
TTTCGTAAATTTTGACTCTTGTCGCAAAAAATACCCCGGATGCGATTCGAACGCATGACCCTTTGCTTAGAAGGCAAATGCTCTATCCAGCTGAGCTACAGACGCATATCTTGTGTTCTATTTAATTGTCAAATTTTTGTTTTTATCGCCCGTTGACCTACCGCTTAAAAGGCTGTTGGTCACATTGTTTCCATCCCCAACATATGTTATTTTAAGCCCCTTGAATGAGCCAAATTTTTCCTTGATTGTCATTAAGTCAGCCATAATCTGACAAGGATGAGAAAGGTCTGTAAGTGCATTCACAACAGGAATTGAGGCATATTCAGCAAATAACTCCACATCTGAATGCTCAAACGTCCTTATGTTATACCATCAGCATATTTTGATATTACCCTTGCTGTATCTTCAATACTTTCTCTTTTGCCCAAAATTATTTCATCCTGTTTTATGACACTTGCATTAGCCCCAAGCTTCTTTGCACCAATTTCAAAACTCAATCTCGTTCTGAGACTGGGTTTTGCAAAATACATGACAAGATTTTTTCCTTTTAGTATGTCTAAATTTTTACCACCTCTTGTCTTCTTTTTCAGTTTTATTCCTAACTCAATCAATTGAAAATTTCAGCTGAGTTAAAATCTTCAAGATTAATAAAATCCTTTCCTTTTAATTTATTTAAAGACATAGTTACCCTCCATTTTTACACTAAAAAACACCCGATTAACCTTTTGCGGGCTAAAACCGGGTGTTTTAAATATTATTTAACAAAACTTTACATACTTTGTTTAATATTCACACTGTTTCTTGCCGCACAAAGCTAATACGTCGGCTCTCACGGCGAATCTGATTTTGAATAAATTGTAAAGTTAAATTTTCCATAAATTTCATTATACACATTCTGCATATTTTTGCAAGTGCATTTTTTACACTTTTAAATACACATAAAAAACGTGCATACAAAACCATTTTTCAAAGTCATACTTGAGATACAGATAGTAAAACGTTTAAGCATTACATCTTAAAACTGCACCTACTTTTTCAGACTCTTTATAAATAGTGTCAAAATGCTCAAGCTGATATTTTATTTCTGCAAAAGACAAATCACTCTTAACAGCAAGATATGCTTCATCAGCCGTTAATACCCTTGGCAGACTGGCCTTCGCATTATCTTTAATTCCGATTTTGCCATCCTTATTCTCAGTCGTCAGCATTAAAAATCTATATGCATCCCCGGTATCTTGAACAATAGATTTTGCTTTCTTTATATTGAGCCCTTTGTCAAGAATCTCTTGGTAAAGCTTAATTTTATTAACATTCATTTTTAAGGCAGGAATTGCTTCCTTAATAGTTAGTGGCCTTGCAAGAATAATCTTTCTGCCATCTTTTTTGTTTAAACTCACTGTGCCATCATCATTTGGTGTTGTAAGTTTTGATAGCTTTTTTATATATTTATGAGAATCTTCCATTTTGGCTATCAGTATGGCATTTGTATTATCCAGCCTGAACTCATCCTTCAGCCTTAAGAATACTGGCAACTTTTCATCAGGCAGTGGGTACTTTGGCTTAACAACCGCAATAGCCTCATCGGGAGTAAACGCCCTGTGCAAAAGCTCATCATCTGACTTTCCTAAATTGTATAAAGGATTGTTATCATCAGAAATAACGACTGTCAGCGCAAGATATCTATTATACTTTTCTTTATCTTGGCTTTTTAATTTATCTGCCTCTTTAATGGCATCTTTTACTTCACTTGGAATAAAGGAATCTTGATTTAAAAAATCATCAATCGCAGGATTTGAGGCAAAATTATCATGATTATGTACGCCAGCAAAATTGATGTTTTTTAATGGATTTACATTAGCAAAATTTACTCTTGTCAAAAACATGTTGTTTTAGCTCCTATTTTAAATGTTAAACATATATGCGCGTATATATTTAAAACACAAACAAACTTTTTATTGCAATATACCAGCGGTTTTTATGATGTCTTTTTAACAAATTTTTACAAATTATATTTTATTAAACAACATATTTGCAAAATAAGGTTTTTTGCTGTTACCATAAGCAATATGAATCAATACAAAAAAGAAATACTAAGCGCACTAAAAATCCTGAAGGCAAATTACAATATAACTTCAGTAAAAGCAGAATTCGAATCAGAAGGTGCTAGCTTCACTGAAGCACTTCTCTTAAAGGAATTAGCAAAAGAAGCGGGACTTGATTTTACAATTAAAATAGGAGGCTGTGGGGCAGCCAGAGATTTAAGGGATGCAGTCAAACTCAAGGCAGATACTATAGTTGCGCCAATGATTGAGTCCTCATATGCGGCAGAAAAATTTATAAACTCAACCGAAACCGTTTTTTCTGAAAAAGAAAGAAAAAACATAAAACTTCTCATAAACATTGAAACAATACAGGGTTTTAATTGCCTGGATGAAATATTAAACAGCACTTTTGCAGATAAAATCTCGGGCATTGTAGTCGGAAGAACAGATTTTGCTTGCTCCCTTGGCTTAGATAAAGAAAAAACAGATGATAAGCAAATTTTTGAATTTACTAATTTAATAGCACAAAAAACTGTGAAACATAATAAAGGCTTAATAATAGGCGGAGGTGTCACATCAACATCTATAGAGTTTTTTAAAAACTTGCCAAAAAATTCATTAACTAGATTTGAAACAAGAAAAATAATATTTGATGCAAGTATCCTTATCGATAAAAATGCAGACAAAGGAATCCTTAAAGCTATAGATTTTGAAGTTTTATGGCTAAAATACAAGCACAAGCTGTTAAAAACATCCCACAAAGATGATAAAGCAAGGCTAAAGACATTAACAGAAAGGCTTGGACGGCAAAATTTATGAAAATACCTGGCAGTTTATTGCAAAAAAAGCCATACCTAAAACAAAAACACTACCAGCTGCTTTAAAAGACACTATTGTAACATAAACAAAACATAGAAGCTACCATCTTGCATGATATCTATTTAAATAAAAAATAGACAGCAAATTTATATAGAATATTTTTCACACAAATATATTTATATTCTTTTATTAAAAACCATGCCAGAAATAAATAACACTAATGAAACAATAAACCGACAGGCAGAATATAGCCCGATTTTCCGATTTAAAAAATTGTCTTTACCTTATTTTACAAGTAGGGTATTATAGAGCAATTAGAGAGGATAAATATGATTAAAATATTCAAATTAATCACAAAATGTTTATTGACTGCAGGATTATTATTGACGACAGGAGTACTTATGAGTGAAGCCAAACAAACAATAGACCCTAATGCGCAGAATTATACAAAAATAAAAGCAGCGCATATTCTCGTAGATACTGAAAAGCAAGCTTCAGGCCTTAAAAACAGAATTGAAGGCGGAGAAGATTTTGCAAAAATAGCAAAACAATTCTCTAAATGCCCTTCTGGCCAAAGAGGTGGGGATTTAGGCTATTTTGGACGCGGCCAGATGGTTCCTGAATTTGAAACTGCAGCATTTAATTTGCCTAAAAACGCAATATCAGACCCTGTAAAGACAGATTTCGGCTGGCACATAATTAAGGTGACCGATAAGATATAAAATAAAAAATTCCATAATAATCATTCCTTTTAATTTATCTAAACCATAATTTGAAGCAATCTTTTAACAAAATCTCGCGTCCTGGCGCTGATTCTTTGACGGGTTCTCGCTCTCATTGTTTCTCCTCGTTCAGTTGTATATTTTGTTGCAATGCACAATTTAAACTTTAGGTCTAAATTGTTTAAAATCTACGCTTTATGACGATACAAAAACTATCGGTTCAAATTAAAAAAATCTTTATAGGAATTTTAATCTTATTTACAAAAGTTAACACAAAATGATAATTACCCATGACGCTGACCTTTTTTCTTACAATAATCAGAATATTTTCAAACAGCTTCCTGAATGTAGAGCAAAAAAGGCTCAGCCAGAGGGTTTCATCTTTAGAAACAAACTTTAAGACATATTTTATATTGTGCATGTTTCTATTGCCTGTCTTGTTATTGTTTTATTTAAAAAGCCTGTCAGCCCAGGTGCTTCTTCTTGCATTAATTGGAGGAATTTTCGGCGCAGCAGGCAACGCTTGCCTTATAAAAGCATTGAAACTTGGAGAATTATCAATTCTTGGACCAGTTAATTCATACAAAGCAATTTTTGCGCTTATTTTTGGAGTACTGTTTTTAAGAGAAATCCCTGGAATAAACACATTATCAGGAATGGCATTAATAATCCTTGGCAGCTATTTTGTCTTTGAAACATCAAATGAAGGTTTTGGCGGCAAATTCTTTAGGAGAAAAGATATTCAATTAAGAATGCTGGCTCTTATTCTGACAGCATTAGAAGCTGTTTTTATTAAAAAAATAATAATTTTGACAGACGCTGTGTTTTCTTTTATATTATGGGCACTTTCAGGCTGCCTCTTTGCTTTTGTATTTCTTAAACTCAATAAGCCAAAAACGCCAAAAGCACCTAGTGACAAAATCTGTAACAAGACACTGAACAAGTATAAAATTTTACCCCTGAGATGCTTTCTTTCACCAGCTTTTCTTGTCCTTATCATGCAGATGTCGACAAACCTTATTTTTGAAAAAATACCAGTATCTGCAGCGCTTTCCCTATTTCAATTATCAAACATACTAAACGTATTTTTGGGCTGTAAATTATTTAACGAAAAGCATCTGTTGAAAAAATTGGCAGGCTCAGCCATAATGATTACAGGCTCAGCTATCATAATCCTTAACGGATAAAACCCTAAACTTATACCAAAAGGAAACAACACGCAAACCATGAAAGATTACAAGACAGGGCATCATTATGAAGAATTTCACTTCAAGAGTGATATTTCCGCCATGCATTTTGATAATGACTGTGCAAACATTTTTATTTTTCAAAAACCCCCAAAGGAAGATATTATAGAAAAATTCAACAATTCTAATCCATTCTTTCAAATATATTTTAAGAGCAACATAATCTTTATTCTGGTAAAATTTAAGGACCTTGACTGGATAGATATACCCTTTATACACAATAATAAACTTCCCTATAAAATTAATGATGACACCTCTGGTTATCCTTGTAACATTTTTATTATAGATAGATTAGCCGGAAAACTATTAACAAAAAGACACTCCTGCTTCTCAAACGGACTATCAAAAGCATTATATTTTGCAATTGAAAAACAAAAAGCAAACCTAAAAACAAATAAAAGAAGTATTGTAGAAAAAATAAACACAATAAGAGCAAGCTTCCATCCAAACGAGATAGCAAGACTTTCCCTTGGCAGATAAAAGATATTAAGGCTGATGTTTTACCTTGCCAACTATTCTGCAGCCAAAAACATCATTTGCCCAAAAAGCAATTTTCCTGTTTAATTATTTTATGAACAAAATAATCCTACTTTTATTTACACTGTTTCTGCTTTATATAAACCCCACCCAAAACAGAGCCTTTGGAGCACATCTTTACCCTGAAAAATATTATCAAAATGAATGGTGCACAAAATGGGGCGGAATACAGGAATATATTCTATATGATAAAACAAGAGTAGACTGCCTTACAAAAACTTATGCTGTCGAATTTGATTTTGCCTCTAAATGGGCAGAGGCCATAGGCCAAAGTCTTTATTATTCTAAAATAACCGGCAAAAAACCTGCAATAATCTTAATCTTAGAAAAAGATGAGGACACAAAATACTATAACAGGGCAAAACTATTGGCAGAGGACAACAATATAACACTGTGGTATACAAAACCGCCCGCAGACAACACTCTAAGGCAAAAAAGATGCCAAGATTCAAACACAATCTATATAAGCTTTAATGATATAGAAAAAATATTCAAAAGTGTGCTGAAAATTTTAGATGAATTACTATAGCATACACCAGAATAGTAGACAGAGAAAAAACAAACTCAAAGCTTGATTATATTATTTAAAATTAGCAACATAACCAAAAACCAATAGAAAGAATATTCAGCCCCAAAAAAATCACCCGCATAGATAATCAAAGAGGTAATGACCAAAAAATCATTAAATCTTAATATATCTTTATGCTTAATAAGATATTTGAAAAATTAAAATCATTATTTAAAAGCTTTGGATGGCACATTTTTATATGCATTTTTGCAATACTAATTGGAACGTTGCTCTATCAAAGACTTACAAGTACATTCATAACAGCAGAATTTGAAAATCTCCGTCCAATGCGCCCAAATATAAAGGTTTTTTATAAAGGCTACAGAATTGGCAAAGTTTTATTTGTAAAGCCAAGCGAAAACTTTACCACAACATATATGAAAATAGCCCTGCGCCATAATAATTTAAAACTGCCGAATAATATTGAAATAAAACTCCAAAGAGAAAAAGACAAGTGGAGAAAAATAGACTATATTGAAATCATCTATCCAGAAAAACCATCAAATATTTATCTTCAAAATGGCGACTTAATAAAAGGTACCTCCACAGTTGATATTGAAACCTATTTATCAAGTCAGGAGCCTGAATCCCTTGATAAAATAAAAGAAAACCTAAATAAAACAATAGAGGAATTATATGAAGCAATCAGCGCCCTTAAGGATTTATTCACATCATTAAACGAAACAGTATCAGAAAACAGACAAAATATTAATGCAGCCGTTAACAATCTACTTGGCGCCACAAAAAATATTAACAGTGTCACAAGAAAGTTAAATAACTCGATTGACCAGGATAGGTTAAATAATAGCGTTTCAAACATAGAAGAAACAACAGGATACGTTAAAAATTCAACATTAGAACTCGAAGTAATCACAAAAAGAATAAACGAGCTCACAAATAGTATAAATTCTACAATGCCAAATGTAACATCCAGTATCAATCAAACTGGGACATTGATAAACAATATCAATGAAATAGCCTGCGGCGTTTCAAGCACGCTTAAAAAAAGTTTTGGAGGCCTAAGATTAATATTCGGCAAAACAATAAATGAAGACTGCGACACCTGCCCATAATACTAATTAATTTATTCAAAAAGCACTAATTTCTCCAATAAATTATAGCAAACGACCAACTAAATATTAAAACATAGGCTCAATATAATAAAAACCCCGGAATAAAACACCGGGGTAAAAAGAGAAATAATAAAGAAAATAACAAAACAAAATTAAAAAAATAAATGTTCAAGTTCATTAATTCTTTTTCTTCTGGTATTGCGCTCAGCCAGAAGTTCATCCGTATTATATGGCAGCGCTTCATTTTTAAGCTTTGCTTCCATAATTTTAATTATTTTGTAATCTTCGTTGGATAATTCTTCCTTTAGTACTGAAATTTCATCAAATGCCTCTTTTTTAGCTTTTTTATATTTATACTCATCAGACTTTATAATCTCCTCCCACTGTGATTTTAGATAGAAGCGCCCCTCATCAAGAATAACCCCTTCGCCATTGGCTTCATCAAGTTCTACAATAACACCATAGGGCAAATTCATAATAGTTTTTGCGTCCTCTATAGAAGAAAGCTCTTTTGCACATGAAATTATATTATCGTCTTTATCCTTCAATATATACATTTAATTTTCCCCTCCATCTTCATCTTTTGGTGCGTTTCCGTTTAAATACAAAAAACCAAGTGTGGCAATAGTGCTGGATGTGTATGTTATCTCAATAATTTCACCCTTAGACACAGGCATTTCAACCGCTGCATGTGAATTTACAACCCCAATTGGAATCTGATGCCTGGAGCCCGTTAAGGACCTTTTTACATTAAACCAAGCATTTGTTGCGTTACATTTTACAAGACAATAAATCATACCATTTGCGGGCATAGTGTATGATGCACCCGAAGCACCAGCAGTAAGCGCTATATACTTGTCTGATGGCATAGAATAACTGCTTATAGTTTCAGGATCCGTTGCAAATGCAATATTAGTTTCAATCTCTTCGATTCTTGAAGAAAGTGTATTCACATTAAGCGTTATATTGTTTTGAATAACACTGTCTCTGTTATCAAGATTTTCTTTAAGGGTTTCAAGATTTACAATCTGTCTTTTTTCAAGCGCTTCCACCAAACTTTCTTCGCTCACAAAATTCAAATCATTCTCAAGCTCGGATATTTTAGTTGGAACATCATCAGCCAGAACAAGATTATCCTGAAGCTCATCCACAGCAATAGTCAGTGCTTCGGTTTTCTCTATGAGCTTTCCTAAAAGATTTTTATGCGCATTTGGATTTGAATTATGGGCGGCAAGTAAAACCTCAGGCAAATCATTAATTTTAACTTGAATATCGCCATGCGCACTGATGCCAGATTTAACATCCAAAACCTTAATATCATCAAAATTATTTTTATTGTCCATATTCACATTCTCCAATCTTTGGGTATACAAAAAACCTCGGTGTTCGGTTAAATTTGTCTGGAATTAAAGTCATGTTAAATCCTAATTCATTGTGTAGTTTTAAACTCCAAAAATATTGCCCTACAAAGTTATCCCCTATTTTAAGCATCTTTGTTTCCTCGCTTGAAATATCAACTTCAAGCAAATTACCTGAAATATTTTTGTAGCATTTTGAAATAATTACATCATTTTTTGAAGTAGAATCAAGCCGTTTTGAAATACAAAAATCAATCATAAAATTATCAATAGGCATATTAAATTCAAAAACAATAACCCCAGAATCACCTCTTCTGGCCTTAATTGAAAGATTTTCCTTGTTTATGCTGAATGGCACCTTAAATTTCTCCTTTCCTTCCAAGTTTCAGCCTGTTTTGCTATTGGCAAGCCCTGCAGCTCACAATAAAAAACTTACTCATCCGCCTTTTAAACAGGGCCAATCAGGTAAATACCCAAAAGCCCTATTTAAAGGCAGTTGTTGACAATACAGACCTTATGTTTTTATGCTAACAAAAGAAAAATTTAAATAAGCATTTTGCTATGTAGTTATGCCAACTTTTTTTCAAAACACTAAAATACATACAATTCCAAATACTTTTTTACAAATATAAGAGGAAACAATTATAAAAACTTCCTTAATAAAAAAGCACCTCAAAAAGCAACTTTTATCGATAAAAGGCGCCAAAAAAACAGCCAATTTTTTGAACAAAGCATTTCTTCATCAATATTCTTATAAGACCAGCCTTGAATTATGCCAATCTGGCATAATTCATCAAGAACATCCTCAAAACGGTTTCTAATTTGAAAAGGAAACAATGAGCCCAAAGACACTAATTTTAACAGCTTTTTCACCTGCACAATCGCACAATCACGATGTTTTAGAGTTTTAAAATCATCCATAGAAAACATTTTGCATTTTCCAGTTGATTTCAATATTGAAAGATACATTCCTATGCTTTTATGCCAACTTTTTAAATGAGGATTTAATGCTAATAATTTTTGGCTCAAAAAGCACGCTCCATCTATATCCTGAATAAATTTATCATAAAAACAAACAACGTAATTAAAATCCTTATAATCAACAACGGTAAATATTTTCATACTTCCTAAATTCTTTATAATTGCATCAATTCGCTGTCTTACGATTTTTTTATACCCTGAAAGCCCGTTTTTTAGGGCTTTATTCTTTCTTACACCTCTAAAAATCAAGATATCATCCGTATTAAAGTACAAAAAACCATCATTTTTTCTATCAGTAAAAAACAGATGAAACATTATTATTAAAATATCAATTTCTTCAGCCTTTAAGCCCACTATGCCAGCATTTTCAAGAAAATCAAACAATGACAAGCCACCTTTAAAAAAAGGCACAAGCAAGTATTCGGGCGCTTTTTCAACGTTTGACCTTAAGATTTTAGAATTTAGATTTGGCAATGGAAATAACTCTTGCTGCATACCTGTATTATCAGGGCATAAGCCAAAAAACACACAATAATATACAAAAAATTAATATTTGGCATATTAAAAACTTTAACAAAGAAATATAAAAATATCATGCATCCCAAAACAAAGACTGTGCAAGGTTTTAGAAAATTAATTCTAAAACAAAAAACATGCAAAATAATACTAAAATAGGGTGTCAAAAATTGAAATAAGTATTAACATTATAGGCAATATTATAAAAGGTTACAAATTTATCTAAAATGCCTGAAATAACAGGTGAAACTATGGAATTTGAAAGTTGTTTAAAATATTTATCGGAAGAATCATTGCAAGCAGCGCAAAAGATATAATATTCTGTATAACCGTACTATTTCTATGTTTTAGCCCGTCTGTAAATTTAGACAGCCAATGGCAAATTGCAATTATTTTTGTATCTTTCATCCTATGGCTTCTTGGATTAAAAATCCTACAATATAAAGATTTAGGCGGGGTTTTTGCCATTTTTGAATATGATAAAACAGTGAAGCAAAAAGAAAAATTTGTTGCAACACTTAGTCATGACCTGAAAACACCAGTTATATCTCAAATTACAACGCTTGAAATGATATTAAATGAAAATTTTGGCAGTTTAAATGATACACAAAAATCAATGATTGAGTGCACCCTAAATTCCTGTAAATACGTAAAGGAAATGGTTTTCACCCTGCTTGAAACATATAAATACAAAAGTGGCACAGTCGTATTGAAATATGAAAATTTCAACATAAATAATCTTGTAAATGAGTGTATAAATGAGGTGAAAACCATTGCAAGAGAGAGGAATATAAATTTTGAAATTTTTTCTGACACAAGAGGTGACAACTCTATATGTGCAGATAAAATGCAAATAAAAAGAGTGATTATGAATTTAATTTCAAACGCCTTAAAATACAGCTATAGAGATAACTTCATAAAAATCAGCTTCATTAAAAGCAAGGGCTTTTTAAGATTTTATATTGAAAATTCAGGGCCAATAATCCCTGATAGCGTGCTAAAACAACTATTTAAAGAATATACAAGTTTCTCACAGAAAACCGCAAAAGGCGGCACAGGCCTTGGTTTATACTTATCAAAGAAAATCATAGAGGCACATAATGGCAACATAAAAGCGGAAAGCAGCCCTGATAATAAAAATATTTTCAGCTTTTATATACCATCAATAATTTTTAAAGAGCATAAAAATGCACAAAATAGCAAAAAATTAACATTTTAAAGCCCAAAAAGCGCATTTTTATTAAAAATACAGGCAAAATTATAATATTTTAAACAAAAAAATCACAATCGAAAATATTTTTTATCATCTATAACAAAAAAAATTAAAAAATTATTTAGTACGTGCAAAAACCGCTACTTAAAAAAATACTTCTTTTATATAAAGTAGTGTTGCAATACCACTAAAATTAGCTCAATGCAGAGCTTTAGAAGCACAAAGACACTCAATAATTAACAAAATAGACAGATTGAACGTTTAAAAATCCCCAAGAGGTTATGATAGAAAGGATTTTACAAAAATCAAATCCTTACATATGCTATCATGTGTTGGTTTTCACATTATAGAAATATTAATTCTAAATTAAAACATTTTTATATATTAGCCAAAATTTGCTGACAACAATGATTTCAAGAATTTAGCACGGTTAAATTCGACAATCCACAAGGCTTTTAGGTGATTACACATATAAAATAAAGCAAAATACTTAATAGTTGAGGCTTTTAGCCATATCAAACCGTACTTATATCTTTAACAGCAGCATTATTAACTGGATGAATAGATTAAAAAACAATGAAATTAGGTTTTTTTAGCCATTAAAATTTTCACCGCCAAAAATAATAATATACAAATTGAAGTCTGCATGGCAAAAACCCTTGGTATATAACCATTTACAGGAGATTAAATAATATTTCCACACTAAGATGCTTGCTGCCACGTAATTTAAAGCCAGAATAAAAAATAAAACCCTTAATAACAGGGGTTTTTATACAGAATACACGCACTAAATAGAAGAGTTGCAAGTATTTTACACTCGCACTATTATTCTTGTCTTTTTACAAAAAACTAGAGGCTCAATCATTAAAAATTTAAATTTTTACAAATCTTAATATTTAATACGCAATTTTTTTCATTGGCAAGTTTTATAGATAATATGAAAATAGATTTTTCAACAATAAAGTTTGGCAAAAAAGGTTACAAGAAAAATATTAATCAAAACGATAAGATGGCGCCAATAAAATCTCAAAACGTACAATTTGATGGGCTTAGTGTGCTTTCAAGCTACAACAGCCCGTTTTATAATAAAAATATTCTACAAAATCAAACAACAGACCAAAGACAGAAGCACAAAGCAACTTTGCCAACATGCACTGCAAGTATTATAAAGAAAGCAGGAAGCACGCTGTATGCAAAACACCCATATCCTGACACAATTTCAACCCTGATGAATTCTAATGTATCGGAAAATAGAGCGTTTCCAAGTATTTCTTTCAAAGGAGGCCTAAAAACTGTTGCCAATCAAGGATATACTGCATATCAAACTATATCTGATAAAAACTTTGAAAGATTAAAAAACAAATTTGAAGAAGCACTAAAATCCATGCCTGATAGCATAAAAGACCATGCAGACATGATGCTAAGCCTCAGCAAAGAAAACATTCTGCTTACAGACTTTCTTATACATAATAACAACCCCAAAAGGGCGGAAGACATTATAAATGCAATCAGCTCAGTAGAAAACGAATTTCAATTCAAGGTTGCTGAAAAAATTTTAAATGATGCTTCACTATCTACAAATGAAGCCATTATGACAAATTCAAGTTTTCTAATAAGCAGCATTCAAAACCAAGAGCAACTTAAACTTGCAGAAAAAATACTGGAAAACAAAGAACTGTGCAGCAATATACAAGAAGAAGATATAATTAGTTTGGGCATGATGATTCAAAGCCTTACAAGCACAGGTCAAAGAAGACTTGCTGAAAAAATTATTGATAATGAGAATCTTTATAAAAACGAAGATGTAATGTGCTTTGCAGAAGGCATTATAAAAAGTGCCAATACCCCGATGAAGACTAAAATTGCAGAAAAAATCCTTGATGATAAAGAATTATATAACAATGCAATGGTTATACAAAATGCCGATGGATTTATAGATGAAGTAACAACGGAAGAACAAAGGAATGTTGTATTAAAAGTTCTTGATAGCAAAGAATTGCGCAATAACGAAATAGCAATAGGAGTGCTCAAACGATTAACCGCAGCAAGCAAGACACCAAAGCAGGCCGGCATTGCCTTAAAAATCCTTGACAGTGCAAAAATACAGACCAACAAAAGGCTTGTACAGTTTGCACACATTATTGTGACATTCTCAAGAGACCCAAACAAAGCTAAAGTTATAAATTCAATCTTAGACGACAAAAGCTTGTGGTCTGACGAAACATTAACAAAAATGCTAGCACAGCTTATGCAATTAATAAGAGATGAAAAAAAGGCAAAAGATATAAATGACATCCTGAAAATCGAATCACTAAGTGTACCACAAAAACTGGCTTTGATTTTTCAAAATAACACAACAGATATTCAAGTCATAGAAAGTTTAAAAAAGAAAATCGGGGCCGAAAAATTCAACAACTTGGATTTGGATAACACCTATGCAGCATTGCTTTTTGCTGATTTTTTTGGAGTTCAAAATATTGAAGAATTAAGTCAAACACAAAAAAGAGAATTGTTAAATGCGCTAACAAAAAGCAATGCCGAGGGTTTTGATAAAACTAGCGAAATACAGCAATATTTCCCCTTGCTTCCAAAAAATAAAGAAGAATACTGCAGGCTTCTTCCGGCCATTGCGGGCTCAATAGGCATCAGCATAAAACCGCTTAGCAATAAAGAAATTGAAAAGTTTAACAATGATATAAAAAACTTGGCAGCGTCAGTAAAAGAAATACCAGACGACAAATTTGCGGGCTTAGAAATTAGGCAGGAATACTCAAATGAAGATTTCATCTTAGATACCCTAAAAATCACAGAGGGGCTTGATTCCGAGGAAAAAGGAAAAGTGTTTGATTATTTTGGCTTCAGGCTAAAGAAGAATGGCGTAAATAAAACAGGCTATACAATCGCCAATTATCCTACAAACAACAATGAAACACCAAATACAACAGAGCCCAAAATACTAAATGCAATAGAAAGTTTAAGATCAAATATAATAAAATTTAACGAAAACAATAGTATTATCTGCAACAACAATGAGGTTCAAAATTCTTTAAATGAAATAATCAAAGCACTTCCTGAATTAAGAACAACAATTCAAAGAATACAAGCTGGAATGCAAGGCACAGTGGGAAGTCACGAATTTGATGTCTTAAAGCATTCGCTAAAGGTTATGCAAAAAATTGTCCAAAATCCCGATTTTACAAAGCTTAGTGATTCTGATAAAAAAATTACACTGCTGGCATCCCTTTTGCATGACATAACAAAACAAGAAGGAAATATTGACCCAATTCACCCGTTAGAAAGCAGTCTGGATGCTTACTTTATATCAAAGAAATTTAACCTTACCAAAAAAGAAGAAGATAAGTTTTTTACATTAATAAAACACCATGAATGGCTTAGTTTTGTAAACACAGCCAATAATCAAGAAGAGCTTAATGAGAGGTTAAAATCAACCGCTTATGATTTAAGATATGATAATTTATTTGAATTGTCGCTAATATTTACACATGCAGACTTAAAGTCCATAAAAAATGATGGCAGCTTCCATGATAGTAAAGAAGGAGATGCAAGGACAGATTTTAACGGAATTACAAGAAGCTTTGGAGAAGCTGCTGACTATCATGCAGAAAAAATAAGAAACTATATCTATGAACTAAAGGCCACCCAGCCAATATTGCCAAGTGTAGAATTTCCCAAGGCAAGTAAAATCAATGAAACAATAAAAATTACAAACCCTGATGGCAGCACTGATATAAAGGGCATATACAAAGATAAAGACGGACTTATTATAATCAAATTCAATGAGATTCAAGATTGGGAAAAAATCGGCTTTCCAAAAGGAAGTATTTCAAAAGGAATAAAAGGCACCACAAAAACAGGCAGAGAGTATGATACTGGAAATATTAAATTTATAAATCACGGATGCAATTATGCGGATGAACTTATAAAATTCGATACATTCAGATTACCAGGCTCAGATGCAGTAATATCGGGTACATATAATATAACACCTGAAAGTAGTCGTAAATTTTACGCACAGCAGGGTATTTTATTCACCACTGAAACAAAAAATATCCATGCAGGGGGCGGAAGCAACTATAATTCCGGCAAAAAGAAAAATGTAGACGATGACATTAAAAAACAGTATATTTTTGGCGGCAAAAAAGAAGGCAATAGGATATTTATATCAAATTTAATTAAAAAAGCCGCAAATTTTAATGATGAAGAGTACATAAACTTTGTTAAGGAAAATGAAGACAAAGCGCTGGGTAAAATTACACCAGAAAGCTTGAGAAATACAATAATAAGAGCTCTTGCAGACCTGAATCTAAACAGCAAAAACAAAGAAGATGACTACAACGAAATATTAATTTCAAACCCCGCGCCCCCGATGGCAGTATTTGCATGCACAGTGGATAATGAAGAAAAAATCACAAATCCAATAGATTTTCTTAACAGAAACATCATAACAGAAGGTGAAGAAGAAAATATGATTTCAGAAGCCGATAAACGCACAGTGAAAGAAAGAACAGCCTTCTTAAGGGAGTATGCATTGAAAAAAGACTTGCCATTTGTAATTCTTGGAGATTAAAAACTTTGAGACCGTAAAAAAGCTTAAATTAAACACAGCCAAAACTAAATTTGGCACCAAATTTAGGTAATTATGTACACTTCTAACACAAAATATTGACCTTTTTCTTGTAATAGAAGACTCTGTTGATGGAAAACAAGATAAGCTTCACTTAACAGGAAACTCATCCCGCTCTTTTTTATACATAAGGACTAAAATAAAAAGAAAATATTTAATCAACAAGTGTAAAATTTTATATAATATTACCAAAATAAATATATAGAACAAAAAATCTGCAAGCCTTTAAACTAAATTCAATACAATTAGTAAAAGGCATCAGGCAGAAGTGGGAGTGCACCTTCAGCAAAAACTCTACGCGCATTGTTTAGCTGGCAAACTTTTTCGCTAGAACAGACGAAATAATAATTTTTTAATGCAGCAGCAAGCGCTAAAATATCTCCCTCGCCCTTTATATCTGCAATTGGACTATCTTTTCTTATTGTCACTTCTTTGCTGCCAATTTTCCTGCTACAAAAAAATTATCCTTGCTTTCTCTCTTAAGTGTAATGTCCACGAGCTTGTTTCCAACATTACCACTTATTTTATCATCAATAATTACAATACCGACATCCTTGTCGCCAAGGGTCCCCTTATAATGCTCTTTTGTTCAAACAGAAGGGACAATATTTTTAAATTCTTTATCTGCATTGCGTATCACTGGCGTATTATACCAAATTAAACACAGAAACTTATCGTTTATATATCCATCCAATGCAAAAAAGGTGGTTAGTATAGGAATTGCTGAAGGATATAGTTTCCTTATCATTAATTTATCATAAAACAAATCCATAGAATTGTCAGTATTTGTCTTCATGGAACCCGGGGGGCAATAAGCCATTTGTTATTTGGCCCGAATTTGAATTGTCAAATGCTGGCAATTTCAAGTTATTAAAAATATGTGTCTTGCCAATAGAAGAAATCAACACTGAAAAATCCTTGCCTAATATACAACTATAATCATATAAAACCAATAATAACTTTTTTTGCCATACAAATATAAGAATTATGATTTAAAAATTCACTAAAATAAAATTTTACCCCTTGATAGATGAGACCACTGGTAAACAATTCAACAAGAAGATAAACATTCAAAATACTAACAAAAGTACAGATTTCAGTTAACAATAAAGACAATCATTATTGCAGGCAAAAAATAAGTCATACAAGGATTACTAAGTCCTGATACAAACGCTAAAACTAGTTGTATCCTAAAATAATGAGTATAGAACAAAAACTCTTTCAAACCATATTAAAAGAACCTCCAAAAAAGCCTTTTATCTTATTTTAATAACTTGGGACAAAGAGCACAATTGAGCCACGAAACCAAAAAATAAAGAATTTGACATCCGCATATAAAAAATTATACAAATTTAAATAAGAATATCAAATTTGCTAAAACAAAACAATGCATTAAAAAAGCACCCGAAGGTGCTAATTGTAATAATGGCGGGGACGACGGGTATCGAACCCGCGACCTCTTGCGTGACAGGCAAGCACTCTAACCAGCTGAGCTACGCCCCCATCATTATAAATATTCAATTTTCAAAAAATTTAAAAGCAAAAACCGAAATTAATAAAATATTTGTGCATTTCTTATTAAATTTTTAATTTGCTTTATTATTTTAACAAAATAATAATTGATTGTCCAGAAAAATTATTTTGCGTATACACTTACTTGTTTTCTGTTGCGCCTATGGGGTTCAAATTTAACCACACCATCAATCAGAGCAAACAATGTATCATCTTTGCCTATACCAACATTATTGCCAGGATGAATTTTTGTTCCTCTTTGTCTTACAAGTATGTTACCAGCAAGCACATGTTCGCTGCCAAACTTTTTGACACCTAATCGTTGTGCTTCCGAATCTCTTCCGTTCTTTGATGAACCTACACCTTTCTTATGTGCCATTATTCTTCTCCTGCTTCATCTTGTGCTTTTTTGCCTGCTTTTGTATTAATTTTATTAATCATAACACGGCTATATTGTTGCCTGTGACCTTGTTTTTTTCTATATCCTTTTTTAGGACGCTGTTTAAAAACAATAATTTTCTTAGCCTTGTCATTTTTTACAATTGTGCCTTCAACAATAGCACCATCAACGTAAGGCTGACCTACCTTTGATTTTTTACCATTAACAAGCATGATAATTTTGTCAAAAGTAACTTTGTCATCTTTATTGGCATCCAACAATTCCATATCAACATATCTGCCTTCTTCAAGCTTATATTGTTTTCCGCCAGTTTCAACTATAGCATACATTTTGTCGTTTTCCCTTTCTAAGGTTTTAAGGAACTGCAGCCACTTAATAATGGCATTTAGACGCAGCCAACCTATTTAACAAGTCAAATAATACCCCAAGAAAAAATTGTTGTCAAGCATAGGTAAAAACGCACACAAAATTTGATTTTGAGGCAAAGTTACAATATTACTGCTTTAAGAGGCATTTTTTCAACCTGAAGTTCATATACAGCCTCGGCGCCAAGCTCTTCAAAGCATACAAGTTTTGATTTTTTAACACAATCCTGCAAAACGCATGCTACACCCCCTGCTGCCTTAAAATACAATTTATTAAGGCCTGACAAATTTCTATCACCCTTTCCTATTGTTGCAATGACACCATTTTCATACAACAATGAAGCAAACTTATCCATCCTCTTTGATGTTGTAGGACCAACAGGCCCAATAACTTCACCATCTGCTGCAGGGCATGGGCCTGCATAAAAAATTATTTTTCCATTTAAATCAAACGGCAGGGGTTCATTATTTTTTATCATATCGCAAAGTTTCTTATGAGCTGCATCTCTCGCGGTATAAATAGTTCCACTCAAAAATATCTTGTCACCTGTTTTTAAACTCCGCAACAAATTAAAATCATCGCTCCTGATTTCAGCAGCAGCAAAATTCAGCTTTACATCAGGGTATTCCTGCATTTTATCAGGATAAATAATTTTACCACCCTTAATTATGCAGGCCCCATGCCTTAAACTATGACAACTTAAATTTACACACACAGGAAGCGAAGCAATGTGCGCGGGCGCAGTCAAAATTTTTGTTTCAAAAACATTCGGAATTTCAAAATCAACGCTTTTTCCAACAAACAGCGCTTTTTTTGCAAGCATAGCTGCCGTCTCAGCGCACCCGCCCGCCCCAATACCGATGCACATAGGCGGACAGGCATTTTCTCCTGCGTTTACAGCACATTCTTTTACATAATCTAATATTTCATTAAAGCTAGCCGTAGGATTAAACATTTTTAATGCAGTCACATTTTCAGAACCTCCGCCTTTTATCCCAAGAAGAATATTGATTTCATTACCAGTGACTATTTTTGTATGAATAACAGCTGGCGTATTATCTCCACTATTCTGCCTGTCAAAAATGGCATCCTTCACGGTTGATTTTCTATAAAAATTTTCTTTGTAACAATCCTTAACAGCAAAATTGATTACATCTTCTATATAATCGCCATCAAGAATGATATTTTGCCCTATTTCAAGAAAAACTACGACCTGCCCTGTATCCTGGCAAAGCGGTCGTTTTTTTAACTGCGCCAGATATGCATTCTTCAGCATCATTTCCTTATATTCGCAATTAAAATTACACAGTTTATTATAAACATCAGAAGGCAAATTAACATTCGCGGTTTTAATTAGATTATATACGGCTTCATAAATTAAAGCAGTATTTATTTCTTGCTTTAGCATATCCCGATATCCAAATACATTTCTCAGTTCAATATTAAATTATTATCTAAAATTGACTTTCACAAAAAAAATAATATCATATATATTATGAGGATGATACAAAAGTTAAAGGCTTTAGAAAAAGCTGTTGTTTTTTTACGATGGGCTACTGATGCCCAATTTGGCAAACTTAAATATGTAGGTTCTGATTTTGTTGAATTCGAAATTTTAGATATGGATTCAATGGAGTATACAGAAACAGTACTAATTAATTCACAACTGCTCTTGGAAGTTATAGTTTCAGGATTTGAAGTTTCAAGAATTATTGCTGAAATATCCCATAAAATGGAAATTGTGGATTTAGGCAATAATTTAAATTAAGGCTTGTTGGCATCATTCCACTTGAAAAAATAGAAACAGATAAGATAATTTTGTTAAAATTAAAACCTAAATGCATCCGTATAAAACACCAGGTTGCTAGAAAAACTGTTAAAAAACTTTAGTGTCAAAATAACGCCTATATTAATCAATTCTTGATTAACAATATATTGTTTAAAAACCATCTTGAGCATTTAACTAAAGACAATAATGTCTCCAAAATAATCTAAATGATGGTTCAATTTAACTTTAATTCCATATAAAAGCAAATTTTATTTTTATCCCTCGCATTATAAATTTTTCCGCCAAGCTTTTCCATGGCATCTTTTATAATTTCATGCCCGAAACCAGTTGTTTTTTTACTGCCAGAATTAAGAGAATTAGCGACGCATATTACAACACAACCTTTTGCCTTAGTAATTTCAATTCTGACCTCATTAGAATTTGGAGAATATTTCACGGCATTTGTTAAAAGATTTAAGAAAGCCTGCCTTACCAACTGTTTATCAGCATTAATTACAATGCTATCTGCATTGCATATCAAATTCAATTTAAGATTTTTTTCTGTGATTAAAAAATGCAGAGCATAAATTTCCTCATTAACCACATTTATAAGATTAAAATATTCATTTTTTAATATATATTTACCCATCTTTAGTGAATAATTTTCCATTAAATTTTCTATATAGCTTAGATTATGCCTGTTTACCCTATAGATTTCATCCGTAATTTCATCTCTTTTGCTTAAATTTTCAAGCGCAATATTTATTCCTGCAATTGGCGATCTTATGTCATGGAGAATATTTAATACAAATTCCTCATTTTTTTCTTCAATACTTTTCATATTATGTTTATGACAAAAGCAATCAGGTTTTTCTATTGTCCTTATGGTTAATTTACGTTAATTTTCTTTTACTATTTACATATAATTGTGATTAGGTACAATTATTGGTGTATTAGCATGTTTTAAGGGAATAAAATGATTAAACTTAATTACAAAAATGTTACAGAACAGGTAATTGGCGAACAATACGGTCTTAACATTGAAAAAGAATTCAATGAATATGCCCCTAAAATCCAATCAATTATCATGGATTTAAACCTTAGAAAAGATAAGCCCGGACAATGGCTTCAGTGGATGAATCTTGGCTACAATGAAGAAACTGTTTGGTATGTTAAAGAATATGCTGCAATGGTTGAAGGGCGTTTTGATAACATTCTTGTATTAGGAATAGGTGGTTCAGCCCTTGGCGGTATTGCCGTAACAGAGGCACTATTAAAACCATACTGGAATTTGCTCTCTACATCTGATAGAGGAAATCAACCAAGGATTTTCTTCCTTGATAATATCGACCCGGATCAAATTAACGCCCTCCTAAACATGCTTGATTTAAGAAGAACTCTTGTAAATGTGATAACAAAATCAGGCTCAACAGCTGAAACCATGTCTCAGTTTATGATTATAAAAGACAGAATGCAGCAATTATTGGGCGATGATTATAGAAAAAATATTGTTGCAACAACAGATAAACAATCTGGTATTTTAAGACAAATTGCAAATGAAGAAGGATATAAAACTTTTGTTGTGCCTGATGATGTAGGTGGAAGATTTTCAGTATTTTCAGCAGTGGGTCTTGTTCCATTTGCCCTTGTAGGTATAGATATCGACGAAATCGTTGAAGGTGTTAAGATTATGGACCTTGCACTAAAAAATACCGATATTTGGAAAAACATTGCAGCACAAAACGCCCTGATTCACTATTTAATGGATACCAAAAAAGGTCACTATTTGTCAGTGATGATGCCGTATTCAAGCAGACTAAAATACGTTTCAGATTGGTATGTTCAATTGTGGGCAGAATCATTGGGTAAAGAAGTAGACAAAAACGGAAACGTTGTAAATGTCGGTCCTACACCAATTAAGGCCCTTGGTGCAACAGACCAGCACTCTCAAATTCAGCTTTACAATGAAGGTAAACACGACAAAATCATTAACTTTATACGCGTTGAAGAATTTGATACGCATCTTGAAATTCCGAAAATTTTTGACTGCACTGGCGTAAATTATCTTGGCGGCAAATCAATCAATGAACTAATTAATGCTGAGGCTGATTCAACAGCCGTAGCCCTTGCTGACTTTAAACGTCCAAACTTAACAATTTCATTGCCAAAAGTTAACGCATATTACTTATCCCAATTATTCTACATGCTTGAAGTTCAAACTGCTATAGCTGGTGAGTTATACAATATCAACACATTTAACCAGCCTGGCGTAGAGCAAGCCAAAAATTATACATACGCCCTTATGGGAAGAGCAGGCTACGAAGAATCAAGGGAAACCTTGACTTGCAAAATCGGAAGATAAGACATTAGTTTGAAATCTTCATCATATTCTAATTTCAAAAAAAAAAAATAAAATAATTTAAACGACAAAACCCTGCTTATATTGAGCAGGGTTTTGTTTTACAGAATAAACAAGTAATTACATACAGACCAATAAAGCCACACCAACCATGCCTTTTTATTTTTCTTTTTTGCATTTCATCCATACAGGCCAAAAATACAATAATATATAAAACCAACAACAAAAAGAGATAATCTAAATATACCAAGGCTTTTCTCTTTTTCTGTCAAATAAATTTCCAATCAAATACTCAATTATATCAAATTAACACACGTAAGTATTGCAGAACATAACAATTTAAATAAAAATCCTTAAAACAATAACATGACTTTGGAATAAATCTTTAATAATACAGGAATAAATATTGCAGTCAGAATAGCTACAATGGTAAGTGCAACTGTACTTATTGCAACCTGCTTGAATTTTTTTCTTTCAGCCAGGCTTGATGTTCCCATAACATGGGATGCGGCACCCACTGAAAGGCCTATTGCAACATCATTATCTATATTGAATAACTTTAAAATCCTTCTGCCAAAGATTGCACCAAAAATACCTGTAAAAATAACAGCACAGGCAGTTAATTCAGGTATTCCTCCTGTTGTTTTTGAGATTTCAACTGCAATAGGCGTGGTGACAGATTTTGGAAGCATGGAAATTATAATAGGAAATTTTGTATGGCAAAATTTTCCAAGCACCATGACAGATGTAATTGCAATAGAAGTAGCAAAAACAAAACCGCAATAAATCGCCCTTTTATTTTGAATCAAAACCTCTCTGTTTTTAATCAATGGATAAGCAAGGGCAATAGTTGCAGGCCCCAAAAGAAACGTAACATATTTTGCCCCTGTGTTGTATTCACTAAATTCAATATTAAAAAATCTTAAAAGCAATATAATAACGGCACTTGATAATAAAATCGGAGGTAGTTTCTTAAAAAGTTTAATCCTGTTAACAGACTTAGCAAGATAGAATATTGCAAATGTCAAGACAAAATATAAAATTTTAACAAAAAAACTATGAAGCATCTTTTTTACCAGTCCACTCCATCATCTTATCTACAAAGATTGCGGTCGAAACCATCGTAACAAACGTACCTATAACAATAACCGCAGCAATCCCTAAAAAATTCTGCTTAATAGAATTATAATAAACAGTAATTCCAACCAAAAGCGGAACAAAAAGTGCAGGCAAAATCGATATCATAAAACCGCATATATCCTTAACCAGTCTTGCAGGAATAATCTTAAAATGTAAAAGTAAAACGAAAATAATCATCCCAAAAATTGTCGCAGGAAATTTTACCCCTAAAAAATGCAAAAACCTCTCTGAACAAATCTGCAAGACAAGCAATATAGAAAAACCAGCAAGCATTCTGAACATTTTCTTCAAAAGAAGTTTCATTGCACAAATTCCTATCTTGCCCCTGAAAGAACATCTGCCTTGACTTCTTCGCCTTTAATGCACCATACAAGCGCCTCATTAATTTCAACATCAACAAAATCGCCAATCTGAGCTGTGTTTGATTTAAAATGCACAACCTTGTTGTTTCTGCTCCTGCCTTCTGCAAGCCTTAAACCATTTTCCGTCTTAATCTTTTCAACTAAAACTTCATAGGTTTTCCCGACAGAATTTAAATTAGACATTTTTGAAGCTTCTTTTACAGTATCATTCAAAATTTGAAGCCTTCTTTTCTTTTCATCTAAAGCAATGAACTTATCAACCATCTTTCCTGCAGGCGTATTTGGCCTTGGCGAATAAGCTGCAGTGTTTGAATAATCAAGCCCTAATTCTTTTATAGCGCTGATTGTATCCATGAATTCTTCTTCAGTCTCAGAAGGGAAACCTGCAATAAAATCGGAAGTTATCGTAACATCCTTAATATTATTCCTTATTTTATTCACAATATTTGAATACTGAGCCCTGTCATATCGCCTGTTCATTGCTTTTAGCACTCTGTCATTCCCGCTTTGCATTGGTATATGAAAACATTCACAAATTTTTGATGCATTCTTTACAACCTCAATAACTTCATCCGTGATATCTGTCGGATAAGATGTTGTAAAACGAATCCTAAACTCTCCTTCAAGGCTATCTAATTCATATAACAATTTTGCAAATGTCGGCTTGTGCTCAAGATCCTTGCCATAACTGTCAACATTCTGTCCCAAAAGTGTAATTTCTTTGTAGCCTTGTTTAATAATGCTTTTTGCTTCATTAATAACGGTCTCAAGCGTCCTGCTTCGCTCTCTTCCTCTTGTATACGGCACAATACAGTATGTACAAAAATTATTGCACCCTTCCATAATAGGAAGCCAGGCATTTATACCCTCAGTCCTTGTAATATTATACTCCTTTTCGGCAACAGCAGTATTTCTAATAGCACAAACCCTTTCGCCATCTTTAATTTTATTAATCAGTTCAGGTAACTCATATATATTATGTGTGCCAAAAATCAAATCAAGATATGGAAATTTTTTAAGAAGCGTTTCCTTTTCCTGCTGCGCCACGCACCCGCAAATCCCAATCTTGATATCAGGACACTTTTCCTTTAATTTTCCCCACACGCCAAGCTTTGAATAAGCCTTATCTTCAGATAATTTTCTGATAGAACAAGTATTTACAATATATAAATCGGCTTCATCCTCACTGGATTTTTGATAATCAAAATGAGACAATATTCCCAAAATTCTCTCCGTGTCAGACTTATTCATCTGGCAGCCTAGCGTTTCAATATACACATTCTTCATAATTTATTACACTATTCTATGCGCCTGTATCTCTTCAAGCCTTTCCATACGTCCCTTTAGGGCACCAATAGGCATATAGTAAGGCTCAACGGTCATAATTCTTGCAGCGATATTTGGATAAAAATAAATAAATTTCAACTCGCTGTCTGTTAAAGGTTTTTGCGTATGAACGTTTGCATAGCGAGCAAGTTCAAGAATATTCCTTGCTTCATCTTCATCTTCAAACTCTAACTCAAGGTTCTCGTAGACATTTCTAAATCCCTTAATTCCTGCGTATTCACCAATAGTTATCATACGTCCTGTTTCAATAATTTCAGGTTCACCTCTTCCTAATTCCTCATAATCATATAATTCATAATTGCGTCTATCCTTAAGTGCGCCGTCGGCATGGATTCCGCTTTCATGAGCAAATGCATTGTCACCCACCGCAACCTGATTCATAGGAATAGGCACACCAAAAGCATATGCAGTGTACTTAGCAAGTTTCCATGCTTTTGTGATATCAATCTGCGGGTCAATTTTATATTTGCCCTCAAAACCGCTTGATTTAAGTATAGCTAATATGCATGACACTAAATCAGCATTGCCGGCCCTTTCACCCATGCCGTTTATTGCAGTATTAATCCATGCATTTACACCAGCATCAATAGCAGCCCTAGCCCCCATAACAGAACAGGCAACAGCCATGCCTAAATCATTGTGAAAATGCATTTCAATATCCATCTGGGTTTCTTTAGCCAAGGTAAAAATTCTATCATATGCTGTTTTAGGATCATCATAACCTAAGGTATCACAATACCTAAATCGAACAGCACCATATCGTTTACACTCATTTGCATATTTTATAAGATAATCTAAATCAGACCGTGAAGCATCCTCAGCGTTAATTCCAATCATTTTGGCATTATATTCTATTGCCATATTTATAGCCTCAAGTGTCTGCTTCAAAATATCATCTTTCGTTTTCTTACCTTGATATTTGCCATTTATCATTTGGTCGGATGTAGATTGTGACAGATTAACATATTGTAATTTCGGAACATTTTCAAAAGATTTTTTTACATCAGAAGCAAGTGCTCTCATCCAACCCGAAAGCTTGGTTTTATTAATCGCACCTCTGTCAACAAGCATCAAGTTTCCATTAAGATAATTTTTTTCATGCTCAGTTGCAGGAAAACCAAACTCAGACTGGTTTATGCCCATATCATTAAGCATGATATTAATAATGGTTTTTTGCAGTTTTGCAAGCCCAAGTCTTGAAGTTTGAACCCCATCCCTATTTGTAACATCAACAAATTTAATAAAATTTTCTTGCATAAATACCTGTTTTATTCTTTTCAAAATCTTTTGTTAAACAATATCTTAGCATCTAAAAAATTGCTGGCAATTTTTTTTATTTTTGTGTTAATAATATCATGTGATTAGTTTTACTAATTTTGAAAGGCTAGTATGTTGCCCGCTAATATATCACCTGATTTTTCACTAACCGGTATATATTATAGCTCCGCCAATACAGGCAGAGCGCCCAAAAACAAACATTCTTTTGTCTGTATACATAGACAGAGTGTGGCAAAGGCAAATGATAATTTAAATTATGATAAAGTTATAAAAAACAGTATAAATTATGCTGAAAAGAAATCTAGCGAAACTGTGGCAGGGAAAATTACAAAAACCCTGCCATCGCTATTTAATACCCTAATCCCTCTTGCACTTGGCGCATTACAAAAAGGGCCATTGTCATCCAAAATAAAGACTGGCATGTCTTCAGCAGCAATCTTTATTGGAGCTGATATTTTATTTAGCAAATACGACAAAACAATTAAGTTTATAGAGAAAGTATCGCCAAAATTTGAAGAAAAAAGAAAAAAGCACCCTGCCGCCTTTGACTTAACAGATTTTGCATTAAAAACCATTTTGCTTGCAGGTTCAATGATTGGCATTACTAAAAGTAGTGCATATTTACAAAAAAAATTTCAACCAGCAGCGGATAAAATAAGAAAAACACTTACACAAACTTCGAAAAAAATAGATTCATCCGCAATAGGCAAAAAAAGTGCTGCCATAAGTACTTCTTGGACTAAATTTAAAAGCAAACACAAAAATCTGGAAAATTTCACCTCAAAATATAACAACCTTGCTCCAATTGCAATCATGCTGAGCTGGCTAGGCTTGTCTTCAGCAATAATAAATAAAGATGCCAAAAATAAGGCTAGATTCGCCACGCAAAAAGCAAAAGAAATGTTTAATTTAAACCATGAAAATAAATACGCCAAGTATAAGCTTTAATTGTTTTCACTGCTGAATTTAGTACAATATTTTATTTGCAATTTATCTAGCAATGACTACAAGGTGTTAGCACGCATCAAATACATAAAACAAAATTTAGTAAAATATTCTCTATTATTATGAAGACACTTAAAAAATTGCTAAAATAATATTAAGTTTTGTTAAGTTTACCATATCACCAAAACAACAATATTACCAATATTTAAAAAAACAATTGACTTTTTTTGTTAAGTAATATAAATAATGTAGGACAAAACCTGAAAAAAATGGTAATATTTTAATATAAAGTGTTCTTTTTACCCTTTAGGGTTTGAGGAAAATAGAAGTTTCAACTATTACCAATTGTAAATATTTTTAAAGCAAATACAAAATTTTTGTCAATTTTTTTCAAGACAATGTTTTATAAAATATAGGAAGTGAATTTAATTTAACATAGAAGTGATAAATTGTTATTTGGAGGAAGCTAAGTAATGACAATTAGTGTGAACAACCGTAAAAAACAAGCTAAAAAATCTTTTGAAGAATTAATTAAGGATTTACAGACTTCAAATTCTGAAAAAGTTCGTTATAATGCTGCAAGAATTCTTGGCGAAATGGGCGATTTTAGCGCAGTTGAGCCTCTTATTGAAGTATTAAAAAATGACAAAAATGGCTCTGTTCGTCTTTATGCTGCAAGGGCTTTAGGCGAATTGGGTGACACAAAAGCAACAATCCCCTTGATTGAATCTTTAAAAGAAGATAGAAACGTAGATGTTCGCGTTCGCGCAGCACGTGCACTTGGTCGTCTGGGTGGAAAAATTGTCGTTGAACCTCTTGTAAATGCACTGAATGATGAAAATCCACAAGTTTGCATAACAGCAACTGATGCTTTGATTGAAATCGGTGATGTTGCAACTGATGCTTTGATTGAATCTTTAGACCATGAAAAAGTAAATGTTAGATGTGATGCCACTAGAGCATTGGGCGAAATAGGCAATAAAAAGGCTGTTGAAAAAATCATTAAAATGCTAAAAGATGAATGGGTAAATGTTAGAATTTATGCAGTTACCTCTTTAGGCAAATTGGGTGATGCAAAAGCAGTTCCGGCATTAATCGAAGTAATGGAAAATTCTTCAGAAAATGATTTAGTAAGAGCTGGTGCAGCAGCTGCACTTGGCGTACTTCGCGACCAGAGGGCTCTTTTACCTTTAAGAAAACTAATAATTGATGCCGAAGAACTTGGTGAACTTGAAGACACCGCGCTAAAATCATTCAAAAAAATTATGGCTGCAAATTGGGAGGCAATTCCAGGTGCAGCTCCAATTAAAAAACCTGCTCTTTTCTAAAAGTACTAATAGTTTATAAATAGATTAATCTTTTAATAAAAATGTCCCGATAACGACGGGACATTTTTATTAAAAATACACAAAGCAGCAAGGTATTTGTGGTATAATAATGCTTAACCATGACAAATAAAAAAATATTTATTATATTAATAATTCTATTTATAAGCTGTATTGTATTCTTTTCTATCAGGTCATTTTGCCTTTATTCTGACAGTGAATCAGATAAAATATACAGACAAGGGATTGAGTTTTATAATAAAGCTGATTATCAAAACGCTTACTATAACTTTAAAAAAATACCAATCTTTTCTTCATATTCAGCCCCTGCATTATATAGACAGGCAATGTGCGCTTGGGAATTAAAAGACAATAAAACCGCTATCAGCAAATATTCAAAATTCGTAAAAACCTTTAAGAATACAAACTTTGCACCAGAAGCATTATGGAAACTCGCCTTGCTAGAATTGGACAAAAAAAATAAAAAGAAAGCAAATCACTATTTTAATAAACTTATAGAAGAATATCCCGAAAGCGACTTTGCCAAAGCCGCGTCTTATCAGTTAGGTTTCTTTTACTATATGCATAATGATTTAGAAAAAGCAAAAAAGTATTTGGTTGAGTACCTTGAATATGCGCCTTTTGGAAGATACTCCCTTGATGCTATAAATCTTTTGCATAACTGGGATGAAAACGAGTTAAGCGATTCGGATAAAATATTTATAGCTGAATCATTACGCCAAAACAGTAAATATACTGAGTCTATAAAATTACTAGATAAAGTGCCAATTAAACAATCTTGGGTAATTCTTGCAAAAAATTATGACAGGCTGAATGACAATGCTGCATTTTGTCAAACTGTTATCAATGGAACAACTTACAATCTTGATAAAGAATTGTATTCTGAAAAGGAAATATTGGATACAATGCTTCTTTATCTTAAAAAATCAGGGCTGCCAGTAAAAGAGGCTGCCTATAATTTAATCATAAGCACTAAAAATAACAATCTTTATCCATTAAGTTTGTTTATTTTTTCTAAATACGTTGATTATGACTCTGCCTTAAAAAATTATCATAAAATTTACAGCGACTATCCAAATTCAATTGTTGCACCAGATGCTTTATGGTTTGTTTTCTGGAATTACTACAAAAACAAAGATTTCAAAAATGCACTAAAGATTTCAAAAATGCACTCAAAAGTATATTTTGACTATAATATTCAGCCAAAAATTCTATTCTGGACAGCTAAAATTTATATAAAAGCAAATAATAAAAAAGCTGCGAAGTCTTTACTTCAAAATATAGTTTACAACTACCCAGCATCATATTACGCATTTAGGGCAAATGCAATATTAAAAAAGAACAAAGCACCATGGAAAGCTGACAAAGCAGCCAAAATAAAAAAGAATATCAAAGCCGAAAATATCCCCATAAGCCAAGACAAAAAAGAATATTGGCTCCTAAGTAAATTCGCCATTCTTGATGATTATGTTGCTATACAAAACTTTAAGTTTGATGATGACTTTTTAAACAGTTGGCTTGCTGCAAAAAATGGCAACAGAATGCATTCTGCTTTACTGGCAAGGGAAGCTTTATTAAAAAATACAAAAGAACCATTTTCAAGTCCGAAATATAAATTAGCATACCCGCTATACTATGATAAAGCAATTAATAAATATGCTACACACTATAATTTAAGCCCATATCTAATTCTATCGCTTATCAAAGAAGAAAGCGCATTTAATAATAAAGCAATAAGTTCAGTTGGGGCTATGGGCCTAATGCAACTTATGCCACCCACAGCAAGATTGATGGATTCAAGTTTAACAAACAATGAAGCATTATTTGATGCTGAATACAATATCTCACTTGGTACAAAATACTTTGCTCATCTTATGAAGATATTTAATGGCAATGAAGCATTATGCGTATTAGCATATAATTCAGGACCAAATGCAGTCAAAAACTGGCTTAATAAATCGAAAAATAATGATTTTGATGAATTTGTAGAAAATGTTCCATATTCTGAAACAGCAAATTACATTAAAAAAGTATACGCATCTTACTGGAGTTATATGAATATTTACGAAAAGGGTATTTAGTACTCCTTTCGATTTTACGTAGGATTAATTAAATATCCTTTTAATACTATAAAAACAAGTTTCTTGTTTTCTTAGCAATATTTCCCACAACAGTACGGTAATGTACAAGCCAACACTACAACAAACAAACCGTGTTTCTATTCCTGAGCCAGTTTTTCAAGCTTTAATTTTTGATCATACTCCATCAAAAGTTTAATTAACTCATCTAGCTCGCCTTCAATGACCGTCCATACATTTAGGTTTTGGCCAATTCTATGATCTGTAAGCCTTCCTTGGGGAAAATTATATGTTCTTATCCTCTCTGACCTGTCACCAGTGCCCACTTGAGAACGCCTTAAGTCGGTCACTTCCTGCATTTGTTTCTGCACTTCCATATCATAAAGCTTTGCCTTTATAATCTGCAGTGCTCTTTCCTTGTTTTGCAATTGCGACCTTTCCTCGGTACAAAATACCATTAACCCTGTGGGTTTATGCACAACCCTTACAGCTGTTTCCACCTTGTTTACATTCTGTCCACCGGCACCGCCAGATCTTGCTGTTGAAATCTCGAGGTCATTAGGATTTAATTCAACTTCAACATCGTCCACTTCAGGCATAACAGCAACAGTTGCTGTAGAAGTGTGAACCCTACCCTGAGATTCAGTTTGCGGAACCCTTTGCACTCTATGCACACCGCTTTCATATTTAAGTTGTGAATAAATATCATCTCCACCCTTAACAGAAATTACAACTTCGCTCACACCGCCAGCTTCACATTCATTTATTGAAAGAATTTTTGTTTGCCAACCTTTATTATTGGCAAACTTAAGATACATTCTCATTAAGTCGCCTGCAAAAATATTAGCTTCATCTCCTCCGGCAGAGCCCCTAATTTCAAGCATAATATCCTTATCATCCATCGGATCCTTAGGCAATAGAAGCACCTTCATCTTTTCTTCGTAATCAACAATTTTAGCTTCATTTGACGCAATTTCATTATTTAAAAATTCTCTCATAGAAGAGTCTTTTTCACCGTGTAAAAGTTCTTTAGCCTCAGCTACAGAATCTTTTGCAGCCTTGTAGGCATTATAGGTCTCAACAGTTTCTTCCATTGCTTTTCTTTGCTTTGACAAATCTCTGAATTTTTCATAATCAGCAATCACATCAGGATTAGAGAGTGTCAGTCCCAATTCTTTATATCTTTGTTCTATCTTTTGAATTTTATCAAGCATATCATTCATTTTAAACTACACTCTTTCTTTTAAAATTTCACTCTTGCCAATCATACTGCCGCAAGATTTTTCCTCATCACAATATCCAAACCTGATGCATTTTGGAACAAGATAATCTGAAAGCCATGATTCAGTTTTTATAACCTCGTCACACATAGCTTTAACCATAAGTCTTATTTCAAGCTGCGCCCTTGTACAAAGTCTTAAATTCGCAAGATGAATTAATTCCCTCAAATTAAGACTGGCAATCAAGGAGCTTGAAGCAGCATTTGGTAGAATACTTCTAGCATCTTCAGCAGGAATGCCCGCATCAAGAAACTCCTGATATAAATCAGATGTTGCGTTTATAAAATCTTCAAATTTTTTCTTTAATTGCGCACTGTTTTTAATTTTTTCAGGAATAATGTAATCAATTCCCCCTTTTTCTCTAACATATCGCTGAGATTTTTGGGAAAAACTTATATGTCTGTGTCTAACCAATTGATGGGTGCAGGCTCTTGAAACATTGGAAATAGCGAATGTGAGCTGGATATGTTCAATAGTAGAATAATGTCCAGATGATATCACCTTTTCAATCAAAGAAAGCATTTTATCATTCTCTGGAGCCTCATCAAATATTTCAATTGGTAATTTTGCACTGTAGCAAGTTTTACAGGCGGTATAGATTGTTTTTAAAATATTTTCAGGTTTAGATATTAAATCAACTCGCAGTTTTTTTTCTGCCATAAACTACACTCCCCGACAATACAAGCTACAAAAAACGCGGATACAATAATATTTTATATTTCGTATCCGCACAATATTACTTATAAAATTATTTTCTGTTTTCGTAACGTTTTTTGAATCTTTCAACTCTACCTTCGGAGTCAAGAATTTTTTGGTTGCCAGTGTAGAAAGGATGGCAGGCATTGCAGATTTCAACAGTGATATCTTCTTCAACAGAACCTGTTTCAATCTCGTTACCGCAAACACATTTAATAGTGGTTTTCTTGTAATCTGGATGAATATTATCTTTCATTTTTGTTTACCTCAAATTTGTAAAGTATCTGTTATATAATTATATGGGCTAAATATTTAATTTCAATAGGCTTTTATAATAATTTTAGTCAATTGTAATTTAAAACACTAATCATCTCTATTTGAACATAAGACATCAAACATATTTCAATAAGAGACAAAACACTTAATTTATAGCTGTTAAATTATATATTATTAC
>CATJOM010000033.1 GCA_949741915.1 uncultured Candidatus Melainabacteria bacterium | reverse complement strand
TGATGCAACATCACAACAGCTTGAAGCAAAAGAAATAGATTTAGGAAATAAAACACAATATTCTGATGCAAACAGAGCAGCGCAAGAATTAAAACAAACGGGAGCAGAAACCCCCAAAGGTACACCAGGCAACAGTGATGATGCGCTGAATTCAAGTCCTAACGATGGCAAGAAACAAGTTGATTCTACAAAGGCGCAATCCCGTGAAATTGATAACTCTGAAATTTTGCAGAAATTATCTGAAAATGCTGAAAGAGAAAAGATTGAGGCTATTCAAGCATATGAAAAAACTTATAATATAGTAGATAAATACAATATGTATGCTAAAATCATAGCCTCAGAAGAAGCAAACTTAAAACTGTATGGCACATACAATCAAGACAGTAAAACTGTTCAGGATATTATAAGGAGCTATACAAAACGTCTTGAAAAAGCCAAATCAGATATGGCAGAAATTGAACCGAAATACAAAAAAGAGATGGTATTCAATCAAGCTTTTGAAAAATTTTCAAAAGAATTTAATGGCAAAGAAGAAGAACTAAAAACCCTGTTTAATCAGGTGAGCCTTGGAAGACAACCCATGGATACAGATGAATACAGGGCATTATCTTCTCTTTATTCAGATAAATGTATCACCATGCCAGAAACAAGCGAATTAACTCAGATTGAGGCTCATCATATTATCAATGGTAACAATTATGACATCAGGGCAGAATTAGCCAAAACTGGGAAATCAGAATTTGCTGATAAATATGACAAGCAGTTTGAAGTATTGCCTCCGCTTGAAAAAGAATGTATTGTTTATCGCGGGCGCTGCAAGCATTTTTGCAATAATAACCGAAACATTGATTTTGATATTGTGTCAAAGGCAAAACCGGGTGATATGATTGTACCGGATGTAGGCTATTCTTACACTGCAATGAATAGAAAAACTGCCCTCCGATTTTCTGCTGCAAATAAGGAAGATGGTATTATGTATCAAATAATAATTCCAAAAGGTGCAAAAGTTTCGAGAAACAATGAACATGGCGGAGAAATTTTAATGCCAAGAGGGGCGCAGTATAAAGTTATTTCAAAGGGAAAAGACCCTCAGGGGCTTTTAAATGTGGTAATGGAGTACGTTTTACCTGAAAGCACGGCGCTTTGATTTTATGAATTATTAAGTATATGAGCTATGGCTTATTTGCCTTAAAACACTACAATGTTTTTTGCATGCTTTGTATATCTTTATTTCTTCTTATATTAAACTTAATAAAACTTAATAAAGCGGGTATCAAATGGCAAAATGTAAAGTTTACCGTTTTTAGAATAATACATTCTTATTATGCGCAAAACGAATTTAAAAAATTATGAATAGTATTTTAATTAATCCAAAAATTCATCCATGCCCGCCTGCTATGGATTGTACCGGTGTTGAAAAAACTCCCTGCAATGTTTCTGCTCTGAAAAATTCTGCCTCAACAATAGCTCCGTTTAATGCGGCGCAGGCCAAGATAGATTCCACTAGCAGGATGCCATCATTTGAGCTTTCAAGAAACATGCTTACGGCTAGAATATCTAAACCTATGCCGGATGGAGTTTTTACATCAGAAGAATTAAAAGATATTATTTTACAAGCTGTAAGTTCTTTTAATCTGAGAGGCTCTGGCGGAGAGGCATTGGTGTTCAATGTTAGAAAGCATCCTCAGTATGTTTTAAGAATAACTAATAAGGCATTTGAGGAGCTTGATTCAGGTGCAAGGCTGCCTGATAACTTAAAAGTTATACCTGTAAAATATACTGATAATATTTTAATGAATCAGAATCTTGGTTTGCCGCTTTATGTTGTGGCAGATGCAGATAATAAGATTAAATCCTCTAAATCCTTTATATCTCCAGGCGAAGCATCGGGCTCTAAAATTTTATTGCTGAAAAATATGACAGGAAAGCCGCCATCCAATGCATATATTGATGCCCTGGGAGAGTTTACTGGATTTTTTGATTCAAGACAGATGAAGGATTTCTTTGCCCTAAAATGCGCCTCAAATAAGCAAGAATTTATGCAAAAATGCAAGTCTGGTGATAATTTTCTAGTGTCTTCGCCAGAGAAGTTTTATGATAATTATGTAAGATTTAAAGATAAATATCTTAAAAATTTAAAAGCAATTGCTGATTTTCCAAAAGAGGCTTATAATCGTGCAATCACTCTTGTAACTGATGACAATGATGTTTTCTTTGATTTTTCTCATCCAAACAATATTCTTGTTGATTTTAATAAAAAAGAATTTAATTTTGTAGATCTTTCATTTAAAAATACCTTTTCTTGTTTCTCTGGCACAGAGAAATTATTTACGAATGCACTTTTTGGAGATTTTTGTCTTAAAAATATAAAACCTTCAAACCTTTTGATTTTTCCTGAAGAAAAAGAGATGTTTAAAAAACTCGCCACACTGATTGCGAAAAAATGTAAATGCTAAGATTATTACTTTGTTGTTTTAACTTCAAATCATACGAAGCCGTTTTTTGTGTAATCTTTAACGCCTTACAGCAATTCTTTGGGTTTTATTTTTTAGCACACAAATAAGCCTAGTCTAATTAAAAAAATGCTTTTATTTTTTTTCATAAGTGTTATAATAGTAGTAATAAAATTTGTTGTGTAATATAAGGAGCTAACGGGCTAATGAACTTAAAACATGGTTCGCTTGAAAGTGTAATATTGAATTCCCTTTGGGAACTTGAAAAATGCGGAATATATAAAAATTCTGTTAAAGATGTATATGAACATATTAATGCATCGCATAATACAAAAAGGGCCTATACTACAATAAAGACTGTTATGGACAGGCTTTATGAAAAAGAAGTTTTGTTAAGAATCAAGCAGGGTAAGAAATTTTTCTATAGGACCGCTTATTCTAGCAACGATATAATTACAAATTCTCTTAAGAAAATCGCAGCGCAATATTGTGGTAATGACATGTCAAGACTGGCTTCCATTGCTTCATCTATCGCTTCATGTGCATCTGTAGAGGATTCTGTTCGGGTTTAATGCTTGAAAGCCATTAATGACATTGTAGAAAAACTAAACAGGTTTTTGTATGTAAAACCAAAGAAAAAAGAGCCAAAAGTTTCTTATGAAGCCATTATTGAGGCAAGAAAAAAAACAGCCCTTCTTCTTTTTAATGTATTATCGGGCAGGCTTTCTGTTCTTAATGCCCTTAAGATGTTTCCAAAAAACATACCTGATGATAGTGTAAATGTGTGCTTTCATATTCTTGTTCACTATGAGGCTGATGAGGATATTAGAAAAAAAGACCCTCTATATAAGGAAGAACAGGATGAATTTATTGATTATGCAGCCCAGCTGCTGGATTCCGGTGAACCCCTTCCTATAAACATAATAAAAGAGTATAATTGTTTTTACAAAGAAACTCTTCTTTACCCTGAAATAAACAAAACAACAATTATTTCAAGGCTAAAGAAGTTTATAAATATTTAATTATGAATAAACATTTTTTGCATAAAAAAGCGCAGAGTATAGTTGAATTTTGCTTAGTCTTTGTTATAGCCTCTATTTTGATGTTTTTTATTTTAGAGTGTGCATTTTATTATAGAACTTTTTTTTCATTACAGACATTTACCGATGAAATTGGCGCAAATCTTTCTAGTATTGGAAGGTTTGAAGTATGCAAGGCTTTGCCTGACACTGATATTCTTCCTATGATTGAAGGAAGAGCAAAAAAATATCTAGAGAATGATTTAAATTTACGATACACAAACACCTCTGATGATTCCCTGAAAATTGAATCAGCAAGCACATATCTTGGCAAAAAAAGACTTGTAATTTTTATAAGTTGTGCCCTTGCTCCTGAAATCAGGGTGAAGAGTGAATACCTTTATGAGGGAATGTTCTTATTTAAACTGGGCCAGGTGATGACAAGTATTTCAAGCGTTCAAGGGCCAAGGTTTTAATTTTACCCGTGTTTGACATTTTTAATTATTTATCAGTAGGTTTTTTGAGTATTGTTTTGTTCTGCTTAAATTTTGCTGCTCTTTCTGGGTGTATTTGTTAAGAAAATTAAACTAAATTGTCATATAATTTCCAGTCTGATATTCTTTTTTTTATCAGCTTTTTATAAAGGATATCATAATGCAGTCTGTTGATATAGTTATTCCTGTTTACAATGAAGAAAAAACCATTGAAAATATTCTTGAAATATTAGAAAATACTGATTTTTGCGGTCTGCATAAAAATTTTATAATAGTTGATGATTGTTCCACTGATGCCACCAGGGAGATACTAAAAAAATACGAGAAAAAGTACACAATTGTGTATAAGGAGAAAAACGGCGGAAAAGGTTCTGCCGTTTGCGAGGGGTTTAAGGCAGCAAAAGGCGATATTGTCATAATTCAAGATGCTGACCTGGAGTATAATCCTTCTGATTACGCTCCTCTTCTGAAACTTATTATTGATGGCAATGCCGATGTTGCATATGGCTCAAGGTTTCTTGGCACCCCGTTTAAAGACTTTATGTTTTTAAGTTATGTTGCAAATAAATTTTTAACATTCTTAACAAACCTCTTATATGGCACAAAGCTGACAGATATGGAAACCTGCTACAAAGCAATGAAGCGTGAATTTGTTAATGGTATGAACATAAAGTCAAACAAATTTGATTTAGAGCCTGAAATTACAGCAAAGCTTGTTAAAAAGGGTGCCAAAATAAAGGAATTGCCTATAAAATACAATGCAAGAAGCTATCAAGATGGAAAGAAAATCACTTATAAAGATGGGCTTATGGCAATAAGGGCTTTGTTTTATTATAGATTTTTTGATTAATTTTCTTTGCTTGGGTTGTGCAGTGCGCAAGATACTAAATGAGTGCATTATAAAAATGTGTTCTTTGGTAAAATTGTATATTGCGTATTCAAAATTCAGCAAAAAGTTTTAAATGCTGTAAGAACTTTTGATTTTAGTGTATTATTTATTTATGGAAAATTCTGCCCCAAAAAATTCTGATAATGATTTTAAACATTATACCGTTATGCTTAATGAGGCAGTTGATGCTCTTATTCCGCCAGGTGCTGTTTCTGATAAAATTTTTGTTGATGCAACACTTGGGGGTGGTGGGCACAGTGCACTTATAGCTTCTAGGCTTTCAAACAAAGGTAGACTTGTATCATTTGATGTAGATACAGATGCCATTATTGCTGCCAAAAATAAGCTCCAAGTGTTTGATAATGTTACTATTGTGAATGATTCATATACAAACATAGAGAAAAATCTTAAAAACCTGGGTATTGAAAAGATAACAGGTGGCATTATTTTTGATTTGGGTGCTTCTTATCATCAGCTTACAAAGCAAGAGAGGGGTTTTAGTTTTACAAAAGATTCAAAGCTAGACATGCGTTTTAATCAAAATCAGGAATTTTCTGCATGGGATATTGTCAATAAATACACTTTAAATAATTTAGTAAAAATTTTTTCCGAATATGGTGAGGAACGCTTCTCTAAGAGGATTGCACGGGCTATTGTCGAAAATCGTCCACTTAACACAACTTCACAATTGAGTCGATTAATTGTAGATTCTACACCAAAAATAAAATCCAAAATTCACCCTGCCACAAGGGTTTTCCAGGCTTTGAGGATTGAAGTAAATTCCGAGTTGTTAAATTTTGAAAATACTTTAAATAATGTGGTTACATTATTAGATGCTGGTGCTATAATTAGTATTGTGAGTTTCCATTCACTAGAGGATGGCCTTACAAAAAGAATTTTCAAAAAGTTTGCCCAACAATGCAGATGTGATAGAACAAAACCTAAATGCGAATGCGGTGGAAAACTTATTGATATCATCACAAAAAAGCCTCTTATGGCAAGTGATGAAGAGATTAGAATAAACCCTCCATCAAGAAGTGCAAAGTTAAGAATAGCAAAGAGGGTTTAATTTTAAGGATTTAAGGAGAGAAGATTTTGAGCCTGTTGACATTTAAAAACAGAGATATTCAAGACAATGCTGTCAATGCTGTCAATGCTGCCAGTGCTTACGATAACTATGCTTCTGAAAAGCAGGGAATTGGCGCCAGGATGTCTGGTTTAAAATCTAATGCAAAATCTTCTTTAACAAACCCTATAAAAGAGAATGATAAGAAAGATGCTTCTAAAAGATTAAACAAGACTTCTGAGCAGAACCAGCAAAATCAAATAATAAGCGGTTATTTTGTAAAGGAAAAATCTTACAAAGAAATGGTTATAGCCAGAGTTAACAATTTTTTATGCGGTGTGCTTGCCCTCCTTGTGATGGTTTGCTTGGTAAGCTATTATTATGTAATTAATGGCGAAATCCAATTGAATCAAATAAGAAAAGAGACTCTTGCAATAAATTATGAAAATGAAGACATGCAACACAGGCTCGATATTCTGCAGTCGTTTTCAAATGTTGACAGGCAGGTGACAAAAACCAAAATTCTTCAAACTGCAAAACAGGTTATGGAATTGTCTGCTGCTAATCTTCCAAATGTAAATTACGAAAATAAAAATATTTCCCCTGTTCCGGGTTGGTCTATGGGCTATTAATCCGGCAATATCTTTATGGGGGCTTGATTGAATTTGGAAAAAGATAAATACAGGGATTTTGATAAAAGAATCGGATGTCTGCAATTTTGTTTTTTGGCATTTATTGTGCTTTTTTTACTTTATCTGTTTTTACTTCAAATTTTTGATATACGTCATTATAAGGAAAGGGCAAAAATTCAAAGGTCTTCCAAGATATTTGTATTAAGGGGTGAAATCCTTGATAGAAACGGTTTTAAACTTGCTGTTGATGAAACCTCATTTGATTTATATGCTCATCCAAAATATTATGATTATACTCCGGAGGAATTGGCTGATAAGCTTTTTCCCTATGTTGGTGGTGATAAAGCTTCATTATCAAGACTTCTAGCTCGTCCTGACAGTGTAATTCTTGTTAAAAAAGGCCTTACAAGAAAAAATGCAGATGCAATAAGGGCTCTAAGATTGAGGGAAATATCGCTTGAGGTAAAAAATAAAAGAGCATATCCACAGGGCTCCCTTGCAGCACATGTTTTGGGGTATTATAATTCTGACGCTGATGTTGCAGCGGGTATTGAATATATAGCAAAAGACTATCTTGAATATGTAGACAAATCTATTAAATATGAAAAAACCCCGAATGGTGATTTAATATACAACCTTTCTACAAAGCCTGAAGATGTAACTGCCCCTATTAAGGGTAAAACACTTACGCTTACAATTGATTCTGCTGTACAACATATTTGTGAAAAATATCTATATAAGGCAATAAGAAAAACATATGCAACAAGGGGTGCTGTTATTGTAATGGATCCTCATACAGGTGAGATTCTTGCTATGGCTGTATATCCTTATTATGATCCTAATAATTACGGCAAGTACTCTCTTCTTGAGATGAAAAATTGGGCGATTACAGACGTTTATCCTCCAGGCTCTACATTTAAGATTATAACTGTAGCTTCAGCCTTTATTAATGGAAAAATTGATAAAAATACAAAAATTCTTGATACGGGTAAAATTAAAATCGGTTGGTGGGAAATCCAAAACCATGACTATGTTGACGGCAAAGCGCCGGGTTTGATTGATTTGGTCTATCTTTTTCAGCATTCAAGCAACGTCGCAAGTGTTAAGGTTGCACAAAAAATGGACGATCAGGAGTTTTATGACACTCTTGAAATGTTTAATTTCGGACAAAAAACCGGAGTTGATATGCCGGCAGAATCTGCCGGAATTTTGCCGAAGCCTAAAAATTGGGACACTGCAACCCATGGTTCAATGGGATATGGTTATGGTACTTCTGTTACTGCAATTCAAATGGCTGCTGCGGTTTCTGCAATTGCAAATGGAGGTGAGTGGATAACTCCACATATAATTAAGTATTCAAAGAAGGATGCTGAAGAAAAGATTATCCGAAGAAGGATAATGACGCCTGAAATGTCTAGAGACTTAACGGATATTCTGGTTGAATCGATTGATAGAAGTAAGTCTATTGCAAAAATGAAAGATTTCAGACTGGCTGCAAAAACAGGTACCTCAAGACGACCAAAGGATACAGGTGTTGGTTATACAAATAAAATGTATACTTCAATGGTAGGCTATCTGCCTGCAAGTGACCCGAAGATTCTTATATACATTGTAATTGACAGTGCCAAGGGCGATGTTTGGGGTTCAACTGTTGCTGCACCTATATTTAAGGATATTTCATCCGAGCTTGCAAAGATTATGAATTTAACACCAGATAGAACAAAACCTTTAGATATCAAATAATGTGAGGTTTTCTCCTTGTTTTGCACTTGTACACGAAATATTGCTTTAAAAAATAAAATGTATATTTTTATCAAGAATTTAACAAAAAACATTTTTGGGTTTAAAATATAATTGTTTACAAAACTAAACTAACAGAGGAATTACAGATGGAACTTGGGAAAATAATTAAAGCTGTCGATTGTATTGAAGTTTTAAACTATAAAGATGTTGATATAAAAGGAATTTCTTATAATTCAAAAACTATAAATAGTCATGAAATATTTGTTTGTCTTAGGGGTGAACATGTTGATGGACATGAATATGCTCAGATGGCGTTTGAAAAAGGTGCCGTTGCCCTTATGGTTGAAAAACCTTTGAATATTGAAATTCCTCAGTTGATTGTTAATTCAACCCAGGAAAAAATAGCAGATTTAGCCTGCTGCTTTTACCATAACCCATCCCTGGAGCTTAATTTGATTGGCGTTACGGGTACAAATGGCAAAACAACCGTAACGCATCTTGTACAGAAAATTATTGAAGAGGATGAAAAAAAATGTGCCCTGATAGGAACTCTTGGCTATAAACTATCCTCATCCGATGATTATCTTGAGGCAAAACATACAACTCCGCAGGCTCCAGAATTGCAAAAAACATTGTCTAAAATTTTAAAAAAAGATGTTTTAAATGTTGTTACGGAAGTGAGCTCTCATGCTCTAGAACAGTCGCGCGTTAGGGGCTGCAAATTTTCTGGTGCTGTCTTAACAAATTTAACACAAGATCATCTTGATTTTCATATTACTATGGAAAATTATTTTAAGGCAAAATCAAAGTTGTTTTCTGGTCTTCAAAAGGGCTCTTTTGCTGTTATAAATAACGATGATAAATGGACTGACAGATTTTTATCAGAAATTCCCAAAGATGTAAATATCTTAACATATGGAGTTAAAAAGAATTCCGGACTTATGGCTGTTGATATTGAGTTTACTTCCCGCGGTGTTAATTTTACCTGTGTTTGCGGTGATGAAAAGGAAGAAATCAGGCTTCATCTTAATGGAATGTTTAGCGTTTACAATGCTCTTGCTGCAATAGGTACGGGTATATCAATGGGAATAAGCATGAAAACTTGTAAAAATGCCCTTGAAAATACAAGATCTGTCGCAGGACGTTTTGAGATTGTAAATTCTGAACCCATGGTAATCGTTGATTATGCGCACACACCGGATGGCTTGGAGAATATTCTGCGTGCGGCGCGTGAGTTGACGCCAAAGAATGCCAATCTAATTTGCCTTTTTGGCTGTGGCGGAGACAGGGACGCTACAAAGCGCCCGAAAATGGGTAAAATTGCTCAGGCTCTTTCGGATAAGGTGGTTATAACATCTGATAACCCAAGAACTGAGGATCCGCAGCAAATTATAACCGATATACTTTCAGGACTGAAGCTTATCAATCCAAAGACTGTTTTTGTTGAACCTGATAGGCGCCTTGCAATAGAAATGTTAAAGAAAATTTCAAAACCTGAAGATGTTATTATTGTTGCAGGAAAAGGGCATGAAAATTATCAGATTTTAAGTGATAGAACTATCCATTTTGATGATAGAGAGGAAGTTCAGAAGCTATTTTCTTCCATGCCTGTTGCGTAAATGCGTTTAAATAAGCCTTTTGGTATCATGACAATATTTGAGTGCTGTTTACAATTCTTGATTTTACATTAGTTAAATTACTGTAAAATAATCCATTCTTGTATTACAATAATATTCTAGATGTGTGTAAATATTATGGCTAATGTAGAAGAAAAATTAATTATATCGGGCTCCAGCCCTTTAAATGGCGAGGTTTCAATCGGTGGGGCAAAAAATGCCGTACTAAAGCTAATGGCAGCTGCACTCTTATGTGAAGATATCTCTGTTATAAGAAACGTCCCTGCGCTCTCTGATGTTGAAATCATGCTTGATGTATTAAGAGAGCTTGGCGCAAAAGTTACTTACAATAAAGAAGAAAAATTTTTAACTATCGATGCCACTAATTTAACTGGTGTGCGTGCTTCGGATGCTTTTGTATCAAGGATGCGAGCTTCATTTGTTGTTTTAGGCCCCCTTGTTGGTAGAATGAAAGAAGCTTATGTGGCACTTCCAGGCGGTTGTCAAATTGGTGAAAGACGTGTAAATTTTCACATAAAGGGTTTGCAGGCTTTAGGTTGTGAATGTAAGCTTGAGAATGGTTATGTACATGCAAAGGCCGTAAAGCTTGTGGGTGATGATATTTGTTTTGACATTCCATCTGTCGGTGCCACTGAAAACATTATGATGGCATCTGTCCTTGCTGAAGGTACGACAAGGATTCAAAATGCTGCACAAGAGCCTGAAATTGTAGATTTGGCTAATTTTTTAATTGCAATGGGTGCAAATATAGAAGGTGCCGGCACAAGTGAAATAACAGTGCGAGGTGTCAAACAAGATGATTTGCACGGGGTGGAATACACAACAATTCCTGATAGGATTGAGGCAGGTACATTTATGTCTGCAATTATAGCCTCTCGCGGCAAGGGTGTAATACGAAATGTTTATCCTAACCATTTAACGATTTTTACTGGTAAACTTCTTGAGATGGGAGCAAAGATAAGACTTATTGCGCCTAATACCATGGAGGTAAGTGCTGATAAAAGGCTTGAGGCTATGAATTTTATTACTCAGCCTTATCCTGGTTTTCCTACTGATTTACAGGCACTTGCTATGACTCTTTTGTCTGTTGCAAATGGTGTAAGTGTTGTAACAGAAAGCCTTTATGAAAATAGATTTATGCATATAACAGAGCTTTGGAAAATGGGTGCCAATATAAGACAAAGTAAAAACCATGCTATAATAAAAGGTGTAGAAACTCTTGTCGGTACTTCTGTCTGTTCTACGGACCTGAGAGCTGGTGCTGCGCTTGTTGTTGCGGCTATTATGGCAAAAGGTGAAACAGAGGTAAAGAAACTTCATCATATTGACAGAGGTTACGAAAATTTTACACAAAAACTGCAGGGGCTTGGCGTTAATGTCCAAAGGGTTCCATACGATGCAAAAGATTACGAAACCCTTGACAGTAAGGCGGTTCCCTCAAGATAACAATATAGATTTGAAAGGAAAATATGTCGCGCACTTATAAAAGATGGTATGACCATGACCCTCTCTTAATGCAGGTTATAGAATTGTTAAGAGCTTATCCTAACGAATTAAAAACCCAGGCTGAATATTTCCTTAAAAAAGTAGAAGAGCATGTTTCAAAAGAAGCTCTGGACAGGTTTTACGAGATGGCGAAGCCAAAAATACTTGGAAATAGGTGGTATGATTCTGACCCTGTTCTTTCAAAAACTGTTGAGCTTTTAAGGGTTGTACCACAAGATATACAAAAAATGGCTGCAAATAATTTTATCACAGCTCTTAAGGATAGCGGTGTCACCGTTGAAAAAGATGGCTAAACAGGTTTTTAAACTTCATAAAAAATCCTGCCGAGTTTTTCAATTTTTCTATCGTGCCATCGGTTAAATCTGTACTAAGATTATATTTTACTTTATAAAAAGAGTTATTGAGTAGTCTTTTTAGTTTCATTGTTGCAATCAGGGCTTCTTCATATTGTGGCGTAGTAGATAGTTTTTGTTCAAAGTGCACTATATCTTTCTCGCTCATTTCTCCATCCAAATATTCAGAAATTTCTTCTTGCATCATTTCCTGTTTTTTAATCAGTTTTCTTTTTCTCTCTGCTTCGTTGTATAGTTTTTTTACAACGGTATATCTTTCCATGCACATAGGGCAGTTTCTAAGATGCGTGCTCACCATATCTCTGTATCTTTTATCCATATTGTCTTCGACAAAAAAAGTAAGCAGTTGATTTACTATAGCGCAAGTTAAATTTCCTTTTAACATTTTATTTTCCCTTTATAAATTTTAACCTTAGCACATGTATGGTTTTATGTATTCCTGTAATTTGCATCTCGCCCTTGCAATACGTGATTTTACCGTGCCTATACTTGAATTTGTTGCCCTTGCGATTTCATCATAACTAAGTCCCTGAATCTCGCGCATCACAATTGCCATTTTAAATGGCTCCTTAAGTCTGTCTATTGATTTTTTAATCACAAGGTCTAATTCATCATTTAAAACACACTGATGAGGTGATGTTGAATTATCAGGTATTTCAAATTCTTTCTTATTATCTTCGCATTCATTGTCTATGGTTATTTTAATAGGCATCCTTTGTTTTTTTCTCAATGAATCATAAAATTGCCTTATTGTGATTTGATTAAGCCAGGCTCTGAATGTTTTGGGATTCTTTAATTTTTTTATATTTTTTGCAACCTTTAATAATATTTCCTGTGTTAAGTCAGAAATGTCATCACACCTTGTATTCATATAGTAAAGAGTTGCATATACATTCTTTTCTTCGCGCCTGACAAGTTCTTCAAGCGCTTCAAAATCATCATTTTGAGCTTTTTGTATAAGTTCTTCAATTGTATCATTCTTGAATTTAATTTTCATAAGGTACAAAATAAACAATATTTTCTTAATTAACCACGTTCTTTGTTATATAATCACTGTGGCAGTATATGAGGTATGCAAATTTGAAGCGTATAATTGATGCAAATATTAATAGGTCAACGGAAGCATTGAGGGCTTTGGAGGAAATTACCAGATTTTATCTTGACAACAAAGAGCTATCTTCAAAACTTAAAAATATGCGACATTTTATATGTGATTTTTTTGAATTTGGTTATGATAATTTTATAAAATCAAGAGATACCGTAAATGATATCGGCGTAGATATTCAAAATCCTACAAAAGAAAAGAGAAAGCCTGATATTGAAAATATTTTTAAATCAAACATAAAAAGGCTTGAGCAGGCTTTAAGAGTGCTTTCTGAATGCAGCGCCCTGCCTGATAAATTAAGATATGAAACTTATACGCTTGAAAAACAAATATATGAAAGGCTTAAAATGAATATAAAAAAATACCTTCTTGATAAAAGAAATCTTTACCTTGTAACTAATTCTGACAAATTTGATTCAGATGAAGAATTTTTAGACAGGGTTGCACTTGCTTTGAAAAATGGTGTTGATATTGTTCAACTCAGGGAAAAGAATCGTCCTGCCAAAGAAATAATAAAGCTAGGATTAAAGATTAGGGAATTAACAAGCAATTTTAATGCCCTTTTTATAGTAAATGACAGAGTAGACATCGCAAAAATAGTTAAGGCAGATGGCGTTCACCTTGGGCAGGATGATATCTCGTTTGCTTCTGCCAGAGAAATTTTGGGAGAAGAAGCAATAATAGGTATCTCAACTCATAAACCAGATGATGCTATTAGGGCGATGGCTGATGGTGCTGATTATATTGGTGTTGGTCCAGTCTTTAAAACGCCTACAAAGCCTGGCAGGATTCCTGTAGGGCTTGAATATATAAAATGGGCAAGTAAAAACGTCAATATTCCTTTTTTTGCAATAGGTTCTATTGAACCTGATAATATTAATGAAGTTATAAATGCTGGTGCAAGTCGAATTGCGGTTGTGCGCGCTATTATGAATAGCGATAATCCAGCCTGCAATATTGAAATCTTTAAGTCAAAACTTCACAAGAAATAATAAGTGGATTATACCAATAACATCCTTTTTGCTAATTGAAATATAGACTTTATGTGTATATTACAAATAAATATCCACATCTGTCCACTAAATATTGTCTAAAAATTGTATGATTCTAAAAGCGCGCCCAGAATAACAATTCTTTTTTGTGGATGATTATCAAATATTATTGCTATTCGTATGGTATTGATAAATGTTGATTATTTTGGTTTCTTATGCAAAGTTGCAAATGGTGGTATTTTAAATACAGGGTTTAATAAATCATTGATAATTTTTTGCAAGCTTCTTAATTTTTCTAAGCAATATGGTGTTTGATATTATACAGGCAACAATTATTCCGCAGGCAAGCCCAGCCCAGAAGCCATTTAGTACAATATTGTATTTAAATGCAAGTAAGCTTCCAATTGGAATGCTAACAATAAGATAAGCAAATGCCATTGTCCACATTATGGGTTTGGTTTCTTTTAATCCTTTAAGTGCGCCTACACAGGCGCATTGCATACCATCAAAGAATAAGAAACATAAAACTATGCCAAAAACAGGAAGGCAGGTTTGCACAACAATGGCGTCATTGGTGAAAATTTCTAATAGCTGCTTTGGAAATACTCCGTATAAAATCATATTCATTGCCATATAACCGATAATCAAAATATATCCTGTTATTGTGTATTTCTTAATATTCGCAATATTTTTTTCGCCGTTTGCAAAACCCACCTTTATGGCTGCTGCGTTAGATATTGATAATGGTATCATATATGTTGTGCCAGTCATAGTGACAATAATGTTGTGGCAGGCAGCATATACTGCCGAAAATTTGCCAACAAGAACTGCTGTTATATTAAACCCTAAAAATTCAAAAAACATTGCAAGGGAGATTGGCCATCCGGTTTTAATCAAATCTTTTATATAACTTTTATATTTGCTTGTTTTGCCCCTTAAAAACGGAATACAGTATATAAATAAAAATATCGCCATAAGCCATCTGACAATAAGGCTTGCAATTGCAAGCCCCTTTACCCCAAGCTCTGGAAAACCAAAATAGCCAAAGACAAGCACTATGTTTAAAAATACATTTAGAAATATTGCCCCAACAACAATAAGATTCGGAAACACAACTATTTCATAGGCTTGCAAAAATTCTTTAAACGCCACAAATAAAAGCCCTGCAAAGGTTCCCCAGCTTGAAATTTCAAGATATTCAACCACATAAAAAGCTAAATCATCCGCAAGACCCATATATGGTACCGTTGGGATTATTAATCTTATGAGAGCAAAGAATAAAAACCCTATTAAAAGGGAATATACAGTTGTTACCCTGAATAAGTTTTTGGAAGGAATTCTTTTTCCGCGAAGGTTTGATACTACAGGTGAGATGCTTGCCATAAAACCAATTCCAGCTATTAGAAATGTCATAAAGATAGCACTTGCAATGCTTATCGCGGCAAGAGTAATGGTGCTGTGCCGCCCTGCAACAATAACATCGCCGACACCAATCAACATATTGCCGACATTTCCTAAAATTATAGGAATCGAAAGCCCTACAAGTTCTTTTGTATAATTTTTGTATTCTTTTATTTTGTTAATCACAGTATTTATCATCTTAAAACATCTTATTTGGATTCATAATATTATCAGGGTCAAAAAGTTTTTTAATCTTTTCCATATATTTAAGTGCAACTGGCTCTAGTGCAATGTCAAGATATGGCTTCTTTTCGCTTCCGATGCCGTGCTCTCCTGAAAGGCTTCCATTTAGACTTATTGCAAGTCTAAACAGTTCATCCTTTAATTTTTCAAAATTTTCTTTTTCTTCTTTGTTATTAAGATCTAAAGCAAAATTTGGATGAATGTTTCCATCTCCAGCATGGCCCATAATGCAGGTTGTAATATTATATTTTAGACTCAATTTTTGTATACCCTCAATAAGTGGCACGATTTTGCTTCTGTTGACAACAACATCTTCAGTTGCGGCATTTGGTCTTAATTTTGTAACACAGGCATACGCACTTCTTCTTGTTTTCCAAATATTTTCGTTTTCTTCTTCATTTTTGCTCTGAATTATTTTAATAGCACCAGATTTCTCTAATATTGAAAAAAGCTTTTCATTATCTTCTTTTATTTTTGCTTCGCTGCCATCAATTTCTATTAGCAAAGCCGCTTCTTGTTCTTCAAAGAGTCCTGTTGGATTGAATTTTTCAATTGTTTTAAGGGTGTTTCTGTCAAGTAAATCTAATGTTGCTGGCACAATGAGCGCATTTATAATGTTATTAACACCATGCCCCGCCTTGATTATGCTGTCAAAATAGCAAAGTGTTACAAGCCTTTTATCTGGTTTTGGAATAAGCCTGAATGTAATTTCTGTAATTATTCCAAGTGTCCCTTCAGAGCCTGTAAATAGTTGTGTAAGGTTGTATCCTGTGACATTTTTTGCAACATTTGCCCCAGTCTCTAAAATTTCGCCGGATGCAAGCACAACTTTTAAATTAATAACATAGTCTTTTGTTGTGCCGTATTTAAATGCTCTGGGGCCGCCAGATGATAATGAAACAGCCCCGCCTGCTGTTGAAACTGCAAGGTTTGACGGATCTGGCGGGAAAAAAAGCCCAAGCTTTTCAGCCTCATTTTGTAAAAATTTTATTGTGACATAAGGTTCAACCTTAATTGTTAAATCTTCCTTATTAAGTTCTATTATTTTATCCATAAAAGACAGATGTATTACTATGCTTTTATTGTTTGGTTTACATCCAGAGGTATGACAGGTTGCAGCTCCTCTGGGGATAACATTTAAACCATATTTTTTTGCAAGCTTTACAATGTTTTGTACATCTTTTGTATTTTTTGGGAAAACAACACATAATGGCAACACCACTTCATCTTTGATTGGCGCAGTATCAAAGGCATAAGGGTAAACATCCTCTCTTTTATATAAAAGCTTTATATTTAAAGCTCTAATTTCATCAAATACTTTTTGCATAAAAAGTATTATACTTTAAACAAACTTTTATGCGCTTTTCAAAAATATGGGCGTACGAAAGGAACATTTTTTATCACAAATCGTCTCTTAAGTATAATGCCGTATTTGCTACTGTTGGCCGGAAAGAGTGCATCTTGGTACTTTTTTCGGCTTCTTTATTTTTTTTAAAATTTATGCCCTTGACTTTAGTGCAAATATGTAAAATCAAAAAACTGTATTCAATACAAATTGCGGTAATTCCTTGTAAGGCTGTAAAAAATAAAATGCCCAAAAGAAAGCAATAGCTCACTCTGGGCATAAATATTAACCTATTTCCCTATCCAAAATTAATTAACTGTCTTAATTAATCATTCTTTTATACAAGCTTAATAGCATTGTTCTTAATGTCTTGGCTTACAGCCTCAGATAGCTGTTCTTCTTCGGCTCTTGCTGCTGAAAGCTGTGTTTGAATCTGCTCTTGCTCAAGTTCAAGCTGCTGCTGTTTTGTGTTTATTTCTTGTAATAATGAATCTTGCTGTGTTTGGAATATTGATTCCATATTCATTTGTTCAAACTGATAATTTAAATTTATTTGATCCATCGCACTCTGTAAATCCATATAATCATTAGTGCTCATGGATGTACCGTCTGTGCTTTGGTATTTTTCTCTTGCATTCTCTAGGAAGTTTGTACGTTGGGCATTTAGTTGAGAGAGTTTTTGATTTTGTACAGCACCGAGATATCTTTGAGTGTAGGATGATTGGTTTGCCAGGGATTGTTGTTCCTGGCTGATTTGAACCAGTCTGTACTCAAGGTTTGATATCCTTTGCTTTAATGCCATTTTTCTGAGCGATAATGTTACCCAGCCCATAGTTTTACTCTCCTAAAGTTTTTAATCTCTCGTGTGGTGTTTTTAAAATCTCTACACTTTAATAAAAACATTTTCTTTTTAATAATTGCCTTTTTTATCTCAATTTATTAAGTTTTGTAACGATATATACTTTTTGTGCAATTTATATATACAAAAATACTTTATATATATGTAAGTGAAAACGAAAGTTAGTAGAAACAAAGAATTTATTTAGCTTAACGGCTACGGACTTTATGGAGAAAATGTATCAATCCGCCTAAATTGGCGGATTTTTATTTAATGCTATTGCCAAAATTAGGGATTAAATATTCACTGCCAAATGCTGCAAAAATCATAATTTTGAAGTATTATCTGAAATTTAAAATATAATATAATTTTTGCTATGAAAAAATTAATTGTAATATCAGGAAAACAATATTCAGGAAAAGATACCTTGGCAAAACTTTTGCTTGATGAATTTCAAAGTTTTCAAAGAGTAGGCATAGGTGATGCTATAAAATTAATGTATGCAAAAAACAATAATTTAACGTTTGATGAAATAGAAAACAATAAATCAAAATACAGAACAGACCTTATAAATCTTGGTGATTGGGGTAGAAAGCAAAATCCAGATTTTTGGCTGCATGAAATTTTGAATATGAACACTGATATTATTGTGCCTGATTTGCGCCTTGAACATGAATTGGATGTTTTTAAGTCCAATAATGCTTTTATGATTAGGGTTGAAGCCTCTTTGGAATCAAGACAAAAAAGAGGAACAATAACAAATGCAAATGATTTAACAGAAATAGCTCTTGATAATTATGATGGTTGGAATTACAAGATAGACAATAGCTTTGATTTTGATTCATTAAAAAATAATGCCCTGCCGTTATTTTTGGCAGTAAAAAAATATTTTACAATTCATTAGCAAAAGGGTTTATTAGCATTGTTAAGATTTTACTGGGAATATAAATGAAATCGCAAACTGTATACTAAAAGTTTTTAATGTTACAAAAAACGGCAAACGCTGTCTATTATATTTTATATTGCCATTATTCTTCAAGAAAGCTATTCGTTACTGCATTAATGTATTCTAAAAGCTTTGAAAAATAATCTAAATCGCATTCGCCGCTTGCAATGATATCACAATCTTTTCTTGCGGGCTGAATATATTTTTCGCCCGATCTGAGAACATATTCCCAGTGTTTGTGGGCGTTTTCTTTATCTTGATTGCGGGTTTTTGCACGGTTTATAAAACGTTTTTTTCTAATTTTGTTGTCAATCTCAACGTAAACTTTAATGTCAAAAAGGCTTTTTACAGGCTCAAACATTGTGGCCATGCCTTCAATTACAATAACCTTGTTGCTTTTAACAGGAAGTGCTGATGGGACACTCACCCCCGTGCCATTTACGAGATATTTTGGCGCCAAAATATCACAGCCCTGCTTTAAATCAAAAAGATTTTTAGCCATTAAATCAAGCTGAAAATTCTCAGGTGCATCAACATCGTATCCTGCATCCCGAAGTCTGTCGAAATCGCCATGCTCTTTGATTAAGTGAGAAATATCCCTGAAATAATTATCAGCATTTAAAATAGTGACTGGAAGATTTAATCTTTCGGTGTTTCTTGAAATTTCATTGCAAATTGTAGATTTGCCCGAAGCAGATTCCCCTGTTATCCCAATCAAAATTCTTTCTTTAGGCTTGCTTATTAGTCTGTCCAAAAACTGTTCAAGGAAATTATCTTTAACGCCTGTGAATAAATTTTGGCCGGTTTTTTTATCCCAGTTGATTATCTGTTTAAATTTTGTCTTTAAATAAAACGCCAAAAATTCCCTGCCCATGCGGGTTTCAAAATTTGGTTTTTGAATTTTGTCTTTTGTGCAATTTATATCTTCAAGTAAACTGTTCATTATAGATGTATAATACCCCTAAATAAATTTATTTGCTAATTTATTTATAAGTTTTGTAACACTTTTTTTGGTTTTTTCGAAATCCAAATTTAAACTTTCATCTTTTGCCACATAAATCAAACTTTGAAATGAATTATAAAGCTCGATTTCATTGTTTTTGATTAACAATCTAACAGCTTCTCTTGCAAGTCTTTTGATTCTGTTTCTCTTTACTGCTCGTTTGTGAATTTTTTTGCTTACAACAAAGCCTATTTTTGTTTGAAATTCAGGGTTTTCCTTGTTTTTTCCTGCGTATAATACAAAAAACTCATCTGAGACAACCCTTTTTTGAAAATAAGTTGCCTTAAAGGATGAGTTTGATTTAAGTCTTAATTGTTTTTTAAGCACGTTTCTTTGCAGAAATTGCTAAACTGTGACGGCCTTTTGCGCGTCTTCTGTTGAGAGTTTTTTGTCCCTGTGGTGTAGCCATTCTTGCTCTAAAGCCGCTAACTCTTTGTCTTTTTCTTTTTGTGCCTTCAAGTGTACGACGCATTATTTTCTCCTTGACATTTTTATATTATCAGTATGAAATATAATAGTTTAGATATAGTAAAGTGTCAAGTTTGGTACACAAGAGAGGCGGATAAATATGGATATGACAGAGCAAAAAATTGGCTTTATAGGCCTTGGCAGAATGGCTACAGCCATAATCAACGGCATGATTAAAAGTGGTTTTATGAAAAAAGAAAATATTATTGGCTTTGATGTTAATAAAGATACAATGAAGTGTGCTTCAAAAAACTTAAATATTGAAACCGCATTTGACATTGAGGAATTAATGGCAAAAACTTCAATTGTTTTAATAGCAACAAAGCCATTTGTAATTAAAGAGGTGCTCGATGAAATAAAAGACAAGGTAAGAAATCATCTATTGATTTCAATTCTTGCAGGCGTCTGTCTTAAAACATATGAAGATGCTCTGCCAAATACGCGAGTAGTAAGGGTCATGCCAAATACTCCGGCGCTTATTTCAGAAGGCATGAGTGCAGTATGCAAGGGTCAATTTGCCCATGACTATGACGCAGAATTTGTATATAATCTCTTCTTAAACCTTGGAAAAGCTATATATATTGAAGAAAAAGATATTGATATCGTAACTGCAATTTCAGGCTCTGGTCCTGCATTTTACTATTACATTATTGAAAAAATTGCGAGAGCTGGTGAAACACTTGGGCTTGATTATTTGACAGCACTGAGGCTTTCAGCTCAAACTGCTCTTGGTTCAGCCAAAATGCTTTTTGAAACGCCAGACACCCCAGATGAGCTTATACGTGCTGTAACAACGCCTGGAGGCTGTACCGAGGTTGGCAATAATGTCTTAAATAACTCTAATATGGAAGAAATCCTTTTTAAGACAATAAAAAGAACAATGGAAAAAGCGAAAAAACTTGGAGGCTAAATAAATTTAATCATGCTGTTTAAACCCGCTTAAGTGGTGCTAAAAACAGTATTAATGATTTTTATGTAAAACTTTTGTTTAATTTTTTTGAAAAAGTTCTTGAAAAAAATATTATGATTGATATAATGTTTATTGAAGGTACCGGTTACCACCGCCAATGCCTAACCGGTATTTTTAATTGCGGGGCGCAAGCTTTGGCACCTCCACCACCCCGTCAAAGTTTGCAATAACCCTCGCAAAAAGTAAAGGCGTTCCTCCACCCGGGACGCCTTTACGCTATCTAATTATTCTAGCTTATGATGCCATGCTGCTAACTTTTATAATAAAAATTTGGCAGCTAAACTAATTAATTAACCCTGTAACCCTAATTAACATTGTTAGCCTAAATTTTTCCACTTTGGCATAATTGTTATTTACTCTGCTGAGAAAAATCTGGAGTAAGAAATAGCATGTTTAAAAAATGCTCTGGAATTTATGCATTCAAGTTCGGTAATCAAAGTATTAATGGCCAGCAATGGTAATTTTAGATGCGTTGCACGCACCCTGTAAAATCAAAATCTTAAAAGTTTTTTTCGAAAGATATTTGCTAAGTTTTGCAATTTCTGTATTTTTTTTGTATAAAAAAATACACCTAAAAGGCGGATTTTTAAAATTTTAAATTGTTAATTAAGCAGTTTTTAAATGCCTATTTCTTCGATCTTGAAAGTGCAAAATCAAACTTGTCAAGATTTTTTCTTCTTGAGGAATCCAAAAGTATTTCCTCTGCATCTTCAAGCACTTTAGTAATGATATACCCATTCTCTCCATCAGATCTTGGCGCCTTGCCTGTTTTGACAGAGTTTATAAAATGCTGGCACTCAAGCTTTAAGGGCTCTATTTCAAGATAGTCGAAAATTTCTATACTTTTTTGCGCTGGTGTCTTGTTATCAAAAACCTGAAGTTTATTTTCCATTAAGGTATCATCTAAAATTGCAGTAGCTTTTTCACCATGTACAAGCAAACTCACCCTCTTTTGTGGATGAATCCAGCTGTCTGAAACATGAGCTATGATTTCATCCTCAAATTCGATTGTTAAGTGTGTAATATCATAAATATTGGCATCCTCACTGCAGCAGCCAGTTGCACTTAAAACCTTAACAGGATCTTTCCCTAAAACATGTGCAATCATTGAAACATCATGTGGCGCCAAATCCCACATTACGCTTCTGTCATTCTTGAAATAATTAATGTTCAGCCTGTCGCTTTGAACATATTTTATCTTGCCTAGAATCCCTTCTGCTATAAGCATCTGAAGCCTGTTTACAGCAGGATGGTACAACAAAAGATGCCCTACCATCAAAATTAAATTTTTGGAATCTGCAATTTTTTTTAATTCGTAAGCCTCATTTGCTACAGTTGAAATAGGTTTTTCGACATAAACATGTTTTCCTGATTCTAAAACCTTCTTAACAATTCCAAAGTGCGTATGGCTTGGTGTTACAACGCATATTGCCTCAATATCTTTATTGTTAAGTAAATCTTCAAAATTATTCGTCACATTTACACTTGGGTAATTTTTTTGAATCATTTCGATATTGTCTTTATCAATATCGCAAACTGTATTTAATGCGTTAAGATTGTAAAAATTTCTTACAATATTTCTTCCCCAGATGCCGCAACCAATTACGCCTATATTTCTTTTTTCTTTTTCCATAATAATTTTGCCTTGAATTTATTTAATAATCAGACTTTTCCGTGATTTTTCTTTCTCTAATTGTATAAAATAATCAATCAAAGTCAATGTTTAATAAGTTTTGTGATATTATAATATCTATGATGGAAATTGCTGGTATTCAAGGTTTTAAAATAAACCTCTTAAAATATAATGATGCTTTGGGTTTTGTCAAAACTTCGCTTGATAATGGTGAAAATATCCAAATTGTGACAATTAATCCTGAAATGATTGAGACTGCAAAGAAAAATCCTGATTTTGCAGGCGTTCTAAAATATGCGGAACTTGTGATTCCGGACAGCTTTGGAATTAAACTTGCGCTTGCGCTCAAAGGAATAAAACAGGAGCAGATAAGAGGGGTTGATTTTGCTGGAAGCTTGATAGAGCTTGCGAATAAATATGGTTATAAGCTTGCTCTTATTGGTGCAAAACCGGAAGTTAACAAAAAATTAACTGATATCTTAAAAGAAAAATATCCCGCACTTAATATAGTTTACAGTCATGACGGCTACTTTAGTGATGAACGACAAATAATTGAAGAAATTAAAAACTCTAGTGCAAATCTTGTATTAACAGCACTTGGCGCCCCGAAGCAGGAGTTTTTTAATGCAAAATTGAAAAGTACACTGCAAGGCGTGGCCTCAATTGGTCTTGGCGGAACGTTTGATGTGATGGCAGGCTGCGTTGATGAAGCACCTGAAATATATAGAAAGCTGGGGCTTGAGTGGTTGTATAGGACTATAAAACAACCTGAAAGATTTAAGCGGATATTTCCAACTTTGCCATTATTCCTTTTTCACAGTATAATGGAAGCATTAAAGAATAATAAAGAGTGAGACAAATGACAGAAAAAATAGCTGATAGTTATTCTCTTAAAGATTTTGTAAAACAGGTAAGAATTGACGTTCTGAATATGATTTGTACTGCTAAATCAGGTCACCCAGGTGGTTCTTTATCTTGTGTTGAAATTCTATCTGTTTTGTACAAAAAAATATTAAATACGCCATCTGAATGGAAAAAATCTCCAGATTTCAATAAAAGAGATAGGTTTATATTATCAAAAGGCCATGCAAGTGCTGCTCTTTACAGTGTTTTGGCAAGATGCGGTTTCTTTAATCCTGAAGAGTTGTCTACCTTTAGAAAACTCGGCACAAGGCTTCAAGGGCATCCATCTGTAAGATATGGATTGGAAGGCATTGAGGCTTCCACTGGTTCCTTAGGGCAAGGGCTTTCCATGTCGGTTGGCCTTGCATTAGGCCTTAAACTCGATAAGAATCCGGCTAAGGTTTTTACCCTCCTTGGTGATGGTGAAATGCAGGAGGGCAGTGTTTGGGAGGCTCTTATGAATGCTTCTCATAAAAAACTTGATAATCTTATCATTATAATTGATAGAAACAAGCTTCAAATTGATGGCGCCTGTGATGATGTAAAATGTCTGGAACCGCTTGATAAAAAACTTGAAGCCTTTGGTTTTATTGTAAAAACTGTTGATGGACACTCAATTGAAGAGCTCACAGAAACATTAATGGCTGCAAAGACATCAAATAAACTCTATGCAATAATTGCAAATACCATAAAAGGCAAAGGCGTTTCATTTATGGAAAATAACGCAGGCTGGCATGGTAAAGTGCCAAAAGAAAACGAGGCAAAGGCTGCAATGGAGGAATTAAATGCTTAATACTTCAATATTAAAAAACATTGATGAAATAAAATCTCCACGCGCTGCTTATGGTGAAGCTCTTGTGGAACTTGGAAAAAAAGATGCCAATATTGTTGTTCTGGATGCTGATTTAAGTTGTTCTACTCAAACCTGCATGTTTCATAAAGAATTTCCTGACAGATTTTTTAACGTCGGAATAGCTGAACAGGATTTGATGACAACTGCTGCAGGTCTTGCAATAGCAGGTAAAACGCCATTTGTTAGTACATTTGCTATGTTTGCAACAGCAAGATGTCTTGATCAGATTAGAAATTCAATCTGTTACCAAAAATTAAATGTAAAAATTGTTGCAACCCATGGCGGAATAACTGTGGGTGAGGACGGTGCATCTCATCAGGCCCTTGAGGATGTTTCATTTATGCGCTCGCTTCCCGACATGACGGTTGTTGTGCCTTCTGATTATAATGAAGTAAAGGAAGCGGTAAATTTTGCCCTTACTGTGGATGGGCCTGTTTACATTCGTGTACCTAGAACCAATCTTAAAACAATTTTTGATGAAAATGCCTATAAAATCACTCCAACTAAGGCTGTTAAAATTTTAGAAGGAGTTGACGTAACAATTGTAACAAATGGCGAAACTCTTATTGAGGCTATTGGTGTAGCAGAAATGCTTCAAAACGATGGCATAAGGGCTGAATTGTTGCATATCCCGGTTGTAAAACCTTTTCTTGCAGCTCCTGATTTAATTCATAGTGCTAAGAAAACAAACAAGGTTGTGACCATTGAAAACCACAGTATTATTGGCGGTGTTGGCTCTCTGGTTTGTGAAACACTCTGTGAAAATTATCCCGCTCCTGTCCTTAGAATTGGTACTAATGATGAATTTGGACAAAGTGGCGAACAAAGGATGCTGATGGAGCATTATGGTCTAACAAAAGAAAAATTATACAAAAGAATTAAGAAATTTTTGGAACAATAATGATAGTATTAAAAGATATAATTAAACAATATAAAAATAAATTTGCTCTCTATAATGTGAATCTTCATATTAGTCCGGGTGAATTTGTATTTCTTGTGGGCTCTTCAGGTGCAGGTAAATCCACCCTTATGAAGATGCTATATATGGAAGAAAGGCCTACGAGGGGACAAGTTCTGGTTGGTGGCATAAATATTGCAAACCTTCATCCCAATAAAATTCCAAACCTAAGACGCTGCATGGGAATTGTATTTCAGGACTATAAACTTTTACAAAGCCACACGGTGTATGATAATATTGCATATGTTATAAGAACAATGGGTATTTCATCAAAAGAAATTGAGGCAAGGGTTTTTGGTGCACTAAAAGTTGTAGGTCTTGAAGACAAGGCAAGGTCGAAGCCAACTGAGCTTTCAGGTGGTGAACAGCAAAGGGTTTCCATTGCTCGTGCCATTGTAAACGGTCCTCCGCTTTTAATAGCAGATGAGCCCACTGGAAATCTAGACCCGAAAAACTCAATGGAAGTCATGCAGATATTGGAGCAAGTTAACCAGAGAGGCATTACTATCTTGGTTTCAACCCATGATCATGCTATAGTTAACCACTTTAGAAAACGTGTTATAACCCTTGAACAGGGACAAATAATAAAAGACGTGCAGGCAGGTACTTATGACTAACGGCTCGACAAGAAATAGACTGAAACAAAAGGTAAAATCGCATATTCCAAAAGATTGGCTTACTGAAATCAGAATCGCCTATAGAATTCTTATGGAAACCTTTAAGGGTATTGGCCAAAGCGGTTTTTTAATTAACATTGCAATTATTACAACAATGGCTGCAATTCTTACCATTTTTGGTGCAATATTCAGGACAACTCTTTCATTATCAAGTTTTGTAGATGAGCTGGGGAGCTCCCTTCAAATAAGTGTTTATCTTGAGCCACAGGCCGATGTTAATTCGACAATGAATCAGATAAAAAAGTTTAGCCATGTTAAGAATGTAACATATATTTCTAAAGAGAAATCCTGGAAGGATTTGAAGCGCGAAATTGATATGCCTGATGTTGAAAATCCTCTTCCTGATACTATTCGAGTTAAAGTTGACACTCTAAAAAATATTGATTCGGTTATGGCTGATGTTAAAAAATTACCAGATATTCAAGATACTGGTCTTGCAAAAGATTGGGTTCAGAAAGTTGAACTGCTCAATAAAGCAAGCCATACTGTCACCCTGGTTGTAATGATTATAACTTCACTCCTCACTATTACTGTTATTAATAACACTATTCAGCTTGTAATTCAATCCAGAAAAGAGGAAATTGAAATCATGCGTCTTATGGGCGTAAGCAACTGGTACATTAAGTGCCCTCTTGTTCTGCAGGGTGCTATATATGGATTTTTAGGTGCTTTGCTTGCTGTGATTCCCATAAATGTCGCCCAAAAATATTTACAGATGATGCATGAGCATTTTTCTATACCTGTATTCTCTTTTGCACAGGGGCTTGTAGTTCTGTCAGTTATATTAATTGGTGTAATATTTGCTGCAGGCGGCAGCTTAATGAGTATCAAGAAGCATTTGCAGGTTTAAATTAACTATGGCTGATAATAAATATAATGAAATTGCAAAAGATTATGAGCATTTTATGCCACCATTATCAGAGCCTATGGCTAAGGCACTTGATGCTATACGTTCTCCCCAGGCAGACACCAGGGCTCTTTCAAGGCTATTGATGCAAGATACCATCCTTGCAAGCAAGACTTTCCGTCTGGTTAATTCTCCTTATTTTGGGTCTTCTCAAAGGCAGCTTGCCTCTATCAACAAGGCCTTGTTGTCTTTGGGTGCCATGAAGGTTAAAAATATAATAATAGCACTCGTGTTGCAAAAATTATATGATAATGATGGCCCTGATGATTTTTTTAATCACTCAATAGCATCTGCCACAGCATGCGAATATATTGCAAACGAATATAAAACTATAAACCCTGATGATGCTTTTATTTTGGGCTTTTTAAAAGACATCGGGATGATTATTCTGAAATCAAAACATTCTGATTCTTATGTAAATTTTTATAACAATTGTAAAGGCGATTTTGAGGAACTTTTAAAAATTGAGGAAGAAAATTACGGCATTACCCATACAGAGCTTGGTGCAAGGCTTTGTGAAAAATGGGAGCTGCCGTCTATTTTGGTCGACACTATTAGGTATCATCATAATCCAAAAACAGCCAAAATCCCTTTTGCTGCAGGAATTGTCTATATTGCAGACAGGATTGTGTCAATAAAGCCTGAGACTATGGCTGTTGATTCTAGTGTGCTTGACTATCTGCAAGTTTCATTGAGTGATACTGCCCCTGCAAGGGAAAAAATTATGGCCCGCGCAGATATTTTTCTAAAGCAGCTTTCTGATTTTTAGTTTAGGCCTTCTGACATACTAAATAATACTGCAAGGCCTTGCTGTGCTTTTATACATAGCTCAAAATTTGGCTATTAATTATTTTTGCATTCGCATCCCTGGGTAGAAAAATGCTCACTGTTAAATTTTTTCGGCCAAACCTAAAACTAAATTCGATTTTGAATTCAAAATTTACCATTGCTAAAATAGTAATTTTAAGGTTTTATAAAAAGTTATACAGCTTTATTTTATTCAACTATGCCATCAAAAATTTGAAGATATGTTCTATCAGCTTCTTCTTTTTGTCTGGATATTCTTTTGCCATTGCCATCATAGCCTTTTGCAACTACACCCATTAACTGTCCTGATTCATCACGCTGCCCTATAAAAGCATTAACTTTAACGCCATTTTTATATTCTAAAACTTTTGATATTCTGCCATTTTCATCAAGCACACGTATTATTTTTATAACATCGCCGTTTTCATCAATAAAGCGCTCGCGTGTTTTGTGTAGGTTGCCATTATCCGTATTGTACACATATTTCAGCTTCCAGTCATTGCCGTTATCCATTTTGCCATATTCTGTAAATGCAGCTTTTTCATTGCTGCTGTTAAATTCGTATTTTTCAAGCTTTGTGCCATCTTTGGCTTTTATAATTTTTCCTTTCACCCCTGTGTCATATTCTTTTATTTTTATATTGGTGTCTATAACATAATCTTCTACCTTGTTTGTATCAGACAAATTGCAGGCATATGTGTCGGGAAAAAGATTTAAAAAAGTTTTCCTTGAAAGCGTTATTTCTTCGCCTGAGTTCCAGGGATTTGCTATGGTGACGGTGTTTTCATCTGCATTTTTTATGCTGTATGAGTGCTCTGCCTCTATTTTCACACTTTTTCCTTTTGCATCTTTTATTGTTTGTTCTTCTGCGCCAGATGCAGTCATTGCATAATCTTTTGAACCATTTTTTTGAAGATTATCCAAGAGTTTATTTTTATCCTTTGTGCTGCTTGCATATTCCCCTGTTTTGCCTGTTAAATAATACATCATTTCAAGAGAATATCCAGCTTCAAGGCTTGTAGAATTTGTTTTGCCATTATAAAATTTTGAGTCTGTAAATATAAAATTGTTTTCAGCAAGAGTGAGGTCGCCATTTAAAATTTTGTCTCTTACTTTGTCTGCAGCAAGCTCTAAGATTGCCATATCAGCATCTCCACTTGAAACAGTTTTTTGCTGCACAGCTTTTTTTAATTCTTCATCAGTAACTTCTATTTTTTGCCCAATTCCTTTAAAGTTAACCACTGTGCTATTTTTATCTTCATTATATTTAAGGGAATCTTTGATGATTTGTCTTCCTTTTTCAGAGTAGCTCAATGAATTTACAGCAGTTAAAAGCCAGCAGTCACCAACCTCATCTGCCTGTGAAGTTTTGCCGATTTTTCCATCCTTTGTATTTGAAAGCGCACCTCCTGTGTTCCCGCTTTTTGTGTTTGCAGATGAAGTTTTTCCAAGACTTAAACCCATATCCTCATACAGGTTTTTATTGGATGATATTAATTCTAGGTTGCTAAGATTTGTTTTGTTATTGTTTGCCGCCTTTGTTTCACTGCTTGAAAAAAGCCCGCAGCCTTGTGTTTTTGTGCTGCTGCCAGTGCTGCTTAATTTTGTTTGTGATGCGCTTTTTGAAGCCGAGCTCGATGAACTGGATCTTGGGGCTGAGCCTGAAGATTTATTGCTTCTAATTTGTACCATATGGTTAATCCTTTTTATGATTTTTTGTATGCAAGTTATTCTCTGTATATATTAGAGAATAACTGTATATTTATTTTAAAATATATATACCCTATATATCGGCGAATGAATTTATTTTTTTAAGAAAAAAGGATAAATGTTAAATTTTTGTAACAAGAATTTCCAATCGTTTCCATTGTTTATAAATAAAGTTTTATTGGATAATTTTTCCGTGCTGATTGCTATTACACAATAATCTATAGATTTTTAAATAAAAAATATTGAATTTTACTGCCTTTCAGATGTATTTTTTGATTTTAATTCTGAAAATGCCTGCCGTTGGCTTCTTTTTGTGATTTTTGTCTATTTTAAGAGGATGGAAATTTGCACGCATGATTTTAAAAAGCTCTAACCCCTTTTTTGGATGCTTTTTTCAGGAATTTATACGTTAAAAATAGCTCCTTCTGTATTTATTCCTTATTTGATATGTCTATATGCCTTATGTTGACTTGTTTTGCGGTTGATTTTAAAACAAAATCACCAAAAGCCCTTATCTTTACTTGGTTTAGGGTGTGCAGGTATCTTAAAAGTCTTGTACAAATAGGATTTTAGGAGATTTATAGACTTTTAGTTTTATTGGAATCTATTAAAAAAAGCTAAAAAAGCTTATCAAATCTATATTTTAGTCGTGCAAAAACCTGGAAATCCTTAAGCTGCAGATTATTAGCAGATAATTTTTAGCAAATTTATCCCTAAAGATTACAAAACTTCAATTTTTTATAAGTAATATTTACACGTAATGGGGTATTTTTGAGTCGAGTATTAAATGTTTTAGGTATAGTTTTAAAATAATCCCATCTGCCCATTTCCACATGGCGGAATTTTATAACCAAGATGCTCATATGCAGATTTTGTCACGGTTCTGCCCCTTAGAGTTCTCATTAATAGCCCGGATTGCAGTAAATACGGCTCATACACGTCCTCGATTGTCCGAATATCCTCCCCTAGTGCCACTGCCAGCGTTTCTATGCCTACTGGCCCGCCATTATATTTCTCTATAATTAGTCCTAAAAGCGCTCTATCAGTGTTATCTAGCCCTAAATTGTCAATATTTAAATTTTTTAGTGCCAAATCTGCAATTTTTTTGGTGATTTTTCCGTCAGATTTTACAAGCGCATAGTCGCTAGCCCGCTTTATCAGACGGTTTGCGATTCTGGGGGTGGCCCTTGATCTAAGTGCTATCTCTATTGCGCCCTCGTCGTCAATTTTTGCATTTAATATTTTTGCGCTTCTTTTTACAATATGCTGTAATTCAGGCGGGGTGTAGAATTCCAGCCTGTGAATAATTCCAAACCTGTCTCTCAATGGACCTGAGAGCGCTCCAGCTTTTGTTGTTGCTCCGATAAGTGTAAACTTTTGTACAGGCACCCGCATAGTCTTCACTGTCTGGCTTTTGCCGGTTGTAAGGTCTATAAAAAAGTCCTCCATTGCAGGGTAAAGTATCTCTTCTGCCACTTTGTTCAGACGGTGGATTTCATCAATAAATAAAATTTCCCCGCCTTTTAAACTCATTAAAATTCCAATAATGTCTCTTGGACGCTCTAATGCAGGCGCAGACGTAATTTTTATATTCACCCCGCACTCGTTTGCAATTATATTTGCAAGTGTGGTTTTTCCAAGGCCCGGAGGTCCATAAAATAAGAGATGATCAAGCGGTACATTTCTTTTTTTTGAGGCTTCTATCGAAATTTTCAGGGTTTCTTTTAGAGAATTTTGCCCTATATATTCTTCAAACGTCTTTGGTCGGATTGTTTTTTCATAAGTTTCGTCATATTCATTTGAAGCAGGTAAAAGCTCCTTGGCCCTAGGCTTTTCACCTTTTTCCTGGTTAAAGCTAGTGTCAATACCCTCATTGTGGCTGAATTTTTTACTGCCATTGCTGCTAAGCTCTTCTTTTTTTATTTTGTCAGAATTTTTCTTAAATCCTTGAGCTGCATGTTTTTTGCCTATTTTATTTATTTTTTTGTCGGAATAATTTTTATCATCCCCATCTGAAATTATCATCTATATCCTTAGTTTACAAAACTTTACAAATACCCCAAAAGTTTATTTGAAAAAAGACACATCCAAAATGCTCTGCCAGTTGGCTAAAACTCTGCAGGATGTGTCTTTGTGTAATTTTAGTGTATTAAAAATCTTAAATATATGTATGCGGTACTCAATAAGAGTGCAAGCATTGTTATTGAAAAACCATATTTGAGAAATCTAACAAATGAAATACAATAGCCTTTTTTGTGGGCAGTTTCAGAAACAATAACATTTGCTGCTGCACCTATTATTGTCATGTTTCCGCCAAGACATGCTCCCAAAGACAAGCACCACCAAAGAGGATGAGTATATTCTGTTCCTTCAATGCTTTGGATTGTGGCAAGCATGGGTGCCATTGTGGCAGTATAGGGGATATTATCAATAATCCCTGACAAAATTCCTGACGCCCAGAGGATAATCATAGCAGTTGCAGCCTGAGAGCCTTCGGTCACCCTTAAAAGCCACTTTGCCATAAGGTCAATTCCACCTGCAGCCTCAAGTCCGCCGATTATAATAAATAAACCAATAAAGAAAAATATAGTATTCCATTCAACATTCATCAATAGTTTTGCTGGTTTTTCAAAGGCTAGAAGGATGCTAGCGCCTATCATTGCAATTAAATATGTCGGAATATGTGTAATGTCATGGGTTATAAATCCAAGTATAACAAGGGCTAAGACAATTCCTGATCTTATAGCAAGGCCCTTATGAAGAATTGTTCTTGAATTATCAATCTTTGTCACCATTTCCATCTTTTCAGGAGTGCTTTTCAACTGCTTTCTGAATAAGAAAATTAAAATTCCAATTGTTGTAAATAGTATTATAGTAACAATTCCAGTTAGTTCTTTAACAAAATCCATAAAGCTGAATCCTGCTGCTGAGCCTATTATTATATTTGGCGGGTCTCCGATTAATGTTGCTGTTCCGCCTATGTTTGAACATAAAATTTCAGTTATTAAAAATGGTATCGGATCTAAATCAAGTTTTTTACAAGCAACAAAAGTGATTGGCATAACAAGAATTACAGTTGTAACGTTATCCAAAAAAGCGCTTGCAACCGCTGTAAATATAGCAAGGGCGCATAATACAAGCTTTGGTTTGCCTTTTGTTAATTTTAAAATTTCATTTGCCATCCATTTAAACATGCCAGATCTTGCGCAGATATGCACAATTATCATCATTGAAACAAGTAAAAAGATTACATTGAAATCAATAAAATTAATAAAATACTGACCAAGCGTTTCAGGTGTTTTGTCGGAACTTAATAGTCCTAAAAATAATGTGGCACAAGCGCCTAGCAGCGCTACTGTTACTTTTGAAATTTTCTCCCATGCAATAAAAATATACGCTACAATTAGAATAATGGCGCTAATCATAACGGCATTTTGCTGCACGATTTCATGCAAATTTTCCAAAATATCCTCCTCAAAATGAATTTTAATCTCTTTAATTTTACCTAATTCATAAAATATAGTCAATTTTAGTTAATGGAGATATAATTGAGCAAGGAGTGAATATTATGAAGAAAAATAAAGAAATTTCTGTTAATGTAAAAAATGTAACAATTATTCTGATTATATTCGTTTTTTTGTTTATTAAAAATCCTTTGCCAGCTTTTGCAGGCGGCTTTGGTGGCATTTCTGTTTCGGATAGATTTAATGTACCCCTGAGTACTTCCTACCAGGTTATATCGATTGACAACGGTGATGCATTTGTATATAGAAGCTATGCTCTCAAATATTATGATTCAAAAACCAATAAAATCCGCACAATTTTTGACTCTGATGCAAACAAAATCCTAAGCCATTCTTCCTGTACAAAGCTAAATGACGGCAGTATTCTAATCACAGGCGGTGGCGGGCCTTTGATGAAAAAAATACTAGCCAGTACAAATATTTTTTTGCCTGAAACAAAACAAATTAAAAAAGGCCCTGATATGCTAATGCCAAGGGCGTATCATAATGCCATTACTCTTAATGATGGTAGAGTGTTAATTTCAGGCGGCAAAACTGGCAAAATGGTATACTGGCCTGATGTAAGTGATAGAAAACTTGAATTTTATAATCCCAAAACAAATAAGTTTGAGTATGGCCCCGCTTTACCCAATACTATATATGAGCATACAGCTGTTAACTTAAGTGATGGAAATGTTCTTATTATTGGCGGAAGAATAGAGGGTGATTTTAAAGAAGGTAATAAGAGCTGCCATGGCCAGCTTAATAGGGATATAATTCTGTATAATGCCAAACATAATAAAATTGAGATAATAGGAAGCCTTGATAAAACACAAGCTGTTTTTGAGGTTTTTTGCATTGATGATAAAATTTATATTGTAAGTAAAGCGCCTGCTCCAGATGCCTATTGCGCTGGAGACAAAGAAATAGAGGGCAAGAAATATTTTAAACAAGTCTTGATTGAGGAGTTTGATTATAATTCACAAAGTATAAAGCTTTTAAACAAGGCTGCTTTTCGGGATAACAATTATTCCGCAATGCTTCTGCCCGATAATACTTTGCTTTTTTACAAAACAAACTCCTGGTTCCCGTTTGGCCATGCTATAATATTTAACCCGAAGGCTAATAAATTTAAATCTGCTTTTATAAAAATACCTCTTTTTTATGTACAAGGCGCTTCGGCAATACTTAAGGATAATGCTGTATTAACAATAGGCACTAGCCTTTATGGGTTGAGTGAGTATGCTGCAATTTATAAGATGAGCAAAAAATGATTTTCTTTAAATTGTGCTGTTAAAATATGCGTACGGTGTTAAAAAATAAGCTTGAATTCACTAATAGGATTGGGCCACAAGGCATAAGTCTCAAGGTCAGGCGGCACCTTGCAACTCTATATTAATCCTATCAAAATATTTATTCCCTTGTTTCTTTAATGGAAGTTTTATTTATAAAAATAGTGTTCTAATTAAGCTTTCTGCAAAGCGAAACTCATCCTGTTTTTTTTGTGAATGAAGCTTGGAATGAAAAGAAAATATTCTATATAAAATACATATATTTTGCATTTAATAGGTATTATAAACGATGGCACTTTTAGCCCCACCTTTTTTGTAATTTATGCAATTTGTTGTATTGTAAATACATTAGCTATCATCTAGCCTGCAGGTGTACCGCTCAAGGTTTGGCACGATGGTTACTATAAAACGTCTGGGTGGATAATCACTTTGCTTTGTTTGTGATAATATATTTATAAATATTACACATAGGGGAGAAATAAATGGGCGTTGTTGACGTATTGCTTAAGATTTTCAAGGATCCAAACGAGAGAAAAATAGCAAAAATCATGCCGGTTGTAGAGCACATTAATCATCTTGAGGAAGAATTCACCAAGCTTTCTGATGATGAATTGAAGGCAAAAACCGTTGAATTTAAAGAAATCTTGTCAAAGCGTGAAAAATCTGAGGATTATAAAACAGACAGAGCCCTTGAAAAAGCAGTCCTTGATAAAATTCTTCCAGAGGCTTTTGCCACGGTACGTGAGGCAGGAAGGCGCGTTCTTAATATGCGTCATTTTGATGTTCAGTTAATAGGCGGAATTTTTCTTCATGAAGGACACATTGCAGAGATGAGAACAGGTGAAGGCAAAACCCTTGTTGCAACACTTCCTGCTTATCTTAATGCATTAACAGGAAAAGGTGTTCATATAATTACTGTAAATGATTATCTTGCGCAAAGAGACAGAGACTGGATGGGGCGCATTTTTGAATTTCTGGGCCTTACAGTTGGCGTTATTTTATCAGCCGACAGCTTTGATTTTCAAAAGAAAAAAGCTGCCTATGCGTGTGATATTACCTATGGAACAAATAATGAATTTGGCTTTGACTATCTTCGTGACAATATGGCAACAAGTACAGATGCACTTGTTCAAAGGCCTTATAATTACGCCATAATTGACGAGGTTGACAGTATTTTAATTGATGAAGCCAGGACACCCTTAATTATTTCCGGCCGCCTTGAAAAATCAGCAGAAACATACAAGCTTATGGCAAAGGTGGCCCCAATATTAGAAAAAGTGACTCATTATGAGGTTGACGAGAAGAATAAAAACATAATCTTGACTGAAGAGGGTATTGACAAGGCGCAGGAATTTTTGGGCGTGGATGATTTGTTTGATATCCAGACACAGTATGCCCATCATCTTTTGCAAGCCCTAAAAGCCAAGGAGTTATTCACGCTGGATACTGATTATGTTATACGTGATAATGAGATTGTAATCGTTGATGAATTTACAGGCCGCCTTATGCAGGGAAGAAGATGGTCTGACGGCCTTCATCAGGCAATTGAAGCAAAAGAAAATGTACCAATTCAGGATGAATCTCAAACCCTTGCAAGTATTACATTCCAGAACCTGTTTAGGCTTTATCCAAAACTATCTGGCATGACAGGTACTGCTATGACGGAAGAGGCCGAATTTGGCAAGATATATAACCTTCCTGTAACAGCAATTCCTACAAATAAGCCTGATATTAGAAATAATGAGGCTGATGCAATATTTAATAAACAGATAACAAAATACAGAGAGGTTGTTAAAGAAATTATTGAGATGGCAAAAATTGGCCGTCCAGTTCTTGTGGGCACGATAAGTATTGAAAAATCGGAATTAATATCTGCATTGTTAACCCAGGCTGGAATTAAGCATAATGTTCTGAATGCCAAGCATCACCAAAAGGAAGCTTATATCATAGCGCAGGCTGGCCGTGTAGGTGCTGTTACAATTGCAACAAATATGGCAGGAAGAGGAACGGACATCCTCCTTGGTGGAAACCCTGAATATCTTGCAAAGGAAGAATTGGACTCTATGGGTATAACCCCAACAAACACCCCTGATTATGAAACAAAAAAAGAAGAGGCGCTAACAAGAGCCCGCACTATAACTGAAGAAGAACACAAGAAGGTAATTGAGCTTGGTGGTTTGCATGTTATAGGAACTGAAAGACATGAATCGCGCCGTATTGATAATCAGCTTAGGGGACGTGCTGCAAGGCAAGGAGACCCTGGGTCTACTAAGTTTTTCTTGTCACTTGAGGATGATTTGATGAGAAAATTTGGTGGAAATATTATTGCACAATTTATGAGTGATGATATGGTGATAAATTCTCCACTTATTACCCGCCAGATTGAATCTGCTCAAAAGAAGGTGGAGGTTCATTATTTTGACATAAGAAAAAATGTGCTTGAATATGATGATGTCATTAATATTCAAAGGGAAAAATTCTATGCACAGAGAAAGAAAGTTCTCAATTCTACAAACCTAAATTCTGACATTGTTTATATGATTGAAAAAGAGGTGGACAAGATTTTAAGACAGTATATTTCACCGGATATGTCACCCGCTGAATATGTGCCTGATGAATTAAATATGCTTGTAAATGAGATGAAATCAGTCTTTCCACAGCTAAACACTCTTTCTGTAGATGATATTAAGAATTTTAGATTCAACGAAATGTCTGCACATCTTAAGAATTTGACAAAGACTGCATACAGAAACCATGAAAAATTAACAATTGAGAATTTCAATACAGTTGTTGAAAGATACAAACTTGGTGAAGAACTTCAGGAGCCGTTTTCAGATGATAATGTTATCCGTCATCTGGAGCGTGACGTGCTATTGCAGGTTATTGATGCCAAGTGGATTGACCACCTTGCAAATATTGATGATTTGAAGGATGGCATCGGCCTTGTGGCGTATGGCCAGAAAGACCCTCTTATTGAATACAAAAAAGGTGCTTTTAATTTATTTAATTCTATGATGTCTGATATACAGTCAGAAACTGTAAGACACTTGATGAGGGTTAAATTTGGTGTTCAGATAATGTCACCAGATAATAGTGAAGTTGCTGACCTTTCCTTAAGTGATATTCCTATTTCAGGCATGATTGCAGGGCAAACAATGATGCCAAATAAAGAGATTGAAACAGAATTAACAAAAGCCTTAAAAAATTCCACCAATAATGAAGCTGAAATTTCTGATAATATTGAAGGTGCTACAGCATCTGTCGTGGGGGCAGATAATTCAGACACCGCCTCAAATTTAGGGCATCAGCCTTTTGTTAATGATGACAAGGTTGGAAGAAATGACAAATGCCCCTGTGGCAGCGGACTGAAATATAAAAATTGCTGCGGAAAAGATGCGCAGTAAAATTTTATAATAACTTGTTGGCGTTTTGATACCTTGGTATA
>CATJOM010000032.1 GCA_949741915.1 uncultured Candidatus Melainabacteria bacterium | reverse complement strand
TATTGCCCAGATGTTTAATAATAAGTTAGCATAATTATTCTTAAGTATTGCAGCCCAACAAGGAGAGCTTGCATCAAGCAATGCTCTTCTTGTTGAACTTAACGGCTGCCGATAACCCTTGCACAGTATACACCAGAAGCCGAAGCCTGCATCAAACCTCTTGTGACACCAGCGCCATCACCAATTGTGAATAGATTTTTAACACCTTCTGTTTCAAGTTCATTTGTTAGTTTTACCCTTGCAGAGTAGAATTTAACTTCAACGCCATAAAGAAGAGTATATCTTGAAGCGACACCAGGTGCAATCTTATCAAGCGCATAAAGCATCTCGATAATTGATAACAATTGTCTATAGGGCAGAACAAGACTTAAATCACCAGGCGTAGCACATTCAAGGGTTGGCTTTATAATGCTTTCTTTTATTCTTTGAGGAGTAGACCTTTTGCCATCAAGCAAATCGCCGAATCTTTGAACAAGAACACCGCCTGCAAGCATATTTGCAAGACTTGCAACATGCTGACCATATTTAATGGGCTCTTTAAATGGTTCAGTGAATTTCTTTGACACTAAAAGTGCAAAGTTTGTATTTGGTGTTTTTTTATTAGCATAACTATGGCCATTTACAGTTTGTATACCATTATAATTCTCTGAAACCACTTCGCCATTAGGATTCATGCAGAATGTTCTAACCTCATCTCCGAATGTTGGAGAATAATATATTAATTTTGATTCATACAAACGGGATGTGATAGGTTCCATAACATCTGCAGGCAGTTCAACACGCACACCTATGTCTACTGCATTGTTTACCATAGAAATGTTATTTTTTTCAAATTCCTGTGTCAGCCAGTCTGCACCTTCTCTTCCAGGAGCAATAACAACATAATCTGCCATTATATTCTTGCCATCCGAAAGTTTTAAACCTTTTATCGTATTGTTTTCTACAATTAGGCTGTCGACTGATATATTATTGACAATCTCAATTTTATCCGCAAGATAGTCCTGCATATGTTTTAGTACATCCAAAGAACGCTCTGTACCCAAGTGCCTTACAGGAGAATGCACAAGTTTTAACTCCGCAAGAGATGCTGCACGTTCAATATCTGCAAATTCATGTCTATTTACACCATAAACAACATCTGTTGCACCATGTTCCAAATAAATATTGTCACAATATTTAATTAAATCTTCCACATCCTTATATGGCATATATTCAGGCAAATGTCCGCCAACTTCAGGTGTAAGAGTTAATTTACCATCAGAGAATGCGCCAGCACCACCCCAACCACATAAAAGACCACATGTTTTGCAGGATGGACAGGTTTTGTGACCGTTTCTTAAAAGGCAAACTCTTTTTTCGATTTTGCTTCCTTTTTCAATAAGTATAATTTTCCAGTCAGGCTTAAGCTTTATCAATTCAAGCGCGGTAAAAATACCCGCAGGTCCTGCCCCAACTATCGCTGCATTGTACATAACATTCTTCCTTATAATTAAATTCATTAAGTCCGTTTCAAATTGTAATACAAACATTTATAATTTTAAACATTTTGATGTATTTTTGTATTAAAATTTAGTAAAAT
>CATJOM010000031.1 GCA_949741915.1 uncultured Candidatus Melainabacteria bacterium | reverse complement strand
TGAGGAGAGCCGCCCGATCCTCGACGAGATCAATTTCAAGATCGAGCCGGGCGAGAAGGTCGCCATCATTGGGCAGAACGGCAGCGGGAAATCCACGATCCTCGATCTGCTGCTGCGCTTCTACATCCCGGACGGCGGGGAAATTTTGCTGAACGGGAAACCAATCCAGACCTATTCGCTGGATTCTTACCGCGGGCTGTTTTCGGTGGTGAGTCAGGAGCCGTACCTGTTTCTGGGCAGCGTGGCGGAAAACGCCGATCTGACAAGCTCCGCCGAGCCGGAACAGCTGGAAGCCGCCCTGAAGACCAGCGGCGTGGAAGACTTCCTCAGCCGAATGCCGGAAGGAGAACAGACGCAGATCGGGCAGAACGGCGCGCGGCTCTCCGGGGGAGAAAAGCAGAAGCTGGCGGTTGCCAGAGCTCTGCTTAAGGATGCGTCCATTGTGATCTTAGACGAGGCCACCTCCGGCTTCGATGTGGAATCCGACGCCTACCTGCACAATGTCATTGTCAACGAAATGCAGGGCAAGACCGTGCTCATGATTACCCACCACTATGAGAACCTTGAGGGCATGGATAGGGTGTATCGGCTGGAAAACGGCAGACTGACGGAAATTGTTATTTATGAGGGGTGAATGCAATGTGGGAACAATCTAAAATAGATGCGAAGCGTGACTATTTTGCGAAGCAACGGCAAACTCCTACGGGACACTTTACTGAATTTGTAGTGAGAGTCTATTATTACATTCTTGACAAATGCTGTAGGTTTCCTGGTAATTGCTGTCTCGCAAAGAATTTAAAGTATCTTGAGATGGCTCAAATCGCTTATCAAGGAATATGCGTTGAGCCTGATCACGATTATAAACACGTTATAGACAGCTGCAAACAGTACCTAAAAGAAATGGGTTATATTCGCTTTGAAAAAAGAAACGGCGAATGGTGGATTCGGGTTTTGAGGGAATTAGATTTTCTTCTTCCCGGCGAAAACGAAGAATACATGGATTTATATTGTAAAACAGATGGCAAAGCAGAGATAAGGGAGCTTCAATTGCCTGTCAATCCCGAAAGTATAAAGATTCAGGATAAAGCGATACTGTGTGATCGTTGCGGTAAAAAAATGGAGCTGCGCAACGGGAGATATGGAGCTTTCTTTGGGTGTAGCGGATTTCCATCATGCAAATCAACAATGGATTTCGCGGTAGCTTCTTATCATGTCCTTCAAAAGACTGGAATGGCTATTTATCAGGTTCAGCGACCATGCTGGAAATGCGGGACGAATCTATCTGTTTACAGCTATTTTCCTAAATTCGATTTGTGCGATGCTGTATCAGATTTCAATATGTTTGAGCCGTTATACATCATCCG
>CATJOM010000030.1 GCA_949741915.1 uncultured Candidatus Melainabacteria bacterium | reverse complement strand
TCCCCAAATTGGCCTTAATGTGCTACTATACATTGCCACTATAACAATAGCCGTATAAGTTCACACTTAATGCTATACTGTAATCGCCTAACCTGTTTTAACTTCTACTTTTAATTAACTTAATCAAAATACAATAAACCAACCCTCCTGTATATTACCCGACTGGGTAATGTGGTTTTTTGATAGCAAGATAATTGATATAACAATAAAATGTTCCACAAATCTTATATAAATGACTTGTGGAACATTATGAATTAATTATCAGTGAAACTTTAAATTGATTTTACCATTTTTGCTTATTTGCAGTTGAAATTTTGTTTTGCCATTATAACAAGTGCCTTCCGCACTCAAGTTATATTTTGATGTTTTGTTATACTTTAAGCTTCCAGTATCAACATTTTTAATTATCTTTTGCATCTGTTGGATATCATTTGTAGAATCATCAACATCGCCAAGAGCCTCAGCTAGTTTTACAAGCTTTTTATAATCATTCAGGTCTACATTCTTCATTATTTTCTTAGCATCTTCAAGCTCTATACCCATACTTGCAAGGCTGTAGCCCAGTTTTTCTGCATATTTTTTGTATTGTTTTACAGTGTCTTTATCTGCTTTAGCTTTAGTTTTGCCAGTTTTTTCATTTTTTGTTTCTGTTATGATGCTGGGTTTTTCTTTTTTTATTTTGGCTGCAAGAATATTTATGATGTAATTATCGCTTTTTGTGCCATTAAGTGCTTTGTTTAAATCGTTTGAAAACTGATTAATAGCTTTTCTTTTGTTGATAGCGCTTTGCTTATATTCTGCTGTGTCCTTTGTGACTTTTACATTAAATGCATCATTGGTTACAATACCGGCCTTAGCTGCAGTTTCTTTGTTTGCAATTGAATTAAGAAAATCATCTCCAGGCTTTGAAGCCATTACACCTGTAGTGCCTGCTGCAGCTGTTTTGGTTGAAACAGTTGCAGCTTTTGCTGCTGTTTTTGCGCTGCCAGTAAGAATTTTTTCTTCAGTTTGTTTAAGCGCAGCTTTTATGCCTTTGCTTTTTAACGTCTGCCAGAATGTTGCCTTTGTTGCGGTTGCTACAGCTGTTCCTGTAAACTTAGCGTTGAGTGCACGTGCTGCAGTTCCGCCTGCAAGATATAAACCACCCTCAAACACTCCGGTTGTGGCATCTTTAATGCCCTCGCCAAGGGAGTAATTAATATCTATGTTACCATCATCATTGCCATCATAAATGCTGTTGCCAAAGTTTAATAATAAGTTTGAACCGGCACCAACACCCGCAGCAACAGCCAGTGAGCCTCCACCTGTAACTGGTGCCAAGGCTACTGCAGCCGTTACAACCGCAGCATTACCTATGCCTATCGCAACATCTGTTGCGGTTTTTTGTGTGTTTTGATAATCATATATTGCTTCCTGCGCCTTTGAGTTTTGTGCTGTGGAAAGTAGCTCTTTGTCTCCGCCAGCTTCTTTAAGGGCATCTTTTACAATGTTTATGTTTGTGCTAAGGTCTGTTTTATCTTTCTTGGCTTTTTGTTTCTTATATTCTTTCTCGCCTGATTCTTCATTATACACAATAGCTTTTGCAATTTCTGCTCTCGAAAAATCATTGCCTGTAATTGCTTTGTACAATGAAGCATATTCTGAGGAATCATCGCAGTTTTTTAGCCTGTCTAGCATATCCTTATATTGCTGAACCTGTGCCTTGGCCTCTTTTTCGGATGTGCCAAAGCCAAATAATGTATTTGCTGCACTTGCAAATTTACTTACTATGCCTTGATTATCCAGAGCATTTTCCATTTCTTCAACAAGTTCCTTTGCTTGTTTATCAAGCGCTGTATGGATATCATCCATTTTAAGGATTTGCCCATTGTATGTAAATTCGCCACTGTCAAGCTTTTCTATGCGCTTTGCTGCATTTATAGTCTTATTGGTTTCAGTTTCTATATATTCTTCAAATTCTTTATCTGATAAATCTGAAATCTTAATTGGCTCGCCGTTTTTATTCAGCTTGGGTTCGCCGTTTTCATCAACTACTGCATCTTCGCCATAAATTGCCTTGTAGGCCTTACTTATATTTTTGGCTGTGCCTGTACTGATGGCCTCTTGCAGGGCTTCTTGTTTTGTATCAAAAGATTTTTTATCCTTGGCGTTTCCAAAACCAAAAAGTCTTTTTATTGAATCGCCAATTCCCTCAGAATCTTTTTTGGCATCAAGTGTGCTCTTTTCAGCGGTTATTTGTGCTGCCATCTGCTCTTGTAGCGCAATTTTCTTCTCTTGTTCTTTAATATCTTTTTCAAGAGCTTTTATTTGTTTTCCAAGTGAATTTATTTTGTCCTTATCGCCTTTTATGGCACCTGCTGTGGTTTTTAGAACTTTATCATATGATGCTTCTGTATCGCTTTTTTCTTTAATTTTATCTGTAACAAATTTTTCAAGTTCCTTGCATACCTCCGTACAGGAGACCACTTTGCCATTTGCATTAGTTATTTTGCCATTCTGAACTTGCCAATTTTCATTTGCTTCAAGAACAGCTTCAAGTGCGCTGTCATATTCGCCAGATGCTTCGTCCTGTTCCATAACAGCATCTGCTAAATCAAGCAAGGCATCTGCGTATTCCTGATCAGAAACCTCTCTCTCGCCTGTTTTTCTATCAAGAATAATTTGCGCCTGTTTTGAAATTTCAGAAGCTTTGTCCTGCTCTTTTTGTTTTTCTTCAAGTTGCACTTGGGCCTCTTCATCAAGGGCCCATTTCTTTTCTTCATCAGCCTTGTCTTCTTCGTATTGCTTTTCTGCACCGCGAAGCTTATCTACGGCATTGCTTACCGCATCTGCAAGTTTTGAAAGAAAGCCTTTAACCGCATCTACAGCTTTACCTATGAGCCCTTTGTCTTCATTCTGTTCTGCTTGAGCACTGTTGTATTCTCTTTGTGCGCTCTCGACTTCTTTTTGATACTGATTTTTAATATTAAAACTTGCTGCAGCCTTTGCTGATGCCGTATTTGCAGCAGCCTTGGTCCCTTCTTTTTTGCTCTTTGCAGTGTCTGTTTTTTCTGCCGCCTTGTTTGCTTCCTGCTGAGCTGCATTTGCTTCATTCTGTGCTTGGTTTTCTTCATTTATGTGTTGTGCATTATTTGATGCTGCATTGTCTGAGGTTCCCTGGGCATTTTGCATTCTTGCAATGGCTTCATTAAGAATCTGATCTGCCTGTTGTGCATAATCTTGAGCAGTCGTCATCTGGCCCGAAGCCTCGTCAGCAGCATTTTGTGCGCCGGATAATTCTTCATTTGCACTGTCTAATTCATTATCTGCTGTGGTTTTATCGGTTTCACCCTGTGAAATCTCACCTTCAACCTGTGCCACATCCGTTTGCATATCGTTTTGGGTGGAATCATACGTTGTTTGTTGTTTCTCTAAATCAGTCTTAGCTGCATCTTGCTGTTGCTGCAGGTCTTTAAGCTCTGAATTTGCTGAATTAAGACTGTTTTGTGTTGAAGAATCAGTTTGCACGCCTGATTGAAATGAACTTACAAGAATCTTTCCTTTGGATGCAGAGCCTGCCTGTACTGTGGAATTACCTGTCTGTGAATTATTGTTTGAAGGACTTTGATTTAGAGTTGCATTGTTGGTGCCTGAAGTTGTTGGTGACTGGGGGGTTTGGCTTGCGGGTAAATTTGTCTGGGTGCTACTTTGTATGCCTGTATTTTGCGTGGAAGAATCAGAGCTTGTAGGTGCATCGTTTTTAATGCTGGTGTCTTGTGTTGTTTCGGAATGTGTTGGGGCAGTGGTTTGTGCTGGGGCTTCCTTTATGCATTCACCAGTTGAGTGCATAGTGACTTTGCTGCCATCTTTTGCTGCAAATTCTGCTGTGCCATTATCTAAAACATTTAGCGAATTAATCAAATCTAAGCTGCCAACCTCTTTAAGAATAGCTTGTTTTTGTGCAATAGTCAGAGAATCAAAATATTCCCTGATTTTGCTAGAATCAGTTATTATTCCCTTAAAGCTTTCTGCTGTTTCTTCTGCTGAATTTCCAGTATCCACAGGGGTTTTATCTGCTTCTTTATCGGCCTCCGTTTTAATATCATCCTTGACTGAAACATCAGTATCCAGGATTTCTGGTTTTATATCAGGCATTGATTCAGGCTGGGTGGGGGCATCGTTTTCAATGGTGTTTACGACAGGGATTTTATTTGTGTCAGCGTCTCCTTCGGGTGTTTGAATGCCTTCTGTGTCATCTTTTGTTTCTGATGCTTTTATAGCATCTGGTTTGATGAGCATTTGCGAAATTGCGTCTGTTTGATTTTCTTCTTCATCTATGGAAATATCAAAATCAAATTCAACAAGGCTGTCTTCATTGCTTCCTGTTTTTAATTTTTGTTTATTTTCTGTATCTTTTAAATTAGGCGAAACTAATTGCTTTGCAGTATCCGCAGAAATTCCCCGGGTATTGCCTGCATCTATATTGTTTCTTGCAGAAAGCCATTCCATTTTATATACTCCTTGCCTATATTAGATTTTATATCATGGTTATCGGCAAAAGCTTTGTAAAACTTTACTGCAGCTGGTTTTACTGAGATATTTTGTTACAAAAATTTACAAAAATGTTTCGTTTGATTTGAAAATTTGTCTCGATTTTCTATCTGACACATGCTATAAAATGCTAAAAAGACTTACAATTAGAAGCCCTTGTGCCCATTTTTTAAAAAAAGATTTATCCTAATACAGCAAAATTCTTTTGTTAATCTCGTAATAGCTTAAAGGAATTGATGTGGAATTTGCAAAGTCCACAAAATCAGCAATTTTGGTGCCATTTCTTCTCTGATTATAGATTTTAAGGGCAAAAACCCTCTCCAGACCAGGTATTAATTCAAGAATATACAATGGCTCTTTGTTCACATTTAAAAATGGCTTTACATCAGTGTTTTGCCAGGCCTTTTCAATCATTTTTTTATAGTTTCTAATTTTGGCTTTCTTGACCTCAAACAGGATGAGAATAAGTGCCGGAATGGTTAAAACTGTTATGCCAAAATATAAGTAATTATGCATTACAAACAAAAAATAGCTGAATAAAAATGCATATATAAACAGTATTAACCTCATAATCACTATTATATCATATTTGTATTAATATTTAACCAAACTTTTAGATGGCAACTATTATGCAAGGGGGCTCATTGAAATATAGCGTCTGTGCTAATTTTACAGTATCTTTATTAAAACTGCTGCAAAATAATCTGTATTTAAAATTAAACAAGAAACAAAAATTGCCAAAGTAAAGATAATGCATGCTTTGGCAATTTTTGTATACAAATTTCAAAATTCAAGTAATGAGAATTATTAAATATACCATTAAGCAGGCTTCAAGCTGCATACTGTGGCCGGTAAACTCAACTATTCGGCAAGCCTTATAGTATCTACGTCTATTGAAATTGAGTTAAAATCTCTGTCAATTTCGCCTTCTATTATCACTGTGTCCTTTGGCCCAGCCTGAATACCGCCCCAATCTTCATCATCTATTTCGATTTCAATTGTGCCGGTTTTGTCCTTAAAAATATATTTTTCATTTCCACTTTTTGAAACAATATTGCCCTGCAGAACAACATAAGAATCATCTTTTAACTTTTTGGCGTTTGAAACAGTGGTGGTTGTTGCTTCTTGTCCACCTGTAAAACCGCCACCTTGCCTTGTTTTGCTCCAGCATTCTCTGCAATCGCTACCATGACGCCTGTCGTAATGATGCGCAAAAGCGGCATTTGCCATTGAAAACATTATTAGAAAAATAAATGTAAAGATTTTTTTCATTTTAAAATTCCTTTAATATTGTGATTTTGTTTGCTTATGGATAAATAATATATTTATTTCATATATCTAAACTATCTTTTTGTCAAGTCCCTCTTGAGTATAGCAGATATTATTTGTTACTCAGGTTTCTAGTTTGTGTTTATCAGGCGTTTTTCATTTTAATGTAAAGTTTTTGTAGTTTGGGTTTAATTCAACTATCAAATTTTTTAAATTTGAATCCTTTATTCTGAAACATTGGTTTTTTGTCAAATCTATTTAGTCTTATTTGGCAAATAAGAAATAACTTCATCAACATGGCCTTTGACCTTTACTTTGCGCCATTCTTTTTCAATTTCGCCATTTTCGTTGATAATAAATGTTGAACGGTCAATTCCCATATATTTTCTTCCATACATTGATTTTTCAATCCAGACGCCAAAACTTTCTGCCAGTTTGTGTTCGTTGTCTGATAACAATATGAAATTTAGACCTTGTTTTTCTTTAAATAATTTGTGGCTTTTGATACTGTCGGGACTCACCCCTATTACAATATATTCATGCAGCTTGTGTAAATTATTTTGAAATTCTAAGGCCTCCTGTGTGCAGCCTGATGTATTATCTTTTGGATAAAAATAAAGGATAAACTTTTGCCCTAAAAAATCTTTTAAGGAAAATGTTGTTTCATTTCCATCTTTGTCTAGCCCGTTTATTGTGTATGTAAAATCTGGCATAAAATCTCCATATTTATTAAGTTAGAATTATTTTACTATAAAATTCTTGCTATTTATATACAATTTTACACTTGTTTATTAAATGTTTTCTTTTTATTTCAATCCCTATGTATAAAAAAAGAGCAGGATAAGTTTCACTTTATCTGGAAACTTATTTAGAAGGCTCTCTTCTATGCATAGGGATTTTCATTACAAGAAAAAATAAAGGCAATATTTTTGTGTAAAACTGTATATAGTTACCAAATTTTTTATCAAGAAAGAGGAATTGCTCATTGAGCTTTTTGTTTTAAAAAAAGAATTTTTTAAACTTGGTGTTTTAGCTCTATATTCTGCTTTGAAGCTATGTTTTTCAAGTGCTTAGGTGTTTCTATTTTTATTGAGTCTCAAAATGTGAAGCAATATTTGGTGTCAATACGTTAATTTCTATACTAAAAGTCCAAAAAGAAAAAAAGGGGGATAAGGATAGCAAAAGAGCGGAATTCTTTTTAAATTACCGCTCTTTTGTGATGTGATTTATTTTGTCTTTTAAAAGCTTTGCCCAAAATATGGCAAAGCTTTTAAAGAAATTTTATTTTACGCTGTAGCACCTGATTTAGAAATAATTTCAGCCTCAACGTTTGATGGAACTTGTTCATATTTGCAGAATTCCATTGAGAATGTGCCTCTGCCTTGAGTGTTTGATCTCAAATCAGTAGCATAACCAAACATGTTGGCAAGAGGTACGATTGCCCTTACAATAACGTTTCCAGTGTTACCTTGGGGCTCTTGGCCTTCGATTCTGCCGCGGCGCTTTGAAATGTCGCCGATGATTGTACCTGTAAATTCGTCAGGAATTTCGATTTCAACCTTCATCATAGGCTCTAAGATACAAGGTTTAGCCTTTTTGCAGCCATCTTTGATTGCCATAGAGCCTGCAATTTTGAAGGCCATTTCAGAAGAGTCAACTTCGTGGTAGCTTCCATCGTAAAGTTCAACCTTAACATCAATCATTGGGAAGCCAGCCATAATACCGCCTTCAAGGGCTTCTTCCATACCTTTTCTTGCAGGTTCGATATATTCTCTTGGAATAGCGCCACCCACAATTTTGTTTTCAAATACAAATCCTGCATTTTCTTCTGCGGGTTCAATTCTGATTTTAACATGACCGTATTGGCCCTTACCGCCTGACTGACGGATGAATTTAGAATCCTGATCAGCTGTGCCTCTGATTGTTTCGCGGTATGCAACCTGTGGTTTACCTATGTTGGCCTCTACCTTAAATTCGCGAAGCATACGGTCCACAATGATATCAAGGTGAAGTTCGCCCATACCTGAAATAATTGTTTGTCCAGTTTCAGTATCCGTTTTAACCTGGAATGAAGGATCTTCTTCAGCCAGCTTTTGAAGAGCAATGCCCATTTTATCTTGGTCGGCCTTTGTTTTAGGTTCGATTGCAACTGAAATTACAGGGGTTGGGAAGCTCATTCTTTCTAAGATAATTGGTGATTTTTCATCACAAAGAGTATCGCCTGTTGTAGTGTCCTTTAAGCCTACAGCAGCACAGATATCGCCTGCATAAACTTCTGAAATTTCGTTTCTTTGATCAGCATACATTTGTACAAGCCTTGAAATACGTTCTTTTTTGCCACTTGTAGCATTTAGTACATAAGAGCCAGAAGTTAATTTTCCAGAATAAACTCTCATGAATGTTAATCTTCCAACAAACGGATCTGTCATTACCTTAAATGCAAGTGCTGAAAATGGTTCATCGTCTGAAGAGCGGCGCTCTGTCTTGGTTCCGTCTTCTAGTTCGCCTTCAATAGCCTTAACATCAAGCGGAGATGGCATTAATTCAACAATTGAGTCAAGAAGAAGCTGAACACCCTTGTTTTTAAAGGCTGTACCGCAGGTTACAGGAACGATTTTGTTATTGCAAACTGCTTTTCTAAGGCCTGCTTTTAGCTCTTCAACAGTGATTGAATCCGGGTCTTCGAAGAATTTTTCCATAAGCGCATCGTCTTCTGCCGCAATGGCTTCAACCAATTCATCCCTGTATTTTTTAGCCTCATCAAGCATATCGGCAGGAATTTCTTCTTCTTTAATATCTGTACCAAGGTCATTTGTGTAAATTTCAGCTTTCATTGTAAACAGGTCAACCAAGCCTGTAAATTTGTCTTCTGCACCAATAGGAAGCCTGATTGGAAAAGCCGGAGCGCCAAGCCTGTTTTTGATTTGGTCTACAACACGGTAGAAATCTGCGCCGGTTCTGTCCATTTTGTTAACAAATACCATTCTTGGAACTTCGTATCTGTTAGCCTGTCTCCAAACGGTTTCAGACTGTGACTGAACGCCGCCAACTGCGCAAAATACAGCAACTACGCCGTCTAAAACCCTTAAAGAACGCTCAACTTCGATAGTGAAGTCAACGTGCCCGGGGGTGTCAATAACGTTGATTTGGTGGCCTTTCCACTCTGCAGTAACTGCGGCAGACTGAATTGTGATGCCTCTTTCTCTTTCCTGGTCCATAAAGTCTGTAACAGCGGCGCCATCGTGTACTTCGCCTATTTTATGGGTTTTACCGGTGTAAAACAAAATACGCTCTGTAGTAGTGGTTTTGCCGGCGTCAATGTGGGCGGCAATACCAATGTTTCTTATCTTTTCGAGTGGTGTTTTCCTTGGCATAGCTTGATTTTCCTTTTCTTTAAATAAATATTATAATTATCTATGTTATATTTTCCCATAAAAATACTCTATGGCAAGAAAATTGGAGATTTTATTAAAATTTTTAAAAAAATTTGCACCCAGCGTGCAAGTTGAAAAATTTAGCCCGGTTTGATTCTTCTTCCAAAAAGCTTTAATTGCCTGTATTATACCTATATTTTTACGCTTAAAGTATTGATATTGCAGCTTTGTGAGTAATTTATCCTCTACTTTTTTCTGCTGCTGGCCAAAAACCTCTTTCTATCTGCATTTTCAGCTTTCACGCAGGTGCTGTCTGAAAACCCTTTGCGGTAAGGTTTTTGGCTTGATATAATTTGGATGTGATTTATGATTCTATCAAAAACCTTGTGCTGCAGGCTTTATGATGTATTTTACGGTTGAAAATGTCGTACCTGTTGTCTTTTAGGGCTAGTTTCACAAAAATTAAGTAAATTAACGCCTAAAAACCTTTAAAATAGCCTATTTCTATGTTTCGAAAATCTGAAAACCTTTTTGAGAGTTGATATTTCACGTCTTAAAATTCTGAAAATCTTTATACTGTGCCTAAAAGCGTGATTTGTTTAAAAAAAGTGCATCATTTTTTGTATAAAAACTACAAAAAAATAGCTCAAAGTTCTTTTGTTGCAATGTTTTAACGCCAATTTCAATAATTATTTTTTATATATGACACTCTATTGCAATAAAAAAGTAAAATTAGTTTTTTGTGCAAAATTGCATATTTAAATTTTTTGTAAGCATAGCATTATTGTTTTGAATCAAAATTTATTTTAGCTATTTTAGCAAATGTAATGTCAGTTACAAGAAGCTGCACTTTCATAAGGCATAAAATATTTTCAATTATAAAATTATCTTTGTGTTTTAAATTGCGGCATACGTAGGATTTGTTTCTAATGGTTGTGCTAGCCGATCGAATGTGTTAAAGATTGCTTGTGGGTCTTCTTTTGTATTAATGCAGCTGGCGCAGCCAGGTTGTGCCACTGTAATATCAGAAGCAGGAGCGGGAGTTCTTATGCCTCTTGAATTTTCCGGTTTAGCTACATTGTTGATTTCTGCATTTAAGCTATTCCTAGATGTGCTATATAGCTTTGTTTTTGCCTCTGCAGCAATTTTTTCAAGCAGCTGTTGGTTTTGAGCTTCAAACGCTTTTATTTGTGCAAAATCTTCCTTTGTACCATTTATTAAAAAGCTTATTAATAGCCCATTTTCAGAGTTATTACTACTGTTTGCAAGCAGTTTAATGGCATCTAGTGATACACCATCTTCACTTCTTAGTCTTTCTGCATTTGTTAAAACTCTTTCTCCTGAAATATTATAGGCTTCAATGTTTTTTGCAAAATTTCTGAGGAAATCTTCACTCAAGGTGTCTTTGGGTAATATTTCATTTAAATCCTTATTGAAAAATATTCTGCGCGTATTTGGAAGATTCCTGCTCACTATGTCTTTGGCCCCTTTTTTCTTATAAACAGAAAGTGCAATATCATAGAGTGATTTGTCTCTTAATTTTTCATATATTTCTTCGTGCTTATCGTCTGAAGATGTAAGATATTCAGCCAGCTCTTTTGTGTATTTATTCGTGATTACTTTAAACTGCTCAAAGTCAAAATCGTTACCCAGTTCTCTGGTATTGGCCTCAATCAAGTCGTAGAGTTCGCCCGAATTATTGTTTGATTCTGCAATTATGCGTGTAACATTTGAACTTTCAATGGCCTTGCCCCATTTATATGGCAAACTTATTCGCATAAGTTCACATATATCTTGCGCTGTTCTATCGGTTTTACTTATGCCAGCATTTGTTTGTTTTATGAATTTTCTTACTGCTCTTTTTATTTCGCTAATTCTTGTCTCGCTGCTGCCTGTTAAATAATCAAGAAATATATTGCAATCTTCTTCATTTAATTTTACAAGCATTACAAGTTCTTCTTCTGTTAATTTATTAAGTTCCTTTGATATCCTTTTTTTAAAACCTTTGCTGCTGCAGATATTTGTCAAATCAATTTCTTTAGAAATAGCTGCCTTTAGATCATCACCTATGGCTGTCTTGACTTTTGGGTTTGCATATTCGTCTAATATTCTGTTTAATTCCTCTAGATTTTTATCAACTGCTTGCGCTGTTATGCTTTTTGCTTCATTTCCTTTTTTTAAAAGCCGCATTCCTTCCTTTAGGCCGGCAATAATCCCAATGTCTCCAGTTAGCAAGTACTGTTTTAAATCTTCCCTGGAGCTTGGCGAATTAGTGCAGTCAGTTCCTCGGATTTCATTTTGCATAATTAAACCAAGCTCTTCTGGTGTAAAGTTGGCAAATTCCCCGTTTATTATTTTTTGATAATTTTTTTCTGCATTTAAATATATAGTGCTTTGAAAATAACGTGTATTTAATGCTGGCTTCAATGATGATGTACCCGCTTGATTTTCAAGGATGTTTAAGAGTGTTTCATTGTCTGTTTCGGGATTATGTATTACTGTGTTAATTAAAGCTTTTGGATTAGCATCGGAGTTTTCATTGTCTGAATTTTCAAATTTTTTATCTGGAATATCGGGGTGCTTTGTTGCTTTTGTTTCTTGTGTCAAATGAGTTTTGGCCTGTTTATCTGGGCTGTCTGTTACTTCTATTCCGTATTTATTTTGCTCCTGCGGTAATTTTGGTTCTATGTTTTCTGTTGCAGGTTCTATGGTCTGTATGCGCTTTATATGTGTTTCCTTTTTTGGCTCTTCTTTGTTTGGGATTTGGCCCTGTGCAGGTGTTTGTTTTCCAGGGTTTTCTGGATATTTGTTTGATTTTTTTAGAGTTTCTTTTGTTGGTGCAGGGTCTTGTGCTGCAGGCTGTATTTTTATTTGTTTATCTGTTTTTTTGCCATGTATTGAAGCGTTTTTATCAATAAATGAAACCAGTTCATTATTTGAGCTTGAGAGGGTTTTATTTTTCTTGCCATGGTTTGTGTTTTTGTCATTATTAATGCCTGTTTTGTGTTTATTACTTCTGTTTTGCGTGAATATGGATTTAAAACCTTTTTTGAATTTTTCATTTAATTCGGGTGATACTATTGTGCCTTTATGCATCATATGCACTAGTGTTATGGCAGCAGGAATGCTTGCCAAAAGGATGCCTGCGCCTATTATCAGTTTTTTCTTTTCTATTTCTTTTACGCCCAGAACAAAGGTATCTTTTTTAATCTGGTTCTTGATTTTTCGCGCGCCTGTGTAAGTGTTTTTGCTGAAAGATGCAAGCTCGTTTGTATGTTTTGCTGCAGTTTTTAATGTAGTGAAACCAATCCCGTCTGAATTATTAATTCTCATTATTAATATGTATTTACTCCAAATGTTTTTGTGTAGATATACAAAAACCAGGGAAAATTTTTTTTGCCATGGTTGTTATATGAATTTAATAAAGTTTTACATTTTATTAACAATTTCTTTATTCTAAACTAAATCTGGGCGGCGGATTTTTGTTCTTAAGAGGCTTTGCTCTGTTCTGAATTTTTCTATTTCGGCATGGTTGCCATCCAAGAGGACATCCGGCACCTTCATTCCTCTGTATTCTCTTGGTTTTGTGTATTGCGGATGCTCTAGCCTGCCGTTTAGTGATTCAGAGAAGCTATCGTTTTTTGAGGATTCTTCTTTGTTTAAAAAACCATCCAGATGCCTTGAAACGCTGTCCATAATGCACAGTGCGCCAAGCTCTCCGCCTGTTAAAATATAGTCTCCTAGCGAGATTTCTCTTGGATTAAGCCCAATTCTTATTCTTTCATCGAAGCCTTCATATCTGCCGCAGAGAAAGATTAATTGGCTTTTTTTGGATAATTCAATGGAAATTTTTTGAGTGTAGGGCTCTCCCTGGGGGGTGAGCATTATGAATTCTGAATTTTCAAGTTTTGCAATGCTTTCATATGCCTCAAACACAGGAGGGGCCATTAATACCATTCCTGATGAGCCGCCATAGGGTGTGTCGTCTACTTTCTTATGTTTGTCGTGGGTGAAATCCCTCGGATTTATTGTGTTTACGGTGATAATGCCTTTTTCTATTCCTCTTTTCATAATTGAATAGGAACAGTAATCTTCGACTATGCCGCCAAAGAGGGTGATGACATCGTATTGCATTATAAAAGGCCCTCAATAGGTTTTATTATTACTTTTCTGCCTTTGATGTCGACAATTGGCACCAATTCTTTTGCAAATGGTACAAGAATTTCGTCTCCTTCTTGCGGCTTTATACAGAGAATATCGTTGCCTGAAGAGGTTTTGACATCTGAAATTATGCCGATTAAATCTTCGTTATTATCAAAAGCATTAAGGCCGATTAAATCTTCAATTAAAAATTCGTCATCAGAGAGGGATTTTTGGGCAGCTTCTTTATCTATATAGATATTAAGGCCTTTGTAGGGCAAAAGTTCATCTATTGAATTTATTTCTTTGAATTTTATGAGGGCAGCTTTTTTGTGGAATTTGATGCTTTCTATTGTGAATTCAGATTGCTCGCCATCCTTTTTTATATAAATTTTTGTTAAGTTTTTAATCGTATCAAAATTTGAGTATCCCACCTTTGCGATACCCAGAATTCCATGAAAATTTAAGATTTTTCCTACTGATATAAGATTATTGTGCATCTGCCAAAAGTTTACCATAAAAATCATATACTGAGGAATTAAAATATTGGCTATAGAGTGGTTCTTTTCCAAAATCATCGTATACTATTGATTTTGTGAGAACCCCTTTGTCAAAGAGGAATACACAGCTTGGCCTTGTGGCATCATCTTCGTAGGCCGCAATTGCTCTTAGCATGCCGTCTTTATCGTTAAATATACCTAGTTTTGTTGCTAAATCGTTTTTGCTTAAAAATTGTATGTCTGGCATGGTTTCAAAGAAATCTGGCGATGTCTCTATTTGCAGCAATTTTGCATTTTTTAATTTGTTGTAACGAAGAGCTGGAGTTAAATCTTCTAAATCTTTTTTGCTGGCTGCGTAGATTGAGCCATTGTTATCTGCAATGGAAACTTTGCCGTCCTTTATTTTTATAAAAGCCGCTTGACATTCACACCCTTGGGGAATTAGTTTTATTTCTTTTGCTTTGCTGTTCCCATCCACTTTTATATTAAGTAGCGGGTTTTCATTTTTGCCCATAAGGGTGATTAATGTGTTTTCTTCTAGTATTGTTCTAATCTGCTGAACATTCTTTGGAGCGGCATCTTTTGGTGCAAATTTACTGTGTACACTAAATTGTATTGCGGGTTTGGTTACTGGTATTGGTTTACCATATTTGTCTTTACCTTTTGTTATTAGTCTTCCAGCTCTGTCCCAAAGATTAACACTAACAAGTTCCTCTACAGCGGACGTGCTGTTTGCTGGAGCCATCCATTTAACTGTTGTTGTTTTATCTGTTGTGAATTTTATGACATTTCGAATTTCTCGCATTGGACTATCTGTCTCGCCAGCCTTTTTTGGTATGAAGTTGGTATGATAAATTGTTCCGTCGTTTCCATGGGTTGTTTTAGATGTTAATGCTTCATCCTGGTATGTCGCGGCGTTTTTTACAGTAGGTTTTGCGGTTAATTTGTTATTGGCGTCATATATAGCTTCGTAAGATTCAAGTATTTTTGTGTTGTCTTGGCCTTTTATTGTTTTTGTGTTGATAACAGAGCCTTTTGGTGCTTTTTTATAGGTTGTGATTACATTGGAGCTTAATTTGTTTCCTGTTTTTGTAAGATTCTCATGAACCTTTGAGATGTGTCCGTCTGTATAAAATTTTATGAATTGGGGTATTTTGTCGCTGTAATGTTCGTAATGGAGGGCTTTGCTTAAAATCCCATCTTGATATTTCATTTCTGTTTTGCCATATTGTTTATTTACTGTGCCTGTGGCACCACCAGGGAGAGGATAAGGTGTACCAGCACCATTGGATATAACTATAACAGAACGGTTTAAAGGTTTTCCATCTGTACCCAACACTTTTTTTGATTTATCAAATTGTAAGCCGTTAACAATTTCTGTGCCTATTTTGAATAAATTTTTAGGCTGAGTTGTTTTTTTAGGTGCTAAAACCGGCTGCGTATCAATGTTTTTTGGCTTTGGTCTTTCGGCTGGCGGAATATCTACCATTGCTGGTTTTCTTTTTTTTGTACCACCTTTTGCTTTGCCAGCTCTTTGTTTTGATGTGCCAGGTTTATTTTGATAATTAAAAACAGAATCTTTTATATCTTCCAAGCTTTGATTGGTGTCTGTTTTTGGCATTTTTTCTATATCAGGTATGTTGATGTCGGAACCGGATTGATTGTCTTTCGGCGGTTCAAATTCTAAAATTGTATCATCAATTCTTTGCTGTTCTAAAGGAAGAGTACTTCCTTTAGGTAGTTTTTGCTCTTGCAAATCTTGCCCTTGTCTGTCGGTTCTGTTTCCAGAAGGGTTTGAGGTGCCAGGGTTTTTTATAAGAGTGCCTGAATCCGTTGGAGATGTAGTGTTGGCATTATTGTTTTTATTGTTTAATACTGCTTCACTTCCGGGTGTTGTTGTTTGCTTATTTGCGCCGCCGTTATTAGCTGTTGCAGGATTTTGCCGTTGCTTTTCATTTGTAAATTTTTCTTTATCGGATATTTGTTGTGGATTGTGTTTTGTATCCGTCATTGTGTTTTTTGGAGTTTTGTTATTTCCAAAAAGTCCTGAAAGTTTATTTTTTACAGGGTCAATAATATTTTTCTTTAGTATAGAAGTGGCGCTTTGAATTGGCTTTGTGTTTCTCCCAGCGTACAATGCAACAGCGCCAATAGCTAACCCTGTTGCAATTACTACTTTTTTGTTTAGCTTTTTATGCTGTTTTTGATTATTATTTTGTGTTCTTATAGCGTTGGCTGTATTTGCCTGGTTTGCGTTAAATCTAACGGAGTTCATAAAAATTCCTTGCCTTCACAAAGTTATATAAACATGTAAAGAAGAAAAATTGCTAGTGAGGAGTTAATATATTAAGAAATGTAAAATTTATTTTAACAATCAAGCCTGCCGTGCTCTAAATCAAAAGCAAAAACAGGCCTGAATATTTATAGCATTATTTTATCTTTGTGAGGTTTGCCTTTCTTATTCTTACATTTTCAGGGGTAACTTCGACAAGCTCATCATCTGAAATGTATTCAAGACAATCTTCAAGTGACATAAGTCTTGGTGCCTGCAGTGTTACCATAACATCTGCTGTGGCGCTTCTCATATTAGTTAGTTTTTTTGTTTTGCAGATATTTACCGCAATGTCCTGTGGCCTGTTGCATTCACCAATTATCATCCCTTTATATACTTTTGTTTTTGGGGTTACAAAGAAAACTCCCCTGTCCTCAAACTGATGTAGAGCATAGGGAATCGCTTCTCCTTCTTCAAATGCTATAAGGGAACCGTTTCTTGGCTTTGAAATTTCGCCAGCGAATGTATCGTATTTTTCAAATGTGTGGTACATAATTCCTTCGCCTTTTGTCATCCTTATAAATTCAGATCTAAAGCCGATTAAGCCCCTTGCAGGGATAATAAAATCAATATTGTTTCTTTTTGGGCCGGATTCCATATTCTGCATTTGGGCTTTTCTTTGGGAAAGTTTTTCAATGACAGAGCCTGTGAATTCTTCCGGCACGTCAACTATAAGGTTTTCATACGGCTCAAGTGTTTCGCCGTCAGCGCCTTTTTTGAAGATTACTTCTGGTTTTGAAACCTGAAATTCATAACCTTCGCGCCTCATTGTTTCAATTAAAATGCCGAGGTGCAGCTCACCTCTTCCTGAGACTCTGAATACATCAGTAGAATCCGTATCTTCAACTCTTAAGGATACATTTTTTTCAAGCTCATAGTACAGCCTTTTTCTTATCTGTCGGCTTGTTACGAATTTGCCTTCAGTGCCCGCAAAGGGGGAGTTATTAACACTGAAATTCATTTGCAATGTCGGCTCATCTACCTTGATTAATGGTAGTGCAACAGGGTTTACAACAGCAGAAAGCGTTTCGCCTATTTGTATGTCTGAAAAACCTGCTACACCTACTATGTCGCCTGATTCAGCCTCCTGTGTTTCGGTGCGGCCAAGGTCTTTAAATTCAAATAATTTTACGATTTTTCCTTTTTCGAATGAACCATCAGTTTTAATTAGAGTAACATTTTCACCAGATTTCATTCTGCCGTTTATGATTCTTCCGATTGCAATCCTTCCAACATAATCGTTATAGTCAAGTGTTGTTGCCTGAAACTGTAAAGTGGCTTCATCGTCGCCTTTTGGAGGCTTTATGTTTTCTAAAATACAGTCTAATAATGGAATAATATCATTATTGGTATCAGTCAATTCTTTTCTTGCAAATTTGTGCAGTGAGCTTGCATAAATAATTGGGAAATCAATTAATTCTTCATTGTCGGTTAGTTCAGTAAACAAGTCAAAAACCTTGTCAATTGTGCCGTTGGGGTCGGCACCCTGCTTATCAATTTTATTTACCACGACGATTATTTTTAAACCCAACTCAAGCGCTTTTGAAAGCACAAACCTTGTCTGAGGCATGGGGCCTTCCTGTGCATCTACAATTAAAAGGGCGCCATCCACCATACCTAGAACGCGCTCAACTTCTCCGCCAAAATCCGCGTGCCCAGGAGTGTCTACAACATTTATTTTTACGCCTTTGTAGTTAACAGAAATGTTTTTCGAAAGGATTGTAATCCCTCTTTCTTTTTCGATATCATTATTGTCTAAAACACGCACCCCTGCATCCTGATGTTCTTTAAATACACCCGTCTGTTGCAAAATGCAATCTACAAGTGTGGTTTTGCCATGGTCAACGTGTGCGATGATTGCTATATTTCTAATGTTCTTTTTTCTCATTGTTGTTAATTTCCGCTTCTTTAATGTGCTTAACAAAACAATTTTACAACAAACAAATAATCAAGCAAAGCTTGAATTAAATCCATAAAAGTTTGTAATTTGTATTTTCGCTATCTGATTTGCCTTGTTTGCGTGCATATTCAACAAATGCGGTTTCACCGTTTTTGTCTACAGCTATATGTAATTCCGTGTATGGTTTGCCATTTTTTCCTTCCTCTACCATTTTAATTAGCTTGTTATCCCTTTCTCTGCGCATTTTGGTATATAATTCATCGTATTCTGCCTTGAGTTCATTAATATTACAGTCTGAATATATTTTAAGGTTTTTTATATTCATTTGTTAGCTTACTAACCTGTTTCGAAAGTATATCATCCGCTTTCTTTACTTTTTTTGCTTCTTCGCCAGTAAAAAGATAAAGTTTACCATTTATTTTTCTAAGGCGCGTTTTGTTTTTAGGTTTTATGTCTTGTATATTTTAATATAAAAAACCGCGGATTTTTGCTGATGTTTTTTTGTCGTATATGGATGAATCCTGGTTGTTTAGAGTATAAAAAAATTCTCTTGTTTTTCATCTGTCCGTTTGCTGCTATTGTTTATGTCAGAGGTGACTTTAATTGCGCATGTGAAGCTTAAATTGTTTATATTATTTATTTTCATACCTCTCTCTTTCGTATTTGTTTAAATTATTCATGCCACAGATGTTTCTTTTATTTTTTTGATTTGTTCTATGTCTAGAAATATATCTTTTTTTGGAATTGTGCCATCTTTTGAGCCTGTGGATGAGTATTCAATTGATTCTAATATGTCGTGGGAATCAAGGTTGAATTTAAGCACGGTTTCTGGTTTGCCATCTTTTCCGTTTTCTTCTGCATCTGTTGGTTTTTCGCTTTTTTCTTCTTTTATTATTGCTTTAACGGTTTCCTGCAGCATTTCGCTTTGAAGTATAAGCTGTTCAAATTCGTCTAAATTATCACTTGAGGATAATTTTTCAAATGTATTGATTAATCTTCTTTTGGTTTCTTCGCTATCTTTCTTTAGTTTTATAGCATCCTCGCCTGTAAAGATTAAGGTTTTGTTGCCATAGTCTTTTATATATATGCCGCTTTCAGGTTTATAATCAATAATTAAAGATTTCAGGGTTTCGCCTATTTTATTTGATATGTCTTTGTCATACATTGATGATTCTTTGCCTGAAACCGTATCGATTATAGCTCGAATGCGAGAATTTGTTTCATTTGGTGCTGCATCAGAATTCCACTGAAAATTTGTTTCAAGCCTTATTACTCTTCCAAAGCTTAAATGGTTGTTAATATTGTTTATTTGCATATTAGTCCTCTCCTTTCAAGATGGGTAGATATATAAAACATGTAAATATTATTTTTTGCGCTTTAAATTATTTTTAGGTTAGAATAAAGATTATTCTATTTATGGAGGGCTAAAGATGGAGTTTAATATTATAAAAAATGCCGATAGCGAGGTGGCTGAATATATTGAGGCTGAACTCAAAAGACAGCAAAATACAATAGAGCTTATTGCAAGTGAAAACTTTACATCAGAGGCTGTTATGGCAGCACAGGGAAGCGTTTTAACAAACAAATACGCAGAAGGAAAGCCATATAAAAGGTTTTATAACGGCTGCGAGAATGTAGATAAAATTGAAGAATTAGCCCAAAAGAGATGTTGTCAATTATTTGGCTGTGACCATGCTAATGTGCAGCCACATTCAGGTGCCCAGGCAAATATGGCTGTTTTTTTGTATGCCCTTAAGGCAGGGGATACTGTTATGGGTATGGATTTATCAAATGGCGGACATTTAACCCATGGCTCTCCTGTTAATTTTTCTGGGTTATATTTTAACATTGTAAGCTACGGCGTTAATGACAATGGTGAAATTGATTATGAGGAGCTTGAAAAGCTTGCTGTTGAACATAAGCCAAAATTAATAATAGCCGGTGCTTCAAACTATTCTAAAATAATAGATTTCAAGAGATTTAAGGAAATTGCAGATAAGGTCAATGCATATTTAATGGCTGATATAGCGCATATTGCTGCACTTGTGGCAGCAGGAGAGCATCCAAGCCCTGTTCCTTATGCTGATTTTGTAACTACAACAACGCATAAAACCTTGAGAGGGCCAAGGGGTGGAATTATTATGTGCAAGGAAGAGCATGCACAGGGTATTGATAAGGCTGTATTTCCGGGAATCCAGGGAGGGCCACTGGAACATGTTATTGCTGCCAAGGCTATTGCCCTTAAAGAAGCTCTTAGTACCGAATTCAAAACATATGCTCAGCAGATAATAAGGAATGCTAAGGCTTTGTGTAAGACGCTTATGGCTGAAGGCATTGATATTGTAGGCTCTGACACTGAGAATCATCTTATGACGATTGATTTAAGGAAGCTTGATAAAACGGGTAAAGATGTTGCCAATTTGCTGGAGGAGGTTGGAATTACGGCAAATAAGAATACAGTTCCAAATGACCCCAAAAGCCCGTTTGTAACATCAGGAGTTCGAATCGGCGTGCCTGCTGTTACTACAAGAGGCTTCAAGGAAGAGGAGATGGCTGAAATTGGCAAAATTATTGCAGATACAATAAAAGAAAATGATACTAAGGAAAATTTAAGGCAAAAAACACTTGAGCTTTGTCAAAAATTCCCGTTGTATCCGGATATTTTATGTTAGAATAGTTGGCACAGGCTTTTTTTGAGGCATGTGTAATATTTGTATAAGAGTGCTAAATTTGGTATTAAAGCTCTGATGGTTTAAATGCTAGCTGCAGCAAGTATCAAAACAGGAATAATCTATGATAAAACTAACTCAAGCGCAAATAACAGGGGCAATTATAGCCTATCTTTTAGGGGTATTTATAGTTCCTATGGTGATTTATTTTTCAGATAAGGCTGGACTTGTGGATGTGCCGAATGAAAGAAAAATTCACCATGGAAAGATTTCACGGCTTGGCGGGGTTGCCATTTGGCTTTCTGTGATGTTTACGTTTCTTTCTCTCGTACTGTTAAGTTACTATCCTTCGGGGCAGGGGCTTTCAGGGATTATTGCAGGCGGTTCTTTAATGTTTTTGTTGGGGCTTGTTGATGATATTTTTTGTCTTGATGCAAAATTTAAATTATTTATACAGGTGACAATTGCAACTGTTGTAATACTTTTGGGCGTAAGGATTGAGAGTATTTATCTACCCTTTTCAAATCCTGTTGAACTTGGTTTTTGGTCTTATCCTATTACTTTATTGTGGATTGTTGGGATTTCAAATGCAATTAATTTTATAGACGGCATAGACGGCCTTGCGGGAAGTGTTGTAACAATAGGCTCCTTTGCAATAGGAATTATTTCAATGGTTGTTTCGCCGGCATCTCCTATTTCTGCGCTTGTTGCGTTTATACTTTTAGGGGCAATGTTGTCTTTTTTAACATATAATTATAATCCTGCAAAAATTTTTATGGGGGATTCAGGTGCGCTGTATGCCGGGTTTTTGCTTGCCACTCTTTCTATTACAGGTATTTCCAAGACTTCTGGACATTTAATGTATCTGCCTCTGCTTATTTTAGCGGTTCCTATGCTTGATGTTGCATATTCAAGTATCAGAAGGATTATGAAGGGGCAAAGCCCTTTTGTTGCAGATTCAGAACATATTCATCATAAATTGCTTCATGCAGGCTTATCTCAGGATGTTGCAGTTTTGATTCTAGCTTCAATATCCTTTGCATGTGCTATTATAGCGATATTGATTGCTGGCTCTTTAAGTAAGTACTATATTTTGGCTGTTGCTGTCATAATTATATTATTTATTTTAAACATTGTTTCAAAGTCTATAAAAAAGAGGACATAAAATTATAAAATTTTTTAAATTGTTTTATAAGCATTGGAGAAATATTAAAGCTGATTTTTATCATTTTATTTTGCGAGCTTGCGGGTATTTATCAGTATTTATGACAGAATAAGAATAAAACTAGAACTACGCTACCCGTCAGCCGTATATATGCATTATTAATCAAGGCGATAATATGATTTTATTTGAATTATTTTTCGCTAAATTCAATTTTAAATCCTAGAATATCAGCAATGACGAGCATTTCGTCATATCGCACTGTTCCGTTTCTCAACTTACTTGAAAGATTTTGTTTACTGCAAGGCTTTCCTGTTTTTTCAGATATAAGACCTGCAAGCTTTGTTATGTTTAAATGTTTTTGGGCTAAAAGCACCCTTATTTGTGTATTGGCATTCATTGTCTATTTTATTATTTTCTTCAAACTTTATATTATATCCCAAAATGTCTGCTATAATCAGCATTTCATCATATCGTATGGTGCCGCCTCTTAATTTATTTGAAAGATTTTGTCTGCTGTAAGGTTTGCCGGTCTTTTGAGATAAAAGTTCTGCAAGCTTTGAAATATTTAGGCCTTTTTGTAGTAAAAGCATTCGTATTTGCGTATTAGCATTCATTTTCATAATAAAAATTATATTCTTTTGTCGACAAATACTTAAATTATGCTTATATGAATACATTATATTTGTCAAAGACAATTAAATAATTGTCTAATATTAATTAAAATTACAGAAAGGAAAAACTTTGTCTGCGCTTGAAAAATTAGCTTGTGTGCTTTAAAATCTATGACAGAGGCTAAGCAAATAAAGGGTGTTTTGAATTGTCTTTTAGAGAATTATGCCGAAGAGAATAATGAGGCTGTGGTTTTAATTAATCTTTTCTTGAAAAGGCTGTATCTATTGCAAAAAAAGCAGGATGAAATTGCACGAATTGCTGATGATATGTCAGCATAGTTCTTTGTGTTAATATGTATCTTATGAACAAAGAAATAAACTTAAAAATAAGAAATTTTAAACAAGAAGATTTTGTTGAAATTTTTGGCATGATGAAAGAATTTTATGCCTCTCCTGCTGTATTATGCAAAGCTTCTGATGAAGTTTTGAGGCGTGATATTGCGGATTGCATCAGCACTTTGCCTTTTGTGGAAGGCTTTGTTTTTGAAGATGACGGCATCCTTCTTGGATATTCAGTTGTCTCAAAAAGCTATTCGACAGAGGCAGGCGGCATTTGTGTTTGGATTGAGGATATTTTTATAAAGTCTCAATTCAGAGGATTAGGTATTGCTAAAATATTTTTTGATTATATAGAAAACTTGTATAAGGAAACTGCAGTAAGATTTCGCCTGGAGGCTGAGCCCTCAAACAGTAAAGCAATTGGGGTTTATAAAAGAGCAGGATATGAAGAATTATTATATACGCAGCTTGTAAAAAAGCTTTAGCCTATCTTTTAATTTTGGGTGCAAAATTTAAAGCGTAAAATCTATTTGTTCATAAGAGGCTGTGTAGTTATTTGTAAAATAATAGTCTGAAAATGCGTCAGGATTTGGTTTTTCGTGTGAATATTCAAATGTTGAGTATGAAATATTTTTAATTTTTTTGTCATTTAACCATGAAAAGCCAATATTTATGCAACTTGCAGGTCTGTTTTTGGAGTCCCTTTCTTCTCTTAATTTAATTTCCTTTTCTATTTTGATATTGGAATTATTTGACTTCCGGTTTTTTAAAATTTCAAGATTCTTCACTTTTTTTGCATCATCCCCTGAAAGTAAAACTATATCATCATAGCATTGTCTTATTAATATATCGCTTTTGTTTTTATAATCGCCAAGAATTTTTTCAAAGAATTTTGTGATTTTTCTGGCTTCAAATTTTGAATACACTGGTGATGTATTACCGTTTAATATACTTTGCAGTTCTTTTAGTGGGTCGCCTTTTGCAAGAGTATATTGCGCAAAATTATTACCTTGCGTTGGTTTTAGGACTATTGCCCGTCCAAAATTTATGTTGTTGCTTCTGTTTGTTCTCATGACGTTTGTATTTAAATAAAACCTGTAAAAGTTTTTATTTGCTATTTAATTTTGTGATAAAATTTTTTTATGGAAAAGACGGAAATTCTTAAAAATCTGGATAGATTGAGAAACCCAAGGATTCTTATAATTGGTGATTTTGCTATTGATGAAATGGTTTTTGGGCAAACAGAAAGGATTTCAAGAGAGGCTCCGGTTTTGATTTTGCAGCATTCTGAGACTAAGATAATTCTTGGCACTGCTTCAAATGCTGCTAATAATATTTCTGCTCTTAATTGTGGTAAGGCTGGGGCGATAGGTGTTCTGGGTGATGATTATTATGGCGGTGTTTTAATTGAAGCCCTAAATAAGGCAAATATTAATACAGATTATATGGTGGTTGATAAATCACGTAAAACTACCACAAAAACTAGGATTTCAGGCTCATGCTCTCAAAGCATCACCCAACAGATAGTAAGAATTGACAGACAGACAAAAACCTCATTATCACCTGATATTGAAGCTAAAATAATTGAAAACATTAAAAAAGCAATACCTTTATATGACGGTGTAATTTTATCTGATTATCATCTCGGTTGTTTAACCGAAAATGTTATTAAAGCTGCTGTTGAAACTGCGAAGGCACATAATAAAATAATTGTTGCCGACATTCAAAAAGATATGGAAAAATATAAGGGTGTGACGGCAATTACACCAAACCAGCCTGACAGTGAGAAATTTTTAGGGTATTTTATAAATGATGAAGAATCTTTAAAAAAAGCTGGCGAAGAACTATCTAAAAAACTGGATTTAAAATATACGCTTATTACGCGCGGCGAAAAGGGTATGGTGCTTTTTAACAACACTAAAGATAAACCCGTAATGACAAAAATTCCTGCATTTAACAAAAAAGAAGTGTTTGATGTAACAGGGGCGGGAGACACTGTTGTTGCAGCCTTTACACTTGCTCTTTGTGCCGGCATGGGCCCTGAATATGCGATGGTGGTTGGAAATTTGGCTGCAAGCATTGTGATTAGGCAGTTTGGCTGTCATACTACAAATTTGGATGAATTAAAAAACGAACTTAATAATATTAAGGAGATTTAGATTGGACAAGATTTTGACTTTATTAAAGAAATTAAGGCCTCTTGATATCATAATAACCGTTATTATTTTAATTGCTTTGATTGTAGGTGTTGTGACGTTTCTTGGCAAAAGAGCAACATCTTCAAAACAGATTGAAGCAAGTACAAAAGTGGATATTGAAGTATATTTTAGGGGTGTTGTTGTGACGAGCAATAATTCACCTTTTGAGACTGGGGATGAAACATTTATTACAATTAGAAATGTTCCCTATACAAAGTTAAAAATTACAAGTGTAAATTATGACAGAAAGAAAGTAATGCTTCCCATTGGGAAAAACGGCTATCAGGTTGTGGATGATTTGACTTCTCCTTTTAATTATGATTTTCTTGTAACAGTTGAGGATGATGCCAAGATTACAAAAGATGGTGCCGTTGTAGGTGGGAATAAGATAAAGATTGGTCTACCTGTAACGTTTGAGGGAGTGGATTATAGACTGAACGGCATTGTTTCAAATATTTCTGTATCTAAAAAGGCAGATGGTGGCAGTGTGAATAAAGAAATTGAAAAACAGGTGAATAAAAACCAGGATGTTCACTAACAGCTTATTCTTAAATTTATTGAATAGAATTTTATGCAGGTTTCAAAATTCAAATTTTGCAGCATTTGTTCGGGATAGTTTGATTTTTTGTCATATAGATATTTTAATTTGGATAATGTTTATTTTGACAATAATATCGACGTCTTGTTCTTCAAGTGGCATGATAGGCGCTTTTGCACTTGCTTTTTGTGGTTTAAATGCATTTAGGATGTTATTCACGAAAGGCGAAACCGTTAGGATTTCAAAACTTGATATTATACTTATAATTTATTTTTTGTTTATTTTTGTTTCTTTAATGGGCTCTACCCTATTTTTGCTAAGTCTTAAGGGTTTTTTCAAAAGTGTTGTATATTTTTTATTTTATTTTGCAAGTGTTTATTTTTTCTTGAACAATAAAAAGAAAATTATTCCAACGATTTTTTTAATCTGTCTTATAATGTCATATGAAAGTATTGTTGCCATAATGCAGCATTTTAATAAGGTAGAGGCGCTTGCTGGCTGGGTTGATACTTCGCGTATGTCTAATGAAAACCAGCTTTTATCAAGATCATTTGGCACTCTTAAACCTTCAAATCCTAATCTTTTAGGCGGTTATTTGATTGTTGGTTTATCTAGTGTGTTCACTTTTTTTGTTTTTAATTTTGCAAGAAAAGATAAACCGCGTACGGGAATTTTTGCAGGACTATTTGTCTTAAACATTATTGCCATAATTTTTACTGGCTGTCGCGGAGCGTACCTCGGTCTGATTGCATTTTTTGGACTTTTATTTTATGGTCTAACTCTATATGTTAAGAAAATTTATGGTGGTTTTAAAAATATTAAAAAACGCTATAAAAATATTTTTGCAGTGATAGTGGCAACAGCAATTGGTATTATTGCACTTACACCCTCTATATCAAGAAGGTTTGTTTCAATATTTCATTTTAGGGCAGATTCATCTATTTCGTTTAGGCTGAATGTCTATGAAGCGGCTGCCAGGATGTTTCAGGATAATCCTTTTCTTGGTGTGGGAGTTGGTAATTTGAATTTTAGAGAGATATATGGCCTATATATGAAGACAGGCTTTGATGCTCTTGGTTCTTATTGTGTTCCTTTGGAGGTTGCTGTGGAAAGCGGAATATTTGCACTTCTGGCCCTATTGGCATTTATTTTTTATGCTGCATATAAGGCAACATGCATGTTTAAAGATTGGACTGCATCATTTTCTTCAAGAGTTATTATTTTTGCAACAACCTTAGCTATTCTTTCAACAATGGCGCATGGGCTTTTTGACACGGTTTGGTATCGTCCCCAGCTACAAATAATTTTTTGGATAAATGTGGCAATTTTGAATACCAATATTTTACAAGCAAGAAGATTAAGGCTTGTTAAGTAAGAGGCAGTTGTTAGTTTATTATGAATTTCTGCAAAATTTCTATTTTCTTTTGAATTTTACAAATTGCATTTATCTAAAAAATTTATTATAATAAAATTTTCACTTTATTTTGAACAAAATATGGGGACGGAGTAAAGAAAGAATGTCCAAAAGTTACAGTGCAAAATGGATAATAGCTGCTGATGGCAATTTGTATGAAGATTCTACAATGATTGTAGACGAAGGCAAGGTGCAGCAAATTTTGAAAACCAAGGATTTTAATTTGGCTGAGACAAAGCACAATAAAGATTTTGGAAACTCTGTAATAACTCCGGGGTTTATAAATCTTCATAACCATTTGCAATATACGGAAATTGGTAAAATTAAATCTCAGGGTGTTAAATCTTGCCTTAAAAGAATGTTTGTTAATTTTAAGAAACATTATTTTATAGCAGGGATTCATAAAAGTTCTTTTATATCAAAGCTTGCAAGCCTTTTAAGCGAATATTTTTGTCTTGGAAGAGACGAAAAGATACATTCATTTAAAAAGGGATTAGAGCTTTCTATATTAAACGGCACGACATGTGTTGCCCAATTATCAAAGGAAAGCAAGTATTTTGAGGTTTTGAATCAAATTCCCGTTAAAACATATTTGTTTTTTGAATTATTTTCAGATTCACCTGATTCTTCGAAGGAGGAATTTAGGATAATCCAAAAAAAGATTGATAAATTATTGAAACAAAAATCTGAAAATACTTTTGTGGGTGTTGCGCCGCATAGTGTGTGCTCTGTACACAAGAGGCTTTTTAAGACACTGGTGAAGTATTGCAAGAAGAACAATATTCTTATGACAGTTCGTCTGGCTGAAAGCCAAGATGAGATGGATTGGCTGAAATTTGGCTTTTCTGACGTGGATATATTGAATAGTTTTACGGGCAATAAAAAGTTTGAGCCGAATATAAAGGGCGTAAGCCCTGTGGTTTATCTGGATGAGCTTGGCGTTATTAATAAAAGAATTCTTGCAAGCTATGGGAATTACCTAACTAAGGAGGATTTAGAGATTTTAAGGGATAATAACTGTTCATTTGCTTATTGTCCAAGGGTCAGTGACTATTTGCACGAGAAAAAGCTTGATTTCTCTACGGTCCTAAAATATTTTCCGAAAAAATTTGGCTTCGGCACAAACAGCCTTGCATTTAATCAAGATTTAAGCCTTTTAAATGAAGTAAGATATGTTAATAATGGAAATTTAACAGCGATTGAGGTTATTGAATATTTGACCAAATATCCTGCCAAGATACTGAGACTCGATAACATTATAGGTACCCTTGAAGAAGGCAAGGATGCTGATTTTAATGTGTTTAAGCTAAATGATGATGAGACATATGAAAATGTTGTAGATAGAGAGCGGCCTGATTATGTTTATATAAAAGGTCATAAGATGGTAAGCAAAGGTGAATTGGTAAAGAAGGTATAAAACTTTCTTTTGTCTTTTATTGCAAGTACTTATTTATTTTAGTTTTTAGATAATTGTTCAATAATAAAAGCGGCCCAAGCAAACGGGGCCGCTTTTATAAAATGTTTGTGTTTGTTAAGCTTTTAATCTGCATATAATGGTGCAAGTTTTGCCTCTTGCTGCGGGATAACCCCCTCTTCTATTGGCAGATATACTCTATAGTCAATTTCAGCGAAGCAGTTATCAATTGACTCAATTTCTTTTAGTGCAGCTTCGTCAATATTTCCAGATTCAATCATATCTGCAATTTTTTCAAATCTTTCAACATGCTCTCTGAATCTATCAGTTGCGTAGTCTTTGGCTTGCCATGTTGTTATTAAGAATGGCCAGTCAGAGCTTTGCAGAAGTAAATTTTCACGTGCAAGTTGGCTTAAGGCGCGCATTAATAGCTTATCATCAGGCTGCTTTTCGTATTTTGATACGATGTTTATTATTCTTTTTTCGCATGCGTGGATAATTGGCCACATCCACTCTGTCAAGTGGTTTTGCCATACCCAGAAGTGTCCACCTTGTCCCCAGCTAGATTCAGGAATTTGGATTGCATCAGTTGGCGGGTGGGCCTTCAAATATTCTCCTGCTGTCATTCTTTCAACTTCAGGAAGGTGTTGTGCTAGTTTTTTAATAACCTGTTTGATGAATTCAACGCCTTCAAACCACCAGTGGCCGTATAATTCGGTATCAAAGGAAACCATACAAAGCCCCTCTTTATTATTGTGCGCGATTCTGTAGTCATTCAAGAGGTGGTAAATAAGGGTCGTATAGTGGTCTGAATTAGAATTTACCTGATTCATAGCAAGGACTGGGTCATAGAGCATCTTATCTCCTAAATCGGTTGAGGATGATGTTATTCTCCAATAATGCATTCCTGAATTTGGGTCTTTTCGGTGAAATTCCCTGTAACAACCATCTCCTGGGTAGCCGTCTGCTGCAGACCATACCTGAAAACCGGCTCTGTCATTTCTGCCCATTACAGCAACCTGTGCATCTGGCAGCCAGTATGCACTGTATGTGTCATATCCTGTTGCTTCCCTTTGTGGCAGCGGAATGTATTCTATGTTTCCATAAACTCCAATTCTTCTTCTGTTTCCAATGGAATTTCCACCTTCAATTACGTGGGATTCTGTGAAGAAATATTCTATATCATTATTTTGAAGGGTAACTTCTATAGCGGGGCGCCATTTTTTCTTTCCATCTTTACCTGTAAATTCATAACCTTGCCTATAGGCGCATTCAGGCAGCCAGCAGCCTTTTGCTTTTTTGCCGAAGAACCTTTTTGTGGTGTCTGAGCCAACTTTAAACTGGGCATTTAGGTTTGTATCGGTTGCAAGAAGCGGTGAAAAGCCATGTGTTGCGCCGGATGTTGTTATTTCGATGCATTCAAGTTCTTGATATTTTTTAAAACCTGCAATTAAGTCTTTGTTGAATTTATTTATAAACAGGTCTTTAATATGGTTAAACCAATCAAAATAGTATTTTGCAAGGTATTTAAGGTGTTGTGAATGGGCAACTTCTGGGTCTGGGTATCTTTCTAAATCGCCTGATACAGCCTTTATTCTGCTGTCAAGATAATCAATGAAGCCTTGTTTTAAGTGTTCGTCGTTTAGCTGTTCAGCTAAAACCGGGGTTATGCCCACGGTTAATTTGGCCTTTATGCCTTCGTCATATAATTCTGTAATCATATTCAATAATGGCACGTAGGTTTCAGCCATGCATTCATAAAGGTTTTCTTCTCCAAAAGGCCACATACCAGCCTTTCTGTAATAGGGAAGGTGCGAGTGCAGCATAAACACAAACTGCCCGACTGTTTTTTGACCCATATTAAATTGCCTCCATAATAATTCTGATACATTTTTTATATCACAAAACTAATTAAAATATAAGCCATAAGAATTAGTACATTTGTATAAATTTATAATTAAAATGTGGATATAAATTATTAATTACATTGACTTTCCGGTTTAAAAATAAATCTTAAAAATTATTTTTAATGTAAAGTTTTGTGTCTATAAGTTTAGTTTTATTTATATATTGTACATATTGCATTTGTTATTTTCTCTTAAGTATTCTTCAAAAGAAAAGGGCACTTAAAGGTTACAAAAAGTGCCCGAAAAGTTGTTCATCTAAAATCTTAGTGAGAGTCGAGTTTAGCCAGAAGGCCTGATTATCTTAGCTGAGCTTTGCGAAGCTTAGATAATGGTCATACCCTTGGGTACGGACTTTGTTTAACCACACAAGCCCTAGACTTCCAAAGGGATGACACTGTTCGTAACACTTGTAAACTCGCATAACAACCAGAGCCTTGCAAGGGCGACCCAAACTCCAATGCAATGCATTAAATAGAATCCCCCCCCACAAAAAAACTATCACCTCTTCGCCTCCTCCCACTCAAGTATTATCTTCCCATTAGTACCATT
>CATJOM010000029.1 GCA_949741915.1 uncultured Candidatus Melainabacteria bacterium | reverse complement strand
GACACTATTGAAGAAGCAAGAAAGTTATTAAGAAAGTTTGAGTATAAGTATAATTTTCAAAGACCTCATCAAGCCTTGAATTACTTGACACCTATGGAGTATTACAATAACATGACTAAAAATATTGCTTAGTCTAATATGTTATGAACCAGGACACCCGGTTGACAATTTCCACTGTTTCGTTATAGAATTGTATTGAATTTGACTTTAGCTAGATGTTTTTATTCCCGGATCGTCTAATGGTAGGACAGATGACTCTGGATCATCTAATCGTGGTTCGAATCCATGTCCGGGAGTTTTAAATAATTCTATTTTTTGTTTTCATCATCAAATGTATGTATTACTTCCTGGCATTTAATATCGAAGGAATCCATCATTTCGTTATACTTGTTATTTAATCTGTTTTCAAGATCTTCTTTTGTGATTTTTCCATCTGAATTTAAATCTAATGCTGCATTAGATTTATAAGCCCATTTTAATTTTCCGTTTTTTGAGCAAAGTACATTATCGCTTGATACTGCTGGAAGAAAGCATATTGCATAAAGGCTTCCAGCGTCTAGTTCGTCATTTTTTGAATAGCCGCCCAGTAGTTTTGATTTCATTAAAATGTCTGCTATAACATCCAGCTGTTTTTTTGCTGACATTGCCCCGACTTTTGAAGCCGAATAACCATATTCTTGCAGAGTAGATGGCATAAATTGAATTAGTCCCACAGCACCATTTTCGCTTCTTTTTGAAGGATTTAGGCTTGATTCACTATACATCATAGCGATTAAGTCGTTTGCATTGCAATTTAATTGGGCTGCAACTTTTTTGCATTTATTGCTAAATCCTTCTCCTAGTGTTTTATCTAGTTTGGAAGCAAGTTTTTGTGGAATTGGTTCGTTATCGTAATGCTGTTTGGTATTATTTTTTGCAGAATTTAGACTTGCAGTTGTATCTATATGGGCAGAATTTAATATTTGGATATTCAGATTTTTTAGTGTGGTTAGCGAGGTTTTAATATTTTCCTTTGCTATCTTTATTTCAAAATTAATGTCTGATAAAACTTTTTGAAGCTCTGTAACTTTCTTTTTATTTTCATTGTATTCCTTAATTTGCTTTTTTATTTCTTCATAGTCTTTTTTAAGTGTATCAAGTTCAGTTTGATATTTAAAATATTCATTTTGTTCATCCGCATATTCATTTCGAATGCGGCTCTTTGTATCCTGTGTTTCATCGCTTGTTTTGATTTCGACTAATTTATCATCATTTGTGTTATTTGCCTTTATTGTTTCATGAGTTTCTAGCTCAGTTGATGAATTATCGCTAACAATTTTTTGTGTGTTTCGTATAATTATATTATTTTGTATATTTTGAAACATATTTTATCCTTCCGTTATTCTTTTCGACAATGAAACCAAGGAACTTAAATATTTTATGATTTATCTTTACAAAAATTAATTTTTTGAAAACTTATTCAATAATGCTTTTCATTTCAACATTTATCTTATTTTGAATAAGATTTCCGTATAGTTTAATTCTAAAATAATTTGTCTCTATTGCTTTTGCATCAATTGAGGGGATTTTTTCAAGCTTTGTTTTATAGTTTTTTAAAGTATTTTCAGGTTTAAATAAGAACTTCATTATAAACGATATTGGGATAAAAAATATTTTTATTCCTTTTTGTGCTACAGAACTGTATTTGCCAAAAAGCATTAAATCTGCCTCGCCATTTATGATATCATAGTTGCCCTCAACAAGAAATGACAAGTATCTCTGTTTTGAAGTCAGATTAATATCTTTCAATATGTGATTATCCATATAAAAACTGCCTGTTATATCAGAGCTCAAGTTTTTCTTTCCTCTAGCTTTTATGTTGATAATGTCAGAAATTTTAAATTTTTTATTATTATGTTTGGATAAAAATTCCTTGGAGCCTATTTTAGGTAAAAATCCGTCGTTTATTTTGAATGTCACATATGCTTGTATGTCATCCAGCTTATTGTGCGTAATTATATTTAAAGTGCCATCTGCAGTGCCTTCCACTTGGCCTGGCAAATTAAAAAGCAGTGCAGCAGCTATGTTTGAATCAACATTTTTGGCAGAAAAAACTATATCTGAATTTTTATGTTTAAAATCATATTGGCCGTTTGCAGATAATATGCCATTTGCAAAAGCAACTTTCGATGTTGAAAATTTAAATATATCGTCTTTTAGACTACCCATAAGATTTACATCTTTTAATACAATTTTATTGTATATAATACTGTTTGCTGTTACTTTCCAGTTATCAACTAGTATATCAATATCACGAACTTTCGCTGCAAAAACTTTAATTTGTTTGTATTTATTTGCACTTCTGTACTCTTTATGATTTTTTTTGTATCTTTTTCTAAATTTATACTTGTCTAGAAAGAGCTCCATATTGTAAATATGTACTCTTTTGTTTATTTCATTAAGATTATTTTTGGCCTGAAGTTTAGAGGTAAATTTTTCTTTTCTATATTTACCTTCTGCCGTTATGTCTATCAGATTTTTATCGGCCTTGATTACTGCTGTTTCAACATAAAAATCTTTGTGTATAAAGTCTTTGATAGTGAAATCGCCAAGTATTATGTTTTGGACAAAATCATAGCTAAGGTTTCCTTTAAAAATTCCGCCTGCTATAAATCTGTTAAATGAACCTGTTGTAGAGGCTGGCGCCCAGCCATTTGTCTTTATGGTTAAGTATCTTGGTTGATAACTGCTGTTGTTTTTTTCAAATAAGGCATCTCCATATAAAATTAATGAATTTATGGAATTTTCTATGGTTGAATAGTTGAAATTTTTAATATATAACTTGTTTTTATCTTTCAAAGTTTCTATGTATAGTTTTCTGTCTTTTTCTCTTAATCCTACATAAGCATGTTTATAAAAAATATCAGCTCCTTTTTTAAGGTTTATAGTATAATTGATGAAATTTTTTTTATTTGTCACAGTATAATCAATTTTTATGCCAGCTGAATTTTGTATTTGAAAGTTAGGGATGTATTTGACTATTCCTGGAGCCAAATTGGAATAAACATTACCTTTTGTTTCCCTTGTTTTTGATAGGAAATTTTTTATTTTAAAGTTATGATAAACTTTTTGGCCTCCCAGTGTGCCTATTCCTTCTGATTGAATATCTGCTCCATTGAAATGAAATTCTTCATTGTTTATATGGACGGGTGCATTTGTTAAAAATGCTGCATTGGCTATACCATTTATATCATCTGCTATTATTTTGCCAAATATTTTTATGCCTAAAAACTTATTTTCTTTGATTTCTAATTTGCCAGAAATATTTCCTTTGTATTGTTCAAATATGGCAAATTTTTTCTTTGATGCTATTTTGCCTTTAAAGTCAAGGCTTTTGCCGGCTGGTATTTTTAAAATATTTAGATTTTCTATATCTATTTCAAAAGCAGACCCTAGGATTATTTTTCCTGTGCTGATATGCATTGATGGTATTTTGCTCAGAGATATTTTTTGCTCTTTTTCTGTATTTTTCTTTAAATTATTGCTGTTAAAATATAAATAATCCGCTTTTAAATTTTTGATTCCATTTAATTTTGCTGTAGCGCTTAAATTTTTTAAAATTATTACATCTTTATCTTCTATTCCCTTTACCGTTATTTTATCGGTTT
>CATJOM010000028.1 GCA_949741915.1 uncultured Candidatus Melainabacteria bacterium | reverse complement strand
TAATTCTTCATAACTCATTCCAAGTTTATTGCATATATCCCATATAGTGTCCCCACTCTTTATTTCATATGTAATGGTTTCATCTCCAACTTTTTGTTTAACCACTATTCCATTATCAAGTCCTAAATCCTCCTCAGTATAACTTTGAGCCCCCATAATGGAACTAATAAGTGGTGTTATATCATCAATGCTTGGCAATGATGTGTCAATAATATATTGACCCGTTATACTATCTACAAAGATATCCCAATGGTGGTCTTCAACAAATTCATAAAGTTTATCAAACCCTTTTCCTGTTGCTAAATTTATTAGGCCCATTGTGACCCCGATTCCAATTGCAGCAGGAACCGATGCCGGTGCACTAGTTCCAAATAATAGCAGCCCAAGCGTTACAGTAGCACCAGTGGAAAGTATTCCGGTTATGCTTGCTTGCATTGGACCTTCTTTATTCCAACTAAAAGCAATGTCAGCAAATGTGCCGACTCCTGGACCTAAAACTTTAATGCCTGCTACTGTTGGAGTGACATCCGAGACTAAATGTCTATATGTTTCTGTTAGTACATTATTTAGTCCATTGAGCCCAGTTATGATTTTTTCTTCTTCTGTTAGGCTTGGTATTTTTATTTCTGTATTTTTAACAATTTTTGCCAACGTTTCATAGTAAATATTTTCACTCATTTATATGCTCGCTTTCATTAATTCTTCAAGTTTGTTCCCGCATTTTTCTGCTTGCGTACCATATTTTAAGGGAAACATAGAACCATCAACGGAGGTAACTTCGTATCCTCCAAAAGTTTTTCGAATTTTCTTTATGTCTTTTATTGGCAACATTGCTTTCCCAAGCCATCTAAATCTCCCTACTAATCTTTTATTTGTTAAAACTACTGCATATGCTTCAAATAATAATGCAAATATAAAGCCAGCTAAGCCATATAGGAAAAATGGCAACAGGCTTTTTCTTGTAACCATATCAATGTGTGTTATTTCACTGGAAAGAAAGAATGGGAAAATCATTTGTCCGAAAATATAGCCGCCAATCATAAATTGAGCAAAAGATATTGTTTTGACGTTTGGAAAAAATTTGTAAAGTATTTTTTCGTCGGGATAGTCGCTTTTGATGTCTTCAATAATACTATTGCGTATAATGACTGAAATAGTATATGATGCAATGACTCCAATAACTCCGAATATCAACATGGAGTATGTCGTTAGGTTTGTAAAATCAATCAGGTTTTCACCCATATGAAAATAATTGGGATTATTTCCAAGTTCATTGGATTTGTATCTCCAAAAATTAGGTACTATAAAACCCAGAACTATAATTATTATGATTGACAAAATTCCATATTTTGATTTTTTCTTTTCTTTAGACATTTTATTTCCTATTTGTAAAACTTGAGTATTATGGATATTGATTGATAAATTTAGTAATCAGTAACCTTTATCAATTTCTTTCCCAATATCATACTCTTATTTTATTCAAATTTCAACAAACAATATAAATCTCAACAAAAACTCCAAAACACAAAATTAAACCAACCCAATCCCAAATTCACATTTTCAACCAAATCATTTAAACCCTAATTCAAACCTCAACACTATCCATCTTATCAACAACTAAATTAAAATCTCCTAAACTTCCAATACTACCATCACCCCTAACAAAACTACCCAAAGACACAAGAGT
>CATJOM010000027.1 GCA_949741915.1 uncultured Candidatus Melainabacteria bacterium | reverse complement strand
CTCGGCTCATCGCCGCTCGCTATCCGCACCGGCTTACGCAATTTTTAGATGAACAACTTTTCAGGGCGCTTTTTGTAACCTTTAAGTGCCCTTTTCTTTTATAAAAAGGATTAACGGGTTTTGCAAAAAAGGTGTTCAGATTAACCGTATTATATATGTTTGTGGTATAATTATTTTTATGGATGAATTGACAAAAACCGAAGGTAAATAATCTTATTGCCCTAAGACAGTTAATTACACAGATCTTAACAGTGTTAACCGGTGGATTAGTTGGAGTTTTCCTCATGCCGAATACTGCATTTAAGATTTTTTTGCTAATATTTGGTATATATTTCACTGCAAAATTAATTGCGACTCTTGCTAATACAATAACAGAACTAAATAGTTATCTTTACAGCAACAAAAGAAAGGGAAGCAAGATATGATATATGATATTGTAAATTATGCAATTATATTTACAATAGGCTTTATTTTTATAGGCATGGCACATGCATTTGATATGGCGGTTAATCATAAGGTGGATGATAAGAAATAAGTCAGCTGCAGGCGTTTTTGGAAATTTTGGCGGGTGAGCACGGAGAAGACATATTCATAGGCCAGAGGATTAAAATTTACGGCATTTTTATATAAAACAAGGGCAGGGTAAAGATTGACTTCATATGGTGTTTTTATGATAAAATAGCCTTATGAGAATAAACAAATATATAGCGCAATCAGGTATTGTTTCAAGACGCGGGGCGGATGAACTTATTGAGGCAGGAAGAGTAAAAGTTAACGGTGAAATCGTTACTATGCTTGGCTTTCAGATAAGGCGTAAAGACAGGGTGACAGTTGATGACAAGCCTGTTATTATAAAAAATTTTGAATATTTCAGATTTTATAAGCCTGCAGGATATATTACAACAGCAAGTGATGAAAAGGGAAGAAAAACAATATATGACGTTTTACCCGCACAAATGCATAAATTTAAACCAGTTGGAAGGCTTGATAAAGATTCTTCTGGGCTTATTATTTTAACAAATGACGGTGATTTAATTTATGATTTAACCCACCCTTCAATCAAGATTTCAAAGGTTTACAGGGTGACAGTTGATGCAAAATTGACCCAAAAAGAGCTTGAAACCCTTGCAGGAGGCATTGAAATAGAAAAGGGTAAAATTGCCTATGCAGATGTGGAGGTTATAGAATCAACAGCAAAGGAAGTTTTGCTTGAAATGACACTTTATCAAGGTATGAACCGGCAAATAAGAAAGATGATTGAATTTTTAGGGCACAATGTTGTTTCGCTAAAAAGAATTCGCCATGGGACGATTGAACTTTCAGGGCTTAAAAAGGGGCAGTTTAAACCCCTGAAACCGAGACAGATAAAGGAATTAAGAAGTTATATAGAAAAAATTGCAAATAAGGAAGAAGAAAATGCTTGACATTAAATTAATCAGAGAAAATCCTGAAAAAATTAATGAACTTTTAAAAAGAAGAAACCCAGAACTTTCAATAGATAATGTGCTTGAGATTGATAACGAAAGAAGAAAAGTGCAGTTTCAAACGGATGAATTGCGCGCAAAAAGAAAAACAATGTCGCAGGCTATTGGCGAATTAAAAAAGGCTGGCAAAAATACTGATGAAAATGGCAAAAGCACAGATGAAATGCAAAAGGAAGTTAAAGATTTAGCCGAAGAAATTAAGGTACTTGAAGAAAAGCAGGGAGAGCTTGATATTAAGCAGAAAGAATTTTTGCTTTGCACACCAAATACGCCTGATGAAAATATTGCAATCGGTACAGATGATTCTTTTAATGTAGTGAAAAAAACAGTTGGAGAGCCAACAAGGAAGCCTTTTGAACTCAAACCGCACTGGGATTTAGGCGTAAACTTAGGCCTTTTAGACTTTGAAAGAGGTGTAAAGCTTGCCCATACAAGATTTACACTATATCGTGGAAAAGGCGCAGCGCTTGAGCGTGCTATTATTAACTTCTTTTTAGAGGTGCACACAAAAGAACATGGTTATGAAGAAATTATGCCGCCTGTATTGGTGAATTCTGCTGCTATGACAGGAACAGGGCAGCTTCCAAAATTCAGGGAAGATATGTTTAAGTGCGAAAATGAGGATTTATTTTTAATTCCAACGGCCGAGGTACCTGTTACAAACATTTATCAGAATGAAATTTTAAATGAGGATGAACTGCCAAAATATATGACAGCATATACGCCTTGTTTTAGGCGTGAAGCGGGCTCTGCAGGTAAAGATACAAGAGGCCTCATCAGGCAGCATCAGTTTAATAAGGTAGAACTTGTAAAATTAACAACACCTGAAACCAGCGAAGAAGAACATGAAAAGCTTACAAGGAATGCCGAAAGAGTGCTTGAATTATTGAATTTGCCATTTAGAAGAATGGAGCTTTGCACAGGGGATATTGGATTTAGCGCTAAAAAATGCTACGACCTTGAAGTTTGGATGCCATCTTATGACAATTATAAAGAAATTTCAAGCTGTTCTAATTTTGGTGATTTTCAGGCAAGACGCGCAAATATAAAATACAGAAACAAGACAACCGGAAAGGTTGAATTTGTGCATACACTGAATGGCTCCGGCCTTGCTGTTGGCAGAACATTTGCTGCGATTTTAGAAAATTTCCAGACAGAGGACGGACACGTTGTAATTCCTGAAGTACTTAGAAAGTATACAGGGTTTGATATTATATAAAATGTCAGGCACAACCTGGGTTAAAGCCAGGCTATAAGTGCCATTAATGCTTTGTCGTATTTTTCACACACTTGTGAATTATATAAATTTTAAAAAAGCATTTAAGAATTTACTTAAATGCTTTTTTATTTAGTTGATTTTTATTTTGTCTTCTATCAGTAGAGCAGACTTCTCAACAGATTTGCGTGAATATGGTTTTAAATTTTAGCGGAGCGGGTTCTTAGTAAATGTATGCAGTTTAGCAAATGGTAGGCTATGAGGCCTTTGTGCGGTAATGACCTTTTACTTTTGTGCCATCATCTCTTAAATATTCATTTACCCATATTAAATCACCTGATTGTACCAGGTTTTCAGCCTCTTGTTTTGATAAGAATCTGTTATTTTCTAATTGGTTATTTATTATATGTTCAATTTCGCTAAATTCCCGGCTTGTCAATTTTGATATATCTTCATCTGCAAAAATTATGTTGTTTATATATGTTCTATAGCGAGGATCATAGGAGTCGAGGGTGTTTTCACGAATATGGAATTTATCAAGTATTATTTCGTTATTTTTAATATTTGCAGCATATCCCGTACTTTTATCAGACCTGATGTATTTAGTATAATCTTTATAATTTCTTTTATCCGAAGGATGTGTGATTAAATCCCCTTTTTTCATTCTTTCCATAATTTTTGCAGCAACAATATCCTCTATCTGTTTATCCGTCAATTTTGAACCAAAATTATTCTTGATTTTTCTTACTTCATCTGCAATTTCTCTGCCAACTCTATTATTCCAAGTATCCATATTTTGTTCACCAGCAGGTTGTCCTTGATTTTTATTTCCATCCTGTTCATGATAATACCCCATAAATTGGGCAACCGGATTTGAATACCTAAGAGAACCAATTGCTTGCATATAAGCATGTTTGAATGCATCTGCTTCATTATTCCATGCAGCGTGTTTTTTATCCTGCCTATTGTATTCAAATCCGTATATTTTTTGGTAATACATTGTCTTATTAAACATCTCATCATTAAATTGTTTAACAGCTTTTACATCTTTTAGTTCCATTTGTCTTTTCTTCCTTTCAATAATATAATTTGTTTTATGAAGTTAAACGGGCTATTAAAATATAATTCCTTAAAATTATTTAGTTTGTATGGATATTTATTTGCTGTCTATTATTATATTTACAGGTTAAGCGTTATCCATTTATTAAACAAAGAACCAAATATGGATTCTGAAGTTGCTTTTTTCGCATTTAAGCTATTTGTTGCAAGAGATTACCTCATAGGCATTTGTTTAGTCTTTTTAATAATTATTATTGAATTAATATATAGAAAGCTTAAAAAGAAAAATGCTGCAGTAAAACTGTATCCAATTTTTGGCATTATCGCTTTTTGGACTGGCATAATTTTTGCATTAACACCCTTTATTATGATGTTTTGGTTTTGGCTTTCGGATTTCTTAAAATAGGTTTTATATGAAACATATTGTTAAGCAAAATATTTGACAAGACAAAGATCAAGGAGCCAAAGCTTATAATTTATTCACCCTGTGACGAATAATGTTTTATGTGTATTCCTTTCCTTCCAAGACTACAATTTGAATATAACGTTTAATTTAGAGTTTTGTTATTATCTTAATTATTTTTTAATAATTGTTTTAAAAGTATTGGGCTTTGATATAGATGACAGATAATTTTGTTAAGGGGTTTTTCCATCTTCTTTATTTTGTATTTTTTGTGGATTTGAAATTATTAAAGAATTATCTTTGAAGGAAATATCAAGAGTATAGTTACTTGCTTTTTTTGGATTTTCTATACCCAAAAGCTCTAAAAATGTGGGGCTTAGTGTAATTCCAAAGCTAGTCTTTCCAACCTTTAATATCTTTTTTCTCATTCAAAAATTATAACTTTTATTAAATTTTTATACCAAACTGTTAATATTTGTGAAAATATACTTGTTTTTTTCATAGTTTTTATAATAATATATCTTATAAGTAATTATAATTTAATTTCGCACATTGAATATTTTTTTATTTCACAAATTAAGTATAAAAAAGTAACGCTTCGGAATGCACCCGCAACAAGTTTAAACCTTTTTATGGTTTAAATAACCTTGTTTTATAAAATAGATAAACATTAAATGCGTAAAGCACCCGCCATTCTGGCGTAGTTGACACTTAAATATCTGAATCTTGTTGCTCTTCTTCCGTTTTTAGCGGATTAGAGATTACCAGGGAATTATCCTTAAAAGAAATATCCAGAGTGTAGCTGCTTGCTTCTTTTGGGTTTTCTATACCCAAAAGTTCTAAAAATGTAGGACTTATTGTGATTCCAAAACTTGTTGCACTGATTTTAATTATACGTCTACGCATTTTTAAATTATAACTTTTATTAAGTTTTTATACTATTTTGTTAAATTGTATAAAAATATTCAAATTTTAATGTTAATATATACTTGTTAAAAATTCAAATAAAGGAAGAATATGCCACAAAAAGACGATGAAATAATTTTATTAAGACAAAAGCTTATAGACATAAGTGTTATCGTCTGTAAATTAAAGGCAATAAACAATCTACTATTGCCTTTTGCGGATGAAAACTGCATGGAAGGAATAATTATTAGTGAATTATTTTCAAAAGAAATTGAAACACTTAACAAAACCGTTGAATTTTAGGGCATAAAGTGTGTCACAGGCGATTATGCAAAAGCAGCAGATGTCTGATATAATTATTTGCATGATGATATTTTGTGAGGGTTTATTTTGAGAAAGCTGAGTTTTGATTCGCCTGATGAGGCGCTTGAATTTTTACTTGAAGGGAACAGGAAATTTATTGAAGGAAAGCCTGAGATTAAAAATTATTGTTTTGATTCAATGATAAAATCATTGGATGAGGGGCAAAAACCCTATGCCATAGTGCTTGGCTGTGCTGATTCGAGGGTGAGTCCTGAAATATTATTTGACACAGGGCTTGGCGAATTATTTTGCGTGAGAACCGCAGGAAACACGATAGGACCAAATGTTTTAGAGAGCATTGAATATGCGGTTAAAAAACTTAAGATTAAACTTTTGATTATATTGGGGCATCAGGATTGCGGCGTTATGAAATATGCAATGAATGCGCCATTATACAATGATTGCTTTGAAAATCTTATCTATCAGGTGCAGTCAGTAAAGATGGAGAAGGGGCTCAGTGATTATGATACACTCGCAAAGGCGTATCTTGAGGTGTGCAAACACAGGCTTCTTGTAAAATCAAACATTATAAAAAATGCCTATGAAAATGAGGGTTTAAAGATTGTAAAAACATATTTTGATATTGAAACAGGCCTTGTTAATGTGGTGGAGTAAAGAAAAACATAGCACCTATTTTGCTAATTAAAGGGTCATAAGAATAAGATTATATTTTAAAATTTAGGTAATTATATACAATTTTAAACTTGTTTACTGCGATGAGCCAATTTTTACTTTTTTTAAGCGTCGCTGTATTTCAAGGGCATTTGGCATATTCTTTGTAAGTAGCGCATAGAAGGCTTTTTGATGATGTTTGTGCACAGTGTGGGTTAATTCATGAAGGAGTACATAATCAATAAATTCATCATTCAAAACCACAAGGTGTAGGTTTAAATTAATATTATTCCTAAAAGAACAGCTGCCCCATATGGTTCTGTGGTTCTTAATGCATACCTTTCCATATTTAAAGCCGTACTTTGAAGCCAGTTCATCCAGCCTTTTGGGTAAAATTTCTTTTGCAAGTTTACGCCTTTCTTCAATGATTTCAGGCAGAAGTTTGATTTTGGATTTTAGCTCGGCTTTTATCCAATTTATGTTTTTAAAAACAAATTCTTTTGCATAGGAAAAAGATGCATTTTTTGGCAGTGTGACAAGAACATCACCGTTTGATTTTGGGGTAATCTTTATGCTTTTTGAAAACGGATGTTTTCTATACATTATAAAAATACCGTCAATGTTTTCTGTGCAGCTATTCCTTTTGCTTTTTCCCGTGCTATTAAAAATAAAATCCAGTAATGACAATTATATTCCTTTAATCCTTCCCCCGAAATATCCTAAGATGCCTTGAATGGCCATCGCCTTCGCTTTTTGAACACAAATTATGCGCTTCAACAAATTCATGTTGCAGTTTTCTTATATTCTGCGGCTGGGGCTCTAGTTCAACATTTTCAGCTCCTTCCATAACCTTTGCAATGGCGGCCTTGGCCTCATCAAGTGCTAATTCTGTTTCATCCATAAAGCCAGTGCATTTTGGCTGGTAGACTTGCTCTTGCGTCAAATGAAGAGCATCTTTGAGGACTTTTTGAATCTGAGACATTGAATTTGTTCTCACAAAATAAACAGGCAGCCTGTATTCATTTGCGACAGACAAAATTTTTGTGCCACCCTTAGCAAAATTTTTGTGCGCAATTACAAAATCAGCATCCTCGACATTTCTTACTATTTCCGCATTAATATCAAGTCTTTCTATTATTTTATCAACTATAGAGCGGCTTACGGCATAAATATATATTTTTTTATGATTTTTAACATCATCGACATATTTTTGCCTGTTAAATGAAAAATTGAGAGGACTTTGAGCCCTTGCGTCCAATTCATTAACCTTGTTTATGATTAGATTTTCAGATTTTTTATTAATTTTATCATCGTAATTTTCATCCACCTTCCTGATTTCAGGAGTGATAGGCCAGCCTCTTAAAATATAATCAACTGCTTCTGCGGTGTTTTTATACACGGCAAGGGTGTTTCTATCTATAATTTCTATAACAATATCGAATGTTGGCTGTTTTTCACGTTCAAGAACTGTCTTTTGGCAGCCTCTGTGTTTCGCTTCTTCATCGCCAAGGGTGACAGAGCTTACTCCGCCAACCAAATCGGACATTGAGGGATTTTTAATAATATTTTCAAGAGTGTTGCCATGAGCTGTTGCAATCAGCATAACACCCCTTTCAGCTATGGTTCTTGCAGCCTGTGCTTCAAGCTCCGTGCCAATTTCATCCACCACAATAACTTCAGGCGTATGGTTTTCAACTGCTTCTATCATTACATCTTTTTGAAATTCTGGCTGGGAAACCTGCATTCTTCTGGCTTTTCCTATTGCAGGGTGTGCAACATCACCATCACCAGCGATTTCATTTGATGTATCAACAACAACGACTCTTTTTCCTAATTCATCAGCCACAAGGCGGGAAATTTCCCTTAATTTTGTGGTTTTTCCAACACCTGGGCGGCCAAGAAACAGAATACTTTTGTTTTGCATTACGAAATCTTTAATACAGGCAATTGTTCCTGTTATAACACGGCCTATACGCATGGTAAGGCCTATAATTTTGCCCTGTCTATTTCTAATGGCACTAATTCTATGGAGAGTTCCAGCGATTCCAGAACGATTATCAGAGGTGAATTCAGGAATTTTTTCTACAACAAAGTTTATATCATCCGAAACCACGGTGTCATTTCCAAGGTAAACAATTTTTCCGTTACCTATACGAACCTCAGGAATTCTTCCTATATCAAGCACAATTTCTATAGCATCATCAAGGCTACCCTCTTGTATATGACGCCTAATTTTTGACGGCAAAACTTCAGTCAAAAGATGAATGTCGTTTTGAAATTGTATCTCACTCATAAATGATTTCGCCTTTCAAAAAGCTTACTACTACAATTGTATTATCGGCTGTTTATTGAAAAACTTTAAACCCCAGTTATATATTTTTTATAATGGCATTTATCAATTTTGCAAACTTATTAGAGGCAGTTTTGCCCATTTCAACAACCTCGTTATGACTCAATTTTACATCTGATATGCCACTTGCATAATTAGTTATAAGACTTATTCCAATAGTTTTCATTCCAAGATAATTTGAAACAATAGCCTCGGGTACAGTAGACATGCCGACAGCATCAGCAAAATTACCAAACATTTTAACCTCAGCTGGTGTTTCATAGCTTGGGCCCGTGGTCATAAGGTAAATGCCTTCTTTGATATTTATTTGCGTTTCGTTTGCAGTTTGCTTTACGATGTCTCTTAAGGCTTTTGTATAAACATCAGACATATCAGGGAATCTTTCACCAAGCGTATCGTCGTTTTTGCCCATCAAAGGATTTTTCGCGGTGAAATTAATATGGTCAGATATAAGCATTAAATCAGATGGCTCAAGGTCTTTTTTTAAGGAGCCTGCGGCGTTTGTTAAAATAAGTGTTTTTGTATTTAGTTTTTTAAAGATTTTAATCGGAAAGGTGATGTCAGAAAGCTCATAGCCCTCATAAAAATGGAGCCTGCCTTGCATTATTACAAGGTTTTTATTATGAATTTTAGTAAAAAACAATGCACCCTTGTGACCTTTTACGGTAGATGTTTTAAAGCCTGGTATATCAGAATAAGGTATTGATATACCATCTAAATTTTTGGTGAATTCTCCCAAGCCGGAGCCTAATACCAGAGCAATGTCTGGTGCAAAACTTCCGGTTTTTTCATTAATATAATCTATGGTGGATTGCAATGTTAAAAAAACCTTAATACTAATACTTTTTTAAATTTAAACTGCGGCTTATCTTAAAATTAGCCTACAAGGCCGCTATCATCAGATTCTGAAGCCTTTACCATAATGGCATGCTGAACCGGTTTTTCTTTTTTTATATTTGAATCATAAGAAGCTTCGAAATCATAGCCGAAGTCATCCTTATTTTTTTTCATCTGGGATTCATCAACAAGCCTTTTGGCCAGTTCAATTAATTCGTAAACAAGCTGATATCTATTTTGGGTTTTATCATTTAAATCCCATGCTATTTTTGTAATTTGGTTCATAAAAATTCTCCTGATTTAATATTAATAATACAATGAGAAGAATTTTCTTGCAAGGTGCAGAAGAAACCTATTCTGGATTTTTTATTGGAATTTTCAAATAAATAATTTCTTTAAGTGCAAAATCTTGCAAAACTTTTAAGAAGAAATTGCAAGTTGCACAAATACCTATAAACGCCCTAAACAGGATTTTATAGCATTAAGAGCTTCAAGTTGAATCATCACCATTTTTTCGATTTTAAGGGAATATCCTAAAATTTGATAAATAAGCAGCATTTCTTTATAGTGAATAGTTTCATTTTTAATCTTTTGGGAAAGTTTTTTATTATCATATGTTTTTGCGCCATGTTTGTTCATTTCATCAGCCAGGCGCACGTAATTCCAGCCGTTACTTTGTATTAAGCCTTTAATAGTATCTGATAATTTCATAAAATTTATATTGACATATAT
>CATJOM010000026.1 GCA_949741915.1 uncultured Candidatus Melainabacteria bacterium | reverse complement strand
TATTTAGCACTAATTCTTCTTGTTCCTGGATTTTTTTATTTTTTGTTTTTAGTTCCAGTTGTTTTTCAGGATTTGTTTCTACTTTATTAATATCATAATTTTTTAATAGTGGATTTTTTATATAATCATTAAAAACCTTGCTTCTTAACGACTTTATTTTATTTTCCATTTTTGCACTTTTACTATAAACTTCGCTATCTATAAAATGAATTTGAGGTGTTAAAAGTTTTAAAGAAATTTTGGTAGCATTAAATATATCATTTAATCTGTTTACGCGCCCAATTAAATTAGTTAGCTCGTGCTCTTTAAGTGCGTAACCACACATAACAAATAATGAAGAAATTGGTAGATTGACTCCTTCAAGTATTACGCTATTTGCAACTAAATATCTCAATTCTGGAACCGTTTTAAATTTATACTCTAAATAATCTTTAATGCCTTCTGGTAATTTGCCATGTATATAAATTACACCTTTATCAAGTATATCTAATAACTTAAAATCTTTATGCACATATTCTCTTAGTACATTTTTAATATTTTCAATTTCATTCGATTCAATTTTAGGCAAACTATTTGCTAATTCATTGGCAAATTTTTCAACATTTACCGGCCTCCTGTGGTATAAAAATGTTTTATTGGATGAATTCTTGATTATATATTTTATGTAATTTTCTTCTTCGCTTATTTTATAGTATTTATATATAAACCTATTGTTTTTAGATACAACGTTATTGGAATCATACAAATAATATTCTGGCTCTTTTATATTGAAATTAATTTTATGTTCATTAATTTCAATATCCTCTAAATTCAAGTTATCGGATTTATTAATCAAAGGACTTAAATATACAATTTTTTGATTTTGGTTTTTAGTTTGATTTTTTCTGATTAATCGCGTTAATAAAATACTGCGGTTATTACTTTTAAATAAATTATGAGCTTCATCAATATATAGAATGTCAAAAGAAATTTCATTGTTTTCTATTAATCTTAATGCTCTTTCTTGCGTTAAGATTCCAATAAATTTATCTTCATTATTGTACATTTCATCATGTAAAACTAATTTATAAGGCAACATCTCCTTTTTTAAATTACGATAAGTCTGATTTAGCAGAGATTTTGTCGGTACTATAATTCCAATTTTATCAAACATATATTTATTTATATGCTCGATAATTATAGAGCTTTTACCGTATGAAGTTGGAGCTATAAAACTAAAATGAGAATGATTTTCATCCAATATTTTTTGTCTGATAATATGTTGTTCAAACGTTTCAATAATGTTATTATTTTTGAATGTAGAGATTTGTTTATTTGTAATTATGTTATTTATATTTGGAATTTCTACTAAATTTTCTTTTATTAAAGCATTACTAATTGGGTAAAAACCGAAATTGGTAGCAAAATCATAGAGTGGTTGATAATCATTATGAATTAGTGAATATTTTAAAATAATATAATAAGATAACTCAATATATGATTGTATTGTTTTATCTTTTTCGTATTCGCGAATAAATAGAATCGCACAAGTTAATATATACGTTGATTCATCATTATTTAATTTTTTATCCAATGTTAATTTTTCAATTACTTTATTAAAATAATCGATATTTCCAATATGAGTAAGCCTTATTTTTGTTTTTGAATCCATTAATTTATTCCTAAGTAATTTAAAAAGAGTTTCTTAAATTTTTTATTTATGCAAATAATTTTCAATTTGGAATATTTTAATTCTGAAATTGCATCTTTAATTTCATTTAAAATATCTTTTTTATTTTCTTCCCAATCTTTAAAATAGTATATGGCAGAACAAGGAATTAGGTTAAAATCGTTTATATCGTTATTAATTTCTTTTCTTATAAACTGTTGAGAAAAAACTTGCAATTCTTTTAAAATATTTTCATTTGATTGGGTTGCTTGTGCATGACGAAATGCATTTTTCCAAGGATTATTAACTTTTGGGTCATTAGTTGTAATCTTATCTTCTAATTGCTTGTAACTGATTTTCAATTTTTCCTTATGAGTTGCATTCTGGGAGGTTATGTAGCCAGACTTGCTTTCCATTATCCAAGTTTCGCCATTAAGCGAATAATAACCATCAAATCCTTTTTTAATAGATTTTTCCTCTAAATTTAAAAATAAACATTCCTGCTTTAATCCAATATAATTTAAAAATAAGTGTATGAAAAATTCTGCAATCGCACCTATATAAGTATATGTTTCTTTACCTGTATCATTATTTTTCGGTTTTTTCTCAATTAAGAAGCGTCTTATTTCCTCTTTTACATCCTCTAGCTCCAATAATGTATTTTGCCCTTCACAAATGGAAACAATAAACTGATTAATAGTGTTTTTTAAATCCTCATTCAGCTATTTAATATCTATAACATAGATAGATATTTTTTCATCCTCATATTCTTCTCTTACAAAACCGCCGTCATTTTTTACCATTTAGTCTATACCTATGCAATTACTAACATCATGTTCCTTCTTTTAAAATTCTCAGATACTCCTTATAAGCAAAAGTCCTATTTCTTGATTGTGTTGAAGTTTGTTCAAGGATACCGATATTGATTAGGTCTTTTACTATACTAGACATTGTATTAAAAACTATTTCAAGTTCTTTACAAGTTTTTTGAATCTCAATTATAGGATTAGCTTCCAAGTATTCAAAAACTCGTATTGCGTTTTTGGCACGGCGTCCCAACTGCTCAATTTCAGCACAATTTTTGTCGTGCAAAGCTACTAATTGATCAATTGTTTCAGTTGCATCTTTCGCTGATTCATAAATCGCTTCCAAGAAGAATTTAACCCATTGTTCATAATTTCCTTTTAAGCGAACTTCGCTCATACGGTCATAATATTCAATACGATTTTTCTTTAAGAAATAAGAAATATACAAAGCTGGTGTACTTAAAACTTTCTTTTCCATTAAAAATAATGTAATTAAGAGGCGTCCGATTCTGCCATTTCCGTCTAAGAATGGGTGAATAGTTTCAAATTGATAATGAATTAATCCGGCACGGATAAGTACATCAAGAGAATCGTCTTTATTAATATATTTTTCTAAATCAGACATTGCTTGTTTCATATCTTCAACTGAAGGCGGAACAAATCTTGCATTTTGCAAGTTGCAACCGGCAGCACCAATCCAATTTTGAGAATGGCGAAATTCTCCAGGACTTTTATTTTGCCCTCTAGCACCTTGTAGCAATACTTCATGGGCTTCTTTTATTAAGCGATTACACAATGGTAATTCTTTCAGCCTGTTGATTGCAAAATCAGTTGCTTTTATATAGTTTACAACATCTCCAACTGGTCGATTTGTATTTTCTTCCAGACATGGGTCTAAAACATCTTCTAATGTTGCTTGCGTTCCTTCAATTTGTGATGACATTAAAGCTTCTTTTCTTACATACATTGAGATGAACAAATCCATGTTAGGAATTCTGGTTGCAATTCCTTCAAGTAAGGCTAGTTGTTTATTTGCTTTTACAAGAATATCAACCATTTCATTTGTTAATTCAATTGGTGGTTTGGGTGGCAAAACTGCAGGCATGAATGATTTATATACCATATCGCCTGATAGATTATTTTTAAATATTCCTGCCCTATTCATGTAAATTCCTAAATTGAAATAACATATTTATTGTAGCATAGTTATTTCAATTTAACAACTAAGAATGAAATAAGATTAAGTAATTTGTTATAGCATTTCAATCTTACAACTAGCAATTTTAGATTTTTGAATTTGCAAAGTTTTTCTATGACTCCGATTAAAGGAGGCTGTATTTTGATTTTATCCCTCCCCCGCCCTTGTGTAAAATCATATTTTTTCAAATTCCAATCTTTCCTTAATCGCATTAGAGTTGCAAATTAGTTGCAAAAATTCTGATAAATTAAAAATAAAAGTGATAAAAATTAAGAATAAAATCGGCTTCAAATTTATGCGCTGCAACAAACAGAGGCAAATTCTAATAAATCCTGAAAAGTGGCGACAATACTGCATTATACAACTTCTAAAAGGTGCGTCACTTGTTGGGATGGATGTCTGTGTGGCATGTTCAAATGAGTATGAACCTGATTCCAACCAGATTAAGATTGCCTTGAGGATGAATATTTTGTCAGACTTTTAAATAAAGGACATTTTCCTGAAACAAAATGGGTGAAAGGTTCAAATTTTATTGATATAGGCTTTGAGGTGGATGAAAGATGCAAAAGGCTTGTAATTCTTGGTGCACTTGATAATTTAATAAAAGGTGCAGCAGGCCAGGCTGTACAAAATATGAATTTAATGTTTGCCCTAAAAGAGACTGCAGGGCTTGAATATGCAGGGATTATGCCGGCTTAAATCCTTGAGTTAAAATGGTTTTGGGTATATTAAATTAAAAAGGAGTATCAATGAATACTGTTGAAATAAAAAATTTTAAGGTTATAACTGGAGGAATTACGGGTCCTATGGGCTTTATGGCTGCAGGTAGACATATTGGGATAAAAAGGACGAAAAAAGATTTAGCTGTGATTTATTCTAAGAATCCAGCAATTGCAAGTGCGGTTTTTACAAAAAATGTTGTAAAAGCCCCACCATTGCTGTGGTGCGAGAAATTAATTAATTCAGAAAATAAAATTCAAGCAATAGTAGTAAATAGTGGAAATGCCAATGCCTGCACGGGTAAACGGGGGTATGATGATGCTGTTAAGTCAGCAAGTGTTTTAGCAGAGTGCTTAAATATTCATCCAGAGTCTGTTTTGGCCACATCAACAGGTGTAATTGGTGTATACCTTCCCATGGAGACTATGATAGATGGTATAAAGCAAACAGCACCAACAATTTCAGCTGATGAAAATTCTGCAAACGATTGTGCTGAGGCTATTTTAACTACAGATACTTTTGCGAAAAGCATCACCCTTGAGATGAAAATCAAAGGTGTGTTGGTTAAAATTTCTGGTATAGCCAAGGGTTCAGGGATGATACATCCGAATATGGCAACTATGCTGAATTTTATTACAACTGATGTCAATATTTCAAAACCATTGCTAGATAAGGCTTTTAAGTCTAATATTGATGAAAGTTTTAATATGATTACGGTTGACGGTGAGACCAGCACTAATGATATGGCGGTGATTTTGGCTAATGGATGTGCTCAAAACCCAATCATAGACAAGGAAGATGAAGATTATCAAAAATTTAAATCTGCACTTCGATATATTCTTGTGTATCTTGCAAAAAGTATTATAAAGGATGGCGAAGGTGCTACAAAGCTTATAGAGTGCACTATTCAGGGTGCGAAAAATAAAGAAGTTGCAAGAATTTTATGCAAAGCGATTTTGAATTCAAATCTTGTAAAGACGGCATTTTTTGGCAAAGATGCAAACTGGGGAAGGATAATTTCTGCAATGGGTGCCACATGCGTTGATTTCAACCCGAATGCTGTAAAAATTACCTTTATAAGTTCAAAGGGCGAAATTGTTCTCTTTGAAAATGGTGCTCCAGTTGAGTTTGACGAGGAGTTTGCCTTTAAAATATTATCTGAAAATGAAGTTAGCGTGCTTGTAAATCTGGCTGATGGCGATGCTGAAATTACCGGCTGGGGAAGCGATTTGACATATGAGTATGTTAGGATTAATGCTGAGTATAGAAGTTAGGAAAATTAATTATGCAAAATTATATCAAAAAGGCAGCGCAAAAGGCAGATATATTACTTGAAGCTATGCCATATATAAGCAAGTTTCACAATAAAACAATTGTTATAAAATATGGCAGAAGTGCGATGACTGATGAGGTAATTAAAACTTCTGTAATTGGCGACATTGCTTTTATGAAGATGGTTGGGATAAATCCGGTTATTGTCCATGGGGGTGGTCCCGAAATTAATGCCCAGCTTGAGATGGCCGGAATAAAACCAAATTTTATAAATGGCATTCGGGTGACAGATGCTCAAACTATGCAGGTTGTAGAAAGTGTGTTATCAGGAAAGATAAATAAATCCATAGTTTCGGAATTCCAAAAGCATAATATCAAATCTGTGGGTATTTCAGGAAAAGACGGTCTTTTGATTGAGGCTGTGAAAACAACGGCTGGTGATGTGGATTTGGGCTGTGTAGGGGAAATTTTGTCAATAAATCCAGCTGTAATAAATTCTCTTTTGCGAGATGATTTTGTGCCTGTGATTTCACCTGTTGCGGGTGATAAGGATGGAAATACATACAATATTAATGCAGATATTGCTGCTGTTGAGATTGCAATTAGTCTAAATGCTTCAAAGCTGGTATTTTTAACTGATATTGAAGGTATAAGAGAACAAGCTGATAATGCTGACAGTCTTATTTCAAGTATATCTCCCATAAAAGCCCTAGATATGATTAAGACAGGCAACATAAAGGGTGGAATGATACCAAAAACAGAATGTTGCATCAAAGCGGTGCAAAATGGTGTTGAGTCTGTCCATATTGTCAACGGAAAGATAAGCCATTCGATTTTGCTTGAAATCTATACAAAAGATGGAATAGGGACTGTGATGGAGGAAAATTAATGATGATAAAAGAAATTGCTGATAAATATATTATGAAAACGTATTCAAGGTTTAGTAAGACTTTCATTAAAGGAGAAGGTGTTTATCTTTTTGATGAAAATGGCAATAAATATCTTGATTTTACAGCAGGAATTGCTGTAAATGCACTGGGATATGGGAATAAAAATGTTATTGATGCCGCCTGCAATCAGATGAATAAGCTTTTTCACACATCAAATCTTTATTATACAGAGCCTATGACCGAATTAGCCCAAAAGTTAGTAAATAAGAGCTGTTTTGATAAGGTATTTTTTGCAAATTCAGGTGCTGAGGCAAATGAAGCTGCATTTAAGCTTGCAAGAAAATATGGTTTTTTAAAGAAAGAGCATATATGCAGCAACTATGGCGCGGGTGATGCCAGAAGGGTTTGCACGTGTTCAAAGATAATTTCAATGAAAAATTCTTTCCATGGTAGAACGCTTGCAACACTTACCTTGACAGGACAAAGCAAGTATCAGAAAGGTTTTAGTCCTTTGGTTTCAGATATTTTGTATGCAGAATTCAACAATTTGAAATCGGTTGAAAGCTTAATTGATAATACGGTTTGTGCTATATTTGTTGAGCCTATCCAAGGCGAGGGCGGTCTTTTGCCTGCTAATGCTGATTTTCTGAAAGGCTTGAGGGAAATATGTGACAAATACGGAATCCTTTTGATTTTTGATGAAGTTCAGACTGGGATTGGGCGGACAGGTGAGCTATTTTGTTATCAAAATTATGGCGTGGAGCCTGATGTTTTAACCCTTGCAAAAGGCCTTGGGGGCGGGCTTCCTATAGGTGCGTGCCTGGCAAAGGATTTTGTAGCTGAGTGTTTTAACCCTGGAGACCATGCTTCAACATTTGGCGGCAACCCTGTGGCGTGTGCGTGTTCCAATGCTGTGTTGGATGAAATCACAGATATGAACTTGCTTTTAAAAATTAAAGAAAATGGATGCCATTTGATGGAGAAGCTTACATCTTTAAAGTGCCCTAATATTCAAGATGTTAGGGGTGTTGGGCTTATGATTGGTGTTGAGTTTGATATTGAGGTTAAGGATGTTATTCAAAAATGTCTCGATAGGGGGCTGTTGATAATTGGTGCAGGTAAAAATGTTTTAAGATTTGTGCCGCCATTAATTATAAGCAAATACGAAATTGATAAAGGAATAAGTATTTTAGAAGAAGTGCTATCTGCATTGTAAATCTATTTTTTGTAAAGAATGTTTAAAGCCTTTGCTTATTTTTTTATAAGATGCCAGCTGTCCGCTTTTGGCTGTTTTTTAAAATACACTGGCCGGTAATTAAGTTAATTAACTGGATTTTAGCGGTTTTGTAAATCTTGAAATCGTGTTTTGGTAAGACTTTTGAATGCTGGCATTTTGCAGTGTTGCTCTGTGAAGTATTTTTTAGCAAAAAAATTATGATTGTTTTGAATTGGTACTTAAATTTGCCCTTAAAAGACTTGCATAGTCTTTGTATTCTTCATTTTTTCTTGTTCTGCCGAAATTTGCTGCGTGGAGTCTTCTATTTGCAGCGACAAGATCAAGTTTTTTAGTTTTCAGGTTGTGTGATTGCATCTTCAATTGCCAGTCTATAATATCACCTGCGTGTATTTGGGAATTAAATGGCCCTATTATGTCGAATGTTCTTTTTCTAATTAAAATGGCGCCTGAAAATAAGCCATAATATGCCTCTTTCTTGGCTTTTAATCTAGTTTTTTCTTGTGCAGAAAGCTCTGGTGAGATGAAATCCTCTAATTTTGCCATAACGGCGTAAATATCAGGATTCTGAAGGAGTTCAAGGTATAAAATGCGGAGCGTATCTTTATTTATAACATCATCATGATCATGAAACATTATATAGTTGCCTTTTGCATGTTTTAGACCTATGTTTTTACATTCTGCGGGGCCCTTGGTGGTGATATTTTTTATGACGGTGCAGCCTTTTTCTTTTGCTATTTGGGAAGTGTTGTCATTTGAATTGTCATCAACCACTATAATTTCTTTGAGTATATCTTGGCTAATAATAGCATCAAGTGCCTGGTGTATATAATTTGAGCCGTCTTTAACAGGTATGATGATTGAAATTAGATTATCCATAGAATTTCTACGCATGTTGCAACACTTAAAAAACTAAAAATCTTTTAAGATTTCTCTTACATAGCTGTAATAATCATTGTCAGGAAGATTTTTAAGCATTTCATTTAATGTTTCTTTGTTTAAAAAACCACGTCTTAAAGCTATTTCTTCAAGGCAGGCAATTTTTATTCCCTGGTTTTCTTCAATTGTTCTAATGTAAAGCCCTGCATCAAGAAGCGCTTTAGGCAGGCCTGTATCAAGCCAGGTGAAACCTCTTCCAAGGATTTCTACTTTTAATTGCTTCTTTTCAAGATAAATATTATTCAAATCCGTTATTTCAAGTTCTCCTCGTTTTGAGGGTTTTAGATTTTTAGCGTACTTTGAGGCATTTTTATCATAGAAATACAAACCGCATACAGCAAGATTTGATTTTGGTTTCTCTGGTTTTTCAACTATTGATTTTGCCATTTTGTTTGTGTCGATTTCTACTATGCCAAATCTTTCGGGCGTTTTCACCTGGTGAGCAAATATTGTTGCAAAGCCGTTCTTAGCGTTTTTATAGGCTTCTCTCAGTGCACCTGAAAAACCTTGGCCATAAAATATATTATCCCCTAAGATAAGCGCACAGGGCTCATTGTTTGTAAAATCTTCCGCTATAATAAGGGATTGAGCGATGCCTTCAGGTTTTTCCTGAACTTTATAGGTGAATTTTACGCCAAACTGTGTACCATCTTTAAGTAGTTTTTTAAAATTTTCTATATCATGTGGTGTTGAAATTATAAGTATATCTTTAATTCCAGCCAGCATCAAAACGGAAACAGGATAATAAATCATAGGCTTGTCATAGACAGGCAAAAGCTGTTTTGATATTGCTATCGTGTTTGGATAGAGTCTTGTGCCACTTCCACCGGCTAAAATTATGCCTTTCAAAATATTCTCCTTGTTTCAACTTTTGTGTGATTGATTTTATAAATTTTATCACTTTAGGAGCTGTTTAACAAATATGTAATTTCTTAATTCTAAATTTGAATCAATGGTTTGAATATGAGTTCTGCAAGCGTATTGCAGGCAAGATTTTTCCCTAGAACATGCATTCTAAAATCTAATCCTTAATATCATTTTACATTTCTTAAAATATTAATGATACTAATGATATTAATGGGAGCAGGTAATTTTTGAAATGAATTCTTGCATTTGTCTTTTAATGCCGGGTTTTGGCTTTTTTATTCCATATTTATTAAGGATTAGTTTTCTTTCATATTCCCGTGATTCGTTTACGGATGAAATGCCATCTGTGTAATAGTTTGAAACAATTTCTTTGATGTGGTAAAATTTGCATTTTTTTTGTTTAAACAACAGCCATTTTTCCAAATCAGCACTGATTTTATATGTTTTATCATACAATCCGTATTTTTCAAATAATTCTCTTTTGATAAAGCTTGATTGGTGGCTAATGCAGCTTTCATACCAGAATTTTGAATCCAGTTTATCAGGAAATACTGGCTTGTATTTAATGTTGTCTATTGTATGGTATATGCTGTCGCAGTAGATAATATCTTTTTGTTGTATTGCTGTAATGTATTTTGAGAATATTTTTTCAAGCGATGTGTTTTCGTAAAAGGAATCTCCGGCATTCATGAATATAAGCCAGCTGCCGCCTGATATTTTAATGCCTTTGTTCATTGCATCATATACGCCATCATCTTTTTCTGATATTAAAATATTGATTCTGTTTTTATATTTGTTTATAATACTTAATGTTTCAGGGTTTGAACCGCCATCAATAATTATCCATTCGAAATCCTGAAAAGTTTGTGTGACAATGCTTTTTAGGGTTCTTTCTATATTTTTTTCATTATAGTTTACTGTTATTATTGATATTAAGGGTTTTTGGAGTTTTGTATCCGACATTGTGACCTGGTGTGAATTATATGAATAGATTATCCTTAATATTTCTTAAAATGTCAAGAATAGCCCTGCAAAAAAGCACACAGAGGCTTTGCAGGGCTATTTCTAATTTGCTTCCAGATGATATGAGCGCCTATTCTGCTCCTAGCTTGTTTATCGGTATACTTAGAGCCGATAAAATAAATGAGCCTAAAAGCGCACTCCAGAAGCCTTCTACTGTAAAACCTGGGGTTAAATGTCCTGCCAGCATAAATAAAAGTGCATTAATCACAAGGCTAAAAAGACCAAGTGTTACTAGATTTATTGGCAGGGTAATGAGGTATACAAGCGGTTTTAAAATTGCATTAATGAGTCCTATAATTACAACTGCTATTAATGCTGATTGGAGTCCTGTAATGCTTATTCCGGGGATAAGCCATGCGATAAACAGAATTACAAGAGAGTACAAAAACCATCTTAAAAGTGTATACAGCATACTTCCACGTCCTTTCTTTCAATTATATTTTTTCAGATTTTTTTATAATTTTAATTGCCTGAAAGTGTAATATTTTTGTCTGTTAAATTTTAATTCAGGTTTTAATAGTTGTTTTGTATACTTTTATTGGTTTGTATTTATTTTTTATTCGGTGATATTTAAAGTATGATGCGGAATATATTTGAATTTTGAAGAGGGTTTTTGATATTTTTAAATTTATGGTAAAATTTATATAACAAGGATTTATAATATGGCTATATTAAAGATTTTAAAGTACGGAGACCCCGTCTTAAGACAAAAATCAAAAGAAGTTTCAAAAATTTCAAAGAAAATCCGTACGCTTATTGAAAATATGCTTGATACAATGTATGCAGCAAATGGTGTCGGGCTTGCAGCGCCTCAGGTTGGGGAAAATCTTAGGATTTTTGTAATTGATGTATCTGCTGAAAATGAACCATACAGACCTCTTGTGTTTGTCAACCCTAAAATAATTAAAAAAGAAGGCGCAATTTGTGTTAAAGAAGGATGTTTAAGTTTTCCTGAAGCTTATACTAACGTTAGAAGATATTCTGATGTAAGGGTAAAAGCACTTGATATAAACGGTAAACCTTTTGTTATGGATGCAAAAGACGGAGAGCTTTTGGCTTATGCAATCCAACATGAGAATGACCATTTAGATGGCATTCTATTTATTGATCATTCAAGGAATATTTTTGAAACAACAGAAATATTAAAAAAATATAACCTTCCCCAAATTGAGAATGAAAAATTGATAAATGAAGAAGAATTAGAAAAAATAATATTGCAGAAGGAAAAGGAAGGTAAAGAAACTCTACAGGATGGCAAGGAAGAAAACGATGACAATTAAGGTTGTATTTTTTGCCACTCCCGATATTGCTATTCCTTCCTTTGAAGAGCTGATTAAAGCGCCTGAATTTGAGGTTAGAGCACTTGTCACACAGCCTCCAAAACCCTCCAATAGAGGCAAAAAAATATGTGATTCAAATATAAAAAATATTGCAATTGCTAACAATATTGATGTTTTAGAACCTGTAAAGCTTTCTAAGGAGCCTGAGCTAATTCAGAAATTACTCTCATATGAAGCTGATTTCTTTGTGACATTTGCATTCGGGCAGATTTTAAGCCAAGAGGTGCTTGATATACCTAGATTTCATACAATTAATCTTCATGCGAGCCTTCTGCCTAAGTACCGTGGGGCTAATCCTATTTGTGCAGCTTTACTCTCCGGAGATTCCTGTACAGGCATTACAACAATGATAACGGTTTTGGAGCTTGATGCAGGGGATATATGCTTGCATGAACGTATTGAGCTTGATAGTGATACGGATTTTCCTTATCTGTCAGAACAAATCGCCCAAAAATCTCCAGATTTGATAGTTAAAACATTAAAGGGTTTGTATGATGGCGTATTGACGCCTGTTTGCCAGGATAATAACAGTGCAACATTTACAAAAAAACTTCAAAAATGCGACAAAGAATTGTTTTTTGAGAAGCCTGCAAGCGAACTTCATAATAAGGTTCGCGCTATGTGCGGCATAAATACTTGCCACTTTATGTATAATAATAAAATTGTAAAGGTGTTGAAAACCTCTCTTTGTGAGGATAATGCATGCAAAACACATAAACCGGGCGAGATAATTTCTGTTGAAAAAGATGGCATAAAGGTTATGTGCGGTGATTGTGCTATAACACTAAAAACTGTAAAACCAGAAGGAAAACCCGAAATGCCTGCGTACGCCTGGTCTCTGGGGTCTAAAATCAAACGCGGGGATATAATAGGATGCTAAATTCAAATGTAAATGTAAGCGGAAAAATAGAGACAAGAGGCATAAGGGGTGCCACTGTTGTATCTGCTAATACACCTTGTGAAATCGAAAAAGCCACAGTAGAATTAACAAACGAAATGCTTTCAAGGAATTCTATTAAGGTTGAAGATATAGCCTTCGCTGTATTTACGCTTACTAAAGATTTAAATGCTGCCTTTCCTGCAAAGTATGCAAGATTAAAGTGTGGTTTTGATATGGTTCCTATGATGTGTTATCAAGAATTAGATGTGCCAAATTCAATACAAATGTGTCTTCGGGCTTTGTTTGTCGTAAATACGAGCTTACCGCAAAGCCGGGTTAAACATGTTTATTTAAAGGGTGCAAAAACTTTAAGGGCAGACCTTGAACGCGACATTGTAAAATAATGATTGGAAAACTATATGTCAGAAATTATCAAAAAAGAATTAGTAGAATATCCTTATTTGGCTGAACCACTAAGGGTTTTAACATTTGATAACGGCCATACGCTTGTTCTTGCAAAGAAAGATAGCCCTATGGTAAATGTCAGCACCTGGGTGAAGACAGGCTCTGTTAATGAAAATGCTGACAACAATGGTGTTTCCCATTTTCTTGAACACTTAATGTTTAAGGGTACAACAAAATACAAGGCCGGTGAATTTGACTGTACGCTTGAAAGAAAGGGTGGCATAACAAATGCTGCGACAAGCAAGGATTATACTTTTTATTATGTTGCAATTCCAACAAGGCATTTAAAGCTTGCACTTCATATGCATGCTGATATGATGACTAATCCTGTTTTTCCTGATAATGAAATCGGTAAGGCTTTTGATATAAAAGGCAAAAAGCCCGAGGATGGCCGTGAAAGGTGTGTGGTCATTGAAGAAATTGGCATGTGTGAAGATAGAAGCTGGCGTAAGGTTTATGATAAATTAAATGATGCTATGTATGATAAACATCCTTATAAAAGAACTGTAATTGGCACAAGAGAAATTATCGCAGGAATAAGCAGAGATGATATTCTAGCATATTATCAGAATTATTATGTGCCATCAAATATGACAACTGTTATCACGGGCAAATTTGATGAAGACGAAGTTATAGAGCTTGTTCAAAATGAGTTTAAATTTAAAAATACTGTTCCAAAGAAACTTTTAACCCCTGATGACAGGACGCCAGAGACTGTAATTCGTGCTCCAAAAACTGTTGAAAATCAGTCTGAGGTGCAAACTGGCTACATTATGTTTGGTTTTCTGGCTGACGTTCCATGTAATTTAAAGGAAACAATTGCGCTTGATTTAATATCTATAATTTTGGGAGATGGAAAAAGTTCTCGATTGTACCGTAAATTTATAGAAAAGCCCGAAAAGCCTCATTATTACCAGCTTGAAACTTCACATTGCCAGAATAGAGATGGTGATAATTTTTATATTGATGCTAATTTTGATGCTGAGTTTAAAGATGTTGTTGTTTCAGAAATTATCTCTGTCTTGAATGAATTTTCAGATATAACTGATGAAGAATTGAGTAAGGCGAAAAAACGCCTTAAGGTAAATTTTGCGGAAACCGCGGAAACCGTATCTGAAATTTCTGAAACTATTGGTTATTACATGACAGTAATGGGCGACATATCTCTTGCGAATAAATACTTAAAAACACTTGATGATATCAGCAGTGATTATCTTCAAACAATTGTAGATAAATATCTAACAGCCGATAAATGCTCAATAAGCATTCTGATGCCTGAAGCTTAATTTTAAATGGCTTTGGAGTTTTGCCCTTTTTATATTTTAAGGAGAATTTTATGAAATTAATCCAAAAGGATGGAATTGATATATTATTTAAAAATAATAAAAATACGCCAAGAAGCGCTGTTTGTCTTTATTTTTCAATTGATAAGCCTGAAAGATATGCAGGCATTTATACGCTTTTTTCAAAGCTTCTATTGAAGGGTACAAAAACGCGCTCAGCTGAGGATTTGGCTGATATTATTGAAGGAAGTGGCATTGAAATTTCTGTTAAATGCAAACAGGATTATCTTAAGGTGTCTGCTCTGTTTTTAAATGACGACTTTAATCTTGCAATGGAGGTTTTGTCTGATATTCTTCAAAATTCTACATTTGATGAGTTTGAAAAAGAGGTGTTTAAATCAAGAGGCGAAATTGTATCCGATTTAGATTCTCCGCAGGTTAAGGCTTCGGATGCTTTTATTGATGGTATCTTTGAGGGGCATTATTACGGAAACTCTTATTCTAAAATGCTGTCCGATATTGATAAAATTCAAAAGCAAGATGTAGTTGCAGTGTTAAGCCAAATTGCAAATTCAAAAAAAGTTATTTCAATCGCAGGCGATTTTTCTGATGAAGAAAAAGTTGTTAATTACTTTGTTGAGAATTTTAATTTTATGTGCTCAAAGCCTTGGGATTCAGAAATTCCTGATATTTTAGAATTTGCAAGCCCTGATAATGCTGATAAAATTGTAAAGATTGTAAAAAATGATGCAAAGCAGGCACAGATTTTTCAGGGCTTTATTGTAGGGCTTCAAAATACGGAAGATTACCCCAAAATGGCAATTTTAAACAACCTTTTGGGCTCATCAGGCCTATCTTCCAGACTTTTTGTTGAATTAAGAGACAAGCAGGGGCTTGCCTATACAGTCAGAAGTTCGCTTGAACCCTTGAGGCACTCTTCCATATTTTATTTTTACATAGGAACAGAGCCTAAAAATATTCAAAAATCGCTGAACGGATTCAGGGCTGAAATACAGAGGCTAATTGATTGCCCGCCAGATGAGGTTGAATTATCGGGTGCTAAAGAAAATATTATGGGCAGGCTTGAATATTTTTCGCAAACAAATATGCAAATAGCAAGTATAGCTGGCTATGACTATATTATGGGCCTTGGGCTTAATTATGAAGAAAAATATAAAGAAAAACTTAACTTTGTAGTTGGTGACGATATTTCAAGCATGGCAAAGAAATACCTTTTTAATCCCAGTATGATATCAATATTGGCGCCGGAAGAATTTTTAAAGGATTAGCAGTGTGTTTTTCTGCTTGCAGTCTATGTTGCTGTTGTTTTTTGGTATGGCTTACCAGGTCTGTCATTGTTTCTTAACTGCTTGTTAAATATTTGCATATTTTTTACATGTAAATTAAAATTAAAGTATATCTTTGATTTAATACGGATAAGTTATTTTGAGCACTGATATTAAGAATATAAACAGAGAAATAAATAAATTTAAGAAGAATGGTGAAATTCAAAAGGCGATTGAATTTTGTCAGACAATTTTAATGAAAGAGCCAAACAGATATGAACTTCATATACGTCTTGGCGATTTGTATATGGATTGGCACCTTGATGTTTATCAGGCAAAACAGTATATTGATGAAGCCATAACGCAATATCAGAGGGCTTCTGAAGCATTGATTGATAATGGTGAAATTTATTACAAAATAGGTTTTGCATTCTATCATAAGGGTGAATTAGATAGGGCTATAAATTATTTCAACCTTGCTATAAAAAACGGTGCAAACAAGGCCCAGTGTTATTACATGCTTGCAAACTGCCTAAAGAAAAAGGATAGATATGCAGATGCGCTTGCTGAGGCGAATCATGCGTTAAAATATACATTTTTTAAATCTTCAAGAATTCATTATCTTAAGCACAGGTTGCTGAAAGTCTTATTTTTTTCATCCTTTAGGACGAAATTTCAAAGCTATGTAGAGCTTTTACTTGCATACTTGTTTTTGCCATTTGATAAGGAAGCAAAAAAAAGTTTTATGCAAAAGATTAAAATTATTGTAATCTTTCCTGACCTTGTCAAGGCCTTCTACTTGTCAAAAATTAAGGATTATGAAGCTGCTATAAAATATTACATAAAGATGGTAGATAGACTGCCTGGTTTTACACCTTTATACTGCCTTTTAGGTGACATATACCGTGCAATTGGAAAACATGAAGAAGCCATAATTGAATATAAGATGGCAAGATGGATTGATTCATTATGTTTTTCTGCTTATTCTGGGCTTGTTCAGGCGTATGAGGAGATGGGCGATTATGATAATGCAATAAGCACCTACTTGAAATTCATTTCAATTCACCCGAATAATGCGATTTTACACAGCAATATTGCAAATTTGTATTTTATGAAAGGTGAATATGATAAGGCTGTTTCTCATTACCAAAGTGCTATAACACTTAATCCAAAGCAGGATTGGACAAGCGTTGTGGCGCAGACACTTGGCTATGTGCAGCAAAATGTTATAAAAAATACTGATGCCGCTATTGAGGCTTTCCAGACAGCTTATCTTTTAACACCAAAAGAGATAGATGTTTATATTAGCCTAGGAAGTGCATTTTATGATAAGGAAGATTATAAGAACGCATTAATAATATACAGACGAGCGCTTGAGCTGGAGCCTAATAATGCTAAAATTCACTGTAATTTGGGGTATTTATACTGGGGCATGGGTGAATTAACCGAGGCTATTAAAGAATACGAGCTTTCAATTAAATATGATAAAAAATATGCTATTGCCCATAATAATCTTGGTGTTATTTATCTTGATGATTTGGCACATATTCAAAAGGCAATTGACTGCTTCAAGGCCGCAATCGAGGCTAATCCAAATTATGCGCTTGCATATTACAATCTTGCAAGATCTTTATCCATTAAGGGCGAAAAGGTGGAGGCGGCAAAATTTTTCCAAATTGCCTATGATATTAACGGTATAACAAATGAAATAGATCCTCTGGAAATTCAGGAAAGATTAAACAATCTTTTTGAATAGATATCATATGGTCTTCCTGGGGATATAGTTTGGCTGGTCTTAATAAACCTCTGGTCGTTTGATGTTAGCCGGTAAGTTAATTTAAAATTATTTAATATATTGTAAAGTTTTGTGTATGTCTATATGGGTTTTTATATTTAAAAGAATAATGCAGAGCCTGCCGATATTGGTTATGGTTTCCATAATAAGTTTCTTTTTGATAAGACTCTCGCCGGTGGATCCCCTGGCAGAGTTAAAATTAAATCCTTCTATCTCAAAAGAAACACTTGAACATGAAAAACAAAGGCTTGGCCTTGATAAGCCGGTATATGTTCAATATGTTTGCTGGGCTAAAAATTTTATAAAAGGTGATATGGGGATTTCTGTGACAGGCGAAAAGGTGTCATCAAAAATAAAAGAAAGACTTTTTAATACACTTCTGCTTTCCTTTAGTGTATTGTTTTGGACATGGGCAATAGGTATTCCTATAGGAGTTATCGCAGCCTTAAACTACAGAAGTATCTATGACAGGCTTTTAACCCTTTTTTCATCCATCGGGATGGCAATACCATCGTTCTTTTTTGCAATTTTGCTTTTAATATTTGCCCAAAAAACAGGCTGGTTTCCTATTGGCGGGCTAACTAGTTCGAGTTTTTACTCTATGACAATACTTGAAAAGTTTTTAGATGTATTGCATCATTTATTTCTGCCAACACTTGTCTTAACTACAATATCGCTTGCTGGCCTTTCAAGGCAGATGAGGGCAAATCTCTTAGATGTGCTCGACAGTGATTATGTTAAGTTTGCAAGAGCTAGGGGGCTTATGGAAAATAAGGTCATAATTAAACATGCCCTAAGAAATGCTATTAATCCACTAGTAACTCTTTTGGGATTTGAATTCGCAGGGTTGTTATCAGGCGCTGCCTTAACGGAATATGTTTTTCAATATCCTGGTCTTGGCAGGCTGATATTAGAGGCTGTTTTAAAATCAGACATAAACCTTGTCATGGCAAGTTTGATGATAGGTTCATTTATGCTAGTTTTAGGGAATATCCTTGCTGATATCTTGTTGAAATTAACTGACCCAAGAGTGAAGGTGGGCTAGATTATGAAAATGTTTGCAGTAATTTTATTAAAATATGCATACCGTCTTGCATTGAAAAATAAAGAGGTGCGTTTATGATAAAATTATTTGATGGTTTTTTAAATAATCACCCAGAATTAAAGCGTTTTTTAAAAGATAAAATAAGCATTACAGCACTTATTGTTTTGATTGTTCTGTATGCTGCCATACTGTTTGCAGATTTTTTTGCAGTATATGACAAGGATTATTCCAATAGAAAGCTATCCTATGCGCCACCTTCAAATGTCTATTTTATTGATAAAGATGGCAAATTAACAAAACCTTATACTTATAATTGGATAAGAGAATTTAATAAAGATACTTTGAATATTGAATACAAACAGGATAGAAGCCAAAAACATTACTTGAAATTCTTTAAAAAAGGTTTTGAATACAAGTTTTTAGGATTGTTTCGCTGCTCACGACATTTTGTTGGTGTTGATAATGGCGGCGAATTATATCTCCTTGGCCTTGATATTAATGGCAGGGATAACTTTTCGAGAATTTTATATGGCGGACAGATTTCATTAACAATAGGTTTTCTCGCACTCTTTATATCGTTTCCGATAGGTCTTTTATATGGCGGAATTTCAGGATACCTTGGCGGTGCTGTAGATATGCTTATGATGCGGTTTGCTGAGGCTATTATGTCGATACCAAGTTTTTATCTTTTAATTATCCTGGCTGCTATATTGCCATCCGGCATGACTTCAGCACAAAGGTTTGCACTTATTACAGTGATTCTTGCCTTTATTGGCTGGGCGGGTTTTGCAAGGGTTGTAAGGGGTATGGTGCTTTCTATCAAAACACAGGATTATGTGAAGGCTGCTGTTGTTTCAGGGTGCTCTAGGGCAAGGATAATCATAAAGCATATTTTGCCTCAAACATCAAGCTATGTGATAATCGCAGTAGCACTCTCTATTCCAAGCTATATTCTGGCAGAATCTGGCTTAAGTTTTCTTGGTCTTGGAATTCAGCAGCCAGATGCAAGCTGGGGCAATATGCTTAAAGAGGCACAAGAATTTGCAAATATTGTATACCGCCCTTGGCTTTTAACGCCTGGGTTTCTTATTTTTATTGCTGTGTTATCCTATAATCTCATAGGCGACACCATTAGGGATATACTTGACCCTAAGAGTAAGATAACAGGGTAGAGCCCTAAGGTTTAAGGTTTTGCGCCTGATTATGCATACAGGAAAACGGCCAGGATAATCAAGTAAATAAGGTAAATAAAATACTGCCGGCTATTTCTGGCAAAAAAGCAAATTAGTTGGCACCCTGAATTTTATGAATTTAGAATTTCTTTCATAGCTTCATTAAGTGTAATTTTTGCAGTTCTTTGCGGAGCAGCAAATGATGTTCCTCTTAAAGTGCTTTTCAGGGCTTCATGTGGCGCCAGGCAATCATTTATCACTACAAGAGAGTGAATTTGAAGTTTATTGTCAATACAATTAAAACAGAAACACATGTTTTCACCTGTTGGGACCAGTTTATCGTTTAATTTCTTTATTTCATCCATAGTTACAGTCTTAGCATAGCACTTTTTTATCAATGATTTAAAATCTTCAAGATTAAGAAGTTCGTAATTTTGTGGTTTTTTACCTTGAAATTTTTCAAACCAGGTATCTTTGTATGGTATGTCTATGCCCGGTTTTCCAGTAATATTCATACCATCTTTATATAATTTAATAGGGAGCATCCCTCTTTCGTAATGCTGACAAAACTGTCTTGATGATGAGAAGTCTGCTATTTTTCCATCATTGGCTAATGCTCCCGTGAATTCTGCACCTGTGCTTCTGCAGTACTGGTTAAAACACCTCTTGCCTCTGTTTCCAGCACTAAATATAATCCGTGTTCCATTTTGTGTTATTTCCTGAACCGTCTCTATAATCTCATTACCCTTTTTTGTCCAATGTCGCGCGAGCTGTTTTAATGCTACTGGATAAGAATCTATAACTATATCATTAATTTCGTCATTTGGTTTTAGAAGGTTATAAGATTTTATTTCAAATGAGCAATTTATTGCATCTATTTTTTCACCATCTTTTATTCTTTGTATAATTTTTTTAAATGTGTCCACTATTAAATCTTTGTTTAATTTTTCTTTCGTATTATTAGTCCAAATGCCGTCGTCATTTTTAATGATGCAGCCAATATTAAAACATTCTATATCGGCAAGCGGGTTATTCCTTTCAAGAATTTTTTTAACTGCTTTTCCATGAGAAATAAAACTTACTTCAGGCTCATCAAACGGGCTTTCAAAACTATCTACCACTATAACTTTTTTGGCTTGACGTTTTGTTCCTTAACAAGTTCTCCTGTATCATCTAAAATTCTCACAAGAATTGTACTGTCCTGATTGTCTTTTTTTCTTATGACCGTATATATTTTGCCGCTATTTGGGTCTGTCAATTGTGTCCACTTTTTTGCCATATCGGCACCGTTTGATGATAATAATTTTATATCTTCGGGGTGTTTTGCCTTTGGTCTTTCTATTTGTCCGCCCTTTATGTTCATTAGTGCGGCAAGATTCATAGCTCTTGCTTCTTTACCTTTTTCTGTTGCAAAAAATGTTTCAAGATAAGTATTTGCAAGCGGATTTTCCTTTCTGCTTGGCTTTGCGTCGATTTTTTTAGCTGTGCAGTTATATTTTTGTATATTTTGCCGCTATATTTGAAGATTTTATTATGTTTATAATTTTGTTTATCATTTTTGTTTTCCTTAAAGACAAGTATATATTTATAATTTAATTAAAACAAATCATCCTAAAAAATTGCCATGATTTTTTTGTTAAGGGCGCGACAAAATATTTATTTATGATATTCTTGTAATAAAATCTTTGGAGTTTTTATGGCTGATTATGCTAATATTGTTGAATTTGAATATTCTCTTCTTATAAGGATTGCAGCTTCAATCTTTTTTGCATTTCTCCTTGGGGTAGAGCGTGAGGTTACAGGCAAATTTGCCGGTCTTCGTACGCACATTCTGGTTAGCGTTGGTGCATGTGTATTTACGCTACTTTCTTTATACGGTTTTAAGATGCATATAACAGAAGGAATTTCAGGTGTCAATGACCCTGCAAGGATTGCTGCGCAAATTATTACAGGTATTGGTTTTATTGGTGCTGGAACAGTGATGCGCCATGGGAATAATATTTTTGGCATAACAACTGCAGCCACATTGTGGGTATGTGCCGCAATAGGTATGGCATGTGGCACTGGAATGTATGATATCGCAGCAAGTGCCTCTATATTTTCTCTTATTGTTCTTGTTTTAATCAGACGTTTTGAGAGAAGATTTTTATCAAGCAAAACTTATGAATCAAAAACCTTGGAATTAAAACTTTCTGCCCCGGTTTCTTATCTTAATGAAATGGCTGAATTGGTTGATAAAAATTTTAATAAAATTCAAAAAATTGAAAGAAAAATAACAAATAATGATAAGGGCAGCAACATCGTGATAAAACTAAGAGTAATATCTGACTGTCCAATTCCTGATGTCAATAATATTTTTAAGGATAAAAATTTTATTGAAAAGGTAGAGATTCAGGAAATTTATGACTAATGTCCTGCTCATCCTGCTTTCGTAAAGTAAGTTACCACTGAAGTTGTACCAATTTCTTGAAGTGCTGCAACATATAATTGCCTTGTTAATTTCTAATTTGATTCATTATGCTTAACAAAATTCTTAAGCATACTGTACTAAAATTTTTTCTTGTGTTATTGTTTAATTGTTATAAAACTTAATTGGAGAAAAATGAGAGTCCACGAATTAGCAAAAGAATTAGGCATAACTGCCAAAGAATTAATGGAAAACGTAAAAGACAGGCTTGAGATTGTATTAAAGTCTCATAGTGCTACTGTTTCACAGGGGAATATAGATAAAATTCGCGGACTGTATGATAAGCATTCAGAAAAAAAGTCAAAGCCAAAGGCGTTTATTGTAAAAAAAGTCAAAACCGAAAAACCTTCTGGTGATGAGGAAAAGATTGAGGAAAAAACGCCTGCTGAAATACCTTTAATGTCAAGGGTGGTAAAGACAAACACTGAAAAACCCAAGCCTCCGGTTATAGAAAGACCAAAAGAAAAATCTAAGCTTGAAATTGTGCGCCCCGCTCCGAAGCCCGTGCAAAAAGCGGAAGAAAAGCCTAAAATTCAGCAAACACAAGAGGTTGCAGCTTATCCACCAGAGCATGTTATAAAAAATATTGCTTCTTTAACCCGTAAAAACTTTGGAAAGCCTGCTGAGCCCCAGAGGGACAAAACCAAAGAGCCTGAAAAACAGATAAAGTCATCCAGACGACCAATGGATGACAAGAAGAGGCCTGCAGATGATAAAAAGCGTCCACAAAAGTCTCCTCAGGGTGCACAAAAAGGGAAGCCAAATGATTCTGCTGCACCAAAAACCCCTATAAAAAGGCATATTATTTCGCCTGATGTATATGCAAATCAGGATTTTAGGAATAAGAAAAAGAAAAAAGAAAAAGCTTATAACAATAGAGAAGAAGAACAAGAAAGAATTAGTCTTGAAAAAACTGTTCAAAATAAGCATAAAAAGCATGTTCAGGAAGAGGCTAAAGAAATAGAGGTTACACAGGTGGTAATCAATCGTCCTATGACTGTTGGAGAACTTTCAGACAAGATTAAGAAAACTCCTGCGGAAATTATAAAGTTTTTAATGATGGAAAAAATAATGGTAACTGTTAATTCTCCAATTGATATTGAGACTGCAAAAAAAGTTGCCATAAATTTTGACATTGAACCTCTTGATGAAGACATTGAAGCATTTATTCAAGAAGAGACAGAAAAAGAAGAAAAAAATAAACTTCTTCTTGAGGCTGATGAGAAATCTTTGATAAAAAGAGCTCCGGTTGTTACCATAATGGGCCATGTTGACCATGGTAAAACAACTCTTCTTGATAGTATTCGTGCCTCAAAACATAAAATTGTTACAACAGAAGTTGGCGGTATTACCCAAAGTATTGGCGCATACACTGTATGGCAAGATGATAAAAAGATTGTATTTATTGATACGCCGGGCCATGAAGCTTTTACTCAGATGCGTGCCAGAGGTGCAAAATCAACGGATATAGCAATTTTGGTCGTTGCTGCTGATGATGGTGTTATGCCGCAAACTATTGAGGCCATAAACCATGCTAAATCAGCTAATGTGCCAATTATTGTTGCTGTTAACAAAATGGATAAACCTGATGCTGACCCTGATAAAGTTTTACAGCAAATGACGGAATATGGACTTGTACCAGAAGCATGGGGTGGAGATACTATTTGTGTAAAGGTTTCAGCACTTCAGGGTAAGGGTATAGATGAACTATTGGAGTATATTCTACTTGTTGCTGAGATGCAGGAATTAAAGGCAGTTAAGGATTGCCCTGGCATGGGTGTTATAATTGAAGCTAATCTTGACAAGGGCAAGGGGCCTGTTGCCACTATGCTTGTGCAGAACGGTATTCTAAAAGTTGGCGATTCTATTGTTGCTGGCACTGTTGGCGGCAAGGTTAGAGCACTATTGGATGATTCAGGGCAAAGGGTTAAAATGGCCGGACCTTCTACTCCTGTTGAGATTTTGGGACTCAACGAAGTGCCACAGGCTGGCGATTCTTTTGAAGTTGTTGCTAATGAAAAGACAATGAAGCAAATTGTCACCGAAAGAAAGCAAACCGAAAGAACTAACAGATTAGAGGCTATGGCTGTGTCTCATGTTAAGAAGGATACCCTTGCAAATGATGAAATTAAAAATCTCAATTTAATTATTAAGGCCAGCACAAACGGTTCAGCTGAAGCAGTTTCGCAGGCTATACAAAATGTTAAATCAAGTAAAGTTGTACCAAAAATTATGCATGTCGCTGTTGGTGATATATCTGAGGCTGATGTTATGCTCGCATCTGCCAGTGATGCTATAATTTTAGGATTTAGTGTAAAAGAGGATGCAAATGCACTTGCCGCGGCAGAGCGAGAGTATGTTCAGATTAAAAAATATGACATCATCTATCAGGTTTTAGAAGATGTTGAAAAGACAATGCTGTCACTGCTTGAGCCTGAAATTCAAGAGGTAGAACTCGGCAAGGCTGAGGTGCGCCAGATATTTACATTTGGCAAAACTGGTAAAATTGCTGGCTGCTATGTATTAGAAGGCAAAATTGTGCGCTCAAAAACCGCAATTGTTAAAAGGGCTGGCGTAGAAATCTATAAGGGCGAAATTAATCAGCTAAAAAGGTTTAAGGATGATGTTAAAGAGGTGGCGCAAGGCTTTGAATGCGGTATTTCCTTCTCTAAGTTTAATGATCTTCAAGAAGGTGATATAATTGAAGTTTCTACCACAAAAGAGGTTGAAAGAAGCTCACTTGTTTAAACTTTGAAGAGTTTTGAGATAAGAAGTTATATCTTTACAAAATTATTGTTAAGGTTTGTAACAAAAAAACTGAAATAACATCTTAAAACAAGTGCACTGGCGCAAGTGACTGCAATTTGACCGGTTTGTAGAATTTGATAGGATAAAAAATATTATGACACTTAGAAATGAGCGGGTTAGAAAAGCCCTAATGCGCGAAATATCTGATATTTTATTAAGAGAAGTAAAGGATCCAAAAATTTCTGGAATCGTCTCTATTACTGATGTTGAGGTTTCTCATGATAATTCCTTTGCAAAAGTTTTTTATAGTGTTTTGGGTGATGAAAATACCCGTAAACACACATCAGAAGCGCTTTTAAAGCTTACACCAAGGATTCGTTATGCTGTTGGCAAGAGAATTCGTCTGAGACTCACGCCAGAGCTGCGTTTTGTGCTTGACGAGTCTTTAGAACGCGGTATGCGGGTTACGGATTTAATTGATAAAATTTCTCGGGGTGAAATTTGAAAAAACCTGAGGCAAAAAACAGTGTTAAATTTGATACCCCTAAAACCATTGATATCACTGCAATTAAAACCTCTGCACGCCTTAAACCTAACGAAAAAGAGCCTTTTTGCTTTTTGAATGTGTTTAAACCCAAGGGTATTACTTCATTTGACGTAATTTATAAATTAAGAAAAGTTTTAGGTATAAAAAAAATAGGACATTCCGGCACTCTAGATCCGCTAGCAGAGGGTGTTTTACAGATTGCCGTTGGTAAAGCTTCAAGGCTTTTAGAATATTTGGGATCAGATAAAAAATATATTGCAAAAATTAAATTTGGTTATATGTCTGAAACTGGTGATGCTGAGGGCGATATCAGGTTTGTTAACAGTCCAAACTTTAGTTATGAGGACTTTTTGACTGCATTAAATTCTATGAACGGCCAGATAGAGCAGACTCCACCTCTTTATAGTGCTGTAAAAGTAGGCGGGAAGAAGCTTTGTGACCTAGCAAGAAAAAATGCTAAAAAACGCACATCCCCCGAAAATAACACTTTTTGTAATATTGCTTTTGAGCCTCAAAGCTCGATGGATTCTGAGATTGAACGTATTTCTGAGCGTGCAAATCCACTTATAGTGCAAAAAAATGGAAATCAAAAAAATGCAAACCATTGCTGTGCAGCAGTTGAGGACGTGAATAAAATTTCTTTGAAAAATGACACAAATTTTTCTGATTTTGATAAAAAAACTCCTGAAAATCAAAATTTGTTAGTTTCTCCTAACATAAATTTAGGTGTGGAAATTCCCAAGCGAAATGTAACAATTTATGAAGCTAAAGTTTTAAGTTTTGTAACAATTCCTAAAAAGTCTATATTAAATTCACTAGATGTAAACTCAAATTTGATTGCTTCCAGTCAAAAGGTTTCGGAAGGCGCACAAATAAATCAGCAGGAACAAATTGTAGAGGCTGAAGTTGAAATTTTTTGCTCAAAAGGTACATATGTTCGTTCTTTTGCGATTGATTTGGCTGCAAAACTCAATACGGGAGCGTACCTTACTTCGCTTGTGCGCACGCAGGCTGGAAATTTTACCATTGAAAATTCTATTAAAACTGAAGATGCAAATTTATCAAAAAATGCTATAAACCCTCTTGATGTGATTGATTTACCGCAATATATGCTCAATGAAGAACAGTACAAAAGAATTTTAAATGGCATGCCGGTCGAATACAGGCAGGATGCTTTAAACACCTTTGTCTCAGGAGAAACTTTGCTGTGTAAAACCACTCAACTGAAAAGTAATTTGTATGAAAATAATCAGCCAAAAGCTTTATATAACAAGGAATCTATCCTTGCGCTTGTTTTTCAAAATACGCTTGTTTCAATTGGTATTTTAGAGGATAATAAAATTATTGTAAAAAAAGTTTTCAAGTAAACCAGAAGCACAGGTTTGTACGTCATTGCAGGAGTTTTTTATGGGAATTTTTATAAGAACGCTTATTGTTACTTTGCTTTTTTGCGGTGGATATTTTTTGTGGACTTACTTTGCAAAAGAAGGCTATAGCCCTGAGTTGCAAATAACAGACGAAGCAAAAAATGTGGTCGTGCAAGATTCAAGCAATGTTAATGAAAAACAGCCAATTAATGAGCAGATTGATTCTAAGGCCCTTCAGGAGCTCTCTATTCCTTTTTTGTCTAACGAGGGTAATATCAAATATGTAAAAAGAAAAGCTAAACATAAAACGCTTTACAGTGCTCTTGGGCTGCTTTTAAAGGGGCCGACTGATGAGGAAAAGCAACTTGGTATATTTACCGAAATCCCCGAGGGTACAAAATTAATTTCTGTGAAAAGGAATGAGGCTGAAAACTCAATTATAATCAATCTTACGGGAGAATTTGGAGCAGGAGGCGGTACACAGTCTGTTTTAGCAAGACTTAATCAAATTGTGCGAACAGCAGATCTTTATGGCGGAAAGCTGCCTGTTTATCTATATTTAGATGGCAAAAAAGCGCAGGATTTAGGCGGCGAAGGTATTTTTATTGAACAGCCTATAAATAAACATTAAGTTTTTAATGCCCCAAAAGCACATGTGCGAATTTTTATCTTTCAAAATAGCGAATTCGTAAAGCAAATTTTTTATTGAAAAAATAACAAAATGTCTTATAATATAAAAAGGGCGAGCAGCTCGCTACTGCTCTTTAAAAGCCCTATGCAATTAACCATTTAAGCGCTATGATTATTAATAAAATAATTATTAGCGCTTTTTCGCTAATTATCACTATTTCCCACCTCCTTTCAAACATTGTGTCTTAAAAAGACGTTGTTTTGCGAGGGGATAAGGTTTTAGGGCTTACCCAAGTTTTATTTTACCATATTAGGCCTGTGTCTAAATTGCTTTTTCTTAAAAATTCGTGCACATAAACGACATTAATAATTACAAGCAGTTATCATGCTTATTTAAAAGCTTATTGAAAAAATAACAAAATGTCTTATAATATAAAAAGGGCGAGCAGCTCGCTACTGCTCTTTAAAAGCCCTATGTTTATTTTACTTTAAGCACTACTATTATTAATAGAATAAGCAGTAGTGCTTTTTCAGTTATAAACACTATTTCCCACCTCCTTTCAAACATTGTGTCTTAAAAAGACGTTGTTTTGAGAGGGGATAAGGTTTTAGGGCTTACCCAAGTTTTATTTTACCATATTAGGATTGCGCCTATATCTTCCTTGTTTAAAATTCAGGCATTTAAATGAAGCTTTAAATGTTGTGCCTTTGCGCTGTATTCTAACATTATTTTTTAAACCTGTCTTTGTGAATTTAAAATTAATTGTCTAAAAAATTTAAAATGTTAAGAAATATTTACAAAAATATCTATCTTTGTGTAAAAAATATTACCCACATGTCTAATACATATGGAGGAGAATGTTGTGTAATATGATAATTAAATTAAGAATACCTGAAAGGAGGCAATTTAAGAGCTTTAATTCAGCAATGTTAAAATTGAATAAGCAAATGCTCTAAAACCAGCTATACGTTATTTATCCAGAAGAGAAAGCAATACTGTAGCATAAGATTATCTAGCGAGCAATATTCTTCTAGAAGAAACTCAGTTTTCAAAGCAAGATAGCAGCAAAAAGTTTCTAATCAGACAGAGATTATCGCAAAGGTTTTATATAGCTACAGCAAAAAGGCACATGGTTTTGAATGAGTATATTACTTTGGCTTATATATTTTAAAAGCAATTGAAGATAAAAAAGCTTGAAAAGTAAAAGGTTTGCTTGCCTGGGTATGTAATTTTTGAAAAATTTTTACATCAAAAACCGCAGACCCGGCGGCAATAAAAATATTTAACCTTTAAAAACAGTGAAACTCTTTTTATAAATATGTGCTTTTGTGTATCAAGGCATCCTGGCGCTGCTTGTTTATAATTTACGCCAAAAAAGAGTCTTTTTTTACAAAGTTTCCCTATTAATACATGCTGCCCATTTTCAAAAATTAAAAAATGACGGCATGAGCTTTCATATGGTGTATTTTCACCCTATGAAAATTGATGGAAAACTTTGTATTTTGCTGTTTAAAAATTTAAAATGGGGTAAAATCAAGGCAAATTTTTTTAAGTTTTAGTCATTTAGCCCTTTTTTAAAAAAATTAAAATTCTTATTCTGCAAGCTTTTTTGCCATAATGTTTACATTTTTTGATTCCAGTTAAAATCTTTACAATGTTTCTAAACTTGAAATCAAAATTAAATATGATAATATTATTGGTAGTTTATAGTTGTTTTATCGTAAATAAAGGTTACAAGGTATTTTAAATGAATGAAATTGTTTTTGTGTGCGCAATTGCGCTCGCTGCGCTATTTTTGCGCAAAAAACCATTGTTTCCTGCCCGTTTGAAAGGACGGATACAGGAAAAACCGCCTTGGTATGCTTCTTTATTGGGAAGTGCCAATAGGTTGAAAATGGCGTTTTCGCTTGTGGAAATGCTGATGGCATTGCTTGTTGCATCATTGCTACTTGCTGCTCTTGCACCTGTGATGACAAAAAAGTTTAATGAAAATGTGAATATTGCAGGTGTCGGAAGCTCCATTGTTCCAATGGGTTCTTGTGTGTTTCCAAATGTTGGCACCCATGAGGAAGCATGTGAAGTTCCAAATAACGTTGGAAAAGTTAATGCAATTATTGCCTCAGGCGGTGGAGGCGGCGGAGGCGCTGTAAAGATGGCAATTGGTGCCCGGAAATACAGCCAGGTTGTTCAAGGGCCTGCCACTGCTGCTGGTAATGAAATCGGTTTTGCTTTGCCAAGAAATGCATTAAATGTTAAGGTGCATCTTGTTGGCGGAGGCGGCGGAGGCGGCGTTGGTCTCACCAATGGTGGCGGTTTTCCAATGGCGCAAAGTGATTGCGGCGCAAATGGTGTATTTATTGGTCCTGAATATTCAGGTTCTAATGCGGCAAATCGTATAGCGCCTAATAATACAGCTACTAATCTTCCAGCTGTTGGTTCTACAGGGGCTGATGGATATCATTCTTTGTGTGTTTCAGCTAGAAATCCGGAAGTTAATGGCGGCGGCGCCGCACCGAAGTTGAATGTGGCGGGTGTTAAGAATTATACAGCAGGTACTACTGCTGGTAATGGTAATTGTAATGATGCATGGTGCTGTTGGACGGGTACTACTTCGGGTACCTGTACAGGTAGTAACAGTTACATGAACTATAGTGGTTGTCAGCGTTCTGTTTGCCAGTGGAATGCAGCAAATAGGATATGCCAGAATTGGAATAATTATGGTACAGGAGGGGGCCGTTTGCCTACACAGAATGAGTTGTCTCATTGGGCTCCTGGTATTAATGATGTGAGTGGTCACCCAGGTATGCTTAATGCACGTACCGGTGTTTCTAAGGATACAGCTAACGGGTATGCCGCAAACTATGGTTTACAGCTGTGCGACTATCAGCCGGCAGCCTCTGTGCGGTGCTACTACTTGGCTGGCGGCTGTGCGGGTTCTAATGGTGGCTCCTGCTGGCCGAACTACATGTGGTCAGGCGTTATTCACTATGAAGGTATAGACTACACCCGAGCCATTTCGGTGCGCTGTGTCCAGGATACAGTTTCTACAT
>CATJOM010000025.1 GCA_949741915.1 uncultured Candidatus Melainabacteria bacterium | reverse complement strand
GTCGAACCTGGACCTGGATTTGGGTTGCCGCTTGGCCCTGGATTTGGATTTCCACTTGGTCCTGGATCTGGAGTTGGTGTTGTCGAACCTGGACCTGGATTTGGGTTGCCGCTTGGCCCTGGATTTGGATTTCCACTTGGTCCTGTGGGTTTATCGTTTCCTCCACCAGGGTTAACAGGATCTTTTCCGCCGGGGGTTGGCGTGGTACTTGGCCCAGACGGTTTATTGTTTCCGTTGCCAGTTACTCCGTCGCCACTGTCTGAACCATTGCTTGGCCCAGATGGTTTATTACTAGAAGAATCATTGCTTACACCTGAAGGGATATTGGCTGTTGGTCTCTTTATTAGCGTTGGTTTGTTTGCCCCTGGTGCATTGCCAGGATTTGCTGTTGAATTCAAGTATGCTCCAGGGTTTCCACTGCCAGAGCCATTGCCACCCAAGCTGCTTGTTGCACCGTTTCCTGCTGCATCTGCACCAAATCTTACATAGGTTTCAGAGAAGTTATAATTTAATGCTTTACCATTACTGTTTTTAAAACGCAAACTGCCAGTATCGTCATAGAAATTTATTCCTTTTGCAGTATCAAGATTTATTGAGCCAAATTTCTCAAGGAAATTGTCTAATGAACCGCCGCCATATTTGTTAATCAGCTGGTCGCGTACTTGTTCTGCAGCTTCTCTATAAGTAATTTTTTCGCCACTTTTCTTGGCATCTGCTTTAACTTGTTTAATTAAACTTTTAACAGTGACATTGTTGCCAGCTTTATCTTTCCCTAAATCAAGCTTTGATTCATCAATATCATACGCACCAAAAACAGATGTTTTTCCATCAATTTTTTGCGTTGCTGCAAATATTCCAGGGTTATCCTTAATACTGTTAAGCATATATGCATTAGCAAGACTCTGCGCAGTCTTATCTTTTATGTTTAAACCGTTTGCGCCTTTTAGTGCCTCGCCAGTTCTTGGATCATAGGCAAACTTCAACATATCTTCCAGCGATTTTATATTTGCATTACCTGCATTTGATGATAATTTCATCTTTGACAACACTTCATTGCCATCTGCTGATCTTGGTGAAAGTTGATAAATTTCAGAATTATAATTGTAATCATTCACATTTCCAATTGTATTTATCAATACGTTATCAGGAAGATGCAGATCTTTTACCTCTGTCATCTGTAATAATCTTGTTACTCTTGAGTTGTCATTAAGTTGATATTCTTTTGTGTTTTCTTGGTTTATAAGTGTTTCAATAATCTCTGCATTCTCAGGATTGTTTGCCACCTGAAATGCAATAGCACTTAATGCATTATTGTATGCATTTTCGCCCATTTCGTCTTTATTTAGGCCATATTCTCCTGCAAGAGCATCTTCTACTGTTTTGTATTCACTGTCTTTGCTAATATCAACTTTTGTATTTGCATTCTTTGTTGCAAATTGTTTTTGTTCAAGTTTTGTATCCGACATAGTTTCCGATGTTGGCAGTGGAACCTTGAATTCAGGTGTTATTATTTCAAATTTATTTATATTATTTGGGTCGTACAAATTGATGTCTGCAATTTGTTCGTAATTTAAATCTTTAATGTCTGTAATTTTATCAATATCTGCTTTGTCTTTATTATATAACTCAACCATTCTATCTGAAAGCTCAGGATTTGACTGCAGATATTCATCTATAGCATTATGCATAACGCCGTTTGTATCGGTGATACCTTTTTCTTTGCATACATCTTCAATATTATAGCCTTTATTTATCAAGCTTCTTAAGGTGTTTCCTGATGTAGAATCATTAGGGTTGTCAATTTGACTTACGGTTTGAATCTGCATATTGTTTTTTGGTTTAATTGTCAATGTTTCTGCATGATTTGTAGCTATATCTGTTACGCTTGTATATTTTTCATTAATTGCTGCAGTATCGTCTTTTGTTTCCTGAAATGCATTAATTGTTTTCTTTAAAATTTTGCTCATCTGGTCAATTGCAGAAGTTGTTCCTTTTCCTGTCTTCATTCCAAGATTTTTCATAAACTGCTTAACTTCTTTTCTTGTCAGTTTATCATCTTCAAGAAAGCCTGAATCTTCAAGCTCAACAATAATGTTTTTTGCCTCTTCTGCGTTAATGCCATCCTTGATATTTACACTTCCATCGCCAAAAAGATTTCCAGCCTTGCCGCCAGCTTTTTTTAATTTGCTATAATCGGATTTGGTAATAGTTGTATTTGTATCTGTGTCGAAATTATAATTGCCCGTAGTCTTAATTGTACTGGAGCTCTTTTTTGCACTGCTTTGTGCTCCAAAAAGCCCTCCAACTTGTGAAGCCAGATTGCTTCTGCTTGCCCCTGGAGTACTTCCTGTTGTAAAAGCACTTCCCTGCGTACTTTTATTGAATTTTTGAGTGTTGCTTTTGTTTGTTGATCCAAGTTTACTGTTTTGAAATGGCTTATTATTTCCATTGCCATTGATTTTGCCGCCCATTTGTTTGTACTCCTTCATTATTCTAATAAAATTTACTTTTAGTTTTGTATTGTTAAGCTTATATTTTTTCATATCGTTTTTTGAGACCATATTCTTTAGAAATTTTGGATATTTTTTACAAATATTTACATTTTGAATTTTTATTTCTTGTTTTATCCTTGACTTTGTTATACATTTAATTTGATGCTATTTTAATTTTTTAGGAGTTAAATTTTATGGAAAGAAAATTAGTTGGAACCGGCGAAATGTTTAAAAAAGCCCTTGCCGGCAAGTATGCCATAGGTGCATACAATGTAAACAATATGGAAATCCTTCAGGCTATTGCTGAAGCTGCTGAAGAAACAAGATCGCCTATTATTCTTCAAGTTTCAGCTGGTGCTAGAAAATATGCCAACCAGACATATTTGATTAAATTGGTTGAAGCAGCTCTTGCTACAACAACAGTACCAATTGCTCTTCACTTGGATCATGGTGCTGATTTTGAAATTTGCAAAGCATGTGTAGATGGTGGTTTTTCCTCTGTTATGATTGATGGAAGCAGATTTCCGCTTGAAGAAAATATTGCTTTAACAAAGAAAGTTGTTGAATACGCTCATGAGCGTGGAGTTTCTGTTGAAGCAGAACTTGGCAAATTAGCTGGTGTTGAGGATGATGTGAAGGTTTCAGCTAAAGATTCAACATATACAGACCCTGAAGAAGCCGCCAGATTTGTAAAAGAAACTGGCTGTGACTCTCTCGCGGTTGCAATCGGCACATCTCATGGTGCTTATAAATTTAAAGGCGAAGCAAAGCTTGACTTTGAAAGACTAGCTGAAATTAAAAAAGCTGTAAATGACATTATTGGTTTTGATTTTCCACTTGTACTTCACGGCTCATCCTCTGTTCCTAAGGAATTTGTTGCTAAATGTAATAAATTTGGCGGAAATCTTCCTGATGCACAAGGTGTTCCTGAGGATATGTTGAATTATGCTTCTAAAAATGGTGTAGCAAAGATTAATATTGATACTGATTTGAGACTTGCTATGACATCAACAATTAGAGAGTTCTTTGTTGAACATCCTGAAAAATTTGATCCTAGAGAATACATGGGCCCTGGCAGAACAGCTGTAAAAGAAATGGTTATACATAAAATGAAAGATGTTCTTGGCACAGCTGGCCATGCTGATGACAAGTAATTAACTAAATTTATTGTTAGCAATAAAATGAGCCTCTTTTCTTTGGGGGCTCATTTTTAATTGTCAATACTTTTTAATAAATTAAATAAAATTTTACTTTACTAAATATTTCGAGATTTTCAGCATGCTCTTATGGTATAAATAAAAATATACGAAGGACGGAAATGAAATCTTAAAGGGGAAGTTCAATGAGCGAGTACTTAAACAAAGAAGAGATTAAACAATGGAGAAGTTCACTGGAAAAGATTACACTTGAAGAGTATGCAAAAAGACTTGGCAAAGTTATCAAGGAAGAAAAACAAACCAGGGATATCATTGATATAGTTTTAGCCAATAGCAAGGCTAGCGATGAAAAGACTATTTTTTCGTCAAAGATTGCAGCATCAACGGAAAATATTCCTTCTGTAGCAAAAAAATCAGTTGATATTCAAAATAATCTTTTAAAGGAACGTGCTGCAATTATTGAAAGCACTAAAAAACAGTTTACATTTAAAAAGCCTCTCACCCAAAGAGAGCAGGCAGTTTTAGATTATTTTATTGCAAACACGGATAGAATTGTTTATGCTAAAGAATTAGCAAAAGTTCTAGAATTGCCAACAGATTATGTGTATAAATATATTAAAAACTTGAGAACAAAAATTTCAGAGGATGTTTTGCAAAATGCAGTAAAAGGTGGATACAAACTGGTGTTATAAGTTGCCATGCTTAGCTATTATGTCTTATAATATTTAAATGAGCATAGGTCACAATACGCTTGATAATTTGTCGTTTATTCTTGAAAAGGAAGATTGTTCAAGTCTGCCTCAGAATGAATTTTATAATAATATTTTAATAAACCTCTCAAATGAGGTTTATTCTTCTTTTTCGGGAATATATTTTTTAGATGATATTCAAATCTCTAAAAAAGCATTAATTGATGCTATAAATATAAATCCCAAAAAAAATGTATTTGCTAATGATAAAAATGTGGAATTGCTGCATTTTTTAAATTTAAAATCTGAAAAAACATTCTCTGTTGAGTATAGTCAAATTTCAGCTTTTTTAGATGATGAAACAGATTATTTGAATTATAATTTTTTATTCTCTAAATTGTGCATAAAGGGCTCCCTTTTTGGTTTTGCATTTTTTGCAAAAAAAGATGTTTTTACTTTTGATGAAATTTCCATAATTAAACTCTATATTAATACTTATTCTTATCTAATTAAGGATTATGAACTGAATAAAGTATATAAAACACAGTTATCTCTTCTGCAGGAAGCTATTTTTGAAAAAGAAAATGCATATAAAATCATAGAAAAACAAAACAAAAAACTTATTCAGGCTGATAGTGTAAAGACAAGCTTTTTGGCAAATGTATCTCATGAACTTAGAACACCCCTTAATGCAATAATTGGTTTTTCCGAAGTTTTACTTGAACAAATTTTTGGCAGCCTTAATGAAAAACAGACCGAGTATATTAAAGATATCAATATTGCTTCTGTGCATTTAATGGGTCTGATTAACAGCATCCTTGACTTTTCAAAAATTGAATCGGGCTCTATGAAGCTTAACATGACGGAGTTTGATCCGAATTTATCTATTAGCGAGGTTGTGAGACTACTTTCTCCGCTTCTTAATGCCAAGGAATTAAAAATTATATATAATAGTGATTTTAAGGGCACTCTGAAAGCTGATTTTCAGAAATTCCAACAAATTTTGTATAATATTATAGGAAATGCAATTAAATTTTCTCCCCGGGGCAGCCAAATTATTATTACAATAAAACAAAATGGCGACTATTTTGAATTTCGTGTACAGGATTTTGGCATTGGTATTGAAAAAAAGTATCATAGTTTTATCTTTAAAAAATTTACACAAATTGACAATGTTTATACCAAGACTGGTGCTTCTACAGGATTGGGCCTTGCTATTACGAAAGAATATGTGAAATTGCACAAAGGTAAAATTTTTGTAATTTCACAATCAGGACTTGGGTCAACTTTTGTGGTACAATTATGTAATAAGATTTCAAAATACAAAAGAGTTAAAGGATAGTGGTAATGCGGGAAAATAGAAATATTTTTAATATCATCGATTCACTGAGCGTCAGCAAGGGCTGGAAAGATGTTTTTAAAAAAATTCAGGTTTCCTATTATCATAATTTCTATCAAGGTAAGGCAAATAATATTCACAACTGGCGCTATTGTCAAATGGTAATGAACCTGTCTTCTAAAGACAGATTTAAATTTTTTACAAGATTTAATTTCTTCGCCCTTGTTTTTGGTCCTTTATATTATTTGGCAAAGTTTATTTTTCCAAAAGCACTTATTTTGTTATTAATTGAAGGTAGTCTCATCTATTATGCGACAACTGCGTATAATCATACTGCAGGATATATATGTATTTTGATTCATATTTATACTGCTATTTTTGCTAATACTGATTATTTTTCAAAAAAAGTATTGGGACATCCTTTTGTAAAGGAAAACCCAGATGTCTTATCTGATTATATTGATGACAGCTATCTTAAAAATTTAAGCAGGAGAGAGAGCCTATATGCTCCTTTTGCAGGGTTTGTTACACTTCTTGTGGTTATTATAGGACTGTTTCTATATTTTGACATTACAAAAGGAATTGAATGTAAAAAGGCATTGAATCAAACTGCTAAAGTTTGTACAACCAAACAAAAGTGTTATGATACTATAAAAGTAGCAAGCATGGATATTAAAAATGGTAAAGAACCATTGTATAAACAATATTTCAAATTAGGCTGTGCTTATTACGAGCTCGGAGATAAACACAGAGCGATTGATGCACTGAATCGCACCATTTCTTTGAAGAAAGATTTTCAGCCTCCGTATCTCTTGAGGGGTATAATTTTTGCTGAATTTAAACAATATTCAAAAGCACGTGATTCTTATGAATCTGCAATAAAAATATATCCAGAAGGCAAGATATTCTATCTTCTAGGAAGTGCTTATTATAAAGAAGGCAGATACAAAGAAGCAAAAAATAATTTTGAAAAAGCCACAAAGGCTTATCCAAAAGAAGTATCATACTGGGAAGCACTTGCTTATGCAAATATTTATCTCAAAGATGCAACAGCAGCAAAAGAAGCCTTGCAAAAAGCTGTCAGAGTCTTAAAAAATGATGGTGAAACAAAGAATGCTGCAAGAATAGAACGCATTGAAGGCTATATGCGTGGCATAAGGTAGTAAATCATCAAAACGTACATATTATGCATCCAGAGATTTTTTGGTTTTGAAATTATTACAAACGCCACAGTTAGAGCATTTTGTTTCGCACGGAATGGTGGATTCTGCTTTTTGCGCCTTTGAGAATTCATTTTTAAGCCATTCCTTATTGACACCAGCATCAATAACATCCCAAGGCAATTCAGCATCATATGAATATTCCTTGGCAGTCTCAATATTAATATCTAAACCGCATTCCTCTGCTGTTTTATAATATGTGTCATAATTTACATTTTCTTCCCAGGATTCAAGGTATGAGCCTTTTTTGTAGAGCTCATAAATAAAATTACAAACCTTTTTGTCTCCTCTTGTTAAAAAAGCTTCAAACTGTGAGATTATAGGATTATGAAAGTTTAATTTAACATTTTTTAGGTGCGCACTTTTCTGCCGGAGGTATGAAATTTTGCTCTTTATTTTATCTGGAGGGTTTTGTGAGCAAACACTAAAAGGTGTAAATGGTTTTGGTACAAATGTTGAAATAGAACAGGTTATTTTAGGTAATTTATAGCCAGCTTCTTTGCATTTTTGATTTATTTTTTCAAGCAGTTTGGCTATTTCCTCCAAATCTTCCTCTTTTTCAAATGGCAGACCAATTATAAAATAAAACTTAATTTTATCCCAACCATTTTCAACGCTTGCCAGTGTTGCTGATATAATCTGATTTTCGTCAAGGTTTTTGTTTATTACATTTCGCATCCTCTGACTTCCAGCCTCTGGTGCAATTGTGACCGTCCCTTTTCTTATTCCATGGATTAACTGCCCAAGTTTGACTGAAAATCGGTCTGCTCTTTGGCTTGGTAAAGAAACACTGACATCAGTTCCCTTAAAGTGTTTATTTAATTCCTCAATAATTTCCTCAATTTTTCCATGGTCATTGGAAGACAACGACAATAGAGAATATTCATCATAGCCTGTATTTTTGATATATTGTTTAGCAAGCTTTATAATGTCATCTTTTTTTCTTTCTCTAATTGGTAGATTTGTATGTGCGCTCTGGCAAAATCTGCACAGTCTGCCGCATCCGCGTCTTATTTCAACCGTTGCTCTATCATGAACGCTCTGTGAATGAGGTATTGGAGAACTTACAGGGTGATCTTCAAATGCTAATGGCGAAATTCTTTTTTTGACCTTGCCTCTTTTGGGGCTGTATACTGGTGAATATACTCCTTCTATTTCGCTTAATTTTTCTAAAATTTCACTCCTTTTTAAATGTTTAATTTTTTTGTAAAGGTTTGCAACTTCTACTACAACCTCTTCACCATCACCAATTAAAAATAAATCAATAAAGTCTGATAATGGGTTAGGATTATATGCGCAAGGCCCTCCTGCAAAAATTATCGGCTCGCCTTCTTTTCTATTGCAAGAAAGTACAGATATGCTTCCCATTTCAAGCATTTTTAAAATCGTTGTATAGGACATTTCATACTGCAGTGCAAAACCAATTAAATCAAAATCCTGCATTGGTTTTTTATTATCAAGAGAGTAAAGGGGTTTGTTATATTTATTTAACAGTTCTAAAAAATCCTTCTCTGGTGCATATATTCTATCAGCCAGCATATCTTCTTTTTGGTTTATGATGTGATACAAGATTTTATGACCAAAATTACTTATACCAATTTCATATTTATCAGGAAACGCAAGCAAAATTTTTGTGCGATTAGCACTAAAATCCTTTTTTGTTGATAAAAATTCTCCGCCGATATATCTCGATGGCCTTTCGCAGTTGTATAAAATTGGCGAATATTCTTTTAAAAAATCATTCAAATTGCTCATGCTAAAATTTCCGGTGCAAATTTTTCTATTTGTATTATCTCACCCTCTAATGCGCCACTGATGTGCGCTTCAAAAAATCTTTTTAATTCCGAACCGGATATAAAATATTGATACAAAGAAACTTCTTCTCCATTTTTTCTCATTACGGAAATATTGTATTTTAAACCGCATGAAAATTCTCTAAGAGATTTTTCATTGAATCTTATTCTATTTATATCCTTTTTTAATTTTACATATTCAAAGCCAAGAAAAGTTTTAATTTCAGCTAGTTTATTTTTACTTGGATTTGGCCTATTTTTACTTTTTCTTGTTTGAAATTGTTTTATTTTTTCATCATTCACATCTTTAATTAAACACTATGTTGATAAAATATACAAATTCCTTAACAAAAGTAAATGGTAGACATGTATGCTCTTTATTTTCTTAAAAGAGATTCTGAGTTTTAAGATTTATTTTCGGAGGATAAAAGCATTCCTTGAAAAACTTTGTTGAAAACCCCGTCGTAAAATATTATGACGGGGTTTAAATTGTATTTTTATAAATTTACTAGGCTACTGATTGTTGCGGGAATTGAACAATTTTTCCCTGTTGCTGTTCAGCTGGTGCCTCTGCGCTCACGTTTTCTTGCTGTGGCATTTGAATTATGTCTCCACCTTGTCCATCTGCCTGAACTTGTTCGGCTTCAGCTTGTTCGGGCATCTGGGCTGCATCTGCAACTTGCTGTTGGCCATCATTCTGTACAGTTTCTTCTTGCCCTGCATTTTGTTGAACCTGTGGCATTATGCCAAACTTATTTAATACTTCCTGTGCTGCTTTTTGGATAACAGGCTCTGGATCATTTAAGGAGTTTTGCAATGAAGCTTGAATTAGTGCAGCATCTTCAGGTTTTGCTACGTATGATAGAGCCTGAATGCCTGCAAGTCTTACCTCAGGATTTTCATTTGTTTGAATTTCGTTTTGAATTTCCTTGAAACCTATTAAATTATCTGTGCCAAGTGGAATTACATTATTTGTCTCGCCCTGGGATGCCATATAAGCATCTAATTCGTCTCTTTGATTTTTCTGCAGCATTGCTAGTGTGAACATAGAAATTATTTTATTTTTGTCAGCTGCTGCTTTAGGAGACATTACACTTGCTAATTGTTGTTCTTCGGGTGTAAGCTGTTCGCCTTTGTTAGCCTTTTCAATTGCTGCCAGCTGTTCTGGTGTTGAATCTTGAAGTTGTGAATTATCGGCGCTTACGATATCTGCAAGACTTCCCATAATCTGCTGGTTTAAAACCTGCTGTGCAACAGCTGGCTCGCCTTGGCTATAATTTGCAATTTGGGTTATGGCAGCTTCTTGTACTGCAGGATCAGGGCTTTGCAGTGCTGAAGCAAGACCCGCTACATCAACAGTTTGAGCTGGTTGCAATGGCTGTTGTACCTGAATTTCCGGCGCCGTTGTTGGAATCGGAGTTTCTGTTTGTACTGCAGGCTGTTGTATTGCTGTTTCAGGCATTTGTTGAGGTTGAGGTGATACAACTTGCGGTGGTGCTTCATAAATCGGTTGTTGTGGCATTTGAACACCAGGGTATGGCAATATTTGTCCGCCGGGGTATCCCATAGGCTGCTGCATTGGTGCCATAGGCATTTGAACACCGGGG
>CATJOM010000024.1 GCA_949741915.1 uncultured Candidatus Melainabacteria bacterium | reverse complement strand
TGGGCAATATTCAAAAGCTCAGGTGTTTAATTTTATTAAAAAATATTTAGAAATATTATGTTGACATAGATGTCCAAAACCCTTAGGATACTATAAGGGGATAATTTAATAAACTAGCAAATGAGGTTTTAAATATGGGAAACTGGGAAATTTGGCAAATATGGGCAGTTGTTGGCTTTATATTTCTCTTAATCGAAATGATGACACCGGTCACCTTTTATCTGTCACTTGCCGGCGCCTCCTTTTTTGCAGGAATTGCTGCTTATCTTTATCCTGACAATACTGGCGTTCAAGTTGGCGCATTCGTGGTATTTCTTCCCATATTTTATCTTGCTGTAAAGCCTTTTATGGACAAAAAAGACAAAGAACCACAAAGCACGGGTCTTGAGGCGAAGTATATTGGTCAAAATGCCCTTGTATTAAAGCCTATAGGTGTTCCTGATACCAATGGAGTTGGTGAAATCAAAATTTATGGCGAGGTTTGGCAGGCAAAAAGCTGTGACGGGACAGAGATATCCCAAAATACAATGGTTAAAATAATAAAAAATGAAAGCCTTGTTATGTTTGTTGAAAAATGTGATAAATAGTTATAGATTTATGGAGTATAGATAGATGATTTTCTTCTTTTTGGTGATTTTAGTTGTAGCAACGGTATTTGCAATTACAGGATTTAAGATAGTAAATCAGGCACAGGTTATGATAATTGAAAGACTTGGTCGTTTTAATCGCATTTTGAATCCAGGTTTGCAGTTCATTGTGCCGTTTATTGATACTCCAAGAGGAATTCATTCTAAAAAAGCCGTAAGAACAGCATCTGGTGAGGTTTTTTCTGTTTATTCCGTTGTTGATAAGATTGATTTAAGAGAAAGTGTATTTGATTTTCCTAGACAAAATGTTATTACAAAAGATAATGTTACAATTTCAATCAATGCCCTTTTGTATTTCCAAATAGTTGACCCCAAGAGTGCAGTTTATGAAATTGAAAATCTGCCTGAAGCCATAGAAAAACTTACACAAACCACATTAAGGAATGTAATTGGTGAAATGGATTTGGATACAACCTTTACATCTCGCGATATTATTAATGAAAAATTAAGAACAATTCTAGATGATGCGACAAATAAATGGGGTGTAAAAATAAACAGGGTTGAGCTCCAAGATATTATTCCACCAAGGGAAATCCAGAATGCTATGGAAAAACAAATGAAGGCTGAGCGCGACAGGCGTGCTGCTATCCTTGAAGCAGAAGGCCTTAAAAGAGCTGCTATCCTTGAAGCAGAAGGTGTAAAAGAATCCCAAATTAATAAAGCAGAAGGTGAAAGACAGGCGGCAGTCCTTGTTGCGGAAGGTAACAGGGAAGCAAGAATCAAGGAGGCAAACGGTGAAGCAGAGGCTATAAGGCTAATTATAGAGGCTCTTGCAAATTCTGGTGCGCCTGATAAGTATTTAATTGCTATGAAATATCTTGAAACCTTAAAAACGATGACAGAAGGCAAAGATAACAAAGTTGTATATATGCCTTATGAGGCAACTGGTATTCTGTCTTCTGTTGATGGTATTAAACAGATGTTTGATGCCACAAGAAGATAAATAAAGAGTGCAGCTCAAGGTTGTATAATTTAAACCTTGGGCTTGCTTTTAGAAATATGCAAACATTAGGTTTGCACATATTTAAGATATAAAATAGTTATTCTGTTAACAAGGCCATGATGAGTAATAAAATAAATAAACGTTTACTAATTGTTGATGATGAGGAAGAGATAAGAGAACTCCTCGTCTATGATATCCAATCATCCGGTTATCTGGTTGATTTTGCATCAGATGGCGAAGAGGGCCTTAAAAAGGCTGTTGAAAATAATTATGACTTAATTCTGCTTGATGTTATGATGCCAAAAATGAATGGTTATGATGTCTGTAAGAATATTCGCCTTGTAAAACCAAAAGTGCCAATCTTGATGTTGACAGCAAAAGGAACGATAGCCGATAAAACAGAAGGTTTTGATGTTGGAGCGGATGATTATCTTGTAAAACCTTTTGATATTCAGGAGGTTTTACTAAGAATAAGAGCGCTTTTAAGACGAAACGATGATAATGAAACGCATAATACAAAAGAAGTTTTAAGGGCTGGCGATATTGAAATACTTCCAGACTCTCTTGAAGCTATTATTATTGACAAAAAAGTAAAATTAACCCCTACTGAATTTGAAATTTTGTATTGCCTTTTGCAGCATTTAAATAAAGCTGTGACTCTTGCAACCCTCTTGTATGAAGTATGGGGCTATGACAGTGACGAAGATGTAAGAATGGTGCGCGTTCATGTTGGCGGATTAAGGCAGAAAATTGAAACAGATACAAGAAAACCTAAGTATTTGCACACTGTAACCAATATTGGCTATAAATTAACTCCATTTGGAAGGCTTGAAGAAAATTGAAAAGATTAAGAATTGCACAACAAATTGTTATAGTATTGTTATTTGCGGTTTTAATTCCGTTTATTACAATCGGTCTTATTATTTCTAATATATCGCAGCAATCTGTAAGGCGTGAGCTTGTTTATTCTTCAAAAATGATTTCAGGCCTCATTGGTGAAAATGTCCAAAATCATATAAGAAATTCTAATGAAGAATTAAAGCAAATAGCATCTGCAATTGGGTTTTTTTATTATGAGGATGACAAGAATGACTACCTTTTAGAGATTCAGCAAAAATATGGTAAATTCAGTAATTTTAAAATACTTGATTCTGAAACATTGAAAAACAGAGATGCTGTTTTTAATCCTGACAATCTTACAATAAAATTGTATGCAAATGTTGATGAAGCTGATATTTTAAGTGCTGATTTAAAGATGTCAATTCTTCAGGATGCTCTTGATAATAAACTTTCCGATATCAAGAATGATGTTTATATTTTGGATGATAGAGGAAATATTGTTGCAACAAATGACCATGATAATAGTGGTTACAATATTATTGTTGAAAATCTTCCTAAAGAAAGAGAAGTGAGTACGCCTGTATTATTCTCCAAGGTTAAAAATCAGCCACTTGCTTATTATCAGCTTGAGAATCCCGATTGGACAATTATTGTAAAAACTGTGCCAAGTGTTACGCAAAAAAATATCACCACTCCAAGATACAGAATTATTCTATCTCTTGTTTTGGCAGCTTTGTTTATATTTGCGGTTGTTGGAGTTTATACTTATTATCTCTATTTAAATATAAGACAGCTATTTAAGGGTATAATAGCTATTTCAAAAGGAAGCTATAATAGAAAAATAAGGCTTTTAAAAAGTGTATTCACCCCGCATGAAATTGTTTTTCTTGAAAAAGAATTTAATTATATGACAAAAAAAGTTGCAACCTCTTATGCTGAATTATCTGAAAAAAATCTTGAATTAAAACGTTTAGATGAGTTTAGAACAAGTCTTGTTTCAGCAATAAGTCATGAATTTAGAACCCCCTTGACAAACATAATAGGTTATTCAAGCAGGCTTTTGCGATCTGATATTGAAATAGATGAAGCTACCAAAAATAAAAGCCTTAAGGTGATAAAGCAGCAAGCACAAAGGTTGTCAAATATGGTTGATGACTTGCTTGTAATACCTGATATAGAAAGTTTCAGGCTTCAGCTGAATACAGAAGAGCTCGATTTATCAAAGCTGCTTGAATTGAGCATTACATATGCGAATTCTAATAATTCAAAGTTTGATGTCAACACGGCTGTAGATTTGTTGCCAGTTAAAGCTGATAAAGATAGGCTTATACAAATACTTATAAATCTTTGTGATAATGCAATTAAATATAATAAGGATAATGCACCTATTGTAATTTCTGCAGCAAATGTCGAAGGCAAGCCATGCCTTTCAATCCTAAATAAGTCCGATATTATTCCAAAAGAAATGATAAACAAGCTTTTTGACAAATTTGTAAGACTAGATTCGGAGCTTACAAGAACAACAAGAGGCACAGGCTTGGGGCTTTTTATAGTGAAAGGCTTGTGTGAGGCTATGAATATCAGCATAGATATCTCAAGTACGGAGAATGGTTTTGAAGTTATACTTGTTTTTAACAATGAACCAATGCCAAAAAAGTCTGATGACACAGGGTTTGGAAATGTCAATATTAACCATACTGTAGATAAGGTTGAAGGAAAATTGTCAGATGCAAGAAATGAAATTGTTAATGCCTTGTTTTCCTAAGATAAAATGACAATAGAATTTTTTATGAAACAATGTATTAATATTGCAAAAGAATCAGGAAAAGATATTCCTGTTGGTTGTCTTATTGTAAAAGATGAACAAATAATATCCTCGGCCTACAACAAAAGAGAGGCGTTAAATGCAGTATCTTCTCATGCTGAAATTCTTGCGTTGGAGTCTGCTGCAAAAAAACTTAATAATTGGCGACTTGATGGTTGTGATTTATATGTCACATTGGAACCATGTCCAATGTGTGCCTGGGCAATATTAAATTCAAGAATTCAGAATGTTTACTTTGGTGCGTATGATACCAAGTATGGCTCATTTGGTAGTGTTTTAAACTTATTAGAATTAAGCTCATTTAAGAGTAATATTTTTGGTGGTATTATGGAAGATGAATGTAGAAATTTAATTCTAGAGTATTTTAAGAATATAAGAAAATGATTACAAAAGAAGGTTTAAAACAAGAGCTTGATAAACTACAAGAGCAATATGAAACTAGGGATTTTATAAAAGATGATCCTGTACAATTTGTTCACTTATTTAAAGATAAGGAAGATATTGAAATTGCGGGTTTTATTGCTGCCCTCTTTGCCTTTGGGAAAAGAGAAGTTTTTATAAAAAAATTGTTCTCACTATTTAATTTTATGCAAATGAAGCCTTTGGATTTCATTATTAATTTTAATCAGGAAGAATTCGACAGTGAGTTAAACTACAGGTTTATAAAACCATATGATTTAATAAAATTTTTTAGTTCGTTAAAAAGACTTTATTTACAAGATAAAATGACCCTTGAAGAATTATTTGCTGCAGGCTTCAGTAAAAAGAAAGATATTTTTACTGCGTTTCAATTTGTCTGTGATTATTTTTATAATATTGAAAAGGAATCCCCTGGCTACAAATTTATGCTCTCAAACCCAAAAAACAAGGGTGCAATGAAAAGAATGAATATGTTTTTAAGATGGATGATAAGAAAAAATTCTCCTGTAGATATTGGTATTTGGAATTTTTTGCAACCTTCTGAATTATTAATTCCATTAGACGTTCATGTTGGCAATATTTCACGCTCCAGGGGGCTGCTATCAAGGAAACAAAATGATTTTAAATCTGTTCTTGAATTGACTTGTAAATTAAAAGAGTTTGATGAAGCTGACCCAATCAAGTATGATTTTGCACTGTTTGGCCTTGGTGTAAATTCAAAATAAATTAGAAAATTGCAATATTGTTTTTATGAAATCTTAGTAGCGTGCATCTGTAAATACAGTAGTAATAATAATACGAATGAAAAGAAAATCCATTAAGTGTATACTTGTTTCTTTTTGCCCTTAGATACAATGTATATGAAAGGTAAATATTGTAAAAAGCCTTTTTTATATTAAAATTGTATTGTGCCATTGAAATTGAACAAATTTTTTAATTTAAAGTTGTTAAATTTTAAATAGACTCAGTAAACCTAAGGAAAATTTAGTGAAGCATTCAAAATATTCAGTAGTAATAATTGGTTCAGGTGTTGCAGGCTTGTATTTAGCATTGTCTGTTGCAGAAAAATGCCGTCTGAAAGATGGTATCCTGGTTGTGACAAAGACACATCTGAATGAATGCAATTCCCGTCTTGCTCAAGGTGGAATAGTTTCTGTTATGCCTGATATAAATACAGGTGATACTGTAACATCTCATGTTATGGACACTATTAAAGCAGGCTGTGGTTTGAATGATTTTAATGTTGCAAAATTTATTTCTGAAAATTCATCTTTAGTAATAAGAAATCTTATAGATTTAGGTGTTGAATTTGACAGAAAAGAAGATGGCATGCTTTCTTTTGCTCTTGAGGCAGCTCATTCTGTGCCGAGAATACTTCATGCTGGCGGTGATTCTACAGGAAGGGCTATTGAAGATAAGCTTGCAGATCTTGTGAGAAAATCAGGCATTATTGAAGTTTATGAAGAATCCATTGCTGTTGAACTATTATGTGACAACAAAAAAGCTTGTCGTGGCGCATTGATATATAATACTGCACTAAATTCTTACGAGGCTGTTTATTCAAATGCTGTTGTTCTTGCTACTGGCGGTATTGGTCAAATTTATGAGTATACTACAAATCCTGATGTAGCAACTGCTGATGGCGTTGCATTGGCGCATATTGCCGGTGCTGAAGTCTTGGATATGGAATTTGTCCAGTTTCATCCAACAGCTTTAAGGGTTAGCCCAAAAATAGCTTCAAATAAAAATATGCCACTAATATCGGAGGCTGTTCGTGGCGAAGGTGCTAAATTATTAAACATAAATAAAGAACCCTTTATGAAACAGTATCATCAGAATGCTGAGCTTGCCCCTAGAGATATTGTAGCCAGAGCTATTTTTACAGAAATGGAAAAAACTGATGCAAAAAATGTTTTTCTTGATATTTCTCCAATAGGACTAGATAAATTCAAAAATAGATTTCCCTCAATTACTTCTATCTGCATAGAGGCGGGTGTCGATTTAAATGATGGTCTTATTCCTGTTTCCCCTGCTGCGCATTATTTTATGGGTGGGGTTAAGGTCAATTTAAATATGGAGACCTCAATAGAAAATCTCTATGCGGTTGGCGAAGTTTCAAGGACTGGGCTTCATGGTGCAAACAGGCTTGCGTCAAATTCACTTCTAGAATGTGTTGTTTGTGCATATAAGCTATCTAACACTTTAGCACTTAAAAATCTTGATGCCCCAAAAAGTTTTGATGGCAAAGTAAAATCAATTTTGGAACTTTATGATGCTGATATGCTTAATGATATTATTGAAACTGGTATATTGAGACGCATGCTTAAAAAGACAATGTGGGAAAACGCAGGAATTGTAAGAACAAGTGCTGGTTTAAATAATGCCCTTAGGATAATTGATGATATACAATTAATTACAAGGAATTCAAGAGTTTTCACAACAAAAGAGGGTTATGAATTAAGAAATTCAATAATTACATCAAAACTAATAGTCGAGTCCGCATTGAATCGCAGTAATTCAATTGGGGCGCATTTTAGAAAAGACTCGCTTGAGCTACCAAAAGATTTTGTTGAAAGTAAGGCTGCACAAAAATTATCTTTATAAAGGAATATGATATGGCTGAATATCTGCTTAATGATTTTATGATAAAAGACTGCATTGTTGCTGCACTCAAGGAAGATGTTGGCTATGGTGACATTTCAACAGATTTTATTTGCACTGGCATTGATAAAAATAAAAATTTTGAAATCCTTTTAAAAACCAGAGAAGAAGGTGTTTTATGTGGCTGTGATCCATTCAGGCTTGTATTTGAAATTCTTGCAAAAGAAAATGTAAAAATAGAATTTTATAAAAAAGATGGTGATAAAATAACTCCAAAAGAGCCAATAGCAAAAATTACCGGCATGCCAAGATATATTTTAACAGGCGAAAGGCTTTCTTTGAACTTTATCCAAAGGATGTCAGGCATTGCAACATTTACTAAAAAATTTCAGGATATAGCATCGCCTTATGGAGCCAAAGTTGTTGATACCAGAAAAAATACACCAAATTTCAGAATTTTTGAAAAATACGCAGTAAAGGTTGGCGGCGGTTATCTTCATAGATTTAATTTATGTGATTGCGTTATGTTGAAAGATAACCACATTGCACTGATGGGCGGCTCTATTGAGGAAGCTGTAAAAAAAATTAAGCAAAATATTTCGCACGCACATAAGATTGAGGTTGAGTGCGATACAATTGAGCAGGTTAAAAAATGTCTTAATGTTGGTGTTGATATTATAATGCTTGATAACATGATGCCTGATGTAATTAAAGAATGCGTTTCACTGATTAATAAACAAGCAATTATTGAAGTTAGCGGCAGCGTCAATCTGAATAATCTTGAAGAAATTGCAAAAACTGGCGTCGATATAATTTCAACAAGTGCAATAGTGGCAAAAGCTCCTACGCTTGATTTAGCATTTGATTATGCAGGCTAACGTTTTAATCTATCTATCTATCTATCTATCTATCTATTTCTTCTTTCAACTTGTATGCTGCGGTTAGAAGCGGATCGATTGTTGAAGAAAAAGCTGGTGAATAGGTTAAATCAAGGTGTAAAAATTCCTGCACTGTTAAATTTGCTTTAAGTGCTGAGGTTACAGTATAAATTCTTTTATCTGCATCACCAACGCCAACTGCCTGTGCTCCTAACAGTTCACCTGTTCTTTTGTCTGCTACAAGTTTCACAGTGATGCTGTTCGAATCAGGCATATACCCTGGTTTATCTCGCTTAGTTATTGTTGCTGCGATTGGCTCTATATTTGTATGCCTTGCATACAATTTTGCCTTGGTTTCCGTAAGACCTGTCGTTGACATCGAAAAATCAAAATAACTTGTGACTGCAGAACCTAGGATGCCATCAAATGCCTCGTAAATTCCGCTTGTGTCAGTGTTTACATTGATACCCACAACCCTTCCTTGTTTATTTGCAATTGTGCCAAGCGCTGCAAACATAGGCTTTTTGGTTATGAGGCAATTTTCTTCTGTACAGTCTCCGGCTGCCCAGATGTGCTCAATGTTTGTGCGCATTCTGTTATCTGTCTTTATGGCGCCTGTTATCCCGATTTCAACCCCGGCTTCCCTTGCAAGTTCTGTGTTTGGAATAACACCTGCTGCTATAACGCAAAAATCTGCATGTAAAACTTTTCCAGTACCTGTTACAGCACCTTCAAATTCTTTTGTGCCAATGAATTCGATGATTTCATCATTCATGATAAACTCAACCAGGCTACCATCCCTTTGTATTATGTAATCTTTAATCATAGCACTTATTTCTGGGTCAAACTGTGACATTATATCCTTGTTTCGTTCAACCACAGTTACCTTTAGCCCGTTTTTAACAAATGCCTCAAGTATTTCTATTGCAATGTAACCTCCGCCAAGAATGATTACGCTTTTGGAATTTTCCATCTTTTCTCTGATTTTTATTCCATCTTCGAGTACTTTTAATTGAAAAATATTTTCAAGATTAATATTTTTGATTTTTGGAATGTAGGGTCTAGAACCTACACATAACACTAATTCATCGTACTCTACCCTTTTTGTTTCGCCAATTCCATTATTTACTGTATTAAAAACAACAACCTTTTCATCAGGCAGAATTTGTGTGCATTTATGGTTTAAAAACACATCTATTCCCTGTTTTTTAAAATCTTCAGGAGTTCTTACAATAAGGTTCTGATAGGAAGGCACAGCCCCTTTAATGTAATATGGCATGCCGCAGGCAGAATATGAGACTATATTCTCCATGGTGTATAGTTCAATCTTATTTTCAGGGTTTACCCTTTTAGCTTTTGCTGCGGTTTTTGGGCCTGCAGCACAGCCGCCTACAATAACAATTTTTTTCATGATAAATTTAGGATAATAAAGGAGAAAACATTTTGCATGTGACAGGCGGGCAGTTCAAAGGAAGAATAATCAAAACTCCATCTGGCTATAGTTCAATACCGAGACCCACGCTATCTATTGCAAGAGAAAGTGTTTTTAATATTCTAACCTCTTATTTTGAAGATTTTTCTTCTCTTTCCTTCCTTGATATGTTCGCAGGCTCTGGTATTATGGCTCTTGAAGCATATTCAAGAGGCTTTAGTAAAGTTTTTGCAATAGAAAAGGATGTAAAAGTTTTTTGTAGCATTAAAGAAATATATTCCAAAATAAATGCAGACATAAACCTTATAAAAGGCGATTCTCTTAAAATAATAAGCAAAAACGATGAAGATTTTGATGTGATTTATATAGACCCGCCCTGGGATTTTGATTATGAACCGATATTGAATTCCGCAATAAAAAAACTTAAAAAAGAAGGTATTCTTATTGTTGAATCAGACAAAACACGCACCAAAAAAGGGGCAAAAATGTCCTGCCTATTTAATGGCTCAGAAATTTTGCCCTTTAAAGAAAAGATTTATGGTCGTTGCAAGTTAGATTTTGTAAAACTTTCATAAAAAAGCATGTGTTCGCAAAATAAATGCCGCCCGGTTAAAATTTAATCTAAAGCGAGAGGCTTAATATGCAGGTTTAAAACACTAAGATTCTTTCTCAATCTCTTTATCGGCCGATGTTTCATAAAATATACTCATCCCTTTGGTTGTATGTTTTGGAAAATTATCTTTCATTTCATCAATTTCTTGATCGATTCCAAATGCAGCTATTTCCTGATTTGTTACCTTCCCATCTCCATTAATGTCAATTTCTGAAAAATTATTTAATACGGTCTCTAAAAGGCTTGTGGATGAACCGTATGAAGTATAGCAAAGTTCACATAATTGCTGATATGTTAATCCGCCATTAGACATGTTTGTGGTGTAAGCTTGAAGTTCTTCCTTTGAAATTATCCCGTCGCCGTCTTTATCTATTTTGCCAAAATTTGTCGTCAGATAATTTGTAAACGCAAAGTTTAACTTTGTCTTATCAACATCCTCTGAGGGGTTTGTTATATTTTCAAGCGTTAGCCCCTTACCTGTGTTTCCGGTCATTAAATATGCATAATTGCTGACTAAGCCGTTTATTGCCTGTGTAAAAAGCGATGCACCGTTTAATCTGTTTGCCATTTTTAAACTTCCTAAAATCTAACCTAAATGATAACCTAATATTAGTTTAATGATTAATTTAAAAAAGCAACACATATAAATAAATGATTATATTTTGCAAGAAATTCAATATTGCTTTATATTAAAATGTATTCTGCCATGAAAAAATATATAGAGACAATATCTTTAGATGATAGTATAAAGATTGAATTTTTTTCTTTTGACGATATTATTCAGTCATTTTCAAACCATTTTCATAATTATTATGTAATAGGTTTAATTAAAGCGGGTGAAAGATTTTTAATTTGCAACAACAGAAATTATCTAATTAGGCCCGGGTGCATTATTCTTTTAAATCCCATGGATTCTCATTCATGTATGCAAAAGAAAAATTTTTCATTAAAATATTGCAGTATAAATATAGATAAAACTGCAATGTGTAAATTGATGGGAAAAATTGTATCTAAAAATGTCCTTCCCGTTTTTAATGAAAATGTAATATATAACAGGCTGCTTTTTGAACTATTTGATGTTATTTCAAATAAACAAAACGCCGGCAGGGAAAGAAATGTACTTCTTTTTATTAGTGCAATTATAAAAAAATACGCTGCTTTTTCTTCTTGGCGGGCAAATATAAAGTCTGAAGAAATTGATAATGCCTGCAAGTTTTTAAAGAAGAATTTTCATAAGAAAATTTTGCTGGATGAAATTTGCAAACTTTCAAACACAAGTAAATCAACCCTTCTGCGCCTATTTACTGATAAAAAATATATTACGCCGCATAAATATTTAGAAAGCGTGAGATTGATTAAGGCAAAGCAATTGTTGGCAAACGGATATTTTCCCATTGATGTTGCAAATAAAACCGGTTTTGCCGATCAAAGTCATTTTACAAACCGTTTTAATGCTATATATGGAATTACGCCAACAGCTTATCAAAAAATGCTAAAAGCAAGGATAATAAATAATGAAAAAGAATAATGAAAATTATTTAAAAGGGCATATTGCTGCCCTTATCACAATACTTATATGGGGTTTGACATTTGTTTCAACAAAAATCCTGCTTCAATACTTTATGCCTGTTGAAATTTTGTTTATTCGCTTTATCATTGGGTATTTGGCACTTTGTATTATTTGTCCTAAATATTTTAAATTCTTTCTGCCAAAAAGGGAGAAATTCTTTGCCCTTGCAGGTTTTCTTGGAATTTGTCTCTATTATCTTCTTGAAAATATTGCCCTAAAATATACCCTTGCCTCAAATTGCGGTGTCATAATGTCTGTCACCCCTTTTGTTACGGCAATTTTAAGCAGATTTTTTACAAAATCAAAAGAAAAATTAACAAAATATTTTATAATCGGTTTTATTATTGCAATGGCAGGGATTTCTCTCATTTGCCTTAACGGAGCAAAGTTTGAACTAAATCCTCTGGGTGACATTCTGGCACTTTGCGCCACGGTTGTATGGGGTTTGTATTCCATTGTCTCTAAAAAAATTGCTGGTTTTCACTATCCGTTAATTGTCTCCATTAGAAAAACATTCTTTTACGGTATTTTGTTTATCATTCCTGCTATTTTCTTGTTTGGTGCAGATTTAAACCTCTTATCCCTTGCTAATCCTATTGTATCGTGTAATATACTATTCCTTGGGCTTGGAGCGTCAGCATTATGTTTTATGACCTGGAATTATGCTCTAAAAAACATAGGTGTTGTTAAAACAAGCGTTTATCTCTATCTTGTTCCCGTTTTAACGGTAGTTTCCGCAGCAATTATTCTAAGAGAGCAATTTACGCCTTATATTATTCTTGGAACATTCTTAACAATTTTGGGATTATTTATATCTAAAAAATAATCCCAAAAATTTAAATATTAATTTCTGTGTCTCTGATTATAAATCAGCCAGCTGTTTATTAAATCCTGTCTCTTTTTCAAAGTTGTAAGCACTTCTTAATAACGGTTCTTCCTGCAATACCTGGCTTATAAGCTGCATGCCGATTGGCATTCCATCCTTATCAAACCCTGAGGGAATACTTATTGCAGGTGCACCTGTTAGGTTAGCACAAATTGTACCTATGTCTGTTAAATACATTTTTAAAGGGTCCTCATTTCTAGAACCTATATAAAATGCTGTTGTGGGGCAGGTTGGGCTGATTAAAACATCAACATCCTTAAATACTCTGTCAAAATCATCCTTAATTAAACGTCTTAATTGTTGTGCTTTTTTATAATATGCATCATAATAACCGCTAGATAAAGCGTATGTGCCAAGCATTATACGTCTTTTAACTTCGTCGCCAAAACCTTCTTTTCTGGTTTTTGTATACATTTCCATAAGGTTTTTAGCATCTGCCGTTCTGTGTCCGTATTTTACGCCATCAAATCTTGCAAGGTTTGAGCTTGCTTCTGCTGTTGCAATAATATAATAAACACCGATTGAATGTTTTAATAAAGGCAAGGAAACTTCTTTTACGTTTGCTCCGAGCTTTTCATAAATTTTGATAGCATCCTCAATTGATTTTTTGACGCTATCTTCAACTCCATCTGCCATTAATTCTTTAATAACACCAAATTTCATTCCTTTTATGTCATTTTTAAAAGTTTTTGAGATATCACCAACTGGCATATTTAAAGATGTAGAATCTTTTTCATCATACCCTGCAATAGCTTCATATAGGTCAACAACATCTTCAACGCATCTTCCAAAAGGACCTATTTGGTCTAATGATGAGGCAAAAGCAATTAATCCGTACCTTGAAACCCTTCCATACGTAGGCTTAAAGCCAGATATGCCACAAAAACTGGCTGGAAGCCTTATACTGCCTCCTGTGTCAGAGCCAAGTGAAACACAGGCTTCAAGCGCTGCAACAGAAGCTGCAGACCCGCCAGAAGAACCGCCCGGCACCTTGTTTAAATTATAAGGGTTGTGCACTTTTTTAAATGCAGAATTCTCATTGGATGAGCCCATAGCAAATTCATCCAAATTTGCCTTTCCTACAACAGGAACAAGATTTTCCCTTAATTTTTTACTAACAGTTGCATCATATGGTGAAACAAAATTCTCCAAGATTTTACTTGATGCAGTTGTTTTATAGCCCTTTAAATTGATATTGTCTTTTAGAGCCAGAGGAATTCCTGCCATTTTTGGCAATTCTTCATTATTTGCAATTTTTTTATCAACATTCTTAGCGCATTCAAGTGCATAATCTTTTGTTAAAGAATTAAAAGCGCCGATTTTATCTTCAACATCATCAATTCTTTTATATGCAGCCTCTGTAATTTCAACCGCTGAAACCTCTTTTGACAAAAGCGCTTTCCTTATTTCAACAGCTGTCTTTTTCAATAATTCCATTTAATTAAAACTCCCGTTTGAAACTTAATTATTTTCTTGGTGTAAAATTATTCTATGTCAAACAAAATTAAAGGTAAATACGGAGAAGATATTGCCGTAAAATATCTTATTAAAAACGGCTACAAAATTGTCGAAAGAAACTATCATTTTTCAAGATACGGTGAAATTGATATAATTGCGCTTGATAAAGATACTCTTTGTTTCATAGAGGTAAAGACAAGAACCACCGAAAAATTCGGCACAGGCTTTGAAGCCGTTAACAGGACAAAGCTCTCTAAAATATACAAATGCGCACTGTCATATCTTTCAATTGCAAAAATACCTTACAAAAATTATAGAATAGACGTAGTATCAATACTTTTAACCGCAAACGAAACTGATAAAGAGCCTAAAATAACCCACATAAAAAATGTTGAATTTTCTTAACAATATTTAACATAAATAATACGCAAATTTTTTATTTTTGATGTTTTATATAAGAACCAAGAAAGAAATTTTTTATTTTATATAAAATAATTAATGTCTAGACATC
>CATJOM010000023.1 GCA_949741915.1 uncultured Candidatus Melainabacteria bacterium | reverse complement strand
GGACTGAACAGGGATTGATTCTTAGAAAAGTAAATGACAGAAAATGAGAGGATAAAGATTTAACAATGTAAATATATTAAAAGATGGGGTGCTAAGAGCGAAATCAGGAAGATTGACATCCAAAAACAGGATTTATACCATAAATATTGCATAACAGGGGCATGTAAATTTATAAAATATTAATAAAAAATAAATATAATTAGACATTGAGCATTCATATTTTATAATGTAATTAATAATATTTTTATAAGGGAAGAAAATATGTTCAACAAAAACAAAGAACAAAAGAACAATCCTTTTGAAGATGAAAACTTCAATAAAAATACGGAAGCAGAAAACAATAACACTAAAGAGTCTGCAGAAGAAACTACAGCAGAAGAAAATCAAGAAGAAGAGATGACAGAAGAGCCTCAAGAAAATACGGAGGAAGGCGAGGATACAGCAAAATTAAAAGAAGAACTCGAGGCCCTAAATAATAAATATATAAGGCTTGCTGCTGATTTTGATAACTTTAGAAAACGCCAGATGACAGAAAAAGAAAATCTTTTAAAATATGGCGCAGAAGATACATTAAAAAAAATAATAACTGTGCTCGATACCTTTGAAAGGGCAAGAAAATCCGTGGTTAGCCTTTCAGAATGCGAAAAAATAAAGGAAAGCTATGAGGTTGGTATAAAACAGCTTTATGATACGCTTGATAAAATAGGCCTTAAAAAAATTGAGGCAAAAGGAGAGGAATTCGACCCAAACCTTCATGAGGCTGTTATGCGCACGCCAACAAATGATTATCCTGTACACACAGTTATTGATGAATTACAAACAGGCTACAAGCTTCATGATAAAGTTTTAAGACCGACATTTGTCAATGTGGCAGACGAAGCAGAAGAAAAAAGGACTGAGGAATAGGAATAACAAGGGAATATGGACTACTATCAAATACTAGAGGTTGAAAAAAACGCATCCAAGGATGATATAAAAAAAGCATTCAGGCAAAAGGCAAGAAAGCTTCACCCAGATGTAAATAAAGAACCAGATGCGGAAGAAAAATTTAAAGAACTGGGGAAGGCCTATGAAACCCTTATGGATGATGAAAAACGGGCATTATATGACCAGTATGGCGAGGATGGTCTGAAAAATGCAGGCTATTCTTCATCCGGCCCGTTTGACTTTGGCTTTGGTGATATTAATGACATATTTTCATCGTTCTTTGGAGGCGGTTTTGGCGGGGGCCACAGAGAAAACCCTAATGCCCCAAGGCGCGGTGCTGATTTAAGAATGGATATCCGCATTGATTTTATGGATGCTATGAACGGCATTGAAAAAGAAATCAATATTGAACACACAGAGCCTTGCGAAGCCTGTAATTCAACTGGTTTTGACAAAAACGCAAAAGACACGGTTTGCAAAACCTGCGGTGGGCAGGGAAGGGTACAGCAAAATGTAAGATCGCTCCTTGGAAGCTTTACATCAGTTACCACATGCCCAAAATGCCATGGCACGGGCAGAAGCCCTGAATCATTCTGTAAAGTTTGTAAGGGCGAGGGCGGCGTCAGGAAAGATAAAAAAATTAAGATTAAAATCCCTAAAGGAGTTGATACAGGTTCCAAAATACGTCTTTCCCATGAGGGCAATGCGGGCAAAAACGGCGGAGCGCCCGGCGATTTATATATAGTATTACTTGTTAGGGAATCTGAAAAATTCATAAGAGACGGTGCCGATATCCATACAGTGCTTGAAATCTCACCAGCACAAGCAGTTTTAGGCGATAAGGTTATCGTAGAAACAATTGATGGCAATGTAGAAATGAACGTTCCATCAGGAATTCAAAACCTTGATAAGCTCCTCTTAAAAGGAAGAGGTGTTCCATTTATTGGAAGCGACAGCCAAAGGGGCAATCATTATGTAACGGTCAAAATAGTGACACCAACAAAAATCAATAAAGAAGAAGAAAAACTCTACAGAGCACTGTATGAAATACAGAAAAATAAAGAGGCATCAGGCAAAGAAAGCTTGATGGAAAAAGTAAAAACAGCCCTTGGAAAATAATAAAGGCAAAACAGGAAGGAAATTTGATGAAATTTAAAGTATTATTAATATCCCTTTGTATGTTTTTAATTAATCAATGTGCAATGGCATCAAGGCTTCCTGACGATTTTTGGACCTATCTACAAAAACAGTTTCCAAATGCCACACAAAGGTTTGACTCTCTTGTGATTTTAAATGATGGCACAACGTACATACCATTATATCCTGCAGAACAAAACGAAGAGAAAAATATAAAGCTTGAATACACTTACCCTGCGGGATTAAATTTGGCATCAAAACCTGAAGTTGCAATATTTAACAATAATTTTGTACTTTTAAAACTTATAAAAGATAGAAACGGCAACTTTTCAATAACAAAGAATGAAGACTTGCCCCTAAAGGTGAAATTAGGTGTAATGCCCCAGGATATGCTTGTTCCAGTAGGATTGCAGGTGCCCGAAAGCCTAATGTTGACACTTGGAGATTTGGTTATCCCGCAAAAAAATGACAATATGATTGTTGTTGCAACAGATGCTAAAATCGGCAATAGCAAGGATGAAAAGGATAAAATAGCACCATTAAACGAACTTCGAAATAAAAAAACTATGATTTCAACAGACAGATCGAAATTCGTACTAATCTATAACGGGGAAGGCAAAAACTCCCTTTATGAACTAAAACTAAACGGGCTGCCTTCAAAAATTGTGGCCTCAAACAAATCTAAATTTGCGCTTGTTATGTATTTTGGCTCAAAAACAGTTGAAATTATTGATTTAACAAATGAAAGAATGGTCTCGCAAATAAACCTTGATGATATGCCAAAAGATGCTGACTTGGACAGCATAAATAATATCGCATACGTTGCAAGTGCAAACGCTTCCTCTATCTATATGATAGACCTCAATTCTGCAAAGCTTATTAAGGTTATAAAGCTTGAACAATCTCCAGACAGGGTAGCGGTTTCTAATGATGGAAAATCTTTATGTTTTACAGATAGGAATACGCAAAAAATTTACAGCCTCAAGTTGATTGATAACAGTTATGTTGCAAAACTTATCGCAGATGGCAAAAATTTATCCAGAATTTTATTTAAAAATGGCAATATCTATACCATTTCAAGAACTGACAATATAATGTCTATCTACAATGAAGATGAAGCGTTTCTGACAGGCGAAATTAAGCTCCACGAAAAGCCTACAGATGCTGTATTTTATCAGGATAAAATCTATATTCTATGCGCACAGGATAACATAGTGGATGTTTATGACACCAAAAGCCAAAAAATCGTTGAAAACATTGTGCTTGACAACAACGGCTTTTATTCAAAAATAACAATGATTCCAAACCAGCCAAATGCGCTTATCACAGGTATCCAAACAAAAAAATTCCTTCTCTTGAACCTTGATAAAATGATGATAACAAAGAAACAAAATTCAAATATAGATGTTGCAAACATTGTGATTATAGATACCGCTGCTTTGCAAAATACTCAAAAAGAGCCGCAAAAGGAAGCCCTGTAAACTATGAAGTTTAAGGAAAACCTTGAGGGTGTAGAAATTATCAAGAAAAGCTCTGATAATAATTTATTCAGTCCAAAAACTCTGAATTTACTATCAGAGCTAGATAAGACAAGAGAAGATTTTTGGAATGTTGATAATGGAAGCGCAAACTTTTTAAGTATATTAATTAAAATCAATAATTCAAAAAATGCCCTTGAAATAGGAACATCAAACGGCTATAGCACCATATGGCTTGCGAATGCACTTAAGACTACAGGTGGAAAGCTTACAACAATTGAATTTTGGGACAATAGGCTAAATGTCGCGATTGAAAATTTTAAAAAAGCAGGCGTTGAAAATATTATTGAAAGCCGCCTGGGACAAGCTGTTATGATACTTGAAGAAATGGCGTATTCAAAAAACCCGCCCCTGTTTGATTTTGTTTTCATAGACGCAAATAAATCAGAATATATAAAATATTTTAAACTAATTCACCCAATGCTTAAAAAAGGTGGAATAATCGCAGCAGATAACATCCTGTCACACTATAAAAAAGTGGAGCCCTACGTAATTGAAATTACAAACCACAAAGAATACCAAAGCCAGCTAATACCAATGGATACAGGAATTATGGTGTCTTATAAGCTATAAATATCTACACCCAACTGATTTTTAATTCCAAAAACAAACACTGACAACACATAAAAGATTTAGCAATTATATACAATTTTATACATAAAAACTGGCATGAAAAGAAACCATCTAATCAGCAAGCGTAAAATTGTATATAATCACCAAAAATTATTTAATACAAAGGCCTTTGCCATAAAATTACGGAATTAAAACCACTCTTTTCTCCACTCCATAATTTGCTTTTTCTGTTTACGGTTGATGATAACCATATACAAAAAAATTTCAATAAAACAAAAACGCCGTGATGTAGTTTGGCAATGTGTCAAAATTTGTCATGTTCATTTATTCTTATTCCTATATAAATACCTGTTAATTTCTTGATTTACATCCTGATAATTGTTTATAAAAATAATTGCAAACAAAGCACCTGCAATAATTAAGAAATATTTTAAACCAGTATTTGGCATAAAGCCTAAACCGGCAATGCCTCCTATAATCACGGTCAAAGTCTACACAATCAGATGCTTTGACAACATTAAATTCTTTACCCTTATTTCAATAATTTTTAAATCACTTTCATCCATACGAAAACTATACGACTATTTCAAATGTCAGGCAATAAATCATAAGGTTAAATTCAAAAAACCGGCAATCAACTATCTTAATTGCCGGCCCTAAATTAAAAATCACGAGTCAAAAGCTATACTTCAAGTGCCTGTTTAACCCTGTGCGTACATACATCTTTACCAAGAATTGTCATGGTTTTTGCCATATCGGCACCTCTTGTTCTGCCAGTAATAGCTGCCCTTACAATCCACATGGTTTCTTTTGGTTTCATATTGTGCTTTTCTTTAAATTCAGCCCTAAAGTCTGCAAGTTTGTCATGGATATGCTCGTCAGAATTAAAATCCCATCCATTCATAAGCTCAAGCAACCTGTTTAATACAAGCGACGCTTCTTCTTTTTTCAAGGTTTCAAGCCCCTCAGTATAATCAACATCCTGCCCAAAGAAATAGGCGCAATCATACTCTAATTGATTAAGTGTTGTAATAGGCTCTCTTGTAATCTCTATCATCTTTTCAAGATTTTCACGGCTCATATTGTTCAAATCATATTTTGCTAAAAACGGCACAGTCATCTCGGTAAGTTTTGAAATGTCCATTTTCTTAATATATTGGCCGTTCATCCAGTTTAATTTATCATACTCAAATATTGAATTACTGCTTGAAACATCATGAATTCTAAAGTCTTTTGCAATCTCCTCAACTGTCTTTATCTCAACCCCGTCAGATGGCGACCAGCCAAGAAGGGCCACAAAATTAATCAACGCATCCGTTAAATAGCCTTGTTTTACAAAGTCAGACACAGCCGTTGCTCCATGGCGTTTTGACAGTTTACTTCTATCCGGCGCTAAAATCATCCCCAAATGCCCGAATTTTGGAACTTCTGCCCCAAGCGCTTCATAAATTAATATCTGTTTTGGCGTATTTGAAATATGATCTTCACCCCGTATAATATGCGAAATTTTCATCATCATATCATCAATAACAACGGCAAAATTATACGTCGGCGTGCCGTTTGATTTCATAATAACAAAATCGCCAATCAAATTAGTGTCAAACTTTAATTCCCCTTTTACAAGGTCATTAAAAATTAATTCTTTATGCTCAACCTTAAACCTAATAGACGGCTTAATGCCCTTTGCCCTTAATGCAGCCTTTTCTTCCTCAGACAAATTCATACATTTTCTTGAATAAACATATGCCTTGTGATTTTTCATGGCCTCTTCTTTTTCAGCTTCTAATTCTTCAGGCGTACAAAAACATTCATAGGCATATCCTTTATCTACAAGAATTTGCGCATATTTAGGATAAATATCAAACCTTTCGCTCTGATAATAAGGCCCAAATTCCCCGCCAACATCAGGCCCTTCATCCCATTGAAGGCCAAGTGCCTTAAGGCTGTCAAAAATATTTTGCGTATATTCAGCATTGCTTCGCTCTAAATCAGTATCCTCAATCCTTAAAACAAACTTCCCGCCCGTTTTTTTAGCGTACAAATAATTAAATAACGCAGTTCTTGCTGTACCTATATGCAAATTACCGCTTGGTGACGGCGCTATCCTTACCCTGATATCTTCCATACTTTAATTCTCCAACTGTTGTTTTTATATAAAAAATCATACAACAAAATTATAATTTTAGCGCGAAAATAAATCATTTTTATTGTATAATTCACTCTATGGAAAATAATAAATTAAGAATAGGGATAATAGGCCTTGGCACAGTAGGTTCAGGCGTTGTTAAAACTCTAGAAAACTTTAAAAACATAGAAATTATTTCTGCAGCAGTCAGAAACTTGAACAAAAAAAGGTCTGTAAATATTAAGAACATTACAGACAATCCATTTGAAATCGTAAGTAATCCTGATATCGATGTTGTAGTTGAGGTTGCAGGCGGTTGCGACCCTGCATATGAACTCATTACAACGGCAATCAAAAATAAAAAACACATTGTAACAGCAAACAAAGAGCTTCTTGCAAAATTTGGTGCACAAATTTTTGATCTAGCAACAGAAAACAATGTAGCGGTGCTTTATGAGGCAGCAGTTGCTGGCGGCATTCCAATTATAGGACCAATAAAAACGACATTGCGAGGTAATATATTTTCAAAAGTTGCAGGCATCCTAAACGGTACCACAAACTACATCTTGACCAAGATGGAAGAAAATAATATTTCATACGAAGCCTGCCTGAAAGATGCTCAAGAGCTAGGTTACGCAGAGGCTGACCCCACAGGCGATGTTGAAGGTTTTGATGCTATGTATAAAATAGCAACCCTTGCAAATATTGCATTTCACAAGAGAATTGACGTTAACAAAATTTACAGGGAAGGTATTACAAAAATTTCAGCCGATGACATTAAATTTGCTGATGAATTCGGCTACAAAATAAAATTGATAGGCCTTGCCCAAAAATACGAATCGGATGAAAACAAGCTTGATATAAGAGTACACCCCATGCTTGTTCCAAAATCAAACATGATTTCTGGAATAAACAATGCTATGAATGCTGTATTATTAGAAGGTTTTCCGGTTGATAAAGTTATGTTCACAGGCCCTGGAGCAGGCGAATTCCCGACAGCAAGCTCGGTTGTCGGCGATATCCTATCAATAGCAGGCGAAATAGGCCACACAGATACAGTTTTGCCGCTTCACAGGTGCAACCACAAGGAAGAGGCAGAAATAATTGATATTAAACACACGAAAAACAAATATTATATATCAATAAAGGCCCCGAATTCAAAAGGCACAATAGGCCTTATAGGAACGGTTTGTGGTAATAATAACATAAATCTTTCAAGCATTCTTCAAAAAGGCACAAAAGAAGACAACACAGCCCAAGTTATTGTTATAACAGAAGAAAGCAACGAATTTGACATCCAAAAAGCAATAGAAGAATTAAAATCACACAATATTGAAATTAATAACTTAATAAGGGTAATGTAAATATGAGATACAACGGTTTAATTGACAAATATAAAGAATATCTTCCTGTTAATGAAAATACACCATTTATCACACTTTGCGAGGGTAATACACCCTTAATAAAAGCTGACAATCTCGCAAAACATCTGGGGCTTGACTGCGAGATTTACCTAAAATACGAGGGTTCAAACCCCACAGGAAGCTTTAAAGACCGCGGTATGACAATGGCTGTATCAAAAGCCAAAGAAGAAGGCTCAAAAGCAATTATCTGTGCGTCAACAGGAAATACAAGCGCTGCAGCTGCAGCATACGGGGCAAGAGCAGGCCTAAAATGCTATGTATTAATACCTGATGGCTACATTGCCCTTGGCAAGTTATCCCAGGCTATGATGTATGGTGCAGAGGTTATTGCAATAAACGGAAACTTTGATGAAGCGCTTGAAGCAGTAAGGGAAATTTCTGCACATTACCCCATAACCCTTGTAAATTCAGTAAATCCATACAGGATAGAAGGGCAAAAAACAGGTGCATTTGAAATCATTGAAGCGCTTGAAGATGCACCAGACTATCACTTTATCCCTGTTGGAAATGCAGGCAATATAACAGCTTACTGGAAAGGTTATAAAGAATTTTACAACTTAAAAAAATCTTCACACCTGCCAAAAATGATGGGAATACAAGCAGAAGGCAGTGCAGCAATTGTTAAAAAACAAAGAATTATGCACCCTGAAACGATTGCAACAGCTATAAGAATAGGAAATCCCGCAAGCTGGAAACAGGCAGAAGCCGCAAGGGATGAATCAAACGGCACCATAGATATGGTAAACGACACAAAAATCTTAGAAGCCTACAAACTGCTTGCAAGCCTTGAAGGCGTATTCTGCGAGCCCGCCAGTGCAGCTTCAGTTGCAGGATTAATAAAACTAAAAGACACTATCAAGCCAAAATCAAGAATCGTCTGCATATTAACAGGCAATGGCCTAAAAGACCCTGACTGCGCTATTAAAAATGCTGTATCTGAAGTTCAAAAAACAAGCACCGATATTAAAGACATTATAAAACTTATGAAATTAAGTTAAGAAATGTTAAGCTTAATAACATTATCTGGCAATTTTTTACTTTTTGGTTTTTTAAATGTATAAAGCCTTGAATTTTGGCAATAATAATTTGTAAAGGAATTAGGTTAATGTCCTATGATGTAGTAAACAACAGAGCAATAATAGATGGCGCAAACGGCCCGTATAACAATGGCAAAAAAGCCAAAGGTGCAATTTATGGCCTTAATGCTGCTCATAATTATTCAGGCTACACAAAAGACCTCGAATGCCAAGGCAGACCGATAAAACCTGATATATTCACAAGAGAACATTCACCCGAAGAAATGATGGCAGAAGTAAATAGGCTTGAAAAAGAAAAAATGCCGCCTATTAATTTACTTTTAAGATATGCACCAAAAAAAGGCTCCATATCAGGATTTTTCAGCCGTCTATTCACAGGCTCTGCTGTTAATAAACAAGCCCTTCTTGGTTTTTCATATGCAGAAATGGGCAAAAAAACAGCAATAACCATCGAAGAAGCTGATGCGCCATTCCACACAGAAGCCTACAAAGACATTGGTGCAAAATTAACAGCAAAAGCATTCGATGTTAACAATGATGGCAAAATTGATATTTCAGAACAAGCCGCAAGTACAGTTATAGCAGATGTTCTAAGTAAAGATGATAACGTTTCCGCAGTTGATAAAAATCTCAAAAAAGCAGATGGCAGCTACACAAATGACGGCGAAAATAAAATGATGGCCTTCTGTAATGAAAAAAATCTTGATGCTGCTTCAAAAATTGTTAAAAATATTCACAAAGAATTAAAACTCGATAAGGCAATGGAAAAATTTGAGAAAAATATTTCTTAATAAATAAGACAAGCACAATTTATTTTATTTAATGCCTTAAAATGCGCTTTATTACTGCTCTTGATTATGATGACGTGTAAATATATATAATTCGGCAGGCCCTTCTGCACAATTTATAATATAGTCAAAATTTGTCATCTCATACTCATCTTCCTCGACAACTGGCTGATTTTTTGGCATGAAGGTGTATATGGCATTTTTTAATATTGCAAAACCAGCCATGGCAAAACCAGCTATCAAGGCATAATACAAGGGTACCCTGCTATCTTTTTTGGCAGCAAGACTGTGTGCTGCATTCTCAATAGTTTCTGTTAATTTTCCGGTATTGTTTACCCTTTTATACATATTTTTAAGAGTCTTTTTAAGTGATTTATCCATTCTTGTACAATTATGCAATTCTTCCAATACCCGTCCAGGCTCTTTTTCAAGAATAGCTTTGTTTTTCTGAAACACATCACGTACAAGCGGCTTTATGCCTTCATTATTTAATTCTTCGACTATTGTTTGTATCTCATTTTTTCTTGCAGATATGACTTTTTGATTTATTTTATCTTTAACGGTTTTTGTAAAATAATGTGTATGCTCTTCTGTTGTCAAAGGAATAGCAAAAGTGGCCGCATAGCCAAGCATAGCACCGCCGATAGCTGCTTTTGGCACGCTAAAATTTCTATTCTCGTTATTGTTTACAGGGTTTATGCTCATTTTTATTCCTATTGACACAATGAAATCACGCTAAATAATCAAAAAAAATTTAGCATGCAATTTGTTCTATTCACTATCTAACCTAGTTTTTGAACTTTTTTCAAATTTTTAATACTATATCACAACAAATACACTTTGTCAAGAAATAATAATGCTGAAAAACCGCATAAAACAGCGAAATTACCCGATTGTACTAAGCGCACCCCACATGCAGAGCATGCCAAATGCACTAATAATAAGCCAAAAATGGGCAACAGGATGTATATTATTCCATATATTAAAAATTACAGATTTCTTTTCCATAGTATAAATATACACCTATTATTGAAATTTGTTTATCCTACGAATGCATTATTTTTATAAAATGATTAGTATATTTATTTGTTGTGCTTAAAGGCAATTTTTTGACTAAAATTTTCTGCACGCTCTATAACTTGCAAAGGCAAATTAGCCTTCATTGCAGCGTGAAGGCCGAAGCTGTCCGTGAGAAAGCCTAATTCTAGACGTCTTTGAAGCTTTCCGTTTTTTTCATCCATCACGAGCCTATAATTTTTTATAAATTGCCCCTCATTCTCAAGCATGCTCAGGTCATGAAAATGAGTCGCAAGAACGGTTTTGGCTCCAACCTCTTTTTCTATAAATTTTATAATCCCGTAAGATATTGATATACCATCCCGATACGAGGTACTCTTCCCTGTTTCATCAAGCAAAATCAAACTTTTAGGCGTGGCATTCCTTAAAATCTCAGCTATATCAAGCATTTCACACATAAAAGCAGAATTACTATTCAGCATATCGTCAGAGCTTCCCATCCTTACAAAAATTTTATCAACTATATTTGCTTCAAAAGCCTTGCAAGGTAAGAAGGAACCAGACTGTGCAAGCACGGTAAGAGCCGCAATCTCCCTTAGATAGGTACTTTTGCCGGACATATTTGCACCGGTTAATATTTTTATTTTTACATCCTCGTTAAAATCAGCATCCATCTTATCATACGGGGCATTTAATGACGTGCAGAGCTGCATTAATACTGGGTTTATGCCCTCTTTTAACATATATTTATATTCACTGCAAAACTTCGGCCTCACAAAACCTTCTTTAAGTGCTAAAGTAGCAAAGGATGCCATAACATCCTTAACAGAAACTTCATAAGAAAAGTCTCTAAGTGGCTGTACAAGCTCTTTTGCATACTCTTTTAATTTAGAATAAATATCAAATTCCAATTCATAAGATTTTAATCTCAAGCTTAAAATTTTTTCCTCTAATTCAGCCAGTTTTTTTGTAGTAAACTTTTCCACAGAAGATAATTTTTGTTTTCTTGTAAAATCTTCAATATTATTAACAAACATTTTTACCGAAGATATAGGTATATCAATAGAATAGCCCGTATTTTTAGCATAGGTAATTTTTAAATTTTTAATGTTGGTAATTCCAGCTAATTCCTCCTCATAACAGGTAATTTTATCCATAACCATGGATATTTCAGCTCTAATACTATCTAAAACGCCATTTGCGCCATCTTTGATAATTCCCCCAACCCTTAAACCAACAGCAGGTTCTTCTTTTATTGTCCTTTCAATAATATCCCTAAAACTAAGTAATACCTCGCACTCAGACGTATTTTTTAGGATTTCACTCTTAAAAGATGACGAAATTTCTATAAAATCTTCAATAATAGCAAGGGTCGTTTTTATGCTGAGAAGCTCTTTTGGCGCTATAGTACCATTTGATAACTTGGATGACAGTCTTGAGATATCCCCTAAATTTTCAAGCAATTTAGATAATTTTTCAAGTTTCTCTTGGTTTAAAATCATCTCCTCTACTGCATCAAGACGCTTATTGATTTTATTGATATTATACAAGGGTTCATTCAAAAAAGAAGCTAACAGTCTTTTTCCCATACTTGTTTTGCAAAAATCGACCGCCCAAAAAAGAGAACCGTATTTTTTGCCATCCTTCAAATTTTTATTTATTTCAAGGCTTTCCCTTGTTTTTGCATTCATAATCAAATGCCCTGAAATTGAATATTTCTTAACAACATCAAGCTTTGGCATAAAATTTTTCTGTGTTTTTTTAGCATAGTTGATTATTGAATTAACACACTTGAGGCCAATTCTATACTCTAAAAGTCCGTCATTTGTGAATTCTTCATTATACAATTCACCGCTAATAAGCGTATACGGGTAATTTTCCCATATTTCCTTCTCTATATCAGGCTCCTCATCAGGTACGGATTTTAGAGGTTCAATCTTTCGTGGCTTAATCTTAATTAAAAGCTCGCTAGGATTAACCTTGGATAATTCACATAAAATTTCATCAAAATTCCCTTCGGTTACATAAAATTCACCTGTTGAAATATCTGCATAGCTAAAACCATACTTATTGTTGTCTTTCAGGACTGATGCAATAAAATTATTCTTTCTTGAATCAAGAAAATTTTCATCAATCAAAGTTCCAGGCGAATAGGTCCTCACCACCTCTCTTTTAATAATTTCGCCTTTTTTCACATCTTCTTTTTTTTGAACCTGTTCAACTATTGAAACCTTGTATTTTTCATTCACAAGCTTAGAAATATACACATCAGCATTCGCCCATGGCACGCCCGCCATAGGTATTTCGCCAACTTCTGAAAATTTTCTTTTGGTCAAAAGTACACCAGAAACTTTTGATAAAATTACCGCATCCTCGAAATATGTTTCATAAAAATCTCCAAGCCTAAAAAATACTACGGAATCGGCGTTTTGCCGCTTTATATTAAGATATTGCTGCAAAATTTTTGAAACTTTAGAAATATTAACATCACAAGATTTAACAAAGCTTTGATATTCCATAAATTTTATAATAGAATAAATATGACTGACTTGGCAAAATCGTTAACAAAAAGGAGGAATTTATGGGCTGTTTAAAAGGAATCTTTCGTTTAATTGTTATAATCCTTGTTATAGCAGGATTCTTCTATTTTGACGGTCCAGGCTTCATCAAAGAAAAAATCGACGGCTACACAAGCCCACCAAGAGAAGTACTTATCCAAGAAGAAAAAGATTTCGGAAACCTGGGTTATGTTTCAGAAGATTACAAATTCCAAAGAGCAATAACCATAGGAAAATACAGAAAAATCCTTGTAACCCACATCCCAACAGGCCAAAAAATCAGCATAATAGATATAGGAGACACTACAACCCTTAACCAGGCCGATTTTTACAGTACCAAAATTGACCTTAAGCTTTACCAGCTTATGGATACAATAAAAAATTCTCCTGTAAGATTAAAAGACATTGAAATCACCCAAAGGGGCACAGTGCTTGCAAAAGGCAAGATTGTTCCATACGTAAATTTCACAGCAAAATTAAACATATTCCCACTTTTAAAGGTGTCTGGAACAATTGCCGCCTATAATACAAAAAATGCAGACGATGGCATAGTTGCAAAAATAGGGAAAGCTATTCAAAAAAATAAGGAAGATACCACAACAAAAGTAGTGCTCTCAGCCAAATTATCAGGCAATTACAATTTTAATGCCACGGAAAATTTAATTAAATCAATCAGCTTTATAGGGATAAATTAAAATCCAATGGTCGTTAAAATCTTAAGTGCAGCAACAATAGGGCTAGATGTATTTAAAATAGAGGTAGAAGTCGATATTGCAAATTCGCTTCCGCAGGTAGTTATTATTGGCCTTGGAGATGCAGCCATTGCAGAGGCCAAAGAAAGGTTGAAACTTGCAATCAAAAACTCCTCCTTTGATTTTCCACAAACAAAGGTTATTATAAATCTTGCACCAGCAGATTTAAAAAAAGAAGGCGCTGCCTATGATTTAGCAATGGCAGTAGGAATCCTGACTAAAGAAGGCATAATAAGGGAAGAACCCAAAGATACTGCATTTCTTGGCGAATTATCGCTTGATGGCACAATAAAACCTGTTTATGGCGTACTTCCCATAGTTTTTGGGCTTAAAAACCTGGGTATAAAAAAGGTGATAATTCCTTTTGAAAATTTGAAGGAAGCAAGTTTTGCAGATAATATAGAAGTTTTGGGCGCAAAAAATCTAAATGAAGTAGTAATGCACCTGAATGACAATGAGCCATTGCCTTCAATTAAACAAAAGATTAACGATTTTATAAAATCCGATAAGGAATATGAAGCTGATTTCAGGTATATTAAGGGCCAAAAATTTGCAAAACGCGCCCTTGAAATAGCGGCAGCAGGCGCGCACAATGTGCTGATGGCAGGAAGCCCGGGCTCAGGCAAAACTCTTCTTGCAAAGGCATTCCCGTCAATTTTGCCTCCTTTAACAAAGGATGAAGCCATTGAAATAACAAAAATTTATTCAATCGCAGGACTTTTAGACCACAATAACCCGTTAATATCAGAACGCCCGATAAGAGCACCACACCACAGCGCCTCTGCCGTGGGCATTATAGGAGGTGGCTCAAACCCGAAACCAGGCGAAATCACCCTCGCACACAGGGGTGTATTATTTTTAGATGAAATGCCAGAATTTCCAAGGCCCGTGCTTGAAGTTTTAAGACAGCCCGTAGAAGAAGGTGAAGTAACTATTTCAAGGGCGCAAATGAGCATTAAATACCCTGCAAACTTTATCCTGCTCGGGGCTATGAACCCCTGTCCGTGCGGATACCTGGGTGATAAAAAAATAGATTGCAAATGCACTGACTTTCAAATTAACAGATACAGAGCAAAGCTCTCAGGCCCGCTCCTTGATAGGATTGACATCCACATTGATGTTGCAAGGCTTGATGAGGAAGAGCTTTTAGAACAAAATATTGAGGCAGAATCTTCTGTTGAAATAAGAAAAAGGGTGGCAAAGGCAAGAGAATTGCAGCTTGAAAGATACAAAAATGAAGGTATTTTTACAAATTCGGAATTAAACCCAAAATTAATAAGAAAATACTGCAAAATAAGCTCTGAGGTTAAGACCATGCTAAAAAATGCAGCAAAATCTTTCAACCTTTCGGGCAGAGGATTTGACAGAATCCTAAAAATTTCAAGAACAATTGCAGACCTCGATAACAGTAATGACATACAAGTTTCACACCTTGCACAGGCACTACAGTTTAGAGGATACATAACAACGCAAATATAGGTTTTATTTATAGGAAAACAGGGTAATACCGGAAATTTTGAAATTGTTTATAATACTTTCAAGATAATTGAATGAGGAAAAAATTTATGAAAAACTGGATTATTGTACTATTAATATTTGTAATTCCGCTGGGAGTATTTGCCTGGCTCGAAACAAATGCAAACAAAAGTGTGGCAAAAGAAGCTTGTGAGGCAGTTCATCCTGTAACAGAAATCACCACAAAGCCAAGGATGTTAAAATTCTCATCCCCAATGTGTTCTGACTGCAAAAAAATCTCAAAAACACTTGTGGGCATAGTTCCTGATTATCAAGATGCTGTAACCTTTGAAGAAATCAACGTTTCAGACGGCTCAAAAGAAAGTGCTGCCAAGGTAAAAGACTACAAAGTGACCGTTGTGCCTACATTAGTTTTCTTAAGCAAAGACGGTAAAATCGTACAAAAAACAGAAGGCATATTATCTGAAGAAGAAATCAGAACAACCTTAAACAACATTAAATAAATTTTTGCCGCCCCTGCCTAGATTTAATGGTATATCGGGCGGCATCTTAAATTTTAAACAAGCTTAAAAAGCTTTCAATGACCGTTTTTCAGGCAATAGAACACAAAAAATGCTCTTAAATCAAGCATTTTAAGATATTGCACAAAACAAAACCTTATAAAATCTACATTTCACAGGAAAATATAAAAATGGAAGAATTTATCAAAGAATTATCAATGAGAATACAAACAGGGGAATTTTCATTCCTGTTCCTTTTAATAGCCTTCCTTGGCGGTGTTATAGCATCATTAAGCCCCTGTTCCCTTGCGGTGCTGCCTATAATTGCAGCATACGTCGGAGGATATGGCGAAACAGAAGGCGACAGCAAACTTTCAGCCCACTTTAAAACATTCCTGCAAATGTTATTTTTTGTACTTGGCCTTTCTGTTGTTTTAACAATAATAGGAATTGCCTGCGCCCTCACAGGAAAGGTTTTCGCCTCAATTGGCGGTCAATATTGGGTATTAATAATAGCCTCCCTTATCCTTGTTATGGGGCTGAATCTTGTGGGTATCTTAGAATTACAAATGCCTGTCATCGTTAAAAAAATGCCAAAATCAAACGGGCAGAGCCTGTTTTTATACCCTTTCATTATAGGTGCACTTTTTGCACTGGCTGCAACACCCTGCTCAACCCCTATTCTTGCAGGAATTATGGGCTTTGCCACACTGTCACAGAATATGGTATACGCCGCTTTAATGCTATTCTTATTTGCACTTGGACAGGGCCTAATCATAATATTAGTGGGCGTTTCCGCATCTTTCTTAAAAAATATGCGTAAATTCTCATCTGCTAGTGAAATTTTACTTAAACTCTCAGGTGTAATTTTAATATTGTGCTCAATATTCCTTTATTACAAAGTCTTTTCAAGGTTTTTTTAAGAAGTTGGATAATTGTATTGACTTATTGTAGGATATAACCTACAATATAAATAAATATGGACGACGAAAATAAACACAAAACACCTTATATATTACAAAACCATCAAAAATCGTTGCCCTTATGATGAATGGTTAAATACTCTAGATAATAAAACAAAATCAATCATAGAAAACCAGCTTGAGCGAATACGGGATGGTCTATATGGCAACCACAGAAGAATAGCAAACAGTGAATTGTCCGAATTAAAGATTGATTTTGCTAAAGGCTACAGGATATATTACAAAGATTTATCAAACATCATAATCATAATTATTGCAGGAAGCGATAAAGGAAGCCAAAAGCGGGTTATAAAACTGGCAGAAGGATATCTGAAAGACTTTATTGAAAGGAATAAGAAGTGATGGACTTTATTGAAGAAAACAATCTGGACATTAATAAGATTCTAATAAACACAGTAAGCCATGAAAAATTGCTTCAAGAACATCTGCAAGATAAAGATTACCAAAGAAGTTATCTTGAAACATCGCTTGAAGAATTCGCCAAAGACGGCAATATTGATGCATTCATCCGTTCTCTTCAATATGTCATAAAGGCTCGTGGCCACGGAGCTATTTCTTCTCTTGCAAAAGAATTAAATATGGATAGAAGCAATTTATCTGATATACTTAATGGCAAGGTTCAGCCGAAATTAAGCACTGCACTAAAACTTCTTCAAGGCTTAGGCTACAAAATACAGCTTAAATCAGCATAATATTTGTTTTTGCCCTTAGCCTCTCTTCCAGTCCTTAATTTCATCAACCTTGATTTCAAAGCCTAAAATTTCAGCTATTTCAAGCATTTCATCGTATTTAACACTCCCGCGCAGAAGTTTTTTAGAGAGATTCTGCTGAGACATTTTTCTCCCTGTTTTCTTGCTAATCATTTCCGCCAGTTTTGTTACAGTCAGACATCTCTTAGTCAAAAGCACTCTTATAAGGGAATTTGCATCCAGTTTCATAATTAAAAATATTATTATACATTTGACAAATAGTAAAAAATGTTTTATTATACAACCATTAGTTTGTTATAAAGAAAAAAAGGTTGTTAATTATTAAACATTACAATCGCGGCTAATATTTTCTTTACACCCAAAACAAATTTTAGCCCGAATTAAAGATAAAAGGATTTCATGATAGAAAACGCTGAAAAAATAAGTCTTATAGCCCTAAAAAGTATTGACGAAATAAAACAAATAGAAACAATTCTAAATATTCTATCAAAAGAACTCTCAGAGGAAAACAGCCCGTATGAAGCCATTACGTTGATTGAACTACTTCTTGAAAAAGCAAACTCAATCAGGCGAAAGCAAAGTAAAATCGCAAAGATTTTAGACAATGAAACTGACTAAAATTTAACCAGCAATAATGATATTATTTGGATTTAAAACAAAAAATATTATCGCTTGCTTACACTTGCGCCGATAACTTCTGTTATTTCCTGCGTTATACCTTCCTGGCGCACTTTATTGTACTGAACAGTCAAGGTATTTATCATATCCTCAGCATTCTTTGTAGCGGCACTCATTGCAGTCATTCTTGATGATAATTCACTCGCCTGTGCTTCAAGCATAGTCTGATAAATTACATTAGTTAAATACATTGGAACAACCTTTTGCAAAACACACTCTGCACAAGGTAAAAACTCCATTATAGAATCAATTTTTACATTATGTTCATACTCAACATTATGTTCTTTGTCAAATTCATCCCTGTGAAATTTTTTAAGCTGCATAGCCTTTGCAGCCTCTGCTCCTTCTTTTGGGGTAAGTGCCGGCAAAAGTGTCCATTCTTCAACCTTATAGGTCATAGTATTAATATATCTTGTGGTTATAAGCTCAATCTTATCAACTTTGTCAGCCACATAATCTTCGGCTAAATCTTCAGCCACAATCCTTGCAGAGCTTACATTTAAATCATCCAAAATGCCTGTATAAATTTCCTTTATCTCAAAATCAAGATTTTTTTGTGCATTCTTAATTGGAGCAATGGTTTTTTGCCCCACAAGATAAAGTACAACCTTTTTGTTATCTTTATTGAGCTCTTTTATGCGGTTTATTGTGAACCTTACAATGTTTGCACTGTATGCACCTGCAAGCCCTTTGTTAGAAGAAATTACAACAAGCGCCACAGTATCAATTGTTCTTGCATTCAATAGTGCAGGATAATTCTCAAGAGCACTTTTTGTCTTAATTTCCTCAAACTTTGTCTTGCCAATTTCATCATAAATTTTAATGAACATTCTAAAAAGTTCATACGTAAACGGGCGGGACATTTTTACCATAGCCTCGGCCTTTTTAACCTTTGCTGCAGCAACCATCTTCATTGCCCTTGTTATCTTTTGGGTATTTTTAATACTTGATATTCTATCTTTTATGTTTCTTAAATTCGCCATTTATTTAGCCCGTCTTTATCTTTACATATAGGTTTAATCGTTATTTCTTAAAAATTGTCTCCGTAAAGATTTTAAGATGTTCACATAATTGTTTCTTATCTTCATCTTCAAGCTTAGCACCGGCGTTTAGCTTGTGTTCAAGCTCAGTTAGGTTTGATGAAAAATATTCAAACCATTGTTCTTTATAATCCTGAATTTTTGCATTTTCAACATCATCAAGAAAACCTTCATTTCCTGCAAATAATATTGAAACCTGCTTAGCAACGCTTAATGGCTTATACTGGGGCTGAATTAAAATCTGTGTTAATTTTTCTCCCTTTAAAAGCTGCGCCTTTGTTGCAGCATCAAGGTCAGAAGCAAACTGAGCAAAAGCTTCAAGCTCTCTGTATTGCGCTAAATCAAGCCTCAATTGCCCTGCAACCTGCTTAATACCCTTTGTCTGCGCTGCACCACCAACCCTTGACACTGATATACCGGCATTTATTGCTGGTCTTTGCCCTGCGTTAAACAAATTTGACTCGAGGAATATCTGCCCATCAGTAATTGAAATAACATTCGTTGGAATATACGCTGACACATCCCCAGCCTGTGTTTCAATGATTGGAAGTGCTGTTATAGAACCTGCGCCAAGTTCATCCGATAATTTACAAGCCCTCTCTAAAAGCCTTGAGTGCAAGTAGAAAACATCCCCTGGATATGCTTCTCTGCCTGACGGCCTTTTTAGAAGCAAACTCATAGAGCGGTATGCCTGTGCGTGTTTTGTTAAATCATCATAGATTATAAGCGCATGCCGGCCCTGTTCTAAGAATTCTTCCGCCATAGCACACCCTGCATACGGCGCAACATATTGTAGCGGGGCAGATTCATCCGCAGAAGCAGACACAATTATTGTATAATCCATTGCACCATGTTCTTCAAGAGTTTTTGCAAGCTGTGCCACTGTGGATTTCTTCTGGCCAATTGCAACATATATGCAAATTACATCTTCATTTTTTTGATTAATAATAGCATCAAGCGCAATCGCAGTCTTTCCTGTTTGCCTGTCGCCAATTATAAGCTCTCTTTGGCCCCTTCCTATAGGTGTAAGCGCATCTATAGCAGTTAAACCTGTCTGCAGAGGTTGATGCACTGATTTTCTTGAAATAATACCCGGCGCAATCCTTTCAATGGGACGGGTTTTATCTGTTCTAATCTCTCCCTTGCCATCAAGAGGAGTGCCTGTTGGGTCAACTATTCTTCCAACAAGAGCATCGCCAACGGGTACAGAAGCGATTCTGCCTGTCGTTTTAACAGCCATGCCCTCTTTAATTTGTGTATAATCTCCAAGAATAACAACGCCGACATTATCCTCTTCAAGGTTTAGAGCTATTCCAAGCGTACCTTTGCCATCATCAAACTCAACGAGCTCTGATGACATAACATTCTTAAGGCCAAACACCCTTGAAATACCGTCCCCTACTTCAATTACAGTACCAGTATTTGACACTTCAAGGCCACTATGATAATTTTCTATCTTTGCCCTTATTATATTTGAAATTTCGCTTGCAGAAATCGTTTGTTCCGTCATAATATATCTTTTTACCTTTCAATCACTTCTTTTAAGTTTTTTAACCTTTTTTTAAGGCTTAAATCAATAACCGTATCATTGATTTTTATAACAATTCCGCCAAGTAAAGTTTCATCCACCCTAAAATCAGCTAGAACCTCCATCTTGGCCTTTATTTTTAATTTAGAAATTAAGGCTTCCCTTTCATCGGAATTAAGTTCCACAGCACTAAAAATATCAGCCCTTAAAACATTCTGCACCTTATCAATATCTTGTTTAAAACAAAGAAGAACATCATTTAGAATACTTACTCTGTTATTTTCAACAAGCAAAAACAAAAAATTAAGCACAGGCTCTGAAATTTTACCTAAAAAAATCTGTCTTAATGCATCATTCTTGTCACTCTTAGAAACAATTGGAGCAAATAAAAATTCTCTTAGTTCGTCATTTTTTAAGATGTTATTGGAAACAAACTCTAAATCTTCACAAAGCTGCAAATAAGAATCGCCAGATGAAAACTTCATTAAAGCATCAGCATACCTTTTTGCGGGTCTTAAATTTTTCATAACGTTTAAAGATGCCATTAAAATTTAATCTCCCCTAAATTTTCCAATTTATCAAGTTCGTTTATTGATTTTTGAATCAATCTTCTTTGCATAGTATCATCAAGGCGTTTTCTAACCTCATCCTCAGCTAATTCGCTAACCAAATCCAAAATTTCAGACGCAGTATTGCTTTTAGCCTTTTCTATAACATTTTGAACCTGTGCCGCGCACTTGTTATCTATATTTTTTTGTTCTATCTGGAGTTTTTCTTTTGCAGAATCTTCAATATTCAAAGCTGACGTTTTGGCCCTTGTAATTATTTCATTTTTCTCAGCTTGAAGATTCTTGGTGCTTTTTTTTGCCTCTTTATACTCATTAATCGCCTTCTTGGCTGCCTCAGAGCTTGTCATAACAGAATTTCTTATATCATCTGCCATTTTATCAATAAAATTACCAAACTTTGCCTTCTTAAAAATAAGCACCAATATTGACATCATTATAATAAAATTAACAAGGTTAGATTCAAGAATTTTCTGATACAAAGACGTATTTCCTATCATTTCTGCGCCTCCAGGATGCTGTCTATTCTTGAATCATCGATATTAATGCTACCGATATTATTCATATCTTCATCCAAAACTTTTGATACAGCAATCTTGACATATTCTGATACCTGGTCTTTGAGTATTGTTTTTGCATTATTGTTATCAGATACAAGCTGCTTCTCCAAATTAATAAGTTTATTCTTATGTTCTTCCTTTTTTATTCTCAAAAGCTCTTCTCTTCTAACTTTGGCATTATTTTGCACCGTTTGAAGAATGTTGGAAGCCTCAAGCTTTGCACTTAAAATTTCAGCCTCTTTATTTTTTAAAACCTCATCAGTTCTCTGTTTTGACAAATCTGCAGTATTTTTGTTTTTATCATAAAATTTCTGCCTTTCGTCCATAATCTTTGTTATAGGTTTATACAAGATAATATTCATCATCAAAACAAAGATAATGAAGCTAATAAGGGCAAATATAAAAGTACCGTCAAATTCTAAAAGCATCAAAGTTTCCTTATGATTTTATCTCCTGATACCAAAATAAACCAAAAATTAATACTGGCAAGGTTTTGGACACCAAGGCGCAATGACTATTTAATTACAAAAGCAATTAAAATTACAACAAGAAGAGCATAGATTGCACAAGCTTCAATCAGGCCTGCACCAATATAAAAATATTTTGAAATCTGCCCTTCAGCCTCAGGCTGCCTTGCTATGCTTTCAATAATAGCCTTTGTGGCAAGAGCAAGACCAATGCCAGGCCCTAATACCCCAAGGCCGATTGCAATACCCATTGATAATAATTTAACTGCTGCTGTTTCCATTTTATTTTCTCCTTTAAATTAATGATTCTTTGCTGTCGCTGTTTCTATATAGGCTGCCGTTAAAAGCGTAAACACTAATGCCTGAATAAATGCCACGAATAATTCAAAAAACATTATAGGCAAAGGCAAAAGCGAGCCTAAAAACAAACTAAAATTATATACAAAACTAGATGGCAAAATACCGCCAAGAACATTTTGCGTAAACTGCGTTATGCCATCAGGCGTCACAAACATAAAGACAAGCCCGCCCAAAACCATAATTAAGATTTCACCTGCAAGAATATTGGCAAAAAGTCTGACAGCAAGCGTTAGAGGTCTTGTGAAATCTTCCAGAATATTAAAAGGCGTCATAAAAACCATAGGTTTTACATAATGCTTAAAATAGCCTATGCCTTTTTCACTTATACCTTGATATATGTAATAAATCAGAACCGTAATCGCAAGTGCTGCGGTCACATTAATATCATTTGTCGGAGATGCAAACTCACCCTGTCCCAAGTGAATTAATTTCCAGGGCAATTGGCCTATCATATTTCCCAAGATAATAAACAAAAACAAGGACATCAAAAGAGTAGTGTTGGCACCTCTGTTTTTACCAAGCCCCTTTGTCATACCAGCAAAAATACTCACAATATTTTCAAAAACAGCTTGAGATTTATTTGGAATAAGTTTAAGATTCAGCACACTGATTATAGATATCAGCAAGATAATAAGCATAACGGTCCACATTGTAATCAATGTGTCCATATGCACATTCATCCCCAAAATATTTACTGTCCAATGTTCTCCTATATGAAAATCCATATTTTCCTTAAATTTCCCTGAATATTATTAATAAGGCCCTTATACTCATACAAATTATATAACAAATAATATAAAAGAAGTAAATCAATAAAGAAAAATAGCTCCCTTTTACTATATATAAAAGTTGTATTGACACGCTTCGAATTTCCTGCTTAACAAAACATTTCACCAAATTTCAATCTTTAGATCTAGATAATTGTATCCAGATTAAATACCTGAAATTTCAATCCTTATATTGATGAATGGATACTCCTAAAAGGGTATTATTCAAATGTAATCGGTTAAATGTATTACATCATTCAAACTAAAAAGCAATATAAATATATTATAAACGGAGGAAATATGAGAAGAGCTGATTTTACAAGAAAAACAAGGGTGCTTGTTGTAGATGATAATTACGATCATGCTTCAGGTATAAGAGAATTGATAAACCTTGAAAATGATTACGAAGTAATTGCAAATGCAGGAAACGTTAATGTTGCATTATCCTTAATAAAAAAATATCAGCCCGATATCGTTCTTATGGATATGAATATGCCAGACATTGATGGCATAACAGCAATCTCTGAAATTGAAAAACTAAACGTTAAAACAAAAGTAATTGCCCTTACAGGCTATGATGATGCTGATTTAATATTCAGGGCAATGAAAATAGGCGCAAGGGGCTATATCTTAAAAACAATGGCATCAGCACAGTTAATCCACGCCCTTGATGAAGTGCGCCAGGGAAAAATTTATCTTCCAAACGTGCTTTGTTCTAAGTTCTTTGAATACTTCCAAGACTTTGAAAAGAACGGAAAAGCACAGGCTGAGGAAAATGAAGAAGAAAATCTCCTGAACTACTTAACAAACAGAGAAGAAGAAGTGCTTGGATTATTAACCCAGGGCATAACATACAAGGGGGTTGCAAAAAAATTATTTATATCCGAAACTACCGTTAAAACGCACGTTAACAATATTTTCCAAAAATTACAAGTTAATGACAGAACACAGGCTGTTTTATACGCCATAAACAAAGGCTTTATGAACAGACACAATGTAAAAATTGCAGTATAAAATAAATAGTATCTGAAAGCTTAACAATGCAAAATATCTTTAAAGATCTAAAAAAATTAATACTATCTGACGACAGGCTTCAAACAAGCCTGTTTTCAAAACAAAGTATTATAACAATCATAAGATGTTTATTAGAGCCCCTGGCAAGCCAGAACACACCATCTATGATTTTTCACAGACTAAAAAACAGAGAAGGTCTGGATAGTATAATTAAACGTCTTGAATATTCAAGAAATATTGAAATGTATAATTTTTTAGATTCAGATATAGTTACAAGAGATGACTTAATCGAACTTGAATTTATACTTTTAACCTCATCAAGGTACAATGCTGTAATTTTGTGGGATTATTCAGAAAGCCCAAATAAAGAAAATTCAAATATTTATCTAGTTTTAAATTCAAAAAATGTTAACAATGTTTTTGAAATGCTCTGCCTAAATACAAAGAACAATTACAGAGAAAAATTTTATTCATATAAGCCTGAACGACGAGAAAATGAACTGTTAAATCTTTGTATTGCAAACATAATAAAACATCTAAATGAAAGCATTGAAGAAAATGAATATAACGGCAAAACTCTAAACTTTGAACCAAAAGATGAATGCCGGGAACTAAAAGAAAAAATCAGACACACAAGCCATGAAATCAGAAATCAGCTTAGCGTTTTGGATATTTACTCAAAAATCCTTGAAAAAAAATTCTCTGACGATAAAACTTCATCTTTAATTAGGAAATCAATATCCTTAATCAATATGGAGCTTGACGGCCTAAAACAGTTTGAAAACCTCAATCTTCAGGACATGTTTATAGAGGATATCATTCCGCATTCCATTGAAATGTTTAAAGAAATAGCAAAACAAAACAATAACAAAATAATTTTCATAAACGGCACTGTGACAAATGATAAAAGAAAAGTACTAATCGATGAGGGAAAATTTCTTGCAGTCTTAAACAATATAATCAAAAACGCAAACCAATTTACCCAAAATGATGAAATAATAGTAGAATTAACAAAAGATGAGTCTTACGCCAAAATATCAGTACAAAACCATGGCGAACCAATTGAAGATGAAGTCAAAAATAATATTTTTAAGGATGGTTTTACAACAAGAGAAAACGGCTTTGGTATAGGCCTCAGTGTTTCAAGAAAATATCTAGCAGAACAATTAGGTACAATAGAATTAACAACGTCAGATTCTGAAAAAACAGAATTTTTAATCAAGCTGCCATTAATAGAAATTGTTTAATATTTACATCGTATCTTGCCCAAAAATGTAACAATGTAGTTATGTTCTATACATGTAGCACAGGCTAAAAACACGCCAAATGTGTAATCTAGGTGGATATAACCCATTGAGAGGGGTTGCAAAATATGCATTTTGTTGTATATTATAATCAGAATTTGGGTTTTGTCTTAAATACATATTAAAAATGTGTTAATAAAAAATGTATTTGAGTTTTTACCCTATCAGATGTAAAAAGAGGATTATTATTATGACGAAAAAGCTTATGAAAACTTTGTTAGTCTTAATTTGTGCATTTTTCATGAATTTTACCAACACAGCTAATGCGGCTCAATCGCCCAGTGAAATCAAATCAACAATAGTAAAAACAGCATTAAATATGGGTGTAGACCCATGCATTGCCCTAAGTATTGCCAAATTAGAATCAGAATTTATACCAACAAAAAAAGGTGCATCAGGTGCCGTAGGATTATATCAATTAATGCCCGACACAGCAAGAAGACTAGGTGTAAATCCATACATTGTAAACGACAACATTAAAGGCGGGATTATGTATTATCAGATGATGTACAAAAAATTCGGCTCAACAGATTTAGCACTTGCAGCATACAATGCGGGCCCTGGAAATGTGGCAAGATACAAAGGTATCCCCCCATTTCGCGAAACAAGAAACTTTGTGGCAAGAATAAAAACCCAGGCAAACCAATTCAAGCAAGATCCTATTGTCTTAGAGCATACAAAGCCTAAAGCACCATCTGATACAATATAAAATTTAAACAAAAACACTCTTTTGATTTAAAGAGTGTTTTTTGTTATTATAGACAGGTAAAAAATAAAAAGGAAAGCTTTAATAATGGAAGATGTAAAAATTGAAGAAAAATTTTTAAAACAGGCAATAGATATTTCAAAAGGCGCCGAAGTACTGCCAAATGGCGTAAATGAGCTTGCAAAAAAACTTCAGGATTCTTACTATTCCAAAAAGCCCCTAAGAGTAAAGCTTGGCCTCGACCCAACAAGGCCAGACCTGCACCTTGGCCACACTGTAGTTATGAGAAAACTAAAAAAATTTCAGGAACTTGGCCACACGATAGTTTTAATCGTAGGCGGTGCAACAGCAATGGTGGGAGACCCATCAGGAAAATCGGAAACCCGCCCTGCGCTAACAAAAGAACAGGTGGCAGAAAATGCAAAAACATACTTTGAACAAATGTCCAAAGTGCTTGATGTAACAAAAGCAGAGGTCAGGAATAATGCTGATTGGCTGCACAATATGAGCTTTACTGATTTCCTAAAGCTTGCTTCAGCTACAACTGTGGCAAAGCTTATGACAAGGGATGACTTCGCAAAAAGATACTCGGAAGGCCGTCCCATAAGCCCTGTAGAATTTTTCTATCCGCTGATGCAAGGATATGATAGTGTTGCAGTGGATGCTGATATAGAATTTGGCGGAACAGACCAAAGATTCAATCTTCTTATGGGGCGGGACATTCAAACATTTTACGGACTTAATAAAATGCAAGTTGTTATAATGATGCCTTTAATTGAAGGCACAGACGGCGTTGTAAAGATGTCTAAAACATACCCTGAGCACTGTATTTCCTTGACTGAAGAGCCTAAAAATATGTATGGCAAATTAATGTCAATTCCTGACGAATTAATGGAAAAATATTTTACATTTTTAACTGACATTGAATTCAACAAAGAAAATAACCCAAGAGATGAAAAAATGCGCCTTGCCTATGAAATAACCAAAATGTACAACGGCAAAGAAAAAGCAGATGAGGCACAGAATGAATTCATTAACGTTGTCCAAAACAAAGGCATACCCGATGATATAGAGGAATTTGCCATCAAATCTTCTAATATTGTAGACATTCTGGTTGATTTAAACTTTGCCCAAAGTAAAGGAGAAGCCAAAAGACTTATTGCAGGCGGCGCAGTCAAGTTCAATAACGAAAAAATAACGGATATTCAAACTAAAATCGAAGAAGAAGGCATTCTTCAGGGTGGTAAAAGAAAATATGCAAAAATCAAAATCTAAAAAAATACCGCCTGCAATAATAAGAGGTTTAAAGCGCGTAAAGGCAGATATTGCAAACATAAAAGAAAAAGACCCGGCAGCAAAAAGTATTCTTGAAATATTGCTTTTATACCCTGGCTTTCACGCACTTTTAGCATACAGAATTGCAAATAAACTATTGAAATGGAATATGCCATTCATTCCAAGGCTTATTTCACAAACCGCAAGATTTTTCACAGGAATTGAAATCCACCCAGGTGCTACCATTGGTGAAAAATTTTTTATAGACCACGGTATGGGTGTTGTCATAGGAGAAACCACCATCATAGGCGACAATGTCCTTGTCTATCAAGGTGTAACCCTTGGTGGCACAGGAAAAGACACTGGCAAACGTCACCCTACTATCGGCAACTTTGTAACCATTGGTGCAGGAGCAAAGGTGCTTGGAAATATAACCATTGAAGATAATTCAAATATAGGTGCTGGAAGCGTTGTAATAGATAATGTTCCCGAGCACTCAACCGTAGTTGGAATTCCAGGCAGAATCGTACAACAAAGATTTTTTATTCAAGGCCAGCTTCTACACAATAAAATCCCAGACCCTGTTACCTGCCAATTAAACAGGTTAACATACGAATTAAAAGAAGTAAAAGACAAGCTTGAAAAACAATAAGCAACTCTTTTACACTCTGCCATAATTATTTATATAGGCTCAATAATTATCAAAGCACCATCTTTAAAGCCCTATTATTAAATTTTCAGCATAAACCAACTATCGCATGCAATAATAATAAAAAATATAGAGCAATTCGTTGAGCTAAAGAAAAGGGCACTTAAAGGTTACAAAAAGCGCCCTGAAAAGTTGTTCATCTAAAAATTGCGTAAGCCGGTGCGGATAGCGAGCGGCGATGAGCCGAG
>CATJOM010000022.1 GCA_949741915.1 uncultured Candidatus Melainabacteria bacterium | reverse complement strand
TTGTTAGATAGAAGATAAGGTTTTAGGGCTTACCCAAGGGTAATCTTAGCATATAATGAATAAGTGTTGGAAAAAGTCATTTGTTTGGATGAGGTTGTGTTGTTATTATATAAATCTCAAGAGTAAACAACGAAAATATTCTATTAACGGCGCTGTTAGAGAAATTGAAATATGAAAAAAGTGGTGTATAATATAGAAAGGGCGAGCAGCTGGTAACTGCTCTTTAAAAGCCCTAGATGAGTTTAAGTGCTAGTATTATCAGTAAAATGATTACTAGCGCTTTTTCAGTAATACTGAAAACCATCTTTTCACCTCCTTTCAAACAAACTGTTCACCTTAATAAGATGTTGTTTTGTTTGGAAGATAAGATTTTAGGGCTTACCCAAGGGTAATCTTAGCATAGTTTTTATGAATATTGAAAAGAATTCATTGGTTTAGATGAGGTTGCGATAATGTGGTTAGGTTTAGGCATAAAGCATGGCTAAAAGCTTATTTTAACTACATTTAACAGAGGCAATAGCAAGCAAACCACTGTCATTATAAGCTTAGAACTATATGCTTATTTATTTTATCTGTTAATTTTGCATTTGATAGTAATGGTTTTATCACCATATTATTGATTTGTTCATTTTTCTTTCTTTGATTCAATCGCCATACGCAAAGAAAGAAAAACAAACCAAAAAGAAAGAAACGGCGGCTTTGAATTAAATTGTGTATAGCGTAGATTAATGTTTGAGATTCAAAATCTCTATTTTTCCAGACTTATTTTAACAATCGGCAATAAATCATATTGTCAAATTATACATTTTTGCATTTTCAAATATTTTCGGAACACGTTTATTTATCCAAGTTTTAATTACAATACCAGCAAAACCTAAAGTCAGAAAGTATGTAAGATATTTTTGTTCATAGTATGAATTGCACAGCTTGAAAAAATATTGCAGAATACAAAAAAAAGGAGTGCATTATGAATGACAGACAAAAGTTAAATTATATTAAGAAACATTTAACGGGACTAAAGTATTTGAATTCATTGCTCAAAGACGCTATATCATACCATGAAGAGGTTGGCGACGGCGACTATCAGTTTGTTTATCTCAATAAAATTATGGAAAATAAGTTTGAAAAAATCTTAAAAATATTGTAAATTTTGTAACAGATTTTTAGATAAAAAACAGGCGTGAAAGCATACAGTTGTTATGGTTTTAGCCATGTTCAGAAATATTTTAAAAGAAAAAATGCAGGATTTATAATACCTTCAACCGTGAAGATTCTCCGCAATGCTCTTATTATAAGAGTTTACAGGAATATTTCTTGAAAAATAAAGTTAATTTTTGTTCAATGCAAGCATTGCAGCACCTATTAAACCGGCGAAATTACCTGCTGATGCTTGTTTTATACAAACCGGAGACGTGACAACCTCTCTGTTGACGAGTTCTTCAACATATTCTACCTCCACAAACTGCGCCATAGAGCCGGATAGCACGATAATTTCAGTATCAAAAATATCATTAAGGCCAATAAGCCCATCCGCCAAGTGTCTTTGCCATATGTCAAGCGCTAGAATACAGCCAGCATCAGCATTTTTAGCATTTTCAATTATCTGATATGTTGTCAATTCTTTATTTAGGATGTCAAGGTAGGTCAAAACCAGCCCCCTGCCTGAAACATAACTTTCAAAACAATCAAAAGTGCCACAGGTACAGGGTCTTTGCCGTGAAAGAGACATCTTAAAGTGCATTTCGCCCGCCGCGCCTGACTTTCCCTTTAATAATCTATTGTCAATTATTATTCCGCCACCCACGCCCGTTCCAAGAGTAAGTGTAATCGAATGCCTGGCGCCCCTTGCCGCCCCTATCATATGTTCGGCCCAGGCTGCGCAATTGGCATCATTCTCAACGAAGACGGGCTTTTCAGGGCTTAATGACTGAAAATCAATATCGGAATATCCGCTTGGCAAGTTTCCTGTTGAACTTAAAATTTTTGTATTCTCATTATTCACAGCACCTGCAGTCGATAAAGCCACTATTGACGAGCCTTTTGCGGTTTTAATAATATCTGAAAGCTTTTCTTTTATACCCTCAATTGTTTTTGGAGTAGCGTATTTTTCAGGCTCAGAAAGCATTTTGCCATTTTCATCTACCAATGCTGCATAAATTTTTGTGCCGCCAATATCAATTCCAAGTGCTGTTTTTTCAGTATTCATGAGTGTTTCAAGCCTTTCTTTATAAATCTTTTTACAATTTCATGCGGGCGGGTAATTGCAGAACCTATAACCACTGAAAATGCGCCCAATTCAAAAGCTTTAGCCACTTGAGATGGCTCCCAGAGCCTGCCTTCAAGGATTACAGGCACATTGCATTCTTTATCATTTACAATTACCTCCAACAGCCTAAAATCAGGCTCTTCGGGATTTTTATCTAGCTGAGTGTTAATTTCTATGCTTTCTTTTGTATAACCACTCAATGTGGTTGAAATTATGTCACAGCCTAGTTTTACAGCATTTCTGGCTTCATCAAAGGTAGAAATATCTGCCATTGCAAGACGATTTTTTTTGTGAATAAAATCCACAATATCAGACAATTTTTCGTTTGATGGTCGTTTTCGCATCGTGCCATCAAACGCCACAATATCAGCCCCTGCTTGAATTACAGCCCCTGCATCAGCCATAGTCGGCGTGATATAAACTAATTCCTCAAAATTTTTGGGGATAATTTTGGGCTTAGTTATGCCTATAATCGGAGTTTCAGGAAAAATTGCACGCGCATTCTCTATGTCCCTTTCCCCCGCAAGCCTTAAGCCACAAGCCCCTCCGGACATAACCGACTTAATCATTGCAATCATAACATTTTCGTCATATAATGGCTCCAGATAGGAACTTTGGACTGAAACAATTATCTGATTTTTTAATTTGTTTAAAATTTTTGTATTGCTCATAACATGAAAATTATACACCAAATTGACCATGATTTTTGTTTTTAGGTTATACTATTATACATAATTAGAAATAAAATAGGTGATTTATGACAAGTAAAGTTGAAATTTTAGAAGGCAACATCGCAAAAATTGATATGACAATTGATGCAAAAGAGGCTCAAAATGCTTATAACAGAGCTCTAAAAAGAATAAGCTCAAATGTTAATATAGCAGGTTTTAGAAAAGGCAAAGCTCCAAAAAATATTGTAGAAAAATATGTAGGAGCTGAAAGAATCAAGACAGAAGCCATTGAAAATGTTTTCCCAAAAGAGTTTTCAGCCGTTACCAGCGAACACAAGCTTGACCTTGCTGTACAGCCTTATATTGAATCTTATGAATATGAAGAAGGAAAAGACCTAACAATGGTTGTAAAAGCTGAATTGAAGCCCGAGGTAACCCTTTCAAAATATAAAGAAAATACTATAGAATTTGAAGAATTTAAAACAGAAAAAAATGCTCTTGAAAATGAGCTTGATATAATCAGGCAAAGGTTTTCAACCCTTCAAAACGTTGAAGAAGACCGCGAAACAAAGGCTGATGACACTGTTGTGTTTGATTTTGACGGGTTTGTAGGAGATGAAGCGATTGAGCATGGTTCTGGAAAGAATTATACACTTGATTTAGCGCATTCAAACTTTATACCGGGTTTTGCAGAAGAGCTTGTAGGGCACAAAAAAGGTGAAGAATTTACAATTGATGTTACATTTCCCGAAAATTACCACCAGGACAAGCTTAAGGGAGCAAAGGCACAGTTTAAAATAAAACTACATGAGATAAAGACAAGAATATTGCCCGAATTAGACGACGAACTAGCAAAAAAAGCCGGCAAATTCGACAATCTTGAGGCGTTGAAGGCCGATATTAATAAATATATAGAAGAAACAGCAAAAAGCGAAAACGAGAAAAGAAAGGCTGAGGCTGTATTTAACAAGGTTGTAGATGAGGCTAAAATTGACATTCAGGATTCAATGATTGAAAGAGAAATTGAAGCTATAACTGAAGAAACCAGACAAAATGCAGAGCGCTACGGCCAAAATTTTGACGAACTTGTTGAAAAAGAAGGCAAAGACGAAGTTGATAAAAAATTCAGGGAAGAGGCTGTTAAACGCATTAAAAATTCTCTTGTAGTTGAAAAAATTGCAAAAACAGAGGATATTAAAATTGGACAGAATGATATATTAGAGCAGGTAAATGAGCTTGCACAGCTTTATCATTCAACTGCTGCGCAGGTTTTTGAAGAAATCAGACAAAACCCTGCAGGTTTCTCTGTTATTACCCAACAGATTGCAACAAAAAAAGTGAATGAAATTTTACTAAATAACAATACATTTAAGGCAAAATAACTGTTAAAAAACCTGACAAATTGCAATAGGAAGTTATAACGACAAAAAAGTTGCAAGGAAATCAGGAGGACATAACCGTTTTAGGTTAACAACAGAACACAAGATAAGTGAAAGGACTAGAAATATATGAGTTTTGTACCAGTAGTAGTTGAACAATCTTCCAGAGGCGAGAGGTCTTTTGATATATTTTCAAGACTTTTAAGGGAAAGAATCATTTTCCTTGGCACACCGATTGATGATATGGTTGCAAACCTTATTGTGGCACAGCTTTTGCTTTTGGATTCAGAAAATCCAGAAAAAGATATTATGTTGTACATTAACTCCCCCGGCGGCTCTGTTACTGCAGGTTTTGCCATTTATGATACTATGCAGCATATCAGGGCAAATGTTTCAACAATTTGCTTAGGACAGGCTGCATCAATGGGTGCCTTCCTTCTTTCATCAGGCACAAAGGGCAAAAGACTGGCGCTTCCTCATTCAAGAGTGCTGATTCACCAGCCTTTGGGCGGCGCCCAGGGTCAGGCAACTGATATAGAAATTCAGGCAGCTGAAATTTTAAGAATTAAAAAGTCATTAAATGAAATTTTAGCAGCAAATACAGGACAAACTCTTAAGAAGATAGAGAAAGACACAGACAGAGACTATATTATGACGCCTGAAGAGGCCCTTGAGTATGGCATGATTGACAAAATAATTACTATGGAAGACAATAAGTAGAAAGCCCCCTTAATTATTAGGAGAAACGAATGGCAAAAAATGATGATCCGAATTTAAAATGTTCCTTTTGCGGGAAAACCCAAGACCAGGTAAAAAAGCTGATTGCAGGGCCCGATGTGTGTATTTGTGATGAGTGCATTGAGCTTTGCAATGAAATTCTTGATGAAGAATTATTCAATGTAAAGCAGGAAGAGAAAATTTCGGATCTTGACCAGCTGTTTGAAGGAATTCCAAAACCTGCAGAAATAAAGGCTTATTTGGATGAGCATATTGTAGGACAGGCTGATGCCAAAAAGGTGCTCTCTGTAGCTGTTTACAACCATTATAAAAGAATTGCCCACAATATGGATGTAGACAATGAAAAACCCGAAGTTGAAATTCAGAAAAGCAATATTCTACTTGTAGGGCCTACTGGTTCTGGTAAAACGTTGTTGGCACAAACACTTGCAAAGATGTTAAATGTGCCTTTTGCTGTGGCTGATGCCACAACACTCACTGAAGCCGGATATGTAGGTGACGATGTTGAAAATATTTTGTTAAGACTATATCAGGCAGCAGATTACAATGCACAAAGAGCTGAGCGCGGCATTATTTATATAGATGAGATTGATAAGATTGCAAGAAAGTCTGAGAATCCTTCCATCACAAGGGATGTTTCAGGTGAAGGCGTGCAGCGGGCATTATTAAAGATGATAGAGGGCACTGTCGCAAATGTTCCACCTCAAGGAGGAAGAAAACATCCGCACCAGGAATTCATCCAAATTGATACCTCAAATATTTTATTTATAGTGGGCGGTGCTTTTGTCGGACTTGATAAAATAGTTGAAAGAAGATGCGGAAATTCAAGTACCGTAGGCTTTGGCTCAAAACCAGGGAGCGCCAAAGAAAAAGAAATTCAGGCACAAAAGATGCTTAAAAAGCTGCAGCCTGATGATCTGTTAAAATTTGGCTTAATACCTGAATTTATTGGCAGAATTCCTGTGTATTCAGTGTTAGATCCTCTTGATGAAGAAACCTTGAAGATGATACTGACGCAGCCAAAAAATGCCATCATGAAACAATACATCTGTCTTATGAAAATGGATGATGTAGATTTAACATTTGACAATGAAGCGATAGATTTAATTGCAAAAGAAGCAATTAAAAGAAAAACAGGAGCCAGGGCTCTTAGGTCTATTGTTGAAGAAATTATGACAGATATCATGTACGAAGTGCCGTCAAATACCAACATTAAATCATATACCATCACAGCAGAAATAGTCAGGAAGAAATTAAATGTTGCAGAATTAATTAAATTGCCCACCAAAAATAGCAGCATTGAAGAAATTGCATAATAAAAAAGGAAAAAGAAATGAACCGTATGAAAACGATGTTAAAAAAGCTTTTGTGCTCAATGGCAATATTCTTTGCTTTCACTGTAAGCCAAGCTATCTGTGCACCATCAGACGATTTTTCCGATACTCACCGGGGATATTGGTCTTATGATGCCATTATGACACTTAAAAAAGCAGGAATTCTTGCAGGATATCCTGATGGGACATTCAGACCGGATGAAAAAGTTACCAGGGCTGAATTTTCAGCAATGATAACAAAGGCATTAGGTTTAAGGGATGCAGACAATTTTTCTGTTACAATTTATAAAGATTTAAGCCCGAAACACTGGGCATACAGAGATATTCAGATAGCATCACACTATGATGTAATGCATGGCACGCCGCAAGGAAATTTCATAGCAAATGGCCAGGTTAAAAGGGTTGAAGTTATTATGACAATTATGAGCGCCCTTAACCTTAAAGAAATGTCTCCTGAGGATGCCATGGAGATTTTATCACCTGTATACAGTGATCTTAATCAGCTTCCTATATGGGCCCTAACAAGAACAGGTAAAGCAGAGCAGCTTCATTCAATTGTTGTAAGGCCCGGAGAAGAGGGATTGTTAATGCCAAACCGTGCTGCAACAAGAGGTGAGCTTGCTGTATTCCTTACAAACATGCTTGAAAAAGTAAAGATTCACCCAAATAAAAAATTACAAACTGTTATGCCTCAAAGAAAAGTTGACGGCTATGTTGTAGAAAACGCTTATTTAGATGGCAATATTGCTATTATACCAGCAGGAACAGTGCTTCCTTTGGGTGTTATGAATTGCATATGGTCAAAAGAGGCGCAAGTCGGGGATGAATTTACAGCAAGAACTCTTACAAACTTTGTAACAAAAGATAAAATCTTATTGATTCCTATAGGAAAGGAAATCAAAGGCACTATTCAGAAGGCTAAAAAAGGTACAACCTTTGTAAAGAATGCACAGATGGTATTTCAGACAGAAACGCTCCTTACAAAAGAAGGCAGCGACACTGGAATAGAATTCATTACTGTTGCAAATGCTACTCCGCAGGTAAAAGAATTTACACATAACCCAATTCTTCAAAAAATAGGATTCAACGTATTTAAGGGACACAATTTCTATACCCATGAATCACAGCAATTAGACTTTGTTTTGCTTGAGCCAGTAAGGATTGACATTAATAAAAACTGGCTTACAACAAACTAAGAAAAACATTGTAATTACAAAAAAACCGGCTTAAAAAACAAGCCGGTTTTTTGCGCCTAAAAACATTGTAAAAATAAAATTTTAACATTATTGCAAAATCATTTTTTGTGACATTTTTGTGACTGCAGCACTTTCTCAAGGGATAAATATACTATGACACCAAACAAGTCCTTGTATTTTATTACAACTTTATTCTAAATAATGCCATAAAACTGCATTTATAAGCATTATCATTCTGCAGAGTTTTTAATATACCTTATTCTGAAGATGTAACCAATTCTTTTATTTTATCATCATTAATGGCATCCAGGTATTCTATAAGCGCATCCGTCGATTCAAATCTCCTTACCCTTGCATCAGTAAGGCCTATTTTGCTATTGCAAAAAGCCATTGTTAACGCTTTGGCACATAAATCTTGCTCAATCGGTTTAACAGTAAATGTCACTTTACCACCATCAGTAAACTCGTACTCTGCACTTATGGGCGCAAAATTCCCCTCGATGGGAATGACTTTTTTATACAGGCATCATACTCTGCATCTTTACCCAATTTAGAATTTTCCTCTCCAGATTTTTGTTTTGAACAAAATTGTACCATATTTTGTGTCATATTTGAGCGATAAAAAATATTATTCATATCAAAACTTCCCGTTTTTATCTTTTAAAACCTAAACAAGAAATAATTTGCTTGCAAAATACAAAACTTAAAAAATGTTTACATTTGCATTTATATAAAATACAAACTTTTATAATGCATTATAATTTATGCCGCAGAACTGGAATTTTTAAATTCATATAAAATACCTCTAGAAAGCTTTGCAAGACACTCCTTTGACAACAATTCATTTTCAGCAGTGCTAAAGAACGGAATATTGAGGCTCGGTGTCTCAAGAGAATTCTCGCCAATTATATCAATAATGCCTAGCTCTTTTTTCCTTAAATAAGCGTAAATTTCACTAAGATAAGGATTATAATAATCATTGTAGCTTGTACCTGTATTTTTTAATTTTTTTATACTGCTTTCAAAATCACCCAATTGCTTTGCAACATCAATCTTACCTTCTTTTTCCAAACGTTTTGCCATATTAACAACAGTGCTTTTATTTTGCGTTATATCATAGGGAAGGTGTTCGTATTCTGCAAAATCTTGAACATCTAGTCCCCTAAACTGGCCTTCGCCAAGTGCGCCATTTTTATATTTGAAGTTGCACTGACAAGCAGTATATCCAGATGGTTTTGATACTTTGTTATTCACATTATCTATATATTCTTTAGTAAAACCTAATTCTTTGGCCAAATCACCATTAGATGCAAATCTTGTTTTTATCTTTAATTCCATTCCAGCCTTGGCATCGGCAGAATTAAGCCAGGCATCGTAAAGCTGCTTTATCTGTCTTTCAGAAAAATATGGAATACCGCCTTTTCCTGCGTAATTTTCTATTTCTGTCATCGAGATTTCGTTATTCTTTATGGCATTAGAAAGTTTATCAACAAGGCTTTTCGTCTGAGCCTCTGCAAGGACAGAGTTAGCTTTATCTAATAATACACTTTCAGATTCACCCAAACCTGACCAATCACTCTTTCTCCATATTGTTTTTAAAGTATTAAGTTCATCATCTGTAATTCCAGCATTTTTAAGAGCACAAATAGCAGTATCGCCATCGAGCGATTTAAATATTGCCCTAGTGCCTATGCCATCAGCCACCAGGCTATTGGCGCCCGCAATAGAATTTATGGTTTTGCCAGATTTAACATGTTTTATTATTTTATCACCGGTTGACTGCATACTTTTTGCTCTGCTTAAATATTCAACATCGGTATCGCTTGTAATATCTTTAAATTGTTTAACTGCAGAGTCTTTAAGGTATGAATTTCTTTTTGAAACTACTGCAGCTAAGTCGTAACATTCGGCATAATTTTCAGATGTAACTATCGGAGCCGAAAAATCAACAGACAAACCACGCATAAAATTTTGATCAATTATATCATCTGCTATATCTTTCACAGTAAGTGCATCAATGGAAACATCATCAAGAGAAGCATAAAACTGCTTTAGTCTTGCATTATTTTGCGCAATAATTTTTATGTCATCATCTAAATCTGCAAACAAAGTTTCTATTTTGGCGAGTTTAGAACTAGATGCATATGGTGCTTGTACACCTACTGTTTCTCTAAAGGGGGTTATACCTACATCGGATGCATTACTTTGGCCCAAAGGATTCATTTTGCCCGATGTATTTTCAGAAACGCTTGTTAAATGGGTCTCTGGTATTTCATTATTGAATAATTTTTTATTAAGATTTGACGCTGCACCAAAAATAACCCTTGTGGAACCGCCTATAAACATACCTGCAGCCGCACCGCCCACTGCACCTTTTAAAATATCCTGAGGCATATCTTCAATTCTATTATCAGCCAATGCTCTTGCAAATGCATCTGTGGAGCCTGAGAGGGCACCATCAACAGCCATATTGACGCCATATGATGCTGCCTTTGCCGCAAGGAGTGACATTCCGCCTTTTGTGCCCTCTTTTGCGACATAGCTTACGCCCTGTTTTGCCAAAAGCTTTGCAAGAAAAGATTTCCCAGCCTGCTTAATCCCTGCTTCACCAGCCTCTTTAACTGCAGTTTTTGCACATGTTTCAACTGCTTCAAGCCCTAAAACTTTAGCTACACCCGTACCTGCAGCGCCGCCTATGGCATTTGAAAGAGGAGCCATAGCTCCGTTTATAGAACCCGTTATGACATCATAACCAAGGTCAGATAATTCATATTCTCTTCCGGAAATAACAGCATCTGAGGCTTTTACTGCAGTTTTTGCAAGTGCGCCTGTACCTGCAGCAACCAATAATGATGCACCACCTGTAACAGGTGCCAGAGCTGCTGCGCCAACTGATGCTATTCCTGAAACAATATCGCCAAGGATATCAACAGACATTTTCTGTCCTTCTTTATAGGCTTCAAGGCGCTCTCTTGCTTCATTATGTTTATTTAAGTCTAATTCCGCTTCTTTAATTAATTCTTCTACCTTATTAGAGCCGTTTTTTGCGCCGAAAAGATTTTTGATACCATCCCAGGCTTTTCCTATAAGCCCCTGATTTTCCTTTATTTCACTTAATTCTTCACCAAGATTTGTGATGCTAGCTTCATTTGAAGGCTCATTCGATATATCCAAGTCTTCTTCTTTAGAATTATTAGAAATAACGCCGGGAATTAAAGTTTTAAGAGGTTCTGGTTTAATTTCTGCAGCAAATATGCTCTCATCTGTACCAGTTTTTTCTTCATTATCTTCAATGACATCTGTCAGAAGCGAAAATTGCCTTACATTATTCAGTTGTATGCTGTTAATAGTCAAAATTAATATCTCTTCATATAAAAAATAGGCTATACGTATATAAAGTATATATAAGATAAAAAATTGCCTTTTTGTTTACAAAAATTAAATAAATGTTAATTTTTGTAATATTTCCAAAAAACATGTTTATCATTAAGATATATAAAATAACTATTTTGAGGTGACAATTATGTTTGATTTTGAAAAATTAACTAAATCTGCACAGAATGTGATTATTGAGGCGCAAACACTTGCAAAGACTAATAAAAATACATTTTTAGAGCCTGTTCATATTGTTTATGCCATGGCGAATCTTTCAAAGGGCGGGGAAGAAAATTCAGGAATTTATGAATTATTTTCAAGCCTTAAGATTACGGGAAATATTTTTAAGGATGACCTGCAGGCAATAATGAATGAGCTACCAAAGGTATCAAATGATTCAGGACAGCTGTATTTTTCTGCTGATAGCTTAAAAATTATGGAGGATGCTAAAAAAATAGCAGAGACAATGAAGGATAAATTCATTTCGCCTGAACATATTGTGCTTGCAATAGTAAAGGATGCTGTTGCAAATAAAAACCAGACGGCCCTAAATAAAGTCTTCACCAAATTTTCATTGAATGAGGTTTCTTTACTAAATGCCATTAAAAAAATCAGAGGGAACAAGCAAATAGATTCGAATACGGCAGATGAAGAGTATAAGATGATGGAAAAATTCTCTATTGACCTTACCCAAAGAGCAAAGGAAGGAAAACTCGACCCTGTAATAGGCAGAGACGAAGAGGTTAGGAGGATTATACAGGTTTTAAACAGACGCACAAAGAATAATCCCGTTCTCATTGGTGAAGCAGGGGTAGGTAAGACCGCTATTGTTGAAGGGCTAGCGCAGAGAATAATAAGAGGAGATGTGCCCGAGAGTTTAAAGAATACAAGGCTTATTTCGCTTGATATGGGTGCTCTTGTTGCAGGTGCAAAATACAGGGGCGAATTTGAAGACAGACTAAAGAAGGTTATAAACGAGGTTGTAGAGTCTCAAGGAAGCGTCGTATTATTTATTGACGAACTGCATACGGTTGTGGGGCTTGGTGCTGCAGAAGGCTCTACTGATGCCGGAAACCTCTTGAAGCCAATACTTGCAAGAGGCGAGATGAGAATGGTTGGCGCCACTACAGTTAATGAATACAGAAAATACATTGAAAAGGACCCAGCCCTTGAAAGACGTTTTCAGCCGGTTCTTGTGGATGAACCTTCCGTTGAGGACACTATTTCAATCCTTAGAGGCTTAAAAGAAAAATACGAGGTGCACCATGGTGTAAGAATTAAAGATTCTGCACTTGTAGCAGCTGCAACACTTTCAAACCGCTATATTCAGGACAGATTTTTGCCAGACAAGGCCATCGATTTAATGGATGAGGCTGCTTCAAGGGTAAGAATTGAGATTGATTCTATGCCAGAAGAACTTGATAAGCTTGAAAGGCAGAAGTTGCAACTTCAGATAGAATTAGAATCCCTTAAGGATGATAATGATGAAGACAAAATAAACAGGGTAAAAACAGCACTTGATGAAATTTCAAACAAGGCAGAGGTTTTGAAAACTCAGTGGGAGGCTGAAAAAAGCTCTATAAAAGGCGAAGTTGAGATTAAATCAGAGATTGAAAAAACAAGAATAGAGATAGAGAACGCCGAGCGCGAAGCTAATCTTGAACTTGCAGCAAAATTAAAATACGGAAGGCTCCCTGAATTAGAAAAACAGTTGGAAAATTGCAAAAACACTACTGCAAAAGAAAGGCAGGATGCGCTTTTGAAAGAGGAAATCACGGATGAAGATATAGCAGAAATAGTTTCAAAATGGACAGGGGTGCCTGTTTCAAAGCTTGTTGAATCAGAATCTGAAAAATTAATTGAGATGGAAGATATTCTTCATAAAAGAGTGATAGGCCAAAATGAAGCCGTAGGCGTTGTTTCAGATAGCATACGCCGCGCAAGAAGCGGCCTAAAGGACCCAAAAAGACCAATTGGCGTATTTTTATTCCTTGGCCCCACGGGTGTAGGTAAAACAGAATTAGCTAAAACTTTGTCAGAATTTATGTTTCAGGATGAAGATGCACTTATTCGTATTGATATGTCAGAATATATGGAAAAGCATTCTGTTGCAAGGCTTATAGGTGCACCTCCCGGATATGTAGGGTATGATGAGGGCGGCCAATTAACCGAAAAAGTCAGAAGGAAGCCATACAGCGTTGTATTGTTTGATGAAATAGAAAAAGCACACCCTGATGTATTTAATATAATGCTGCAAATTTTTGATGACGGCAGATTGACCGATTCTAAGGGCAGAACGGTTGACTTTAAGAATACGATAATAATTCTAACCTCAAACATAGGCTCGGATATTATTCTGGATAATGCTGTCAAGGGTATGATTTCAGGTTCCGACAAAGAAAAGACCAAAGAAGAGGTCATGGAAAAGCTGAGGGCTCATTTTAGGCCTGAATTTTTAAACAGAATTGATGAAACAGTATTTTTTGACGCGCTTCGCCTTGAGGATTTAAGTAGAATTGTGGATATCCAGGTTCAATATTTAAGAAAACTCCTTGAAGAGAGAAAGATTGAATTTGAAATAACAGAGGATGCCAAAGAGAAACTGGCGCTTGATGGATATAATCCTATTTACGGCGCAAGGCCTCTTAAAAGGGCTATAAGGGCGCAAATTGAAAACCCTCTTTCGAAAGAACTTTTACTAGGGCATTTTAATGACGGAGATAAAATTTTAATTACCGTTCAGGATGATAAAATTGTTTTTGAAAAGAAATAATTTCATGGTACAAAATGGCGGATTTGATATTTGCAGGTCTATTTTCACAAGAGGCCTGCAAATTTATTAAGAAATATTACTTTTGGAGAGAAGTATGTTCTTTAAGAGGTATTTACCAGTGTATTTTTCATTCTTCGTATTAAAGAATATAAAAATACATTACAGGAGAATACATTGCAAAAGCTTGTAAAATCTTAGTGACAATAAATACGTCGTATATAAAAAAATTTGTTTTATTGCAAAAATTATACACCATTCATTAATTTATCAAAAAATACAACATATGATATGATTAAAATGACAGAAATCCTCAGAGTGTCAGATTTTACGAAATCCGGCAGAGAAGGTGTTCAAATCGTCAAAAGATACCATTACTATGGTTAAATGGTTAAATTGCTAAATTACCTTTAGGCTTAAATTGAGTCAGGTATATTTAACAGCCGCATTTTACAGTATATAGCAAATGCCGCAAAGAAATCTTTTATATTGAGACTGCAGCGCACACGTTTCTTGGTGCTATATGACGGTAAGTTTGCACTTTGATATACTATGTCAGCAGCTACCCTACTAGATGTGCTCCACCTACACATCTTTTAGTTAGCGCACCCGCATTGGCGTATATTGCGCAGCGTAGTTGACTGCTGTTTAATTCTCGCGTTTCTTACCTGCCCTTGTTTTGTTCTGTGGTGTTTTGGCTCTATGTAAAGCTCTGTGCAGTGCCATTATGAGTATCACTGTGCGGGCTCCACTGATGGGGGGTGCTGGCCGTATCATATGTGGTCAGGCGCAGCTTACGGAATAGACGCTTGTTATGATACAGCTCTGAACGGTGGCAGTTTAAGTTATCACTCGCATGTACTCACCTGGGCCTTTTCGGTGCGTTTTTCAGCCTTATATGCTGGTTAGCTAAGCGTTTTAGGATATTTATACGGCAGTTTTTGGATTTTATATTACTACTTGTGGCGCCATACCTAGGAGCGTTGTCTTGTGACTTTAGCGCAGCGTTGGCTACTGCACAGCTGTGCGACTGGTACCTGGCAGGCTCTGTGCAGTGTGCGCCTTGGTATGGAGGCTGTGCAGGCGCAGCTGTTAATGACTGCTATACGTATCATATGTGGTCAAGCTCAGCTTTTGGCAGCAGCGAGCAGTGGGCCCCAGGTTTACAGAGTGGTTCCTTCAGGCTAGATCTAGCCTGTGGTTCAGGTCATTGTTCTTACACCTATGCCTTTTCGGTGCGTCGTCACAGTACTCGCACCTCCCTCTCTAGGCTTTAGGACGTTACACGCTCTTTTCTTTGCCGGTGCATATATTATTTCTCCACTTATGCCATATGCACAAGCTCTTTGCAGCGGTTTATTTAGCGTTATCTATTGCTTTCCAGGGCCCTGTAGCTATTCCTGTATAGTTTTTACGAGACAGCACGCAGAGTCTTAGCATTTGTGCTATATATTTCCAATGCACAAGTTGCAAGTGGTTGTCTTTTGTCTTCTTTGTTGCTTTACAGCTACTCATACAGCAGGTGTTTACTTTTTGTCTAGTCAGATGACAGCTTGCTAGTTGGGCTTATCTGGTGATTCATACCTTTTATGCTACCTGCTATTATTATTGCCCGAAGATGCCATCATTAACCTCTTTGTCTCCTTTTTAGGAGTTGTGGTTTGCTGTATGCTATTTATTGGTTATTTAAGCTGCTTTCCTTATGGTTACACCCAAGTGAGCCCCTGGGCTCTGTGCAGTGCTACAGAGCTGGTGGCAGCTGTGCGGGTGCTGCAGGTGATAAAGGTTGGCCCAACGAACTTTGGTCAGGTTATAGTCCCAGTGTGGGCCTATTTGTAGACTATTATTTAGATGGCGGGGCCTTACGCGAAGAGACTATTTCTGGCATTTATGCCTTTTCGGTGCGCTGCAGATGCAGGGCTTTAACCTTGTTGCTGTTGGCTTGGAAGGCATGTTGCCCCCTACGTATGCATTACCGCACAGCTTCCGTGCGACGGCTTGTCTGCCGCTCCTGTGCAGTGCGGCATTCTATATGGCGGCTGCGTGGGTGCCGAGGGCACTATGTGCTGGCCGCAGTATCCTTGGTCTGGAAACATGCATTCTGTTGGTCAGTATTATGCGGCTTATTTAGAGTATGGGCATTTTGTTGTTGGTGCTTGGACCCGTTATGATGCCTTTTCGGTGCGCTGCAGCTTAATGGGGTTAGCATCCCTGCTTGGCTCACTTTGCATATATGGGTACTGCCAGTATTTCTAGTATGTTTTACCCCAATAGGTTTTTATTCGGAGCACTACAGCCGGGTTTCATATTAGCTCCGCACGTTTAGGCACCAGGCAATCCTTGCTTATGGTTTACTGGAATACTTTGGGTGTCTTGTCAGTATACGTTATGACTTGCTGTCAGTGCGCATTCCCTTTTGGTAGTTGCTTGCAGGCAAAGATATAAGTGTACAGCCCTATTTATGTGCCAGGCTCTGTGCAGTGCGGCGGATATGGCGGGAGCTGCCGAGGCTCAGCTGATACCAGCTGCTGGACTTTTCATTTATGGTCAAGCACTTACACGCAAGGCTGGTTTAAAGGCTTCTTTTTAGGCGCAGGCAGACTTGTTAACGGAAGCTGTGATAGCGGCGATTGCCCGTCAGGTGTTGCCTTTTCGGTGCGCTGTAGCTTTAGTGTCTTTAGTTTTTAAGGATACTGCTCTCTAGCTTATGCCCCTTTGCTTCCCTGTGATTAATTATAGGCTGCAAGAGGCTTCGAAAGATGGCTGAGTGATTAATATACGGATTTCACAAATCGAGATAAGATGTTATTCTATTTTTTTTGGGGGTTACATCTTGCTTCAGCTTACCTGGTAAGTCATCTTTCACAGAAGATAGATTTCAGCCATATTATTTAAACATATTTCCTACATATGGCATTTAGTCATCCCTCCGTTTTGTTTCAGAATGTTGTGCTAGAAGCTTTTCTAGTGTAGATTATGCGAGCCGCTTGCAGATGGCTCTGTGCAGTGTTCTGCAAGCGGCAGGTGTGCGGGCGCAGCCGCAGGGGTTGCAGGGAATATAGATGTATGCTGGGTACATTATATATGGTCAGCTTCTGGTGGGGGGTATGACCATATATGCGCGCCATTAGGCGGAGGGTATTTTTCCACCCCTTCTTTTCCAGACTCCCTGGCATTTTCGGTGCGCTGCGGTCCTATTCGAGGAATTATCCATACATGTGTTTTTCTTTTGTTGTGCGTGGATTATTATGCTGCATTATATTATTAATGCACTATACTTCTGCAATACTTAGCTTTTGCATCTTTAGCTTGTGTTCCTGCGTGGACTATGTTTATGCCTGTACAATGCTTTGCCCTCTGGTGTTTAGGTTGTTTGCATTTTAAGTACCGTTAGTATGTTCAGCCTTACACGTTGTTATTTCACAGAGTATTTTACGTGTTATTGTTGCGTTAGTTATCCAAGTTCCGTACGCTGCTAGTTGTAGCGTTATCATTTTGATGCACCTGACTCAAGGACTGCCTATGATGATTTTGCTCTTGTAAGGATGCCAGTGCAGAGTTATGATATGGGTCAGGAAGTTGTCTAGGTATCATAGCCCTTTGCCATGCTGCATACGTTACGTTGCAGATTTGGCTGGTTAACGTATTTGCTCCTCTGCTGTTTTGAGAATACATACCACATCCCCTCCGCAGGGAATGATTACAGCTGTGCGACCTCAACGCTGCAGGCTCTGTGCGGTGCAATTTTCTTGGCGGCTGTGCAGGCTCGGGCGGAGGTACTTGCCATCCTCAGGCCTTATGGTCCTCCGAATATATTAGTACTGTACACCGGCGAGGGTTTCACTTTTCAAGCGGCGGTTTTGGTGTCTCAGGTGCCTGTGATGGAGTGGGCACATGTAGTTACACCTGGCCTTTTTCGGTGCGCTGCAGTCTTATGAGGACTTATCTAACCCCTTACAGTATATGCCAGTTTAGTAATAATTACTAGTAATGGTGCAATTTCAGGCATAGGCTTCTTCAAAGTTTATTGTTTGTTTTTTTTCAACTTTTACGCTCAGGTAAGTCGCAGGTTTCACTCCATTTAAGTATATTAAACCCGTATTTATATATGGCAATTATGGCATATATTAAGCTGTGCGACCGCGATATCAAGGGCTCTGTGCAGTGCGGAGCATTGAATGGATGCGCTGCTGGTGGCACGTGCTATTCATATCATATATGGACGGGCACGTCTAACAGCACAGGAGTATATGGAGTACCCGCTCTGGCGAATGGCATTATAGATATGGTTGGCGGATGCGGTAGTGGATTTTGCCCCAGCACCCTTGCCTTTTCGGTGCGCTAACAATATTTGATATTTATACTGTTAAGTTTATAGTTTACACACTTGTTAGTGCACCATATAGGATTTTAATTATTTAATAGTTTTACTACTAAATAAATATGCCAGATACAGCATATTACCTTACAAATGTACAGCAAAACATTATGGTGGCGGCTGCGCAGGCTCAGGCAATGAAGGTTGCTGGCCGTATTACATATGGTCAGACACGATTAACTCCGATAACAGGTATCACGACTGGCGGCTAGACGGCGGAGCATTTTACCATTACTTTGACCCTCCTACACTTGCCTTTTCGGTGCATCATCAACTTTATTGCCTAGCTATAGGTTTTTAAAAGAGAAGAAATAAAAAAAAGGGGGGGGGGTGAAGGTGAATGTGTCTAGCACCTTTTACCAGCAATAGTGCATTGTTAGTTCTTGCTTTAGATTATTCTATAGTCTAGTCCCCTTAACTGCATTAACCTTAGGATTATAGTTTTCTTGTCTACAGTTGTACAAAGTATATTTGTATTGTATTTTCTTTAAAACCCATAGGCAGCACTTTCACATTGGTTATACATGTCGTATTTGGCATATTGGCATTACTTATAGCTTGTGTGCAACCACAAAATCGCCGCTAATACTAATGCTAAAATACGCTGTGAAGCAGTTTTATAAAATCAGAGCAAGAATCATTAGAACAAATGTTCCAATTTGCATACCAGTTGAGGCAAATTTTTGAAATTTGTTGCCATCATAATATTTTGCAGTTTTCTTTGCAGTAGATGCAGCTTGAAGGCGAGAAATTCTTGAATACTCATCGTCAGAGGCAAAATCTCTCTGGAAAATACGCCTCTCTAAACGGTTTAGCCTAACTGCCATTGGATCATATGAAAATGTTTGCCCGAATAAAGAGTTTTCAAGGCCTGCCAATTGAAGAGCAGTATCGGAGCCACCATAGCTGCTATTATAGTCATAATTATTATAATTCTGCTGCCTTGACCTATTTTTAGCATCAGAACGAGCCTTTGCTATTACATCCTCTTCAGTGTACTTATCGCCAAATGTATACGGCGCATTTCCATATGAACCTCCGGATATTGTCCCCTGGTTATAGTACTCTCCGCTTTGATAGCTTGGCAAAGAAGATGATGGTTTCATCATTGAAATTTTAGCCTTAAGACCGTCTGTCCTTTGTGCTAAATCTCCTTCTTGAGTTTTTCCAAATACTTTATCTTCAAGCCTTTCAAGTCTTTTATATATATTTTCAGTTTTATAGTTTTTACCCAATAGTTGTAGTTCAAGTATATCAACCGCAGGGTATTTTATTCCAGCTGCCTCATCCTTGTATAATTCAGAAATAGGCGCCTTGGCCTCCGCAAGGCTCTCTAGACCAAGTGCAGAGTTGAGTTTATTTATTCTATCCTGAATGGAAATCTTTGTCTTGGTCTCAACCATACCAAAAACCTCCTCCTCTAATCTTTTGAGGCGCGCCTCATCGGTATCATCGGAGTAATTTAAATCCCACAGGGTGGTTTCTATTTTTGTAAGCTGCTCTTTAACAGGTTCATTATTTGCAGCAAAAGAAATAGGTGACATAAGGGCTGTAAACAGAAACAATGTGATTATTAAGTTTTTTAAACATATTAGCTTTTTCATAGACTTCATTATAACAACAAAATTATTTTAAATTACTGTATTTAGGTATAATAATCAGCATACTTCTTTTGGCTATGCTAACTATAGACTTTTATACAATTATGCCTTATTTGCTGACGACATTTTTTCAACTAGTTCATCCGCAAGGCCAACGAGTGCATTCTGATAACATTCGCATTTTTCTTTTGTCTTGGCTTCAAAACGCATTGTAAAAACAGGTTCCGTATTAGACTGCCTAATTAGAGCAAAGCCATCCTCAAAAATTATTCTAAGACCATCAAGTGTCACTATTTCTTTAATTTTTGAATCAAACAAATCATCATTAACCCTTGCGCTTAACTCTGATAACACCGTTTTTTTCAATTCGTTAGGGCATTTTAGCCTTATCTCGTGCGAAATAAAGACTTTATCAAAAGGCTTAAGTAGGTTTTGAATCTTAAAATCAGGATTTTCCTTTTTGTTTTTGGAAACTATTTCAATAAGACGCATACCCGCATAAATAGCATCATCAAAACCATAGTATCTGTCTTTAAAGAAAATGTGCCCGCTCATTTCACCGGCAAGAAGCGCGCCTGTCTCTTTCATTTTGGACTTTATGTATCCGTGGCCTGTTTTGTGCATTATAGCATTTCCGCCAGATTCATTTATAGTGTCATACAATACCTGCGAACATTTAACTTCCGATACAACGGTCGGTTTTTCACCCCTGTTTTTTAGAGAAGCGATTAAATCAAGTGCATAGATTAATAACAACTTATCACCCGAAACCATTTTGCCATCTGAATCTACAAGGCCAATTCTATCCGAATCTCCATCAAATGCAATACCAAAATCAGCTTTGTTATCTAAGACCGTCTTTTTTAAATCATCAAGCGTTGATTCTACGGATGGATTTGGGTGATGGTTGGGAAAATTTCCATCTGGTTCAGAATATAATTCTATAACCTCTGCCCCCATTTGCCTATATATTTTAGGGGCAACAATGCCACCCGTGGCATTTGCACTGTCCACCACAATTTTTAAGCCTGCTGCACATTTTGAAAAACCATCCAGAAGCTTTTCGGAGTATACATCAACAAGGTTAAATTCGTGCACAAAACCTTTTTTGTATAGGTGCAATCTGTCTTCCTTTGCAAGCTCATAAACTTCTTCACTTGCTTTTTTTACTTCTTTTATATCATCCTCAGTTAAAGATGCCTTATTAAAGGTCATTTTAAGGCCATTATATTCAGAAGGATTGTGCGAGGCGGTAATAATCAAGGCTCCATTAATTTTATGTCCACATAACACTTCATCAGGAATTTTTGCAAACTCGCTGAAATATCCCAAGGGTGTGGGCGCCAGACCAATATCTACAATATTTGCGCCGTATTTTGTGACACCTTCAATTACCGCGTTTCTTAATTCATTAGAATGAAGCCTTGCATCCATGCAAACACAAAAACATAAATCTTCAGGGCGTTTTGTATCATTCATGGCGCCAAATTTTTCAACAGCCCATCTTACATAACCCATTGCTGCGTATAAGAAAACCTTAGAATTAACATCTTTTGGGAAAATTCCCCTTATATCATTTTTGCCAAAGGCAGACGTATTCAATTTATTGTCCATTTCCATGCTCCAATCCCATATACATTTAAGTCTATTATACCATTATAATTTTTGCGTGTGTTTTTTTAAAACTTATTGTATAATTATTTGTATGACAAATATTTCATTAACAAAGGAACAGCTTTTTAATTTAATTAAAATTGCAGGTATTGATGCAAACCCTGATACGGCAGATGAATCCACCATCTCAAAGGCTTTGATTGCGATTGAAAGAAAGTTAAACTTTTTTAATTACCCACTAAGTTTTTTTACTGCTGAAAACCTTAATGTCTTAATTGTTGATGATATGGAATTGTCAATATTTCAGCTTACCTCTATGCTTAAAAAAATAGGAATGAATGTTTTTGTGGCAAGAAATAAAGAGGAAGCAATCTCAGAATTTAAGAAAAAACATTTTGATTATATAATTGTTGACTTATTTTTACCAGATGCAGAGGATGGATTCAGCCTTGTTGAGGCAGCTAACCAATTTAAGAATGAGCAGAATAAAAACTTTAAACTACTTGTTGTTTCAGGCACTGATGACAAACAAATGGTTCAAAAATGTTACAGCCTGGGGGTTGATGAGTTCATATCAAAACAGCCCGATTGGCATGAAAAAGTTATGAAGTTTATTTCAAACTCTGTCAGCAAAACAAGTAACGAGGAATTCCATAAATATTATATCAATAATGATATATGTGTTCTTTCGATATATAAAATTAACCATGAAACCTATATAAAAAGCATTATCAAAGAAGTAAACACAAATGTTTTGACAGGTAAACCCAACATAGTATTTAATATGGAATATGTAAAAATATTTTCAGATAACTATGCAGGAGTTTTTGCAGAAGTTTACAAGGCAACTGCACAAAAAAATGGTATTTTTATAATCGTAAAACCATCCGAAGATGTTTTAAAAGCTCTGAATTATGTGTTCTTAAATAATGTTATTCGCGTATTTGATACAATCGAAGAAGCGGTTGAATACATAGAGATGAGCAACAAGTAGAATTCTTTCATTGTTAAGTCCCGAATATATAAAGCCTGTATGCTCAAAATATTTGATAGAGCAATTACAGATAAATACTTGTGTATTTTGTAGAGAAAAAAGCAAGCCTTATAAAAAATCAATGCACATTAGCTGTATTGGCCTTTTATTGGCCAGAGCGCCAACTATATTTCAATAAATATACCAAAATTATGTCTTACATTGGCTTTATTTTTGCAATTTTAGGATCCAGAAGTCTTTTTCCTGTATTGTCAAAATCTATCTGCAAGAGACATCTATTTGAATATTTAACAACTTTTAATATATTGCCTTCGCCATATTTTTCATGACTGACTCTCATACCTTCCTGGAAATCATATTCAGCATCTTCTGTCTCATTATCATTATTTTTAAATATAGGAAGCGAAGTTTCAGTTTCATTTATATTACTTTTTATTTTATCAAGGTCAATTGAAACATTTTCATTGATTTGAAGCTTGTTCTTTTTGGAAGCGGCGGATTTGCCGGCCTCATCTATTACTTCATCAAAACGCGCTTCAATTGCCTTTTGCGCTAATTCTTTCAGGGAAACTTCTTCGGCATCTTCCTTTAATGTAATTTCATTTTCGATAATTTCTGCATTAGAAACTTTTTCCGTAAAATCCTCAATCAAAAGGTTTGGCTTTTCTTTAACAATAATTATTGAATCCTGCTGACTGACAGCATTAGCAGTGGTTTTACTCTGAAAATCTTCCTTAACTAGCATAGGGTCAATTTTATTTTCTGTTTGGCCTTGAGTCTCCTCAATGGTATCTGGCAGAAGATTTTTTTCCTGTTTCTGCGTTTGAATAATTTCACTAAGTTCGGCCTCATTCGCTGAATCATCAAGTGAAACAGTTGGTTTTGACACTGACGGCGCCTTGTCATCAGCACTGTTTGCAATTTCTTTTAACATCTCAGGTTCTGCCTTTGCAACAAGAGATTCTGTAACTATATCCCCGGGTTCTTCCTCAGTGCTTAAATTAGTCTCATCAGAAACTCCATTTGCAATAATGGTTCCGACAGATTCATCAGACATATCTGGATTGCTGCCGTCAGTATCAATTAACAAAGACTCTTGCTCCTTTGATTCAGCTTCAAGTTCTTCTTCACTTAGGAGAATATTTTCGGCTTCTTCTTTTATTTGATGCAATGTTGCAGCAAAATCCTCGACTTTTTCCTCAATGTGTTCTTCAGAAATCTTCGCTTCATTTTCTGTCTGAATTAACTCAGCCTCTGTGGCTGATACAGCAGAAGTTTCCTGTTTATCGCCTTCTTCTGAAGAATTTTTTTTTATATTATCAAGCAAGGTTTCCTTATGAGCTTCGGCATCCGCCTGCGCTTCCATTTCGCTTGCAAGCTGTTCTTGAAATGCGGCATTTTCAATCATTTCAGTAGTTATAACTTCTTCATCCGCAATTGCATTGTCTGTTTTATCTTCAAGCAAAACTTCTTCAGTATCTGAAGGATTTATAAAATAATCCAAATCCTCTTCAGACAGTGGAATATTGGAAGGATTTTCACAAGCTTTTAAAGTTTTATCTAGACTTTTAGTTTCAGAATTTTTGCCTAAAGAAGCTTTAGCATCAATTGTTTCAAACGCATTGGCCTGCTCATCTGGAACAATGGCTTCCACATCAGATGAGAGCTCCTTTATATATTCTTCATCGTTTTTCAGACTTGCTTCAATGAGTTCAGCCATTTTAGAGTTTTCTTGTTCTTCTTCTTGCTCAACTTCGCTAATAGCTTCTATGCTGTCGCGCTTAGCATCAACAGTAGAGACATCCTTATGCGCTTCTCTTGCTGCCCTTACATCCTCATCTTCTTCTTTTGAATTCTCAATTTGCGCCTCAGCCTCTTCATCAGTACGTTGTTTGTTTTCATCATCAGAACACAACGATTCTTCTGCGTTTTCCGATGAAACTTCATCCAGACTATCAAACGAGGCAGAGAGTTTTTCATTTGTCTCTGCGATTTCAGCTCTTAGTTGCGCCTCAAGTTCATTATGAACCCCTTTGCTCGCAGTATCATTTTCCGTATTGGCTAAGGAATTTTTATCTTCAATAACAAGAGGAATGTCCTGGAATTCCTCCTCGCCAGGCTCAGCTTCATTAGGAATATCTTCCTGGTTATTATCCTCAGGCATCTGACTTTCATCAAAAGCTTCCCTGAAAACATCTTCCAGTGCTACTTCATCCTTCAGGCGATTTTTTTTAGTGTTTTGAATATGGATATTTTTTAGTTCAAAATTTTTGCCAGCCAATTCAACAGGCTTCATGTCTTCAAGTTCAAGGTTCAGATCAATATAAACCTTTTTGTCCTCTTCTTTATTTGCTTCCTCTTCATCGAAAACATAGTTTTTAAGGATAAACATAAAATCTCTTGTGTCTTCGCCAAACATCAGAAACGATGAAGAATTAAGTGCTGCAACCTGAAAATTTGCAAAGCCAAAATCACGTCTGGGATTTAAAGTTTTGTAAAGAATGTAATTTTTCGCATATTCCATAATATGCGGAAGCTTTACAAAGCCATATGATATACTTGAGATAATATTAAGTTTTGGATTTTTCAAATATAAATCATTTATCATCTCGGGGTTTGAATTGTTTTCATTTAGCCTCAAAAGAAGATAAGCATCAAAATCCCTTACTTGCCTTATGGCGAATTCTAAAAATTCTCTATGCCATTCAAGCCTCAAATTAGATAAATCAATAATTACAGTGCTTTCTTTTTGAAGAGCTTTGGCTATACCCTGAAATTCTCTCTTTGAGCGCGCAAAAAGCTCTTCATGCCAATAGCGTCTCAGGCTGTTCAAGAAAAGCTTCAATTCAATAGCAGGAGTGACTTTGTATTGCTGCTCTATTACCTTTACAAACCTTGGAAAAGGAATGTATTTATCCTCAGTTGAACTTACAAACTTTTGCAGTTCAACAAACATATCTTCAAGTTCTGCTTGAGCCTCCAAAGAAGCTCTGCTTGTTGCTTTCTGCCAAATATATTCAAGTGAATAAAAATCAAGCGGGAGTTTAAAATCAGTCTTAGCCTTAATTCTTTTTGCATTTTTAATATTCAACGTGCCAGTATAGTCAATAACGACAACCTTTTTAAAGCTTTTTAATTTTTGCGCTGCATTTTCAAAAGCGCAATTAACCTCATCCAGCTTATCTGCAAATATTACAGGATTATTGTTAAAAAAGTTTAAATTTATATTAACAATCTTATTGTTTTTTGTGCTGATTCCAAAAGGCACCGTGTCTTTATCTGTATTCAGGCATTTTTCGATTTCTTCAAGCTTTATTTTCGCTATTTCGCATTCCCTTGAGGGTGTAAAATTATCGTACGGTACAACCTGATGATCGGGCAATATTCTGTAAACAAGCCTTATGCTTGCAACGTTTTCTTCCTGGTTAAATTTATCATCATATATTTCAATAATCTGCCCCAAAAAATTATCTTGACCATCTCTTACAATTAAAAAATCACTAAGGCAAAGACCATCTGTTTTGGGGTTAAAAATTAGTCTTATAATATCATTTCTGGTTTGAATAACTCTCATCAGTTCCGCTTAATATCCCATATTTTTCCGTAATAAATATTACAGTCTTTATTATACAACACACAAATTTATTGTAAAATATTAAATATGAAGAAAATCGAATTCAGCATAATAATACCCCTCCATAATCAGGAAAAATATATCAAAAAATGCACAGAAAGCGCGCTAAATCAGAATTTTGAAGGAACTTTTGAAGTTATAATAATAAATGACGGTTCAAAAGATAAAAGCAGAGAATTATTGAAAGATTTTAAGGATGAAAGGCTTTTGATTATTGATAATGATAATCACGGAGTTTCATATTCAAGAAATTTTGGGCTTGAGCATGCCAATGGCAAATACATTATTTTTCTTGATGCAGATGATTATCTGAATCTTAACGCACTTAAAAATATTCAAAGCATAGTGCAAAATGATGATGCCGATGTTATTATAGCACCATTTTACGCACTTCGCGAAGATAGAAATGACATAAAATTATACAGACCGTTAAAAAATTACACCAATGCAAAAGGGTTTTTGAATATAAAAAATACAAAAGGCCAAATATTAAATGCAAACATGGAACTTTGCACAAAGGCATATAAAAAAGATTTTTTAACAACAAATAATATTGACTTTCCGCCTTACAAAGTAGCAGAGGATCTACCCTTTTTCTATAAAGTCATGGCATTGGCAGAAAAAATTAAAGTTTCAAATCAGCCGTTTTATTATTATAGAAAAGGACACAAGGCATCTTTTAAAGAGGAAAGCATAAAGGAAGTAATGCTTGCTATTAAAGAAAGCAGTGAATTTGTTAAAAAATATGAAGATTATAGTTTAATAAAAAAAGCCTATACTAGAAGCATTATGAATGCTTGTTTGTATTGGTGCAAAAAATTTAAAAAATTAAACAATAGTTTATTATTCTGCCGGTTTTGCTTGGCTGAAATAAAGAGTTTAAACGCTTCTTTGGTATATTTTATAAGATTTTATTTCAGGCTTTTTATCATTAATTTGATTGATATTTAAAAAAATATTTATTTTTTAGAGAAAAATTACTTGACAGTTTACTTTATCTTGAATAACATAGTACTATTGATAAATCATGCCGATGTAGCTCAATGGTAGAGCAACGGTTTTGTAAACCGTAGGTTGCGGGTTCGAGTCCCATCATCGGCTGATTTTTTCAAATTGTACATTTTGCATTCCTAAAATATATGGGTAGATGCCCGAGTAAGCGAAGGCGAATAAATGAGTAAAATGACTAAATGTCATTTTAAGAACGTTTTGACATAGTTAATTGAATAAACTCGCCAGTCGGAGCGTACACCCAGGACAAATTAAGTCCAAAATCGTACATTAAAATTAAAAATATATGGGTAGATGCCCGAGTGGCTAAAGGGAGCAGACTGTAAATCTGCCGTCTAACGACTACGGTGGTTCGAATCCACCTCTGCCCATTTTTCTATTTAAACTTTGCGCTAAATCAAATAAAGCAAAAACTCATGCCTATATAGCAGAAACCCCATAAAAGCTGACCAAATAAATCGAATTTATGAGTAGGGGTCTAAAACATTGAAGGCATAAAGAATATAAGCCCATGTGGCGCAGGGGTAGCGCACTCCCTTGGTAAGGGAGAGGCCACGAGTTCAAATCTCGTCATGGGCATTTTAAAGCC
>CATJOM010000021.1 GCA_949741915.1 uncultured Candidatus Melainabacteria bacterium | reverse complement strand
TAAATGTCAAGTTTCCGGTGGGGGTACAAACGAAGTTTGTAACGAAGGGTACCAAGCTAAGCCTCGAAAAGATTGAAAATTACATAGTTTTTGTCGGGACGTAGCGCAGCTTGGTAGCGCACTACCTTGGGGTGGTAGGGGTCGCAGGTTCAAATCCTGTCGTTCCGACCATTGAAAACAAAGACCAGAGCTAATTTTCAGCTTTGGTCTTTTTAATTTTGTGTAGTTTTTCTAAATAGTCCATAATATTTCTTTTGATTAATTCCAGATTGATTCCTATAAATGCGAATATCTTTTATGAGATTTATACATAAGGTTGGTGTTCTGCTTAATCTGTTTTAATCTGACTTGAGTAAAATTAAAATCAATTTGAATCAAGCTAAAATTCTTTTAAAATGCTAATTTAAGTAACACAAAATCGGCTAAAACACAGATGTACTTAGCTTTTAAGCCATAAAAGTGCATAAGGTTTAAAATATTGTGTGTTTTGATGTTGTATAAAGTGTTGTTAAATACATCCTGTTTGTCGCACAGTAATATTTTAAAGGTCTGGGCTATTGAAGCATTTTAGTTTCAATTATTAAAAACTATTACTGTGAAAATAGCTGTTCTAGCCTAGGTATACTGGATATTTATTTTGCAAATAATGCGTATTGAGGAAAAAGATTTGTGTTTCCGCCAATATGGGAAAATTGTAAAATTCCACCTTTTGTGATATCAATTAGGCCTGTCAAAGGATAAGATTTGAACTTTGCATCTTTTGAGCTAAAAGAATAATGATAAAAATATTCATCAGTATCATTTAGAAGCAGGACTTTAAATTTGCCTCTAGGTTTTTTAATATTTATAGAATTTGTATTTTTGTCAAATTCTGAAATGGTTACAATTTTGTAATCAGAAAAAAGTTCTTGTACTTCATTTTTGGTGAGTTCTCTTTTAACAAGTTTATCTTTTGATAAAGAAAAAATATAAAATTTAAGTTCTGGATTGGAATATCCTATAAGTTTTCCATTTTTGATAAATTCATACTGACAACCTGTTGAGAATGCAAGTTTTCCGGATGGTTTGTAAAATTCGGAGTAATTTCCTGTGCCTGATGAAATAGACTTTACAAAATAATCAGCCGTGGCAGTGTTCACTTTAATTGACCAGACGTTGTCAGAAAATTTTAGTTTTTCATTTTTTTGAATATTTTTATAAGGAAGGCTGGCATGTGCGGTAAGAGTAATGCATATAAATAATAGCGATGTTAAAATTTTTTTCATCAAGTTTTCTCCATAAGGTAGATTAATGGCATTTTGTCAACTAGCGTTATATTGCGCTTATATATGGGCTGCAATTTAATAAATGCAAAACAAACGTAAACTGCATATCTTTTAATCTTTTATTCTCTTAAAAGTAATTCTGCATTTTAATAGTTTTTAATTTATATGGTGGTGTTATAAATAAGCGGAATCTTTAATCGGTAATATATCCTGCTATGGCTGATTTTGCTGCAACGTATGGTGATGAAAGGTAGATGTATCCTTTTGTATTTCCCATTCTGCCCTGAAAATTTCTATTTTGTGTTGCAAGACAAACCTCGTTGTCGCCAAGAATTCCTCCATGAACTCCAACGCATGGCCCACAGCCTGATGGTAAGAATGATGCTCCTGCATCTACAAAAATATTTAATAAGCCTTCTTCTGCAGCTTGCTTGAATATTTTAGGGGAAGCTGGCACTATTATAAGCCTTACATCAGGATGTTTTTTCTTGCCCTTGAGCACGTTTGCAACAACCCTTAGGTCCTCGATTCTTCCATTTGTGCAAGTGCCGATAAATACCTGATTTACCTTAACATCCTTTAGCTCGCTTGCAGGTTTTGTATTGTCTACTGTGTGTGGACAAGATACGGTAGATGGGATATCTTCGGCGTTAATTTCTATGATTCTTTCGTATTTTGCATCTTTATCCATTTTGATTTCTTTAAATGCATCTTTCCTGTTATTGTCCTTTAGAAATTCCAAAGTTTTTTCATCTGTTTCAAAGAGTCCACATTTAGCCCCTGCTTCAACCGCCATATTTGCAAGGGTAAACCTTTCTGCCATTGACATATTTTTAATTGTGCTGCCTGTGAATTCAAGCGCCTTATATGTTGCGCCGTCTGCACCTATCATGCCTATTAAATATAGCATTAAATCTTTTGAGGTTACATTTTCTCTGAATTTGCCGTTTACGACAATTTTATATGATTCAGGAACCTTTAGCCAGGTTTTGCCTAATGCAAATGCAACAGCAATATCGGTTGAGCCCATGCCTGTTGCAAAAGCACCTAGTGCACCTGATGTACAGGTGTGAGAATCAGCCCCGACAAGAATTTCGCCTGGGTTTACAAAACTTTCAATTAATCTTTGATGGCAAACGCCTTCGCCAATATCAGACAAAACAGCACCGTATTCTTTTGCAAATTCTCGTATTACAAGGTGTGAATTAGATAATTCTTTTCTTGGACTTGGGGCAGCATGGTCTATAAAAAGAATTGTTCTTTTTGGGTTTGCAAGTTTATCTTTGCCAAGTTTTTTGAATTCCTGAATGGTTAAAGGGCCTGTGCCATCCTGCACGGCTGCAACATCAACACTCGCTATAACTAATTCTCCGGGTTTTACATCTTTATTTGCGTGGTTAGAAATAATTTTTTGTGCTAATGTCATACTTGCCATACTGTTTAATCCCCTTATAATATAATTTACATTTATATTATATTGAAAAATAATCATAAAATGCAATATGAACTTAATAAGGGATGCAAATTTTAATTTTTTGCATAAGATAAAGAGATGGAAACAAATCTTTTAAACTATTTTTGTATATTTGGCGGTGGTGGCATCAGGGGCTGTTCTTATACTGGCACGCTTAAAGCAATTGAAGAATTAAGACTCAATATAACAGGCTGGGCAGGCTCTTCAATTGGTGCTGTTGTTGTCACATTGTATGCTTTTGGCTACAGTATAGATGAAATCAATGAAGTTTTTGAAGATATTAGCCTTGATTTTTTTAAGGATTTAAACTTTAGCCTTGGCAAGGATTTTGCGCTCTCAAAGGGTGGTTATTTTTATGACTGGATAAAAGATAAGATTGAAAGTAAATTTTACAAAAATACCTATGTTAAGGGGAAAATGCCCCCTGTGACATTTAAAGATTTAGATGAACAACTTGTAATATTTTCTGTCAATTTAAGGTATTTAAATTTTCACGAATTCTCAAAAATAAAAACCCCAGATGCTGAGATTGCAAGTGCTGTTAGGGCATCTGTTAGCATGCCGGGTTTATATAAACCTGTAATGGATGGCAAAGATTGCCTTGTGGATGGAGATTTGGTAAAATCCACCCCTCTTTGGAGAATAAGTGACACCATAAAAGAAACGGAAAGCAGAATTTTAGAATTCAGGCTTGAAGATAATGAGTCTGAAAAAAATATTGCAAATACTGCAGGGTATTTAAATGCTGTATATAATGCTTTATCAGGTTTTGCAACTGATTATATAATTGATCTTTACAAGGATAAAGATAAATTTGATTATATTAAGATAAACCTGGATGATATTTCTGTTGTTGATTTTATGATTTCTGCTGACAAAAAGACAAAAATGGCACAAATTGGTTACGAGACAACAAAAAAATATTTTATGGAATATTATCCAAAGAAGAGAAAGCTCTTGTTTGACACATATTATGAGATTGAACTTATGCTAATGAAGATAAAAAGAGAAATTTTAGCTGACAGAATTAAAAATGCTTATATAATACTTATGGAGTTGATGTCTTATCTTTGTGAGAATAAAAAATATATAGATATTAAGATTTATGAAAAAATATTGAATTTTAAAAATGTATTTAAGCAAAATTATAAAATTTCAAAATTTTTATTTTTGAATGGATATAGCCTTGGTGATTTAGAGTATACAAAAAATATTAATGAAGAACTTATAAATATTCTGAATAAAAAAGTTTTAGAGCTTAAGGATGATAAAGCTGTATGTAGGGTCTAAAATGGATTAAGGGTGTCTGCGAGGTACTTTGGAGGCACTTAAGTTATTTTGTATTGAAAGCTGTTTTTATAATTGCCTAATAGCATAAGACTATTCTAGCGAGTATATTTCATGGATGATATCATCCTCAAGTCCTTTTATTACAGAGGTTCTTGTGGCGAAATTTTGTATAATTATTGCAAAGGCATAATTTTGCCCTGCTTCTGACGTTACATAGCCTGCGAGTGAGCTAATTCCAAATATTGTGCCGGTTTTTGCCCTAATGCAGCCCTTGAGGTCTCTCATTCTTTTTGTGAGAGTTCCTTCATCAGCGGTTATCATATAATCTTTTATTTTAGAATTCTCATTAAGCCAAACAAGCGCATCTGTCATCCAGCCTGTAGAAAGCGTGTTGTATCTGGATACACCTGAGGCATCTTTAAGGTTGATTTTATTGTTTTTAAGTCCAGCTTTATCATAATAATCAAAGAACATGTTTTTGCCATCTTCAATTGTACCTGGCTTTTCAATCTCTTTGGGATTGGCTTTTGATGTCCATTTTGCGCCAGCAGCCTTGAAAACCACCTCGCAAACAAAATTATTACTTGTTTTCAGAGCATAAGAAACCACTTCCTTAATGGGCCGCATGAATGATGCTATCCTTTTGGCATTTTGAGGAACTTTTTTAGGGTAAAACGGCTTTGCATAGTGTATTCCGTTTTTATCAAGGGCCTTTCTTAATCTTCCTGTGAAAAATTGAGCAGTATCCAAGACGGGATATTCTCTTGTAAAATTGGTACCAGCAGCAATAGTGCCTCTTAGAGATACTATGCCTGAATTTTCGCCGTAGTTTAATGATGGCATAATATTTGTTCTGTTTGAAATCTCAAGCTCATTTATGAATGAAAATTTATAATTATCATTTTGTGTAATTTTTATATCATCTTTTGAAGCGGCAAAGTTTATGTAAACTACATTTTTGTCTACAATATAGGGTGAAATCTTTGGTGAATTTGGCCAAAAATCATCCACAGTCCAACCATCAGGGTAATAGACTTTATCTATTATTGTGTCATCAATATAAAAATTATTAATTTTGCCGCCATATGCTTTTTTTAGAGATTTTGCAAGGGTGTCTAAATTAGCAGAAGTCAAAAGCGGGTCTGCACCTAATTTTAGATATAAATTCCTGTTATTGTCAATATAAATTACTGTTTCAAAATTGTAATTATCACCAAGGGTATCAATTGCTGCTGCCATTGTAAATACCTTAAGTGTTGAAGCCGGGTTTAAGTAGGTGTCGGCGCGTTTTGAATAAATTGTGTCATTTGATTCAATATCTTTTACAACAACAGAAATAACTGAATCGCGGTTGAGCGTGGTATTATTTATTGCTTTTGCAATGCTGGCAAAGGCTGAATTCATGCTCAATAATAGAGAGAATATCAGGCCTAACGTTATGTTGAAAATTATTTTTTTGTATTTTTTTTTCATATCTACAGAGCCTCAATTTTTACGTATTGGGGGTGAAAACCAAAATTATCCACCCGCCTGTTTGAAAGGTTTGGAAAAGTCTTACGTATATTTTTGACAATAGTTGTATCAATTGTTTCGAAAATGAAATCCTCATCTTCATTGAGCATTGCTATGGTTTCACCAAGCGGATGGACAAGCTCTGAATATCCTGAATTGTAAATGCCATCCTTAATTAATCCAGTTTGACTCAAGGCAAGAAAATAAGACTGATTTTCAATTGCCCTTGATTTTGCCATTGCATCATACTGGGCCCTTCTTGTTTTTGGCCAGGCTGAAAGATTTACAAGAAGGTCTGGAATAATTTCAGAATCTTGCAATTTTGATTGACCGTTTGATAAGACATTCATATAAGGTGCATCTTTGTGATTTCCTGAGTATGCTATATAACTTCTGAAAAGTTCTGGAAATCTTATATCATAGCAGATGGAAAGCCCAATTTTTAAGCCTTCGATATCCACAATTAAAGGCGTATTGCCTGCTGTTACTGCTTTTGCCTCACCATCAGGTGAATAGAGATGTATTTTATCATAAAAGGCAACTACCTCACCATTTCTATTTATGATAGGGCATGAATTTTTATAGCCATCCTTTGTTTCTCTTATATATGAGCCGCCAATAATGTTAACTTTATATTTTTTTGCAATTGATGATAAAAATTCAAGAGCAGCTTCATTTTTCTTAACATTTTTCTGAAAACATTCAGGAGCCCAGCCAAGAGTCCAGACCTCAGGAAGGAAAACTATATCAGGCAAGCTGGCTGTATAGATTAGATTCAAATCATCGACACCTATATAGCCCTGTGCCAAATTATTCTGTGTAGCATCTTGTGGTGTTTTATTCTGTTTTAAATCAAGAATTTTTTTTTCTGGTTTGCAATTTTTAAATCTTGCATAAAATTCGGCAAATAGTGAAGCTATTTTACTTTCATTTGCTGAGTAGTCTCCAATTATTGACGCCATCTGTATTGCAAGGATATGTTTTTTCACAGAAAAATTATCCCTTCTTTTTATAATTCTTCAGGGGATGCAATTCTTCCTAAAATTGCACTTGCAGCAGCTATTGCAGGAGAGGCAAGATACACTTCACTTTCAGGGTGTCCCATTCTGCCTACAAAATTTCTATTTGTTGTAGAAATTGCTTTTTCACCTTTTGCTAGAATGCCAGCATGGCCGCCAAGACATGGGCCACAGGTTGGTGTTGAAACTGCGCCTTCTGCTTCAACTATGGTCTGCACATAACCTAATTCTATTGCTTTTAAATATATATCCTGTGTGCCAGGGAAAACAATGAGACGCACGTTTTTGTGAACTTTTTTGCCTCTCAAGATGTCGGCTGCAATTTTTAGATCTGAAAGCCTGCCGTTTGTGCAGCTTCCTATTACAACCTGATTTATTTCAACATTTCCCACCTTGCTTATCGGTCTTGTATTTTCAGGAAGATGCGGGAAAGCAACCGTGGGCTCAATATCCGCCACATCGTATTTTATAACTCTTTCATATTCGGCATCCGGGTCTGATGTGTAGAATTTATAAGGTCTGATTGAGCGGTTTTTGAGGTATTCTTCAGTGATTTTATCAGGAGGAATTATGCCATTTTTAGCTCCAGCTTCAATTGCCATATTACAGATTGTAAACCTGCCGTCCATCGGCATTTCATCTATTGTACTGCCTGTAATTTCAAGGGTTTTGTATAATGCGCCATCCACACCTATATCACCAATGAGGTGCAAAACTAAGTCTTTTGCGCTTACCCATTTATTTAATTTGCCGTTAAATTCAACCTTTATGGCACTTGGAACCTTAAACCAGGTTTCGCCTGATGCCATAGCACAGGCTAGGTCGGTAGAACCTACACCTGTTGAAAATGCGCCAAGTGCGCCGTATGTACAGGTGTGTGAATCCGCACCTATAATTAAATCTCCTGCTGTTACTATCCCTGAATCAGGAAGAAGGGCATGTTCTATTCCCATTCTGCCTACTTCAAAGAAGAATTTTAGACCCATTTCACGTGCAAAATTTCTTATTAAATTAACCTGTTCTGCTGATTTTATGTCTTTATTTGGCACAAAATGATCAGGCACAAAAACTGTTCTTTCGGGGTCAAAAACTTTATTTACACCAATTTTTCTAAATTCATTTATTGCAACAGGGCCTGTAATGTCGTTAGCAAGTGTAATATCAACCTTGGCGTTAATTAAATCGCCTGGTTTTACCTCATCTTTTCCTGCGTGGTGTGCAAAAATTTTTTCTGTTATTGTCATCGGTCTTGGCATTGTTTTATTTCCCCTAAAATTCTATACTATTCTGCTTTGCCTGATTGTTTTGCTTTTACATCTAAAAGTGCATTGTGTGCTATTACATACACAGCGCAGGTTTTTAGGTTTTGAATGTACCATGCACAATTTTCCTGTGCACATACCGAATTTAAATCTTTTCCTGCTGAAATCAACGGACAAATCGGGATATTGCTGCTATTTGCCATAATTTTTACCTCAATTCTAAACTATATCATACTTTTTTCTAATTCTTTCGCCTGCTTTTGAAGGTTGCAGCTAGTTTCATCGCACCTTTTTTCATATTCTTTGTAGATTCTTGTTCTGTTTATAACTTCATCAAAATCAATTAGATGAGCGTCAAAATCAGGGCCGTCAACACAGGCAAATTTTACTTCATCCCCCACTGTAACTCTGCAAGCGCCGCACATTCCAGTGCCATCAACCATTATTGGGTTCATAGATGCTTCTGTTTTTATTCCGGTATCTCTTGTAAGGTCTGCAACTGCTTTCATCATTGGCATTGGGCCTACTGCAATAGCGTAATTCACTGTTTCTTTTGCCATAATGTCCTTTAGAATGTCTGTTACAAAGCCTTTGTGGCCTAAAGTACCGTCATCAGTGGTGATAAAGAGCTCTGTGCAGGCGTTTTTCATTTTGTCCTGCCAGAAAATAAGGTCTTTGTTTCTGGCGCCCATAATCATATAAACCTTGTTTCCTGCATCCTTAAAGGCTTTTGCAATTAAATAGCAGGGTGCTGCACCATATCCGCCTGCAAGGCAGACAACTGTGCCGTATTTTTTAATATGTGTTGGCTGGCCTAGAGGGCCTACTATATCTTCAATTTCATCTCCAACCTCAAGTGCTGAAAGCTTTTTGGTGGTATAACCAACAGCCATATAAACAATTGTTAATTCTTCTGTATCCCTGTTGTAGTCAGCAATTGTAAGGGGAATTCTTTCAGAGTTTTCATCAACCCTTAAAATAATAAACTGGCCTGCTTTGGCATTTTTTGTGATAAATGGGGCTTTTACCCTTATTTCAAACTGATTTTTGCAAAGTTCGTTTTTATATAAAATCTTGTATCCCAATTTTTTCTCCTTAATTACAGCATGAATATTCAAGTTTATTATACTACAAAAATTTTAAAAGCAAAAAAATACAAGGGCGGAAAAATAGCTCTGCCCTTGTGTATCAGCCTAAAGCACTACATTTATATATTTTACAAAAATTTATATAAATGTGCCCAGGATTTGTGAAGTTAGCTTAATAACATCCCCAAGAGGACTTTTATTTGAGGAGGCTTGGGTATTATTTGCGCCGTTTAGATGATTATTATTTGTGTTTAATAAATCGGTGCTTAAACCAAGCGTAGAGAGCATATTGGCGTATACTTGATTTTGGTAGTTATTCAAAAATGACAAATAATCGTATCTATTTGAAAGTTCGTTGTTTATGAGCTCATCCCGCTTTGCAGTAGTGCTTTGGGCTAAATCGCTTATGGCATCTGCTCTTTTGGACTCTATATCCCTCAAATTGTCCATAAATATTGAGTTGTCGGTGTTTCCAAAGCGGCGGGCAATGTCGTTTTGCATATCTCTTAGCATGGGTGTGTAGGTTGAATTTATTGTGTTTATGCCCTGGTTCAAATAGGCTTTAACCTGCTCAGAAAGTGCCTTTTGGGTATCATCAGAAAACACATTAATATTTGGCAGATTCTCAAAAAATGCCTTGTTTGCGTATTCATAGGCTGCTTGTTCGTATGGATTCATATTATAGGTTGCGTTTGCGCCGTTTTGGGTGCTTTTTGCGCTGGATTTTAACTGCCCATTAACGGTAATACTTGAAGATGGGTTGTAAACCACTCTAGTTGGGGCTTTTGACTTTTTTGACATAAAATTTTCCTTTCTTTTTTTGAAGGAAAATCAATAAAAAATATGACAGCATCTATATTTTAGCATAAAATTTTCAATTTTTACAGAGTTTTAAAAAAAATTGGCTTTATGCGTGCAGATTTAACAAAAATAAATTATTATGATAATTTGGCTTATTCTTTGATATGAGTGAATTTAACTAGATTTGCCACGCTGAAAGGCTTGTGATTTCAGCGTATTAGGCTATTTTTTTATTCCAGTAAATATGCATAACGCTGAAAATGCTTACCATTTCTACTTTTGAGGTAAATTCACGCTCCGTAGTCTTGAAAACCTTGTCATGGGCTTGTTTTGACTGTCAGTGATAGCAGTGTTAATAGCGGCTGGTTTATATCCTTGCTGTAGCTGTGTTTTAACTAATTACACGGCTAAAAATCTTGTACAACAAGGGAGATAGCCAGAATTTTATAAAATATAAACATTTTCACGCTAGAAAGCTTGATATATTAAGAAATTATTATTTTAAAAACGTTAAAAATATTATAAATATTGCTTTTGCACGTGATAAAAATCTGAAAAATGTTTTATAGATTAAATTTATGCCTTTTTGGTTTTGCGCATTTTTTCTTACGTGCTAAATTTTTCGGAATTTTTTATGGATTAATGTTGATTCTATACCAAATATTTTTTTAAAATTTGTGTAGAATTTATTCATAAAAATTCTACTACCCTTAAAAAATAAAGTTTAACTTTTAAAATTTATTATGTGATTTATTTTGTTGTGCTTAATATTTGTAATATTTTTTTGTGTGCGGGTGTAAAGATTGTAAATAATTACCTTAAAATTTTATATAAACTGCTAAGAAATTAAAGTTTACAAAAATTTACATTAATGAAGCTGTTATAGTTTAATTGGGCATATCGTCTCAGGAGGGTCTGGTATAAAAAATGCCGGTATATTTTAAAACCTTAAGTAAAAATCTCCGGCAGATTTTAATTTTGCCGGAGATTTTTGTATATTTTGGGTTTTGGTTTCAGGGGCTTAGGTGGTCCTCTCTTAAGTATACAGGGCGCTTATTAAGGTATTTAGTAGACCTATGCGATATGTTGGACTGCTTCTATAGAAATAACCCTGCATTCCTTGAAACCGTTTTTACCTATTCTTTGGTGTATTCTGCATCGATAACGTCGTCGTTATTTGCATTTTCGCTGGATGAATTATCTGAAGAAGAAGCACTGTCTGTGTTTTGCGCATCCTGGCCTTCTTTTTGAACCTGCGCATAGGCTGCCTGGCTTATGGCATACATTGTTTGCTGCAGGTCTTCTGATAATTTTTTGATTTCATCATGAGATTTGTTCTCATCAAGCGCTTTTCTAAGAGCAGTTTTTTGCTCTTCAAGCTTTGTCTTATCAGAATCAGAAATTTTGCCTTCAAAATCTTTTACGATTCTGTCTGCTGCTGAAATCATACTTTCTGCATTATTTTTGGTTTCAGCCTCTTCTTTTTTCTTCTTGTCCTCAGAAGCATTGGCCTCGGCTTCTTTTACCATCTTGTCAATGTCTGATTCAGAAAGGTTTGAAGAGTTTGTGATTGTTATTTTTTGCTCTTTATTTGTTGCCTTGTCTTTTGCTGTAACGTTTACAATACCATTGGCGTCAATATCAAAGGTAACTTCAATTTGAGGCATGCCCTTCATTGCTGGCGGGATGCCGTCTAATCTAAACATGCCAAGAGATTTGTTATCCCTTGCCATTGGTCTTTCACCCTGAAGAATGTGGATATCAACGGCTGTCTGGTTATCATCTGCAGTTGAGAATACCTGTGATTTTGAAACAGGGATAGTTGTGTTTCTTTGCACAAGCGGGGTCATCATACCACCAAGTGTTTCAATGCCAAGGGTTAGAGGGGTTACATCCAAAAGAACGATGTCTTTAACTTCGCCAGCCAAAACACCTGCCTGAACAGCTGCACCAACTGCAACAACTTCATCTGGGTTTACGGATTGGTTCGGGTCTTTACCCGTGTATTCTTTCACAAGGGCTTGTACAGCAGGAATACGTGTAGAACCACCAACTAGCACTACTTCGTTAATTTCGTTTTTAGTAATGCCGGCATCTTTAATTGCCTGTTCTACAGGGGTTTTGCATCTTTCTAAAAGGTCATGGGATAATTCTTCAAATTTAGCTCTTGATAAAGTCATATCAAGGTGTTTCGGGCCGTTTGCATCGGCTGTGATAAACGGCAGGTTAATGTTTGTTTCAACAACGCTTGAAAGTTCGCACTTTGCTTTTTCTGCAGCTTCTTTAAGCCTTTGCATAGCCTGTTTATCGCCCTTTAGGTCAATGCCTTCCTGTTTTTTGAATTCATCAGCAAGCCAATCCATAACTTTTTGGTCGAAATCATCGCCGCCAAGGTGTGTATCACCTGAAGTTGACAATACTTCATGAACGCCATCGCCAATTTCAAGAATTGAAACGTCAAATGTACCGCCACCAAGGTCAAATACTAAAACCTTTTCTGTTTTGTCTTTTTCAAGTCCGTAGGCAAGAGCTGCAGCTGTTGGTTCGTTTACAATTCTTAATACGTCTAAGCCTGCAATTTTTCCGGCGTCTTTGGTTGCTTGTCTTTGGGCATCGTTAAAATAAGCAGGGACAGTAATTACTGCGGATGTTACCTTTTCTCCAAGATAATTTGAAGCATCATCAGCCAGTTTTCTTAAAATCATGGCTGAAATTTCCTGTGGAGTATAGTCTTTACCGTCAATATTTTTTTTGAAATCTTCGCCCATGTGACGTTTGATTGAAATTATTGTTCTGTCAGGATTTAAGATAGCCTGACGTTTTGCCAGTTGTCCTACAAGCCTTTCGCCGCTTTTTGAAAAGCCAACGATTGAAGGTGTTGTTCTGGAGCCCTCAGCGTTTGCTATAACAGTCGGTTTTCCGCCTTCCATCACGGCAACTACGGAGTTTGTAGTTCCTAAGTCAATTCCTATTGTTTTTGCCATATGTTTTATCTCCTCAAAATGATATCTTATATGTTTACTTTAAATTTATCACTATAATTAATAAGAGTTAAAAAAATAAACAAAAAATTAATATTTCAAAAATTAGTGTTAAAATTAAGATATGGAATATGATATTACAAAAGAATATTTGAAGATTATTCAAAACAAGATTAATATGAATGAGTTTGATGCGGCGCTTGAAAATGCCAAAAAACTCACTGCTTATTTTCCTGAGTGTGCTGAAGGATACTACTATCAGGGTATTTGCTATTATGCGATTGAGGATTACGAGCACTCATTAAATAATTATGAAAAGTGTATTGAGCTTGACCATAATTTTCCAAAGGCATATTATAACCTAGGGATTACTAAATATTACCTTGGACAGTTTAAGGAAGCATTAAATTATATTGAATATGCCTATAAGTTTTTCTTAAAGGCCAATAATGAAGAGGCATACAAGAAATGTCTTGATTCAATCGATTATATAAAAGAAGAGCATGGATTATGATTTTTATTTTAACCATCAGTGCTGCAATAACTGGGCTTATAAGCCTTGTATTGTGTTATATGATTGTTAAATATATAAAATTATCGGTTGAAATTAAGAATATAAAAGCTTATTTAAAAAAAATTACAAATATTGTAAGCTCTGCCAGATATGGTAATCTCTGTGCGAGACTTGATGTACAGTGTGACATCGCGCCTGAATTATCAAAGAATTTGAATAATCTTCTTGAAAGCATACTTGATCGTGACATTATGATTAAAGAATATATTCAGAAGGAAAAAGAGGATTTGAGTCTCAAAGAAGATTTTATTGCAACATTAACCCATGACCTTAAGGTGCCTATAATAGCGCAAGACAATACTTTTGATTTGTTTCTGACAGAAAAATTCGGTTGTCTTTCTTCTTTGCAAAAAGAAGTTATAGCAAAGCTAAAGACTTCGAATATTGACCTAAAATACCTTGTGGAAGCGCTTCTTGAAACCTATAAAGCCGAGCATGATGGTATTATCGTAAAAAAAGAAGCGGGTATTTGTATTAATAAATTTGTGCTTGAGATTATTAATCAACTATCAAGCATTTTTGAGATGCACAATAAGAAGATAGTTTTTTCAACAGGGATTGGCGATGATTTTTGCGCCGAGATTGATATATTTCTTGTAAAAAGAGTTGTAAATAATTTAATTTTAAATGCATTAAGTTACAGTGCAAATTCAGACAGGATAGAAGTTTCTATAGATTATGCTGATGTTTGTGAGAATGATTCAGTATTGGTAGGTAGAGAAAGTGTGACTTTAGGAGACAAAAATACAGCCTTGGGGGTGGTGCCAAAGTGTAATGTGGAGAATGTCGGCGGCGGGGTTTTTCGGGATGCAGCTTTTGGTGACAAAGAAGATGTGTCATTAGGTATTATGCGGAAGTGTTCTTTGGATGGTGTTAAATACAGAGAGGCTTTTTCAATTAGCATAAGGGATTATGGGATAGGGATTGAGAAAGAAGAGATTGATAAGATTTTTAATAAATATTATTGCGGCAAATCTCGTCTGATAAAATCTTCTACTGGGCTTGGTCTTTATCTTTCAAATAAGATTATTAAGGCACTTGGCGGAAAGTGCATAGTTACAAGCGCCAAGAATGAAGGGTCCACATTTACTGTAGTTTTGCCAAAATGAATCTGTGTATAAATTTTGCTTGGGGAATTGGCGGCATTTTTGCTAATAAAAATTTTATATTCACCTAAATCCTACCATTTTTTGCGCTTGTATTTTTCTTGCTTAAATAAAATGATAAAGTTATTGTAGTTTAATCAGGAAATTATGAAGCTTTATATTTCTTTTTGTCAAATAAACTACGCTCTTTTTGTTAGTTTGCCTGGTTGACACTTTGCATATGGACTGCAGCTTTCATTAGAATAGTGTTATTGATTATTCGGGCCAATTGCTCCCCCTTGGTATACTTTCGTTAATGTTTTAAAGCCTTCTCTGTAAAAGCTTTCTCCGTCTTTGTAATTAAACACATAGTTATGATTGAGTTTTCCAAGGTTTAGGGTTTTTGCATATTGTTTCTTGGCGTCGATATCCTCAACTGTTACCATAAACCGGCTTGGGTAAATTGCGGTGTTCTATGCTCCGACAGGCTTACTTTTTTCTGTAATTTTAATATCTAAATAATATTTTTTATTATCGGGAGTATCGCTTTCCAGTCTTTGTTTTAGAGTTTTATATTCCTAAAAAGCGCTGCTGTTTGCTCTTTTTGACCATAGTAATTATGCGGTGTTGTTACTTTATCTATTTTTTTGACGCTATCTCTGTTTATATACACAGTGTCCTTGAATGGTGGCATTTTAGTTAGTTGATTGCAGGCATTATAGCCTATTCTTTGGATGTTCATAAAAAACTCTTTATTGCTTAGCGATAAAATTGCATGCATAGAAAAACTGTAAATAATTATTTTTACCCAATTAACGACAATTTTGCTTCAAAATTTTTACATTATGTAATATAAAAATAAAAATATACTATAGTGGTATTAATGCTTATTTTTATAATCCAGAATTCGGGGCCTAGCCAAAACGAGCATCCAGCCAACCTATAACTAAAATTGATGCAATGAATATAATTATAGCATGGCTTATAATCAGGAAGAATAAGAGGTTTGTCGTTGTTTTGGATGTCCAGCCGTATTTTTTAGCTATTGAGTGATGTTTTTTATTGAGTTTATTTATTTTGTATTGGATTATGATGATTGGAATAACCCCAAGGTATGCAATATACCGAAGATAGCCTACAAACCATAATATACTGAAAAATATATATGCAATACTAAATATTACGGGCGGAAAAGCCGGCTCGTAATATTTTTGCAGGTATTTTTGCAGTTTTGAAAATAAATAAAAAGAGGTAAAGATGCACAAAGCAGCCTGTATCTTTGATTTATTTTTAGTATTTTTAATGCTCTTTCCGCAAGAATTTACAGGGGTTTCACTGTTTTTATTACTGCAGCAGTTTATGATTTTAAAATATCTGTAAAACCAGACAAAATGGTACATTCCCGATGTCAAAATGCTTAACAAGATTATTTTCCAGATGGGAATTATTGGAAAAATTTCTTGAATTTGAAGTAACGAATCTGCGTTTTTATTTTGTGGAGGGTATAAAGTCATTTTTTTGTATTGTGTAAAGTAAAAAATACTAAGAATTAATTAAAAAACGGCGTTAATGACTCGCCGTTTTTAGTAAAGTTTTGTAAACTTGGTAGGTTTTTTGTTATTTTTCACTTTTTGCTGCAAGAAGTTTGTTAATCGCAATTGTTAATCTTGATTTTTTTCTTGCTGCTGTATTTTTGTGTAAAATACCTTTGCCTACTGCTTTGTCACAAAGTTTGTAAACATTTGAAAGTGCTGATTTTAGTGCATCTTCTTCATTGTTTTTTGCTGCAGCTAAAGCTTTTTTAACAGCAGTTTTGATTGATGTTTTAAAGGCAGTATTTCTTTCATTGTTTCTTTGTGCAACAAGCACTCTTTTTTTTGCAGATTTAATATTTGCCATATTTTGTTCTTCTTTCTTTATTTAAGCTAAACTGACGTTTATCTGCTTAGAGGTATAAGTGAGTACTTAAATATTACAAAAAACTAAGGTTTTTTGCAAGTGCAGTATGAATTTTTTGAAGAAAATTTTTTAAAAAAGTATAAAGAATTTCTAGAATGCTGTTCCTATATAATATTGATAAATTTTATCACCAAGAATAAAGAATGCGATAATTAAACTTGTAACTGACATTAATAAAACCGCTGCAGCACTTATATCCTTGGCAAATTTTACCAGGCGGGAATATTTATTTTTATAATACGCATCTAGTGCAAATTCAAAGACTGAGTTAAGTAATTCAAATGCTAAAACAAGAGAATTTGTGAGCATAAGCATACAAAATGCAATAATAGACACTTTCAACAGTATTGCAATTATTAAAACTACAAGTGCTATATATAGGTGTTTTCTAAAATTTCTTTGTGATTTAAATGCAAGATATAGCCCGTCAAAAGCATGGCTTGCGCTTTTTATAAAACTTGTTGACTGAAATTTTTTCATGGCAGAATTAACCTTCCCAAAGTTTTTGAATTATCTGGTTTTGAACATTTACAATAAAATTGTAATCTTCATCTGTCATATGGTCAAATCCTAAAAGGTGTAAAACTCCATGGGTAATGAGTGTCAAAATTTCTTTTGCAATGCCATTTTGCGCCTGTTTTTTTGCTGTATCAATTGAAATTAAAATCTCACCAAGATAAATGTCATTATCAACTATTATTTTATAATCATCATCTGCAAATAGTGCAAAAGTAATGACATCCGTGGGCTTATCCTTGCTTCTATATTCAGAATTTATTTGTTGAATTTCATAATCATCAACAAAAACGATGTCGAAAGAAAGGGTTTTATATTTTTGTCCAAAAAGGCAAGAGTTTTTTTTAATTTCTTCGATTTGGAATAGATTTGCAAAAATTTTTGGAATCAAAATTTTGAGTTCATCTGGGTTAAAATCCAAATTTTTATTATAGTTTGATGTTAGATTGAATAAGTATTTGTTTTCCAGTTTATTTGTCATCGTTAATTGTCTCTTGGTCTTTGGTTAATATATTCTCTGGCAAGTTGTTTTGATTGGTTTGCTGAACTGTTTGGTCATTAAACGTGGGGGATATTTTTTCAGGATTTTGTGGATTTTGTATTATATCAACAATGTCAGCAGATTTTTGCTGCTGCTTTTTCTGGATTCTTTTTTCAAGTTTTTCTTCTTTGCTTGGTCCAAGTTTTATCTTGTTTTTATCTTCAAAGTCATTTAGCTGTTGATATTTTATTCTGTCATGCTGCATTCCTCTTAATATTCTATTGAATGTAACAGCTATTAATTTAATGTCTTTTAAGGTTAGGGGGCTGTCTGAAAGCTGTCCGTCATTGAGTCTTTCTGTAATTATTCTGTTTATCATATTTTCAATTTCATCCTGGGTTGGGTTTTTTAAAGATCTTACAGCGCTTTCAACAGCATCGGCTAACATTAAGATGGCAGTCTCTTTTACATTTGGCTTTGGGCCAGGGTATCTGAATTGCTCTTCCTGAACATTTTCTTTGCCTTCAAGAGCCACTGCCTGTGTGTAAAAATGTCCTGCAAGTGATTCGCCGTGGTGCTGCTGGATAAAATTGATTACAATCTGGGGTAGTCCGTGTTCTTTTGCAAGTTCAACACCGTCTTTTGTATGGGATGTAATTACCATCTTTGATAACCTTGGATTAAGCTTATTATGAGGATTTTCAATCCCGAAGTAAGATTGGTTTTCTATGAAAAATAGTGGGCGCTTTAGCTTTCCTATGTCATGATAAAATGCGCCAACCCTTGCAAGAATTGGGTTTGCACCAATTGCTTCTGCTGCTGCTTCGCAAAGGTTTGCAACCATTAATGAATGATGATATGTTCCGGGGGCTTTGTATTGCAGATTTGCAAGTAATGCCTGATTGTGGTCCGCGAGCTCTATAAGTCCGTATGGTGTTACTATTTTGAATAGATTTTCAATCAAAGGAATGACGCCAAGTGCAATAATGCCAGAAAGGAGCCCGTTAAAAAGTCCTACTATTCCATATGAAAATTCAAGATGATCTTCAAGCATTGAAGCAATGACCGCTGCAGAAAAAAGAATCAAACCTGTCTGAAAACCACATTTAATTAAATCAAATCTTTTTGTGTAACAAATTTTTGACACACAATAAACGCCAGTAATTGTTGCAAGTACAAATGAGGTAAAAAGTTGCGGCTCAAGGAAAAGCACGGCACTTATCAAAGCAAGTAAAAGTATTGTTGTCAAAAATGCAAGTACAGGTGTTGTAAATACTGCAACTATTATTGTTAGCGCTGTGAATGGCATCATATAATTTGAAACATTCGACGATGAGATTATTGTACATAAATACACAAGAACTATTGCAAAGGATGCAATTATAGACATGTATTGATATGTTAAGTATTGTTTTTCAAATTTCTTAACATAAATTATAAAGCAGCCGATGCAAAGACAGGTTAGAAGAAAGATTCCCAAAACTCCGGCTTTGTTTAGCTCCAAGGGATTGTACCCTGATTTTTTAAGAGCGTCTTTTTTCACCTGGGTTAAAGGCTCGCCAGGCTTTATTATAGTATCCCCCTTTTTAAATGTTACGGTTATGGGCTTTACCATGCTTTTTGCATTTTTTCTCGCGACCTCTGTTGCGTATTCATCTACTATTAAATTTGGCAGGAGGACATGCTCAATAATGCCTGAAATTGTCTTTGTTTGAATGGTATTTGAAGCAGAGCCAAGGATATTCAGGATGCTTGTTTCGTTTGAATAATATTCTATCTCGCTTTCTGTTACGCCAGATTTTAAATATGCATCAATAACGGCATCAGCATTCTGAAATGCTGTTTCAATATTGTTGCCACCTGTTGTTAAAAAATATTTTGTTATAGCTTTTTCTTTTTGGCTGTCTGGTATCTCTAAAAGTTCTGAAAGCTCTTTTTCTTTTGTTGTAAAATCTGATGATGATGTTTTTATTTTAAAAATACCATCTTTTAATGAAGCTATACTGGCTTTTACATATGCTTCATCAACAGGTATTACAACCGGTCTGATTTTGCTTGCTATGTCGCGTTTTAAGACCTCTGTTTTTTGTGTATCAACAACCTTTATTTCCTTTTTAGCTCTTATTAGTTTGTTGCCTAAACCGTTTTCTGTAATGTTTTGATAATAAAAATATCTGGATGAGAGAATAATTGTTATAATTAATGCAACAAGAAAGAATGCCAGTGCAGACAGGACATCTGCGGATGCAAATCCATTTTTATCTTTAAAAATATTATTAATGTTTTTCATAATTTATAAATCACCTCTGAATGCTTTTTAATATTATAATACAATATACAATAAATTTTTTGCCCCTGTTTGTAATTTGTATTATACTTTAGTCATGAGAAATAAAATTAATATTACGGGTTTATTTTTGGCACTTATATTTGGTGCCTTCTGTGCAGAAACTGCAAACGCATATCCTTGGATAAATGATTTAAGGACATTATTTACCAGCAACAAAGCTATTATTTACGCTATAAATGTTCGCTCATTCGGGGCCGAGGATAAGAACAATAATGATATTATTGAGCCATGGCTTGGGGATGTGCCAGGTACATTTGTTAATGCCAAGGCAAGACTTGATGATATTGTTATTTCTGGTGCAAACACAATTCATTTGCTTCCTATCACAAAGGTTGGGAAATTAAAGGCACTTGGTACATCAGGTTCTTTATATGCGATGGATAGCTTTAATGAGCTTAATCCACAGCTTGATGATGTTAATGATCCGAGATCTGTTTTTGAAGAAGCTAAGGATTTCATTAAAGAGGCGCACAGGAAGAATTTAAGAGTAATTCTTGATATGCCAAGTTGCGGCTCTTATGATATGTCTCTTGAGAAGCCTGAATTGTTCGTCAAGGATAAGAAAGGCAATACTGTAATTCCTGCTGATTGGACAGATGTAAGGCTTTTTAAAGTATACAATGATGATGGCAGCCTGAATAAGGATTTACTTGATAATTATAAAAAGTTTGCTGATATGGCTTTGGCACTTGGTGCTGATGGCATCAGGGCTGATGTTGCTGCCATTAAGCCGTATGAATTCTGGAATGAGTTTATAACTTATGTCAGAAAATCCGATCCACAGTTTATGTTTTTGGCAGAGGCAGCAACACCATGGACTAATCCTGTAAAAGAGCATGCTCCATATGCTACTATTGAAGAGCTTTTAAAAGCAGGATTTGATGGGTATTATGGTGACTGGGCTAATTTTAAAAATGAAGTAATAAAAGCGAAAGATTTTTATAAAAAAGTTGATATTGATAAGAAAATCAGCGAAAAGTTTGAAGGTAAAAAAACAACTATAGCGGCCTTTGCAACCCATGATCAGCAAAGCCCTATTATTACAGGCGGCGAGGATTACTGGAATATGGTTTTATGGCTGAATACTACCCTGCCGCTGAATAGTTATTTTATTGACGGCTTTATGTCTGGTGACAGATATGTTTACAAATATGAAAATCAAAAAGCCGAAAAAACCTTTACAGACGATGATCAATATTTTGTACATAAAGGCAAAATGGATATTTTTAACGCTTCAAGAAGGCCAAAGGGCGACAAAGAGAAACTTGCAGAAAATTATATAAATGCTGCAAAGTTTAAGTACTGGGCAAAGAGAATGATAGTTGAGGGCAAATATGTACCCCTAAGAACGTCTAATCCTAGTGTTTTTGCTTTTGCTAGGGCTGATGGTAGCGATGCTGTTGTTGTAATTGGCAATTTGGATGCGAAGAATGAAATTGAAACAAATGTTTATATTTCAAAATTAAAATCTAACAGTTTTGTTTCTCCTGTTAAGATGATTGAGCCTCCTGCTACAAAGAACGGCAGATTGGCTGTGACATTGAAACCTTATGAGATTCAGGTATTTATGTTGAGCAAAGTTGTAATAAAATAGTTTTTTATAATTAAGCAAAAAGAGCACTAGGTTTTTTATTCGTTTTGGGTGCTCTTTTTGTTTTAAAAAAATATTACTATTTGAAGGAAAGATAGCACGATGTTATATATCATCCTCAATAAAAGGTTTGACTGCCCTTTGTAGTATTCCCAAGCATTTTGCAATCGCAATTCCATAGTTTGTAATTGGGGTATTGTTCTTAATACTTATATCTATTCTGTTTAGCATCTCTTTTCTGTTTGTCATGCAGGCGCCGCAGTGAATAATTAATGAATAATCCTGTATATTTTTTGGCAAGTCATGTCCTGATTTGTATTCAAAAATCAGGTCTTTACCTGAATATTTTCTTATGAGGTTTGGAATTTTTACTCTTCCTATGTCATCTTCTATTGGATGGTGAGAGCAACTTTCAAGTATTAAAATTGTATCATTGTCGTTAAGGCTATCAAACTTATTGGCACCTTTTATGAATGTCTTTAAGTCGCCCTTTAGTCTTGCAAAAAGTATTGAGAAAGATGTAAGTTTGATGTTTTCTGGTACAATTTTAGAAACCTTACCGAATGCCTGAGAATCTGTTATTACTATTTTTGGAGGTGTTTTCATATTGTCTAGTGCATTTTGAAGTTCTGTTTCTTTAACTATTACAGAAATGGCATTATTATCAAGTAAGTCTCTTATAGTATTCACCTGAGGCAGAATTAGCCTTCCTTTTGGGGCTTCTTTGTCAATTGGTATTACAAGGACTGCAGTTTCGCTTTTATTTATAATATCTCCCAGTATTGAAGTTTGTTTAATAAAATCTTCAGGTAAAATTTTTATGAGTGCTTCTTTAAATTTTGCTGAAATATCAGCATCTCTTTCTGCTGAAAGCCTTATAATGACATCAGAGAAATTCTTAATATTTTCAATTTTTGATTCAGAAAGAAGGCCCTTGTCTATTTTATTAATAATTGTTAAGACGGGCAGCTGTTTTTCTTTCAGAAGCTTAAAAAAATTCAGGTCATCAACCGTAGGGGCCGTGTCATCTAATACAAGAACAGCAACATCTGTTCTTTCCAGCGCTTTTTTTGTTTTTTCTATCCTAAGGCTTCCAATCTTTCCTGTATCATCAAAGCCAGCAGTATCCATTAAAACAACCGGACCAATTGGAAGGAGTTCCATTGCTTTTTCATTTACATCTGTTGTCGTACCTTTAATATTGGATACAATTGATAAGTCTTGCCCTGTGATTTTATTTACAATTGAAGACTTGCCAACATTCCTTTTTCCAAAAAAACCTATATGAAGCCTATTTCCTTTTGTTGTTTTCATATTTTCTTTTGTGTGTTACAAATATAGAACATGATAATTATAAAACTTTACTGTATAATGTAAATAAGAAAGATATAAATTTTAAGCAGGGAGAATAAAATATGGCTAGAATTCTAGTGTCAATGCCTGATAAATTTCTAGAATCAATAGATAAACTTGCTGATGCAGAGCAAAGAACAAGAAGTGAACTTGTTCGTGAAGCTTTGCGCAATTATATAAGAAAAAGTAATTCTGTTCTTCCTAAAAATGCTAATAGCAATGCGCAAATTTTAGAATCGCTTTTGGATTAAAAATTTTTTACTTCATTTATTATCTCTTGTATTTCTAGTCCGATATCATCAATTTTATTATTTTGCAGGTAATTAGCAATCATTTTGGCAAATTCCGCCTTTTGATACTCGCCAAATCCCTTTTTCTTAAAAAGGCGATGGAGATTTTTTGTCATTTTTGTTTCAGGTTCAAAATCATTAATGCTGCAGTGAAGATTGTTTGAAAAATTAAAATTAATAGCCCTTATAATCAAATCTAAAGTTAGAATATCTTCAAATTCTCCTGTTTTAATTAAATGAATTTTATCTTTATTGCGCAATTTTGGCAAAATTAATTCGCGTGTTTCTTCTGCATCTGAATCAAGCAATATAAATATTGGAAGTTTTATGTCCTCTATCATTTTGTAATATTTTTTTGCTACCTGGTTTTTTCCACCCGCCGCAAGCACAAATACTCCTTCTTGATAAAAATTATAACCAAGTTTGTCTGCAAATTTTGAAAGAAGAATTTCTTCTGTGGCGCCTTCGGTTAAAATTATTTTTGTTATTGGATAGAGAAGTGAATATTTTTTTCTTATTTCGGCAGCATCCTTTTTTCTGTTTTTTTCAAGCAATACAAGTCTTTTTAGGTTTAGGGGAAGAAAATTTTCGTCAGAAATATATTGTATTGCTGCTGTCAGGTTTAGTTTTGTATTTAGAAATTTAAAATCGTCATTGCTTAGATTGAAATTTATTTCTGCCTCTTTTAATAGAATATCTTGAATATAGTTGTCAACATTTGTAGCGTTTTTATTTGCAGGAATCGAAGCATTAAATATTTCACAAGCATTATTGCATATATCATCAATGGTTATTTTTTTTTCCGAAGTTGTTTTTTTTGATTCAGCAATTAGGAATTTATTCAGAATATCAATAAAAACCCTTTCATATTTTTCGCTGACGGGCTTTAGTCTTGTTAATCTGTCAAGACAGATTTTGATATAATTCTTAGGAATTTTTTTGTATTTCATAAAACATTTAAACTTTACAAAAAATTAATAAAAAAAGCAATTCCGATATAATTATTAATATTTTTTTACGCAAATAGCAATTTTTAAAATTCCTGGGTTTTATTATAATATATGGCGGAAGAATTCAGGCATGATTAATAATTTAAGCTATAAAATACCATTAAATAACAGTATTCATCCCATGCAGCGTGTTGCAAAATCTCAGGGTGTGCAGCCCCTGGATGAAAGTATTTATCCGCAGCATACAAATATCGCTGCTTTTCCACCCGGTGTGCAGCCTGGTTCTATAGCTTTAAATACAAGACTCATCAATCAAAATGATATAATGATGTACAATACTGTAAACCAGATTTTAAGTACATCCAAAACCGAGGCTGTGAGCCCTTTGGATGGTGTTTCAAGGTTAAAAAAAATTGACATGCTTTTGAAAAATGGCATTCTTTTGAATAATAAATCCAACGATGGTTCTACAGTACTTGAAAATCTTTACAAAATTGCAACAACTAAGCGTGGAGATGGTTTCGATAATGCAAAAATATTAGGACAGGCAATTGATACCTTAAGTAAACCAGAAACTGTGACGCAGAGCTTTGGAGATATACCAGACTATATAAAAGAACAAATATTAAGTAATCCTGGTATAAGCGAAGATATTAAGCAGGACCCATCACTTTTGGATGTTAATCAAAAGGGTTCTGGAACCTGTGTTTCTGCAAGCTTTGAGTCTCATCTTGCAAGAAGGCACCCTGCAGAATTTGTCAGGTGGGCAAATGAGCTTACGGGGCCTGGAGAGTCTGTTTCATTCAAGATTAAGTCATCGTCATTAAATTCTAGCTATTTAGAGGCGTATAATATACTCAAGAATATGTTTGAAATCAAGCCTGACGCAATTGATTTTAATACTCAGGAATTTAATTTTACTTTAAAACCCGATAAAAACGCAAAAACAAGAGCGCTAATTCAAAACATTCATTGGGATAAAGGTGAAAGAAACATATTAGATGTATATATGCAGTCTTTAATAATGCATACAAGCTCTGAACAGAGCTATGATTCACTAACAGATATAAGAACGGGTAAATTTAATGCAAATCCAAACGGACTTGGCGAGTTTGAGAAAATATTTATGGAAAGCATAATTGAAAACGAGGAAAGGCTTTCTATGGTTTATCAAAAAATTGATGAAAATCAAAATCTTGTTGGCTGGGGATGCGATTTTGCAACTATACAAAAACATATAATTAATACTATTGATTCTGGTGAGGATGTGATTATAGGTTATGTTTTAACCAATGAAACATCAGGTGATACACTAAATCCTAATTATGTAAATACCCCTGAGAATAGGCCTGAAAAAATAGTAAACGGACATGAGATTACAATTGTTGACTACAGGCATGATGAAAATGGCAAACTTGTGTTTATTTGTAATGATACAGATGATGACTATGATGGTTTAATTGAATATCCAGCCGATTATCTGCTTCCAAAAATTCACCATGCGGGTTATCCTGCAAAAATAGTCGAAGCTGATTATGACAGAATAACTAATAATGTTTATGGCATTGCTGAGCCTGCATAGATGACCTTGTTTTGAGGTCTTAAGAATTCTAAAATAAAAATCAAAAAATTTTAGAATCATTTTGAAATTATGATTATATTCAAATCCAATAAAAAGGCGGCACCCAGATTCGAACTGGGGGTAAGAGCTTTGCAGGCTCCTGCCTTACCACTTGGCCATGCCGCCATAAAACTTGAATTATAATTATAAATGTTATTAAAGACACATAATAATGTCAAGTGTATTTTGCATTAAATATATGTTATATTATTTTATTAGTATAAATT
>CATJOM010000020.1 GCA_949741915.1 uncultured Candidatus Melainabacteria bacterium | reverse complement strand
CCGCATGTTAACATTGGTACTATTGGTCACGTTGACCATGGTAAAACAACTTTGACAGCTGCTATTACTGGTTGTATGGCTGCAGCAGGCCAAGCAGAAGCCAAGAAATTTGATGAAATTGACGCTGCACCAGAAGAAAAAGCTCGCGGCATCACCATTTCAACTGCTCACGTTGAATATGAAACAACTGCAAGACACTATGCACACGTTGACTGTCCAGGCCACGCAGACTATGTTAAAAACATGATTACAGGTGCTGCACAAATGGATGGCGCAATTCTTGTAGTTGCTGCAACAGATGGTGCAATGCCTCAGACTCGTGAACACATTCTACTTGCACGTCAGGTTGGTGTTCCTAAATTAGTAGTATTTATGAACAAATGTGATATGGTTGATGATGAAGAGCTTCTTGAATTGGTTGAAATGGAAGTTCGTGAAATGTTAAGTTCTTACGAATTTGACGGCGACAATATTCCTTTCATTAAGGGTTCTGCTCTCAAAGCTCTTGAAGCAGTTCAAGCAAATTCTTCAGTAAAACGCGGCGAAGATAAATGGGTTGATAAAATTTGGGAACTTATGGATGCTATTGACAGCTACATCCCAACCCCTGTTCGTGACTTAGATAAACCATTCCTAATGCCTGTTGAAGACGTATTCTCAATCACTGGCCGTGGTACAGTTGCTACAGGCAGAGTTGAGCGTGGTATTGTTAAAGTTGGTGATGAAGTTGAAATCGTTGGCTTCGGTGATACCAAAAAATCTACTGTTACTGGTGTTGAAATGTTCAGAAAACTTCTTGACCAAGGTCAAGCTGGTGACAACATTGGCGCACTTCTTCGTGGTATTGATAAAAAAGATATCCAAAGAGGCCAAGTACTTGCAAAACCAGGTTCAATCCACCCACACACTAAGTTCACAGCTAACGTTTACGTTTTAACTAAAGATGAAGGCGGACGTCACACTCCATTCTTCCCTGGCTATCGTCCTCAGTTCTATATCAGAACAACTGACGTAACAGGCTCAATTAAATTTGAGGGCGAAATGGTAATGCCTGGTGATAACGTAGTTATGGACGTTGAACTTATCGCTCCTGTTGCTATTGAGCAAGGTATGAGATTTGCGATAAGAGAAGGCGGCAGAACAGTTGGTGCTGGCGTTGTAGACAAAATTATTGAATAATAGTTTTGAAGTCTAAAAATATGTAAAAACCCTGACTTTTTGAAATTGTCAGGGTTTTTTGCTGGCTACATTTTTTAACAAAAACAAATCCGGGCTCTAGTATATTTTATATTATATTTAATCTTAAGCCGTTTTGAGGCAACAAGAATTAATACTTTGTGACTGCAAATGCTTTCATGTAGCAGTCACAAAGTATTTTTTAAATATGTAAAGTTTTGTAATTTTGAAACCCTATAAAATAGCAATTTAATTTATTATATATACTTTATATACAATATAGAGATAAGCTCACGAAGGCAAGATGACCGCAGCAATTTCAGAGCTATGCAATTTGACCTTTACAAATAATACTATTCACAGTCAAATTTATAGTATAGATAAAGATGCATCAAGCCACAGTCATTGCAGAATAGCGGAGGATGAATTAGTTGAGCTGGATATTTTAGGAGAACCAGAGACAATTAATCCTAAAATGCACTTAAAGAGTTTAGATAATTCGTGCAAATATCCAAATTCTTTTGAAGCAATAACAAAAAGAGATTCTAGAGACAGTAAAATTACTGCAACAGCACAAGGCGGGGCCTGTGATTGCTGGCTTTTATCTGCTGTTAATGCCTTAAGTTATACTGATGCTGGGAAAAATCTCATTAAAAATTCAATAACCTGGCATAAAAATGATATTAAAAACGTCGCCACAGTAAATTTATTTGGCGTGGCAAAGGTTACAATCTCCCATGAGCGATTCAGGGAAATGCAGGGCGCAAACTACTATTCAAATGGTGATAAAGATATGCTGGCGTTCGAACTTGCTTTTTCCTCAATAAGTTTGGCGATGCAGCTGGGAGCCTTTAAAATAGACACAGATTTCACCAACAATCATGCAGAAAATGTAGATGGCGGCAATGCACAAGAAGCCTTTTATATGTTAACAGGAAAATGCCCCGAAAACACAACAGATAAAGGCGCAATAAATAAACTTTTGAATACATTTCAAAAAAATTGCGACAGAGATTTTGCAGTATGCGCAACAAGACACATTAAAGAAGATAAACAAGTCAAGGATATTGATGGAAAAAGCATTACTATTTACGGAAATCACGTTTATGCTGTAAAACGGGCAGACGGCGATTCTGTAACAATAGTGAATCCACACGACTCAGGCAAAAAAAATAACAATATCAAGAAGAACCTTCTTGGAAGCTTTTGAAAGCGTACAAAGTATTGATTTATCAATAAAGGGCAAAATTAAAAACTATACCATTCAGCCAAAAATCAAAGAAAATGGAGATAAAGTATTTGTTTACAAAAACAGATACAAGGGGCTGGTATGCAGCAATGGTAAAACCGTATATAGAGCAAAAGCAATACATTCTAAAGATGGAATATTAAAAAAGGAGATTTTTTACGATAAAAATGGCAATAAAATCCAGACACGAGCTTATAATAAGGATGGCACAATTAAAAAAATAAAAACATATTAATAGCTAAAACTACTGCTGCAGGAGGAAAAACAAATAACTTTGTTGACTTTTTGCAAAATAAATGCCAGAATTGGAATATGAATTAAACTAATTATATGCTAAATGGAGCATATTAAAGACTGCACAAGAGTTTGAAAAGGTATTTATATGAAAACAAATTTACATGAAATTTTATTATTTGAAAAAAAAGCCGAAATTTTTAAAGCTTTATCTAATACAGTGAGGCTCGAAATCATTGATATACTGTTAGATGGAGAAAAATGCGTTAATGAAATAGTCGAAAAATTAAGTTATGAACAGCCTCACATCTCTAAAAGTCTTGCAAAACTGAGGTCTTCAGGCATAATAAAAGACCAAAAGCGCGGTTTAAAGGTATATTACAGCATTTCAAAGCAATATATTGCTGATTTTATAAAATTTTTAAATAAAAGTTTGTTATAATATTTTATATTCCATTTCAGGAATATAAAATAAATCTGCGTGCAGATTTTTCATAATGATAATATTCATTTTTCTAAACTATCTAGAAGATAAAAGCACCAAAATATACATTATTAAAGCTTTTAAGGCGTATTTTACAGTGAAAAACAAGATGTAGCAGTTATCTTAGAATTCTCAATAAATCAAAATCCTTATATAGAAAGACATTTACAGCGCTCAAAATCTTGCAATGCATGCATAATAAGGCTCTTGAGAAAAAAATGATTTCCAGAATTTTGCTTTTCAAAATGCATCCAAGGCTTAAATGAGCTCTATTGTTGTATTTTCAGAAATAGACACGCCTAAAATCAAACAGGCATAAAGCTTTCAGGCAAATTTTATCTTAAAATATTTAAAAAGCAATAGCACAGAGGCTTTTGAACATTTTTAAAGTCGTTATTAGCCACTATACAAGGATTACAACTGTATAAAATTCCGATAAAGCACTCAGCTATTCTTTTTCAGATAGATTAAATTTTTTACGTGACGGTTTTTCAAGGCATACAAAAAAACAATAACTCCTAATTATAGATGCAGCAAGGCTTTAGAGAATTCAGTATTTCTGTAACGTGCAAAATCCTCTTTCTGTCAGTATCTAAATTTTAAATTATAATATTAAATTTAAAAGCATCTGCATTGCTTGCAAGCAGGGAATTTTCAGATTATAATGAAACAAAAAGGAGGTCGCTCAATGAAATTCTTACATACAATGATAAGAGTAAAGGATATACAAAAATCATTAGATTTTTACCAAAATTTATTAGGTTTAAAAATTCAAGATAAAAAAACTTTAGATGATTGCGAATTATATTTTCTTGCAGAATTTGAGGGCGGCCCTGAAATAGAACTTACCAATAATTTTGAAGTACCAAAAGACGGGTATGAAAACGGAAGTTGTTTTGGTCATTTTGCTTTTGCCACAGATAATATGGATGAATTTTCAAAACACCTTCAAAACCTAGGCTATAGCTTTTTATACGAGCCTTATGAATTGAAACTTAGGGCTGTCGATGGCAGTGAAAAAATTAAAAAAATTGCATTTGTACAAGACCCTGATGGAAATGAAATTGAAATAATCCAAAAATAACAAACTTATCGGAGTGTATATCCTAAATACACAGGAGACAAGGATTGTAATACAATTTCAATATTTTGCTATGAAAAATTAAGAATTGTTTATTAAATTTTCTTAACATTTTAACAAACAATTAGCAATAATTACTTTTTCCAGGTTTTATATAAGTATATGAAAATCAGTGGAATAAAAATCAATAATAGTCCCGCAAATAGTAGCAAGCTACCTACTTTGCCGCAAAAAATTTCTCATACATTTGCAAATATGGATGACATTGGCGAAGGAACGAGCATTGTGCTTGATTTTGCAGGAAAAGCAGTAATTGTACCGCTAACTATAATGTCTACCAGCAAGGAATCAAAAGAAACTACAGAGTATAATGCCCTAAAGCACCCTGTGGCAGGGTTAATCCAGTTATTAATTGAGGTACCCACACTGATCCTTGGCAGAAAATATATAAAAAATTCAGCAGATAAAGGGCATCTAGATAAAGAGCTAAACCGCCAATATAATGAAAAATTTTATGAAGATATTTTTATTTCAGACCTCAAAAATTCAGCTGTAAATAGTCATCAAAAGGCTGAAGCTGGCACAATCATAGAAAAAATAAATAAAAAAGGTTTGAGCAAAAAAACAATCTATGCTATTGACGGTTATATTGAAACCATTGCAAAACCCGCCCAGGAAGGACTTAAAAAAACTTTTTCAAACTACAAAACCGCCCATACAAAACTTGGACACCTACAAAATAGGTTGTGTTTTGCTGCAGCAATTTTGCTTACACCTTTAATATGTGCGCTTGAAAATAAACTTCACCCAATAGTCATGGATAAACTTTATGAAAAAAAAGCAATACCAAATGCGCAAAATAAAGAACAACAAAATAAAACACATCAGCTTAAACACCTTTCAATTCATAATTTTATAAGCCATATCAAGAAAGGCAGGGCAGTGCAATGAAAACCTCAAATCTGCTTTCAAACATAGCAAATTCCAAGTTCATGACAAATCATATTGAAAAATGCAAAAATCCTAAATTTATTGCAAGAACACTGCTTTTAACAAGTGTGTCAAAAGATGTATTTGCCTATGGCCTAAGGGTTAAAAATACACTTGAAAACGATAAAATCCCAGAAGATAAGAAAAAATTTTCAGCACATATGGATTTAGCCTCAGGCATAATTACTGCAATAGTTCAAACAGGCGTAGGTTTTTTAATGTCAAATGAAAACTTTCAAGATAGCATCTCAAATAAATTATTTAATTCTATCAAAGACAACAAAAGAGCATTTAAGGCAGCAAAAACCTCTTTTAGCGCAATTTCCACCCTGGTTGCAGCGACACTGTTTGCAAAAAGGATACTAACTCCAATAATTGCTAATAAAATAGTATACAAACTTGACCATAAAAACGATGTACAAAAAACACCGCAAATAGACCCATCTAAAAAAACACCAGGCACTGCAAACAAAAATATGCAATTAAAATAACATAAATTTATAATTTTACAATAAAGGCAACTATTTTCGGCTTATATAGTAAAACCCAGGCTTATATATACACAAAGTTTTGTTACAAAATTGATTTTTGAGCACATTGGTTAGATAATTTCAAAAACCTTAGAGTATTGAAGTTTAAGGATTTCAATAGAACAGGCATTCAAATCGTTTAAGATGCCATTATTTGATGGCTAAAAGCCCAAATTAAAGGGCTGTTGCATTTTAAAGTATATTTAAAATGCAGAATTAAATCTTATTTGCACTTTATAAAGACACACTTGGAGCAAGACAAGAGAGCACAGAGTTCTGCCGCTATGCTGGAGGGCTGGCAATTATATGTCAAAGATAGCATATAGCCCATGCTGGCTCTATGTGCGTACATACTGCATGGTTATGCCCAGGTATGGATCTTACTTCTTTTAGGCCTGTGCGGTGCGATGGCGCTGTTGGCGCTTGTTCGGGTGGGTATGGTGGCAGCTGCTGGCCGTATCACTTGTGGTCAGGTACTTTGCAGGGAGAAGCTAGCTACTACGACGCTTGCCTGGGGAGTGGCAGTTTTGCGTTACTCCAATACCCGCCAAGTATTGCCTTTTCGGTGCGCCATTTTTGGATTTACCAGAGCTGCTCTACTATGCTGCTTTTACTCTCCTATAAGTAGCCCATCCGGGTGCTGTCTCAGATACGCATAGCAGGCTCCCACCCGCAGTAGGTCTTCGCCTAAGTATTACGGGAGCCTAAGGTATGCCAAGCACACGCGTTGAGCTGTCATTACGTCGTCTCTATACACTAGATATCTGTAGTTTGCGCGTTTATATTTCTATCGCAGCTGTGCGACCGTTTTGCGGCAAGCTCTGTGCGGTGTGAGATGTCGGACGGCAGTTGTGCAGGCTCCTCTTGGGGGTGCGAGCCACATGTTATTTGGGGTTTTACTACAGTTGCGGACGGCTATACACATGGCTGGCTTACAGGGAGTGGTTTCCATTGGGATAAAGCCTTTCCCGAAAGAGCCTTTTCGGTGCGCTTTGGTTTCCTGTTGGATTGCAAGAGCGCAAGTTGGACTGCTTATTATATGCCATATATTACATATTTAGGGAGTTATGTCATTCTGCCATAGCTTGCTGCAGCTGCCATGGGCATCTACCCTATAGCCAGGCAGTGCGCCAAGTACCAAGATACTCATTTATATAACATAACGGAGTAGAGCAATATGAGAGTAAAAGGTGCGCATACAAAGGAGCACGCGAGCAGGTGCATATGAGTCATTTGCAGGCTCTGTGCGGTGCGGCGTTGCTAACCGGTGCTTGGGCTCATACAAAGAGTGCTCGCCTCATTACGTGTGGTCAGGCAGCACCATGGGCGACAAGTATTCAGACAGGTGGCTCACGGGCGGGGTTTCCGGAGAGAGTTTTTACGTTGGCACCTCTGCCTTTTCGGTGCGCTGCATATGTTGTCTGCCCACAAGAATGGATTTGTTATTATCTGATTCACAGCACTTTTTATTCTATACTTCCTATCGTAAGCTTTTTGGTTAGGCGATATAGGTTGTCCTATCCAGTTTATTATACAGCCCGTTTAAGCCCCTCATGTTCTACTTTACTTGGCCAGTATGAAGTTAAAAGTATGCATGTTTACTGGACTATGCTTTTTGCTTTGCTTAGGTTTTCGCAGGAGTGTTCATAATGTTTTCAAGCTTTTGTTATCATATTCCAGTTTTGTTATATGTATATATTGCAAGGAATATGAAGATATATATCATGCGTTTTTATTTTTTTCGTTATAAAATTAGTATTTTTTGGATATAATATATAAAATATTTGGCATATATATTTGCACGTAGTTAATTCTTCATGCATGTGCATGCATTGCTATTCTATTATGCTACAGCATTTAAATGATAACAGAGCATCTTTACTGCAGCATCCCTCTGTGCGGTGCAAAGTTGCAAGTAGCGGCTGTGCGGGCGGGTACAATGGTAGTTGTGACCCCTATGTTATATGGTCAAGCGTCAGCCCCAGCGGCGGTCAGTGTAACGATAGATATTTATATGGAGGAAGCTTCATTACAGGACAGTATTCCTGCACACAGCCTTATTCGGTGCGCTGCTTTTAGACCCTTAACACTATATAAAGAAGATTTTGCCGTATAATATCTGGATTTGAGTTTAATTTGGCAATCACTGAATATTTTTCAGAGCTTGCCTTTTTGATATAAAATATTTGCTTATTTTAAGCAATTAATCATAAGATATTTTCTCATTACTAAGTCTGCTTTTAAAAAGCCATAATTTAAAAATGTGGTAAATTAGCATTCAGATAAAATCAATATTATGGTTTTTTATGATTATAAATCTTATACTAAACCTGTAATCTATATATCAAAATAAGCAATAGCTAATTATTTTGGTCTGAATTTTTAATATTTTTAATTCCTGATTTTATCAGATTCAAAGATACAGTTGAAAGACTTGCAAAAATTGCAATACCTGTTATTGCCCTGGTTTTATTTTGGGGAATGCCCGTAAGGCCAAATTCCTTTAAGCCTTTGAACATTGCACCCAGCTTGGTTTTACAAACTTTGAGAGGCTTATTAGTTTTAAGGGCAAAATCATCTATATCTGCCATAAAATTTTTATTAAAAAATTCTTCATTTCCAGGCACATAAAAGGTTTTAGACTTATGACCAGTTAAAATATTTATACAATTTGACACTACTGTGCCAAAGGAAGCATTGGAATCTTGTTTGCGCATTTTGTTCTGAACCTCTAAAGCTTCAGGCTGTGAGTAAAATCTATATGCGTATTTTTGCAGCTTTCTATACATATTACTAGCAGCATTTTTTAAAAGGACCTTGATTGGATTTGAAAAATGTTTAACAGGTTTCTTATTAGCCATGTTTTTTAGTTCACCTATAAAACTTTCCATTGTTTTATCATTCAGGCCCGTGATATGAACAAAATTTTTGTTGCTTTGCAAACTTCTGCCATCACTATTTAAAGCAATAGTTTTTCGCCATATGCTGGATCAAGGACACAGCCATTTCTGATTATATTTCTCGCATTTTTACGATTTGTTGTATGTTCTTCAATCCTGATACCAAGTGCGCGGCGCATACCATTTGTAACAGCTTCATAGCCAATATATCCCCCAAGGGCAATCTGAAAGACACCTCGTTTTCTGGAATCTTCCTTCAAGGCTCTATGCTCGGATATACGGGTGGTTATAATGGCTGGTATTGGCATAGTATTTTTCCAAATGTATGCTTTACATTATAGTAAAAACATAAACATAGAAAAATTTGCTACTAAAATTAAACTTTTATAATATCTTACTTACCTATTTCAATAGCGCGGTTTGCCATTGTTTTCGCAATAGATAATACGCTGAGACTGGCTTCATATGCACGGTTTGCAAGAACAGCGTCACCTATTTCAACCATAGGATTGACATTTGAGGTTCTAATATAGCCATATTCATCAGCATCAGGGTGCCCGGGACGATAAATTTTTTCACCTTCTGTTGGATCTTCCACAAGGCCTGAAAACTTTACACCACCTGATAAAAAGGGGATTGTTCCGACACCAAAAACATCTTCTTTCATTGTGTTTAAAAGGCCATGAAAAGAAATATCTTCCGTAGCGTTAAGGACGGGAATTTTTCTCACATAGTTTGGTGTATCCATATTGGCAATGTTTTTGGCTGCTATTTCAAGCCTTTTGCCGTGGACACTTACGCCTTCTCTTCCTATTTCAAAAGAATCCATTATTCCCATTGTTGTTGCCTTCTTTCTTATTTTAGTTATAAAATTTGGCGGTTCTGTTTTGCCAGAATGGTTATTTATACCATTGATTTATTTAAGCTCTGCAAGTTCCTTTAGAACCCTGGGGTTATTTTACTTGCCAACATTGATTGCTGTTTTGATTTCAGATATTGTTGCTGTCATCTGCCTTGCTGCAACAGCATACAATATTGAGTTTTGCTGCATCAGGGCAAGCTCATCTGCAGCAGAAAGTTCTTGCTCTCTTGCCCTTATAACCCCAGAGGGGCCAAGCTTCTGGCTTAATTTTGTTTCAAGGGGCGAATCAGCAGTATTGAGGTACTGGGAAAATTCAATATCACGTCTTACATAGTTTGGAGTATCCATGTTAGCAAGGTTGCTTGAAAGCGCCTCATTTCTGTTTGAAATCAAATCCAGATAAAGCTGGGATTTTGCTATATGATCTTTTGGAAAATATGTCATTTTTATTCCTTATTACTGGTTAATATTTATTGCTTTTTCATACATCTGATCAATCGCACCCATAAGGGTAGTAGAAGCTAAAAGACTGGCGTTTACCCGCATAATATCGGTAACATGACTAAACACATCAACGTTTGACCTTTCAAGCTTATATTGGCAAATTCTGTTATGGTCGGTCATAAGGGTTTCTTCGCCTGAATTTTCAGTCTTTTCCCATCTGTTGTTACCAACTTCTTTTAGGCCTTCAGGGTTTTGGAATATTACAAGGGGAATCGTGCCTTGAAATTCACCTTCACCAGGGACTTTTTTATAGGTGTAAACATCGCCATTACCTTTAATTTCAACCTTTACACTATCAGCTGGAATTTGTATTCCAGCACCAACTATGTCATTGTTTGAATTCATAAGAATGCCGTCTTTTCCAAGACCAAATGAGCCGTCTCTTGTATAATATATTTCGCCGCTTTCAGATGTTACAGGAATAAACCCAGGGCCGTCAATCGCAACATCAAGAGGGGCTTTTGTTACCTGTATACTACCATTTGAATGGTCTGTTCTAAGAACAGCCTTTGAATAGCCATTTTCACCAAGAATTTCTTCAAAGCGCACAGCCTTGTAGCCATTTGTAGACCAGTTTGAAATATTTTCGGAGTAATAACCCATCTTATCAAACTGTGTTATGGCGTTTAGTGTATTTCGCCTTATCAGGCCCTGTAAATTATATCCGGATGTCATTTAGATTATGAACCTCCAATTTGCTGTATCGCTTTTGAGAGGGCGTTATTTTGTATCATAAAAAGCTGCCTGTTTGCATCAAAATTTCGCCTTAATGGAATCATTTCCAAAAATTCCTGCGCCATAGATACGTTTGAAAATTCAAGACAGCCTTGTTTTATATCAGGCTCTAAAACGGCAGCACCGTCAGATGACACAACACCAAGTGTATCAACAAATTCCATTTTTCTTGTCTCGGGGTTAAATATTGACAATCTGCCATTGGTATCAACCCTTATATCTTCTTGTTTTTCGGGAAAAAACGGTAATACAACAGGTGTGCCACCCTGGGTTAAAACTTTTTGGTTTTCAAGGCCTAAAAGTTCGCCTTTTTCATTAATTTTAAAACGACCATCACGCGATAATTCAACCGCACCCGAATCATTGAGCAGTTGAAAATATCCTTTTTGGCCTATTGCAAAATCAAGAGGCTTATCAGTCCTTGCTATACGACCTGTAGAATCATCAACAGCCCTTGAAAGACCGTGCACACCAATATATTCAGCAAATGATGAAACAACGCCATCTTTTCTTTGATAACCAACCTTATCAAAACCGTTTATATTTTCCTGTGCAACACCCATCAATTCAAGCTGCATATGCATTGCGCCGATTGATTTATTAAGCCCTCTCTGGCTTTGTCCAATATAACCCTGTAATCTCATATTTTTCTCCTTTTTAAGGATTATTTAAAACACTTACGTCCGCAAACATTTTGCGATGACATTTTTGGATGACACCTGGGGCTGCGGGTGCAAATATTTGTTTTGCAATAGTTTTTACTATATATGACGGTAGGAATACAGCAAAATTAAGCAGGATTGTAAAAAATACACCGGTTAGAGGAATTTTACAGGCTATATTTTGTCATTTCAAGCACTATTTCAGGCTTTAGTGCATTTTTCCTGTAAATTTTTATCATTCATCTTTATCTGAATTAGAACCGTCGTTTTGTTTATTAATGACGGTTTTTTCAAAGTCAAGCTCAATTATAATTTTTATTAAACTGTGTGCCATAAGCATTAATTTCGGGCTAATTGCACCTTTTGCCATTATTTTTACGTTGCTTTTGTAATCAAAATCTTGTTTGGCTGCAATCTTTGAAATATTAGCTGAAACGTTTGAAGTTACATTATTCAAAGAGGCAGCTTCTTTTATAAGTTCCATCACTCTTTTGTGCGGAAAGTCTTTTTCTGCTGCAACATCAACATCCACCTGGCCAAGCGGGTTAATTTCAAGTGCGGCGGTAACGTTTGAAAAATTTTTAGTCTGTATTAAGATTGTCACGGCTTCAGTGTTTTCTTCACTATCCGGATCGGGGCCCTGAATTTTATCAAAAATATCTATTGTAAAATCAAGATTATCCTCGTTCCTCGCAGATAAAGGCAGCCAGGGAAGATAGAGTAGAATTACAGTCTTTAATACTTGATTTTCAGACATCATTGCACTATTTGAAGAAAATAACCCAAGGAGTTCCTTTAGGCCTGAAACATCATTTGCGCCGCATTTTGCAGCGTTTGCAATAGCCATCATAAGTTTTTGCATTGCAGCCTTAGAATTTTCCCCCAAAAGGATTGATAACATCGAGATGTCAATTTTTGCATTTTTCAGTACCATTAAGGCTTCGTTTTCCATACTTACCATAGATGAGCCATTGGCTTTAGTTAAAACAAGTTCATCGAGTAGCTCATTGAATTCGCGGGGAATGCCCAATAAATCCTTGACATAGCTTGCTTTTTTGTCTATTTCTATGGTTGTAAGTCTTTGCTCAGAGGCTAAATTAAGGCCAAAAGGTGTTGGCTTAAAAAACGAAGGCGTGTGAATCTGCCCCTGGTTTGACTTCGAGCCCAGCGACTCACTATTTTGTGTTTGCAAATTTTGAAAAATGTTATTTACACCAGCACCAAATCCGGCACCAAGAGTATTATTAAAGCCTTTGGAGCCATTATTTTGAACAGCAGTATTTGCAATTTTTGTAATGATTTGCAGAGGATTAAATGAAGAATTAAAGCCAGTCATAAAAAGCCTTTTGTGTTTGGTTTATCTTTATATTATTAATGTTTTGCGACAATAAGTCAAACCTTCCTTTTAGGGAAGCTTCGCTTCGTCATACAGACTTTTTTAGGTGCCGTGTGCAGGAAACAAGGCATCTACGCCTGGCATTCAATTATTAGATTGTTAAATGCTAGAAGTGTTAAACCTATTCTTTTTTCTACTGCGGGGTTTTACATAGCGGGGTGCTTGTTTTAGCAGACCGCCTTATTAGTGATATATAAACACTTTGTAAGACCGCAGCCGTTAGATGATGCGTGCAGTGAAGAATCTTTCGGATGAGTCATCCCCTTAGGGACTGTGCCCTAGCCTTCGCTCGTTAAGTGCAGCCCTTACTAAACTCGCTCTTTATTTCTTTTACATGGTACGGACTTCGTGCCAGCCCACCGCCTCATCGGCGCTGTGCAAGCACTTCGCACACCTGTGCCCTAGCCTTCGCTCGTTAAGTGCAGTCGCACTAAACTCGCTTGGCTAGGGTTTTTTAAAAAGCCATTTTTTGATTACTTTTGCAACATAGGTGTAGCTTTCTTTTATTCCAATATTGCCAGGCTTTATATTTCTTGCATATATTAAAAGTGGCACCATTTCTCTTGTGTGGTCGGTCCCTTGATATGTCGGGTCGCAGCCATGATCTGCTGTAATTATAAGTAAGTCCTCATCTTGCATAGCATTTACAATGTTATTCAGAGCTTTATCTATTGTTTCTATTGCTTTAGCATATCCTGCAACATCGCGCCTGTGACCATACAGCATATCAGTATCAACAAGGTTTGTAAAAATAAGATCTGAATTATCATTTCTTACAGCATCCAATGTTGCATTTAGTCCTTCAATATTTGAGCCTGTCGGGGTAAATTTTGCAATGCCAGAACCTACAAATATATCATTTATTTTTCCTATGCCATAAGTTGTCATACCATTTTGCTCTAAGATATTCAAAATAGTTCCTCTTGGCGGCTTTACGGAATAATCATGCCTGTATTTTCCAAGCCTTACTGGTTTACCATTTATAACATGGTATGGTCTTGCTATTACTCTTGAGACACGATAATCACCTTCATCTAGCAATTCACGCGCTATTTCACACCACCTGTACAGTTTTTCTAATGGCACCACATCAATGTTTACTGCTATTTGAAAAACACTGTCGGCACTCGTATAAATTATTGGAAATTTTGAATTTGTGTGAACTTCATTATATTCTTCAATGATTTTTGTGCCGGAAGCTGGTGTATTTCCAAGTATATTCTGGCACTTTGTTCTTGTTATAAATTCATTTATTAAGGTATCAGGAAATTTTTTATAAGTTTTAAATGGTTTATCAAGGACAATTCCAGCAAGCTCCCAGTGGCCAGTTGTTGTGTCTTTGCCTTTTGATTTCATCTTCATAACGCCGTATTTTGCAAGCGGAGTTTTGGTTTTAGCAACACCTGTTATGCTTCTTATATTCCCAAGGCCTAATTTTTCAAAGTTTGGAACATTAAGTCCCCCATTAGCCCTTGCAAGATTGCATAGGGTATTACACCTTAAGGAATCGCCATATTCCTCAGCATCGGGCATAGCGCCAATGCCCATGGAATCAATCACAATTAAAATTACCCTTGTTTTCATAATTTTATTACTCCCGCATCATCGCTTAAAAACTCAAGATGCTCAGCCTGTATTGCCTCACCTGGATACAATACGCCTATTCCTGGCGGATAAGGAACTATCATATCTGATGAGAGCATAAGCAGGGAATCTTTTTTTTCTACATAAACATAATCTCTGTTAAACGCTTCCCAAGGCTGCAATTTCAGAAGAGGGTAAGGCTGAAACACTGGAGTTTTTACTTCATTTGATAAAATTTCATTGAACTTTTTATTCTTTACATCAATCAGGGCTGCTTTTAATCTATCCAGCTTTGTTTTTGTTGTGCCAATTCCCGTTAGATACAAGCAGGAGAAATGGCTTGCTATTTCATCTTCTATACCGTATTTATCAAAAAGAACGTCAGACAATTTTAAACAATCTGCCCCATTTAATTTTAACATAATTTTTGTTAAATCTGTATATTTTTCATCTAAAAATTCAAATCCTTCATTTTTTAATATTTTTTGGAATTTTGAAATATTTGAAATTAAATCATCTATTGTTTTTTGTCCTTTGGAGGATGAGAGAAAATTTATATTTGCCTCAATATTAGCTATCAAAGGATAAGAAGGGCTTGATGTATGAAAAAGATTAATGAAATTTTGAATTTCACGCCAGTCAAAATTTGTATTTTTTGAAACATGTAAAAGCGCACACTGATTCAAGCCACCCGCATTTTTATGCAGAGAATTTACACTAAAATCCGCCCCTTGCTGTATAGCAGTTCTTGGAAAATAATCAGAAAAATTGTAGAGTGCTCCATGGGCTTCATCAACAATTAAAAGGACTCCATATTGCCTGCAGACATTTGATATGGCTTCAATATCACTGTTGATGCCCTCATACGTGGGACTTGTCATTATAAAAGCTTTATATTGGTTTAGTTTAAAGATATCGCGTAATTCTTCAGGGTCAATTTTTCCCATTATTCCCCAATTTTTACACAATTCAGACATTGTATCGGGCATAAACCAGTCAACACTTGCACCAGTTATCACAAGGCCTGAAAAAATTGACTTATGACAGTTTCTTGCGACAAGAACCTTGTCATTAAATCCTAAAACTGTCTTCATTATTGCGAGGATTCCCGTTGTAGAGCCTTGCGTCAAGAAGAAGGTTTTTTTTGTGTCATAAATATCAGAAGCTTTACCTTCCGCCATTAAAATGGCACCTGTTGGATTTAATAAATTATCATACCCCTCTATTTCAGAATAATCCCAATTGTAAAAAGAGGAAAGATTAGATAAAAATGGTGCTTTTTGGCTATGCGCCGGAGTGGTGAATAGACACCTGGGCAATTTTTTATTTAAAAGCTTTAACAAACTCATTCTTTTATAATAAAATATGTGGTATGGATATACAAGAAAAAATTACAAAATTACGCAAAGAAATTGAATTAAACAGCTATCTTTATTATGTTGAAGACAACCCTAAAATAGAAGATTATGAATATGATAAACTTTTCTCGGAATTAGAAAAACTTGAAAACGAGTATCCTGAGTTAATCACACCTGATTCACCAACGCAGAGGGTGGGCGGAATAAGTGAAAAATTTGAGGCTGTGCCACATCGGATAAGGCTTTATTCACTTGAAAATTCAAACGACGAGGCTGAATTAAAAAAATGGTATGAGAGAGTGATGAAGGACTTAAACCCGGGTGCACAGATAAGCCTTTTTGGAGGTAGCCACAAAACAGAAAGCGATATCCAGCTTGCCTGTGAATATAAAATTGACGGACTTGCAGTTGCACTGACATATAAGGATGGAAAATTCACACAAGGTTTAACCAGAGGAGATGGTTTCATAGGGGAGGATATTACAAATAATCTTAAAACCATAAAAAGCATCCCATTAAAACTCTTTGAGCCAGTTGATGTTGAGGTTCGCGGCGAAATTTACATGCCAAAGTCATCTTTTGAAAGTTTGAACAAAAAACAGGAAGAACTGGGGCAGAAAACATTTGCAAATCCAAGAAACGCAGCAGCAGGCTCTATTAGGCAGCTAGACCCTAAAATTACAGCAGAACGCGACCTTTCAATCTGGGTTTATGCAGGAATTTTTGAAGGAAAAGATGCTCCAAAAAGTCATTCTGCCACAATAAAAAGACTTAAAGAGCTTGGCTTTAAGACAAATAAAATAAGTGTAGTTAAGGGAATTAATGGCGCAATAAAATGCATCAAAAAAATAGATGAAGTTAGGAAAACTCTTGATTTTGCAACAGATGGAGTTGTAATCAAAGTAGATGATATTCAAAGCCAGAATGAGCTTGGCTTTACTTCGCGTGTGCCAAAATGGGCGACAGCTTATAAATTTCCCCCGGAAGCCGTTTGGACAGATCTTTTAAAAGTGGATTTTCAGGTAGGAAGAACCGGTGTTATTACGCCTGTTGCAATACTTAAACCTATAAGCCTTGCAGGAAGCGTTGTTTCAAGGGCAAGCCTTTATAATTTCGATGAAGTCAAAAGACTTGATATTATGGAAGGAGATAGGGTTTTAGTTAAAAAAGCAGCTGAAATTATTCCAAAGGTTTTAAAGGCCGAAAAAACAGATGCTTCAAAACCCTTTAGTATGCCTGATAATTGTCCATGCTGTCATACTAAATTAATAGAAAAAGAGAATGAAGTAGGTCTTTGGTGTCCAAATAAAGATTGCAGCGACATTCTTAAGGGCAAAATTGAATATTTTGTATCAAAGTATGCAATGGATATCGAAGGCTTTGGAGAAAGCATAATAGCGCAACTGATTGATAAAGGTATGGTAAAAACCTGGGCAGATTTGTATGAGTTGTCACTTCTGGATTTTATGAAGCTTGATTTAATTAAGGAAAAATCTGGTACAAATTTAGTAAATGCTCTTGAAAACAGCAAAAACTGCAAGCTGAATAAATTTATAAATGCTCTTGGAATAAGGCTTGTAGGCAAAGAGAGCGCCGATATTCTATGTAGATATTTTAAGAATATTGACGAGATTAAGAAAGCAAGCCTTGAAGATTTAAATGCCATTGAAGGCATTGGCGATAAGATGGCAAAAAATATATATGAATATTTTCATAATGAAGAAAATATTGCAATTATAGAAAAAGGACTAGAGCTTGGGATTAAGCCTGAAAATGCTTATACAATAAGTGATAATTTAAAGCTAAAGGGTAAATCTTTTGTTATAACTGGCACTTTGAATGAGTTTTCACGAGATAAAGCGCAGGAGATTTTAAAATCATTAGGCGCAAAAACCCCATCAAGTGTCAGCAGGAATACGGATTATGTTATAGCTGGAGAAAACCCCGGTTCAAAACTTGATAAGGCAAAAAGTCTTGGAATTACAGTGTTATCCGAAGAAGAATTTAAAAAAATGGTAGAAGATTAGGAGGAATTTATGAAAAAAACATTAGGTTTAGTCATTTTAGGTTCAGTTTGCGCAGGCGCATTGGGTTTTGGGCTCTCAGGTCTTGGCGCACACGCAGCAGAGATAGAGAGAGGGTATATTTCGGTTTATTCAGAAGCAAGTGAAGAAGCTGCACCAAATATGGCGAAAATTACTTTGAGTGTTGAAACATCTGATAAGGATATTACAAAGGCAACAGAAGCCAACAAACAGGCAGCAAATGCCTCTATTGAAGCTGTTAAAAAATTATTAGACACATCAAAAGGCGAAACGATTAAAACAACAGCATTTAATGTATCACCAGAGTATTCATATAAGGGAAATGTGAGAACCTTTGTAAGATATAACGCAAGAAACTCTGTTGAGGTTACGATTAAGGATGTTTCAAAGCTTGGTAAAATAATTTCAACAGCATTAAACAATGGTGCAAATGTGGTTTCAAACCTTTCTTACTCACTTGATACCAATGAGGAAAGCTGCAATAAATTAATACAAAAAGCCGCTAAGCAAGCAAGGGCAAGAGCAAACGCCGCAGCAAACGCAATGGTAACAAGCATCGATGGCATAAGGAGTCTAAATGCACAGTGCACAACAAATGACTATCAGCGCCCTGTATACAGAATGAGCTTGAAAAATGCTGAAAATGCTATGGATGCAGCAGCCGGAGGTGTTCCAACAGAAGAGGGAACCATCAAAATTCGTGCCAATGTTGATGCTTCGTTTTTTGTTAAATAACATAATTTTTTATTAAGTTATTTAACATTTTCCAGTTAAATTTTAAATAAATGGCAAAATAAAAAATTCTCCTGTTTTATATGATTACCAACTTTACAGGAGAATTTTATTTTGATTAAACTTCATAATGCAATAAATACTTTGTCCTTTACAGAAAAAGACAAAATACCCAAATCAGCTGCAAACAAAATAATAAAGGCGGTAAAAACTTATACATATACATCAAACAATGGAAAACAAGTTACGATATATAATTATCAACTGCCAGCAGATATAGATGAGGCAAAACAAATGGTTAAGGGCAAGTCACCTGATGAAATTTTAAAACTTTCAGGAATATACAATGCGCCTGCCAGTGAATGGGAAGCAATACTTCCAAGAAATATAAAAAATAGCAAAAAAGACAAAATTATTAGCGAATACTGTTCTCCAAGGACAACATACAGCTATGGTGATATAGGAGTAGATGAAGAATGGCTGTTGAAAAACGTAATAGGCACAACGGGAAGCTTTAATTTGAGAAACAGTTCGCTCAAAAGTCCTGGCTCTGTTCAATATATAGGCAGAGATTTAGTTATCGGCCCTGAATCCAAAATTAAAGATTTAAGCTCAATCAAACTTGTGAGGGGCTCTGCAATTATTGAGTGTGGCGGCCAGAAACAAGCGGAAAGCATCCTAAAAGAGCTTAATTTCAATACTGACGCACTTGAAGGAAGCATTATCTATATACCTGAGGCAGTAAAACCCGGCAAAAAGCTTAAGTGTAATGCTTAACTTAAAAGTTTTTCAGGGAGCTCATTTAAGGAATTATTTTTTAAAAAATATTGCTGTGCACAAAAACAGCTGGCGCCGGCAGGATAAAGCGCAAAACTACCTGCAGCAAGCTTTAAATGTAATGCTGCAAGCTAATACTCGTTCTCCGTCAACGTTTTAGCCTGTTTCCAAAGGTTATCCCATTCATCAAACGAAAGTTCATTAAGAGGCTTTTGCGCAAGCTCTTCCATCTTTCTAAATCTGGTTTCAAACTTCTTATTTGCCTTAATTAAGCACTGTTCAGCGTCAAGCTCATGCCAGCGCGCCATATTTACAAGCGCAAAGAGGATGTCGCCAAACTCCATTTCCCTGTCTTCTGTGGTTTTTGCATGTATAAATTCCCTGAATTCAGACTTAATGCACTCAATAAGGCTTTTTTCATCCGGCCATTCAAAACCTGCTTTAACTGCCTTTTTGGATAGCTTTTCTGCCGTCATTAAAGGAGACTGAGCCTTTGAAATGCCATCCAAAACGCTTTTCCTGTGAGGCTTTTCCTCTTTTTTAAGCTTGTCCCAGTTTGCTAAAATTTCATCAACATCTTTTACCTTTGTATCAGAAAAAACGTGCGGGTGCCTGTGGATGAGTTTTTCGTTTATGCCCTTTGCGACATCTTCAAAACAAAAACACCCTTCATCATCTGCAATTTGCGAGTGCAAAACCACCTGCAGCAAAACATCGCCAAGTTCTTCCTTTAGGTGTTTCATATCATTATTATTAATGGCATCCACGGCTTCGTACGCTTCTTCAAGCATATTCTGCCTTATGGACGTGTGCGTCTGCTCTCTGTCCCATTTACAGCCGTTTTCGCCCCTCAGAATTTTGATAGTCTGCAGTAGTTTTTCAATTTCGGTCATATCTTTTCCTTTAAATAGCTATTTTGCGGTTTTCAGCCCTGCTCAACAAAAGATATAATATTAGCAGACCATTTGATCAACAGTTAAAATCAAAATTCCCTGTCCACCAAGGGCTTTTAGCTTATTTATACTATCATAAATTTTATCTTTATCCACAACAACATGTATAACGACATTTTTATCATCACCCCAAAGTGTTGTAACAGTAGGAGAAGAAAGCCCCGGCAGAAATGATTTTATTTCATCCACCTTTTCTTTTGGAACGTGAACCATAAGATATTTTTTCTCTTTTGCGTCTAAAACCGCATCAAGCGCAAGCAAAAGCGCTTTTATCTGCTTAATCTTATCTTCATCCAAATTTTTTCTCTGCACGATAACACAGCTTGAATCCATAATTTTATCAATGATTTTAAGCCTGTTGGATTTCAGGGTGGAGCCGGTTGATGTTATATCGACAACAACGTCTGAAAGCCCTAAATTCGGGGTAATTTCAACGGCGCCTGAAACCTCAATAATTTTGGCCTTTTTGCCCTTTGATTCAAAATATTTTTTCGCGATATTTGGAAAAGATGTTGCAACGTTAATGCATTCGGGCAAATCTTCTGTTTTGGAATAAGCGTCGGAATCCTTCACGGCAACCACCATATCGCAATAGCCAAAGTCAAATCGCTTAATTACATCAAGGTCAAAACCTTCTTCCGTCACCACATCAAAGCCCGTGAAGCCTATATCTGCAACCTTTGCGTCTAAAAACCTTGGTATATCCTGGGTTCGAACAAAAATTATCTGGCATTTGCCATCCTGTGCCTTGATTTGCAGACATCTTTCATCTTTGCTTTCAAAGGAAAGTCCTGCGGCGTTTAAAAGTTCATAGATTTTTGTTGAAAGCCTTCCCTTGTTTGGAATTGCGATTTTTAATATATTATCCATTTTTTATTCCTTATCTTGTTATGTCAGCTTTAGCCAGTTGGTGTTTTATAATTGTAAAATCTAGAATAATTTTCCCAAAAACAAAGTAAAAAATCAAAACACACAAAGAAATTTATGTTTTGGTATTTTACATCAAAAAAAGCAGATGCCGAGGTTACAAGAGAACAGCACCTGCAAAAGTTGTTTTGTTATCGTAAAATTATGTTTATACGTTATTTGTTAGAAATTATTAGCATAGCTTGTGCTTCAAATAGATTGAGGTTGTGTCAACAAACTCAAAACATAATATCAGGCAGCAGAGTGTTATCACTCCCACCACTCAAGTATTATCTTTCCATTAGAACCATTGCCTCCTTTGGTTGGGTTGTTTGTGATGTTTGATTGAGAGGAAGATGATACTTGT
>CATJOM010000019.1 GCA_949741915.1 uncultured Candidatus Melainabacteria bacterium | reverse complement strand
GACACTATTGAAGAAGCAAGAAAGTTATTAAGAAAGTTTGAGTATAAGTATAATTTTCAAAGACCTCATCAAGCCTTGAATTACTTGACACCTATGGAGGATTACAATAACATGACTAAAAATATTGCTTAGTCTAATATGTTATGAACCAGGACACCATCTTGTAAAAAAATAAAAATGTTTTATAATAAAAACACAGGGTGGCAGCTTGGACAAACTGCCGGATGCCCTCAGAGGTCATAAACAGCTCTTAGCCTTCAGGTTTGGAGCTGTTTTTTAGTATGTATAAAATCAACAGAATTAAAATTAATGTCAAATTGATATTTTCCATAATTGGCCTCTTTCTAGTCGGGAACCAACCCGAGATCATAATAAAATATTTGGCGGCTGGTTAACCTTTTTAGAATAGGTATCTTTTACCCTGTATTACATTTTCAATGTTCATTTTGAATTAGTACGTCACCATAAAAGCTTATCATTCGGGCTTTTACACAAAACATTATTGTTAAAAAATTTGTTTAAAAGTATCAATCAAACTAAATATTTTACATACAAAATAGAATTTGTGCGGTACAATGTTATAACTTTTTGAAGAAACAACAATATTACACGCAAGTGGCAGTTTCAGTTGACTCCATCAAAGCAGAGGCTACTTTTAATGGAGGGCGCTTATTTTTATTTTCTTTTCTTGCAGCGTTTCTGTTTGAATTATAAAAAAATCTTTTATAAAATTTTGAAAAGCCATCAATAAAGAGATCTGGATTTCTTCCTTCTGATTTTTCGTATTCAATGAGGGCTTTTATTGCAAAAAATGAAAAATCTGCTTTGATTAGTATCTGTAGTTTTTTTAGATACATAATTTGATTATATGTGTAAAACCTTTGCCTTTGTGGGGTTTTAAAGGCTTTTATAAGGCCTGTTTTATCAAATTGTTCAATTGAGACCTGAGAGTGAACATGAAAAATCTTCATCAAATCTTTTGTAGTAAAAATTGGCTCATCAGGCGTGTTTTTGGCTTCTTTAAATTTTTTTTCAACTACTCTGTCTGTCAGCATCGGCTTTGTTTTTCCTTGCTTTATTTCTATTAGCAGAATAATAACGCTTTTTATAGAATTGGGCAAATTCATCAAGAAAAACTATTGGATCCCTTTGTTTTGATTTTTCAAATTCCATCATAGTTTTGAGGATTCTCAGGGGTACGCCGATTTTTATTAATTTGTGAATTTTTATTAAGAGCTGGATATCATTATAGCTGTAAATTCTAAAATTTTGCGAATTTCTTTTTATTTTTATAAGGCCATCATTATCAATTCTCTGCACAGAGGCATATGATGCCAAACCTAAAATCGCCATAATATCTTTAATAGTAAATACGGCATCATCAGGTGTTTTAGAGGCAGCTTCGCATTTAATTTTCATTTCATATTTCATATTAATGATTATTTACATTAGCGCAACATTTCTCAACTAACATTTCAATAACCTAACTACAATTTTGGTGGATACTTGACAATATATGCTATTTAATTTATATTTTTAGTATTAAATAACTAATAATTAATATTATATTTTGACCTTAATAAATCTATAACATTCATCAATTTTGCAAAAATTATTAAAACAATTCAGTTTACAAAACTAAATTATATAATTCAGCGTTAGCCTAAATGGCAATTCATTTTTAGGCTGCCCTTCAGTAAATAGCCTGAGGGGTTTTATTTTTAGCCAGAAAATTTAGAGGCACTTTCTTCTTACAAGAATCATTAAAAAAATAAATGCACAAGGGCATATACTATACGTCATATTTATTGTGAGACAAAATTTTATATACAGATTTAATAAAATTACTCAAAATAAATGCATGATTTTTGTCAAAAAAAAAGTCCAACTAATTAAAATTAATTAGGAGGACCTTAAGGTCAAAAAGGATATTATTAAGGCTTATGTTTCAGCTGTGCTTTGAGCAGCTTCATCTCTGCCTGTTATTTTTTTGCCAATATTCTTACCTAGAGTGTAGGCCCCTATTGAGCCTGCAACAAATAATAAATCTATGCCTATTTTTGCTAATGTTTTTTGGCCGGAGGTTAATTTTGAAAAGCCTTTTGCAGCTTTTTTGATTGTGTCTGTCAGGGTTTTTTTGATTCCTGATGATTCGGATATTTCTTTTAGCACATTTGAAGCGCCTTTTTCTGCTATTTCGTAGAATTTTTTTGTGCCAGTTTTCATTAATTTTTCTGTTCCAAACATAAGCCCCATAGCAGAGCCTTCTTCGATTAATGCTGAATATTGGTCATCATCATTTAATATGCGCACACCTGCAGCCACACATAAAAGCGGATTCACAGCCTTATTTGCAACTGCACCTATGATTGATTTTGTACCTTCGCTTGCGCTGAGGGCCTTTGCCGCATCAGAGCAGCCTATAGCATCGGTTGCTTTCAATATACCTTTGTCAACAAATTCTAATGCATTTGATGCGGCGCCTGAAAGCCCTTCTCCAAATATTGAGGCAGAGTTTGCAACAGAATCTGCTACAGAATTCCATTGAAGTGCACCAATGGCAGTATTTACAGCAGAATGCTTGCCAAGGTTTCTTGTGCCAAATACACCTTTTCGAATTACCCCTTCAGGGATGCTTCCACACATATTCAAATACCTTCTTTCTACAATTTAATAAAGTATTTGAGGGGCAAAAAATTGATAATAATTTTAGAAATCTTAACATTTGTTTACAGGCTAATTATTTTTAGATAAAATGGCAATAAAAGATAAGAAGAGGAGCCCTTATAATGGTAGAAGTAAAGCCTTTGGATGCATTAGTTTATAATCAGAAGAAAGTTGATATTAAAGATGTAATAGCACCGCCTTACGATGTTATTACAAATGAAGAGCAGCAAAAACTGTATGACAGAAGTGATTATAACATTGTAAGGCTGATTTTATCAAAGGCTGAGGATAGATATAAAGATGCAAAAGAAAGCTTTGAAAACTGGCAGAAAGAGGATATTTTAGTTAAACTGCCTTGCCCATCAATATTTTATATTGTACAGAAATACACAACAGAGGCTGGCAGAAAGGTTGAAAGAAAAGGGTTTATAGCCAAAAATAAGATTGAAGAATTTTCAAGCAAAAAAATATTGCCTCATGAATACACTATGGGCGGACCAAAAGAGGACAGGCTAAAGCTTACAACAGCCTGCAAGGCTAATTTCAGCCAGATTTTTATGGTGTATTCAGATGCTTCTATGACGATTGAAAATGAGATTGCACCAAAGTATACAAAGGATGCGCCGTTTATTGATGTTGTTGATGATAAAGGCGTGCAAAATCTTGTATATATTATAGATGAACCTTCTGATATAGAAAAAATACAGGCCCTTTTAAGTGATAAGACATTATTAATTGCAGACGGGCACCACAGATATGAAACGGCACTTAATTATTCAAAAATAAACACAGCGTCAGATGCACAGTACGTGATGAGCTATTTCACAAACTCTGAGGATGATAATTTGATAATCTTCCCAACCCACAGGATTATCACAAAATTTGTTGAGCCGTATGTACTTTTAGAAGGCATAAAAAAATATTACGATTTAATTGAATACAATTTTACAAGCAGCGATAAGGATGAGGTTAAGAAAAAATTCCTGGAAGAGCTTGAAGAATCAAATAAAACAAGGATTTCAACAGGGCTTTATATGAAAAATGTTAATAAATTTTACCTGTTAAAATTAAAAGACGACGCAATTGATTCAATTGATGCGCCCGAGGAATTGAAAAAACTTGATTTAACAGTTCTTCATGAATTAATCATTACAAGGGAGCTAGGTTATACTAAGGATGAACAAATGTCTCAAACTGGTATAAAATACATTAAACAAGAATTTGAGGCATTTGATATGATTGATAAAGGCGAAGCCGAGGCAAGCTTTATTATGGCATACCCAAGGATGCAGGATGTAAAGGATGTTTCAAAAGCAGGATACAGAATGCCCCAAAAATCAACTTATTTTTATCCTAAATTGTTAAGTGGTGTTGCAATAAATCCACTTGGATGAGCAAATTTTGCGGAATGTTCTTGTTGAAGAGACAAGTTTTATTAATAGGAACTTTAAAAGTCATTCCCATAAAATACTCTTGTAATAACAGGTCTTAATAAAAAATTTTGCTTAAAACCAATTGTCAAAACAATACAAAACAGCAGATTTAAGAGGTTTTAAACCTTATAGAGGTGCCCTGATAGGATACAAATGAGGATGAAACAAAACTTTAGCAAACGAATTCAGGGGAGAAGATGACTTTAACTACATCACACACAAGGTTTGGAGCAAACTTAAACCAGGAGAATGGAAATATTGATTTCAGGCTGTTTTCAAAGAATGGCACAGCTGCAATATTATGTATATTTGACAGCCCTAAAGATAAAGATGCAATCCTAAATATCAAAATGGACAAAAACGGTGATGTTTTTGAAACATCTTTTAACCCTAAAGAAAGTTTTAAGGATTATCCTGAATTAAGAGATTTAATAAAGCCTTTTTACTATGGCTACAGGATTTTTGGGCCGAATTATAAATACAGTGAAAACTGGCATCCAACATCTCAAGTGGGTTTTAAGACACAGCTTGATAACAACAATAACAGGTTTAACCCAAACAAGCTTGCGTATGACCCTTATAGCCTTGAATTAAGCCATCTACATTCAGATGTTAGTAATGACCTTCTTATTTTCAGGTCAAATGAAAAATCTTATTTTGCTGATAATCAAAGAGTTGCGCCAAAAACCGTATTCAGAGTTAATAATGATATTGAAATAATTAAAACCTCAAAAAGAGCTCTAAAGGATGAAATTATAGGCGAAGTGCATCTGAAGAGCCTTACAATGCTTCAAAACAAGGATGACAAAGGCACATACAAAGCTGCTGGCGAGTTTGCAGATAAGATAAAGGCGCTTGGGGTTACAATGGTTGAGTTTCTACCTTTGTATGAATTTGATGACAAGGAAGATATAGGAAATTACTGGGGATATATGCCCCTATGCTATTTTGCACCCCATAAAAAATATGCCTTCAACCAAAATGATGGCGGGGCTATATCTGAATTTAGAGAGATGGTGAATGAATTTCACAAAAGGGATATAAAAGTTTGTCTTGACGTTGTGTATAATCACACAGGAGAGGCTAAGATTTATAACGACAATCCTAATGATGTGAATTTGTTTTGTTATGCCTTAATTGACAATAATGTTTATTACAAGGCTGATTCAAGGGGATATTATGCTGCGAATTCAGGCTGCCATAATGATGCAAACACAGCAGGGGATGGATTTCGGCATATAATAGTTGATTCCTTAGAATATTGGATAAGACAGGGGGTGGATGCATTCAGATTTGACCTTGCAACATCATTAATGGATACAGATACTGGTGTATGCGTTAAATATGACAGAGATAAGAGTATTATCGGCGCCCTAAAAGACAAACTTCAAAAAAGAGGAATAAAGGTAAACAACCCAGATGAAGCGGGCGATGGAGTCAATTTAATAGCAGAACCCTGGACATGTAGCGGGCCAGATGCATATAAACTTGGGAATTTTCCGGAATTTTTTGCAGAATGGAATGACACAGCAAGAAATAATATACGAGCTTTTTCAACAAGACCGCATTCTTTAGACCCGCTTAGCATAAGGCATTTAATAACGGGTACGCCGCAAAAATTTGTAAATCCATTTAAGAGCGTAAATTATGTGTCCTGCCATGACGGCTTTACACTCTGGGATTTAAATTCATACGACAAAAAATCAATTGAAACCTGTGGAGGCTCTGATTGGGAACTGTGTTCTTCATATAATGGAAATAAAATATTAAGAGACAGAGCAATTAGGAATCAGATTACATTTTTAACCTTATCTGGTGGGTGTTTTATGGTACAGATTGATGATATTGTGCTGCATTCAAAAGGCGGAAACAACAATAGCTACAACATTGACGGACCCACAAACTATATTGATTTTGATAATTTGGACACAGAAAAGCGGGAATTATCTGTGTTTATAAAATCTTTGATTGATTTTAGAAAAGATATGCCTATATTAAGGTCGATTAAATATGCCCAAAATATGAATTTCTTTAGCGTTAATGGCAACCTTATTCCTGATGAAGATGATAATTATTGGCTGAATACTAGTGAAAATTTCTTATCTTTTATATCAGGGGATGATAAAATTTCAATTTATGCAGCATTCAACAAGGGGGATGAGGCGCTAGAGATAATTTTGCCTGATATTTCAGATAATATGGGGTATTACCTTGTTTTAGACACAAAGAATAATGATTTTAATAAAGAAGGTAAACAATTTGGCGGCAAAACATATATACTGGAAGGGCATACGACAGCTTTGATGCTTATAAAAAAATTATAAGAAAAGGATAAAGATATGGAATTACTGGAAATTTTTAAGACGTTAGTAAAAATTCCTTCTCCTTCTATGAAGGAGGATAAGGTTGCAGAAAAGATTATTGAAATTTTAGATAATGCAGGGATTAATGCTTGGCAGGATGATTTTGGAAATGTTTACGCAAAGATTGAAGGTGATAAAGATAAGGCTGGGTTATTGTTATCAGCACATATGGATGTTGTAGGCGATGACAGACCTGTTAATATTATAGAAAAAGATGGTTTTATTGAAACAGATAAAACAAGAACACTCGGTGCGGATGATAAGGCGGGCGTTGCTGCTATAATTAAGCTACTACTTGATATTAAGCAAAATTCTAATAAACCTGATAGCGGTATATTTGGCAAAAGGGATTTTGGCACGATTGAGGCTGTGTTTACAAGAGATGAAGAAAATTCTATGTCAGGAATTCATAATGTAGAATTTGACCAGCTGAATTCAGAGTATATTCTTGTTTTAGATTCTGATAAACTTGGCAATTTTGAGGTTTCAGGAGCGGGATACTTAAAATTAACAGTATCAATAAAAACACCTTTTGGCGGGCATTCCGGGCTTGATATTAGTGATTCAAAAAGGCTGAATGCAGCAAAATTAATTAGTGAAATTGTTTCAAAAATTCCGCAGGGGGTTTATAAGTTTGATAATAATACAAAAAATGTTGTAACGTCTATAAATATTGGCGCCATTGCAGCTGGCGGGCTTGAGAATTCTATGTATCAGGCAGTGAATAAGGGACTTAAGGGTGAAGCTGCGGTTGAATTCATGGCAGAAAATTCTATGTCAAACATTATTAATACATCCGCTTTTGCGCATTATTCAATAAGAAGCTCTGACAATAAGGCGCAGGAAGAATTAATTTCTGAAATCAAGGAAATAATTAACAATTTTAACGAAAGATACGGAGAGATAAAAGAAGAAGGACTCAATCTTCCTGCACTTGCGCACGCTGAAATCAAAATAGAAGAGCATCTTCCTGTTTTTGAAAAATCAAATGATGAATTTTTGATAAATATTGCAAAAAATGCAGCCAAAAAAGCGGATATCAACCTTAAGGTTTCATCTTTCCATGCCGGGGCTGAAACACATATTTATGCAAACAGAAAAAACATCATTGGCAAAAACTTTAAGCCTGTCTTAATGGGCATTGCGGATGTGTTTAATATGCACTCATCCGATGAAAAAATTAACATTCAAAGCTATAAAAAAGGATATGAATTTTTAAAAGAATTTTTGAAAGAACTATAAAAATGAAAAACCGTGCTATACAAAGTCTTAGCAGTATTCTATTATTAATTACCGCATTTATATGGGGCGCAGGCTTTGCAGCACAAAGGGCTGGGATGGAATATATTGAGCCCTTAACATTTAACTGTGTGAGGTCTTTTCTTGGCGCATTTTCATTATTACTTTTAATTGGCATATTTAAAATTAAGAATGGTCCAAACAGAAGCCTGACTAAATGGCAGGAAAGACGCTGTTACTTTAAGGCGGGGATAATCTGTGGTACAGCATTATTTTTTGCAAGCGCTGTCCAGCAAGTCGGGATGGTTTATACAACTGCATCAAAGGCTGGCTTTATAAGCTCTATGTATATCATCATTGTACCTGTTATTTCTGTTTTAATAGGAAGAAGGATCCCTAAAAGCATATGGTTTGGTGTATTCTTGGGTGCAATTGGCTTGTATCTTTTATGCGGCGGAAAAAGTGCTCTCGGGGCCGGCTTTGGAGATGCAGTTATTATGATTTCAGCCGTTCTGTATGCGGGACACATACTTGTTATTGACTATTACGCTCCAAAGGTAGACAGTGTCAGGCTTTCCTGTGTACAATTTTTTGCTGCAGGCGTAATTTCCCTTGTTTTTATGTTTATGTTTGAAAACCCCAAATGGAGTGCGATTTTAGAATGCAAATGGCCACTCTTATTTGCAGGCGTTGTGTCATCAGGAATCGCCTATACACTTCAAATAATAGGCCAAAAAAAGACAAATCCTGCCATTGCATCATTGATATTAAGCTTTGAGAGCGTTTTTGCAGTATTAACAGGGTATTTAATATTAAATGAAACACTGACAGGAAGGGAGATTTTGGGGTGCATTCTAATGTTTCTTGCCATCATAGCTGCGCAGTTTAGAGAACAAACGGCAGCTAAACAGCACTAGGATTTTATTAAGGACAAGATAACTTGCGTAATTCTTTAGATTGCGGTTTACTTAGCATTTTTTTGTTTGGTAATTTTAGTTTTTATATTATAAAACTGCTACAGTATGCCAGGATATACAATATCAGCATTGTAAATTTACTTAATGTTTGAGTTTTAATTATTGCAAAGTGTTACAATGATTGAATGATAAAGAAATTGTTATTTTTTGCACTTATAGCATTTGCAACTTGGAAACTTATTATAGATTCTGGCATTGAAATTAAGCTGCCAAGCAAAGATTCAAATATTAAAAAACCTATTAAAATAAAATATGCGCCTGAATGCAAAAGGTATATTGATACAAAAAAGTATGACTTTGCAGCCTCTTGCTATAAAAAGGAACTTATAAAGGACAAGAATAATGATGAAATAAGGTATTTTCTTGCCTATTCATCATATATGAATAAAAATTTTCAGGCAGCAATTGCCCACACAGATTACATTGTTAAAAATCTGCAAAATTCTCCGTATACACCATATGCAAAAGAACTGTATGACGCTGCAATTTATATTCAATCTCAAAAAACCAATCTTGAAACCAATGGCCCACCTGATTATTTTAGTGAGATTAAAAAATCTGCTTGTTGGCAGGGAATGCCCATTAGGGTTTGGATAGAGCATAGCGAAAATAATAAAAATCTTAGAAATGCATTTGGGATGTGGCAAAATGCACTTTACCCAACTGTCAGTTTTCAAATGGTAAACAGAAGAGAAGATGCTAATTTAATAGTAACATACGGGGATGTGAATACATTCTGTTCTTCACCCCTTGCTGTTGGTTGTACAAAAACATCATTGTACAGCTATAAAAGTGAGCCCGATAAGATTTATATTTCAAAAGCCGAAATCCGCCTTAGGGCGGTTGACTTCACAAAATACAAGTTTTCAGACAGCGATATATATGCAACACTTGCACATGAAATTGGACATGCTATAGGAATAGCTGGGCATAGCAGCAATAAAAGCGACATTATGTATCCTGATACAAGCCAGTTTAATAAACAGATTTCAAGAAGGGACATAAATACGGTTTTAAAGATTTATGGGAAGTAAAAACGTTGCTCAAAAAATTTGTTCATTTTTCTTCAACCCTGTATAATGCCTTGCGCAACCTATTTTGGTTTAATTAAGATGACTCGATATATTCTTTTAGTAAATTTTTGCCAAATAGCTTTTAGACTAAACAATTAAGATTATTTTATCTATAATTTGCTTTCCTACACCATGAATTGTTCTGTTTTTCTTTCTTACTCCTCGCCTTAAATGGCGTTTCAGTCAGGCACCTTATCCCGCCATCTGCGGGGCGGGCCTGCCCTCCAGCCTCTTTCCTCTCACAAAACATGACATTTAGTCACCTTTTGCTTGGCAGAGTGATGCACTTCTTTGATTCACTCGCCATACACAAAGAAAGAAAACAGAAGCAAAAAGCGGATTGTGAGCTAAGGGCGATAGGCAGAAAGGTTGAGTTTATGCTGTGCCCATTAAAGGAACAACCAAGGAAGAAAGAAAAGTAGGCTTTAGGTTAAATGCTGTTTAGTGCAGATAGATGATTTTTTATACTTCGCTTGTTTTGTCTATGATTTCGACAGTTTTATTCGCCTTATTTAAAATATATTACAACAACTTAAAAATACGCTTCTTGCTTTTGTATCTTTTATTAATCATAGCCGACTTTAATTGCAGATTTAATTGACAAAAAGTTTGGCTTGCCTTACAATTTTATTGCAATGAGGACTCTATTTGAAGTAAAAACCGGTGAAACAGTTAAAATAACAGGATTCGACCCTGACACGCCAAAGGCTGTTTTTGCAAGATTTGCCCTTTTTGAAGGACAGATTATAAAATGTCTTGCAAAACCTGGGCCTATTGTTATTAAGGAGAAATTTCAAACTATTGCTGTTGGAAAAGAGTTTTCAAAAAAAATATATGTATCAAAAGGCCGTATGATATAATGGATATTTCAAAGTGCGCAGGCTGCTCTAAATGCTGTCTCAGCAGACAACAAAGCCTAAATAAAAAGGGTAGTGATAAAATTTTTAAAGGGGATGAAAAGCTAAAAAAAATCATCCTTGTTGGAAACCCTAATGTTGGAAAATCTGTAATTTTTGGGGCGCTTACAGGTGTATATGCAGAGGTTAGCAATTACCCAGGCACCACCGTTTCTATTACAAAAGCTGCAACAGACTATGCTGAAATCATTGATACACCTGGAGCATACAGTCTCGGAAATTTTTCAGATGATGAGAGGGTGACAAAAGAAATTATTGAGCAGGCTGATATCGTAGTAAATGTTGCAAGTGCTACAAGCCTTGAAAGAGATTTATTTCTAACCGCCCAATTAATAGACTTAAACATACCCCTTATAATGGTTGTAAATCAGATTGATGAGGCACATTTAGGCGGCATTGACATTGATTTTAAAACCCTTGAAGAGGAGCTTGATATAAAAATCTTCCCAACAATTGCAGTTAAAAAACAGGGTGTAGCTGAAATTATAGATTATTTGCGCGGGACAGTTTTTAAAAAAAATTTTAAGGCTTCATCAAAGATAACGGAAACTGCGGCCAGAATGTTTGAAAATAGAGAGGCTTCAAAGACTGAACGCATAAAAGAACTTTTACAGCTTGAATGTGCACACATCAATTCAAAAGAATGCGAAATTTTACATGCAGAAAGAATTAACTTCATAAATTCGGCCATTAAAAAATCTGTTAGATTTAATGCGCCCAAAAAAAGACTTTTAAACAGCATAGAGCATTTTTTATTCAATCCGGTTACAGGGCTTATCACAACACTTTTGGTATTATATGTGCTGTTTGAAATTGTTGGTGTCTATATATCTGGCAATGTTGTAGATTATATTTATGGAGGACTTGAAGAGCATTTTTGTCCTGCACTTCGCGAATTTTGCGCAGCACACATAAAAAACGGACTTATAAATGAAATCATCGCAGGCGAATTTGGTGTATTCACTATGGCTCTCAGCATAATTTTAGGGGTGCTTGTTCCTCTATTGGGTGCTTTTTATTTCTTTATGTCAATATTAGAAGATTCCGGATATTTACCCAGAATGTCTGTTTTTTGCGATGAAATGCTTAAAAAAATAGGGCTAAACGGAAGGGCTGTAATACCTTTAATTCTAGGGCTTGGCTGCACCACTATGGGCACTATTACAACAAGGATTTTACCAACCTCAAAAGAAAGAATGATAACTATTGCACTTCTTGGAATTTCTGTTCCTTGTGCAGCACAGCAGGGAATAATTGTTGTGCTTTTAGCTTCAATTGGCGGGCTAAAAGTGTGGTTTTCATATCTTTTTATTCTATTTGGTACAATGACTGTTGTTGGAACCATTTTAAGCAAAGTTTCAAAAGAAAAAACTTCTGACCTGTTTATAAGCCTTCCGCCAATCAGGATGCCAAATATGGCCAATATAATCAAAAAAAGCTATTCAAGGCTGGTTTCTTTTTTAAAGGAGGCAACAGGATTTTTTGTATTAAGTTCGGTTGTTATCAGCATTATGCACTATTACGGTTGGTTGAAAACCATTGAAAAGGCATTGGAGCCAATTGTTGTAAATATGCTTCACCTTCCAAGTGAATTTTCAAATGTATTCATTATGGGGCTTATCAGGCGCGATTTAGCATCAGCAGGCCTTTTTGAGATGGCAAATATCAGCAATATGACACATTTGCAGATTTTTATATCTGCAGTTGTAATCACACTTTTCGTGCCCTGTATTGCAATGCTTATAATGGTATTCAAGGAGCGCGGCATAAAAGAAGGTGTTATTCTCTGGCTTAGTGCTTTCTTTATAGCAATCGGCATGGGCAGCGTGTTAACAAGGATACTAGAAGCAATATTCTAAAGTCCCGCAAAGAGCTGTGCAAAAAGGATTATACTACATTAGACGCATTTGGGCTTCTCAGGATTGATGGCTTGTAATATAATGAAAGAAAACATTTGGTAAAATATGCATTTTAACAACATTTTATATTTATCTTTTATAGATGCTATCAAGGATTGCCTTGAGATTATTCCGTTTCTGTTATTGATTTTTTATTTGATTGAGGCAGCTGAATATTTTTATTCTGATAAAATCTTAGAATCCCAGTTTCTTAGGGGCAACAGTGCAAAATTTGGCCCGTTCTTCGGTGTACTTCTGGCTTCTATTCCACAATGCGGCTTGTCGGTTATTGCAAGCACCCTCTATTGCAAAAGGTTTATTACAAAAGGTACACTAATTGCAGTTTACCTTGCAACGTCAGATGAAGCTGTGCCGGTTTTAATTGCCAACCCAGATGGATTTAGAATTGTCGGGCCGTTAATTTTGATAAAAATTATAGTCGGGCTTATAGGCGGATATTTGATAGATTTTATCTTACCAGCCAAAACACAGCCAGATAATGCTTCAGAATTAAAGGAAGAAATAACCATAGAAAAAGGCTGCCACAGCCACCATATAACAAAGAGCGGCAAAGAAAACGGCAAAATCGAACTCTTTTTGCATCCTTTAATTCACACTTTGAGTGTCACATTTTTTGTATTTTTGTTGACATTCTTAATAAATGTACTTGTTTCAGCTACAGCATTAGATAAGGGTATAAGTGCTTCATCCTGGTGGATTAACAGTGGCATGTTAAAATTTATAGAGCCTGCTTTGGCGGCATTTTTTGGCATAATTCCAAACTGCGCCATATCTGTCGGAATCACAATTATGTATCTAAAGGGCGCAATAAGTTTTGCTTCCTGTGCTTCAGGGCTTTGTGCCAGTGCAGGCCTTGGGATATTGGTGTTATTCAAGAAAAATAAGGATATTAAAGATACTTTAAGTGTTATGGGGCTGCTTCTTTTAATTAGCATTCTTGCAGGCTACGTGGTTCAAACGGTTTTATTCCTTATTAAGCAAGTTTAATATAGATGCCTGGATACATCTTAAAATCATTATGCTAATTTTGCACAAAAGTTGATTTCGCTTCTTTTATTGCAATAGAGTGCCATATACAAAAAAACAATGAGCAGTTTATGGCTTTAAACTCTAAAGAAGCCTATCAGAACAGTTGCTTTATGTCATATTAGTAGAAAATTGAAAAACACTTATTAAGCTGGTACAAAATAGTTCTTAATCTTGCCTATTTCAATTTCTGCGTCTGCGCATGCGATATAATAAGCAAAAATTTATTGCCTATCACGTAAAGGGCAGGCATATTGAGTGATAAGTGATAATATAATCTTATAAATCCTTGTAGATTCAGGATTTTATACATAAAACAGGCTGCAATTAGCTATATAAGCATATTTAGAACATAAGGATTATTAGAACCTGCCATACAAAAGCAAAAAGGATTAAACCCGCTCAATTTCTTTTTCAACTCGAGCAATACCCGAAGCAGCATCAACTTCCAAAGAAGAAGTATTTTGCATAACTTCGCCAGATATCACTGAAGGGCTTTGCGATTTTTTAACCGCCTTTGTTAACATATATTTATTCATTTTCTCGTAATCAAAGGCATCTTCCCACCTTGCTACAACAGTTGTTGCAACGCAGTTTCCAATTAAATTTACGGTTGTTCTTCCCATATCAAGTATTTGATCAATCCCAAGAAGGATTGCAACACCCACAACAGGCAAACCAAAACTTGAGAGAGTTCCTGTCAAGACAACCAAAGAAACCCTTGGCACACCTGCAATTCCCTTTGATGTAAGCATAAGCGTTAGCATTATTAAAACCTGCTGTTCAACTGGTATATTAATACCCGCAATTTGCGCGCAAAACAAGGCTGTAAGAGCAAGATAAAGCGTAGAGCCATCCAAATTAAAAGTGTATCCTGTCGGCATAACAAAACTTACAATATTTTTTGGCACGCCAAATTTTTCCATAACATCCATAGCCTTTGGAAGAGCGGCCTCAGAGCTTGCAGTTGTAAAAGCAAGAAGGGCTGGCTCTTTCAGAGCCCTAATAAGGGCTGTAAATGGAATTTTAATCACTTTGCAGACAACTGCCAATACTATTATTACAAAGAGAATGAGTGAAAAATAAGTCACACCTATTAATTTTGCATAGCTTGCAAGAATTCCTATGCCATTTTGGCCGATTGTGGCTGATATTGCACCAAAAACACCTATTGGGGCAAAGAGCATAACAAATTCTGTGAATTTAAACATAATTTCACAGGTGCTTTGAAGAAAATCGAGAACAGGACGGGCTTTTTGGCCAATTGCGCATATGGCAAGGGCAAAAAAGATAGAGAATACAACAATTTGCAATAAATTCCCCTCTGCCATTGATTTAAATACGCTTGTTGGCACCATATCAACAATCATATGCGACAGTGAATGGTCAATCTGAACATTCTGCATCTTTTCTACTGCTGCCATTGAAACCGTGCTTAAATCTATATTAAACCCTACTCCAGGCTTAAAAATATTTGCCATAACAAGCCCCAAAATAAGGGCAACCGTTGTCACGATTTCAAAATAAAGGATGGTCTTAAAGCCAATTTTTCCAAGATGTTTAACATCGCCATGGCCTGCAATTCCTACAACAAGTGTGGCAAAAATTAAAGGGGCGATTATCATCTTTACCATTCGAAGAAACATATCAGCCAATGGCTGCATCTTAACTGCAATATCAGGCGCAAGCCAGCCGAAAACAATACCTGCAATTAAGGCTAAAAATATAAATAGTGTCAATTTTGAGCTGGACAATTTTATTTCTCTCCAAATAGTTAAAAAATATTTTCTTAACTAATACAATTGTAATATAAAAAAATATTTTGTCATTTTTTTGTTGTCTCAAGTAACCAATTGTAAACATCAATGGTGACTGGGCATATGGCAAGTTCTCTATTGCAAAGGCTTTTTATTGTTTCTTTAAAACACTCAAAAAGCGCCATATTTAGGCCTTTTTCACCCTCATTTTCATCCAGCATTTTAAGGATTTTTTCTCTGTATTTTTTATCCCTTGTATTGGCTTCAATCTTATCAGCCAGAAATATTATCTTCTCAAACGTCGACATATTAACCCTTCCAAGGGTGTGATACCTGATAGAAGCCAGTATATCAGAATCTTTAACCTTAAATTTTTCCTTTGCAAAATACTCACCAACAGGTGCATGGTATGCTTTATGGCTTAATATTTCATTTTCATTTATATCATTGATTTTTGACTTTATGATATTCAAAAGTTCATCATTTGAAAGACACTTGGCACAATCATGCAAAAGACCTGCAAGAGCCGCCTTCTTTGGGTTTAGACCATATCTTATTGCAAGCTCTTCTGCGCATTTTTCAACACCAAGAGTATGAATATATCTTTCTTTTGTAAGATTTTTTTTAAGGCACCCTAAAAGCGCCTGTCTATCATTAATATCACCTGTAAAGTTTATACTCATAAATATATTCCTCAACCTTTTTATCGACAAATTCGCTTATATCACCATTTTGCGCAGCCAAAGCTCTTATATTATTTGATGAAACATCATAATATTCAACATTTTTTGCAAGCCTGAATGTATAGCCTCTGTCTTTTAGCGCCATAATATCCTCTGTCTTTACATCCTTTTCCTTTGTGCAGGAGTGCCTTTTCAGGACAATGAATTCAAGCTTTTCTCTTAATATATCAGGGTTTTTCCACTTTTCAATGTCGATAAATGCATCATAACCTATAATAAAGGGTATTTTATTATAAGAACGTGCTTTTTTTGTACCAAAAATCGTTTCATAGAGCACATTTACAGTTTGAAAAGAGTAAGAGGGTGTAGCAAGGCGGCTTTCAATGTCTGACACCTGGCCCAAAACATTGTCAACAGTGAGCTTCAACATATTATACCGGTGAATAAAATCAAGAGTTTTTTTATGCGGTGGCAAGAATGCCGGCACAAAGATTATTTTTTCAAAACCAAACTCAGCCTTTACTGCCTTGGCAAGGCTTATGTGCCCAAGGTGGGGCGGATTAAACGTTCCAAAAAAATAACAATCCATCTCTAATCAGTGCTTTTCTATCTTTTTTGATTATATTACAATTATTTTATTATGTATAATTTAGATTCTTTAAGTTTAAAATATTTAATCAAAGAAAATGAAGATTTTCTAAACGGTGCTGTCGTACAAAAAATCCAGATGCCATCAAAGAGGGAAATCCTTCTTTCAGTAAGGAATTTGGGCGAAAACAAAAAATTATACATAAATGTAAACCCAAAGTTTGCGCATTTGAATTTTATTAGTAATAAAGAAAACTATGCAATTAATATCCCAAAAGAGCCGCCGATGTTTTGTATGCTCTTAAGAAAATATCTTGAGGGTGTCAAGCTAAAGGAGGTAAAAACCGTTGAATATGAAAGGATTGTGGAATTTTATTTTGATGTTTACGATGAAATAGGCTCGCTTAATTCTATGTGTTTAAGTGTTGAATTTATGGGAAAACACTCAAATGCAATACTTTATAACGCCAAAAATAAGATTATAGCTGGCTCTGTGCATAATATTTCACCTGAAAAAAGCTCTGTTAGGGAAGTTTGGGGTGGAATAGAGTATATTTACCCGCCAAAACAAGAAAAAAAGGATATTTTAAAAACTTCAATTGCTGATTTTTATAATTTGGATGTTAAGGATATTTCTGCCAGCTATTACTATATTTCAGGCGGCTTAATGAACTTTATTTTGAAACAAAAACTAAAAGAAAAAAGCGAATTATTTTCATATCTTCAAAATATGGTACTTGAAAATTCAGACCCTGTAAAGGATTTCTGGATAGAGAACATCCAACAAGAAGGAATAACGCTTTTCTTGCCCATTATTAAGGATAAAAACCAAGACAGAACAGATATTACACGCAAGATAAATTCTAATAAAGCAGGCAGCAATGAAGCCGAAATGGAGAAAATTGCTGATACGGCGAATTTGCAGTCATTCAACTGTAATCATCAGCCAAAAGAGGCATATGAGGATTCTTCTAAGGCTAAAGATGAGAAGCAGGCTGCAAATATATCAGATATTAAAATGAACTGGCTAATTGAAAAATATTTTTCACACTTTGTAATGAAAGATTTGATGGAGAACAAAAAAGCAGGTCTCAGACGGGTTTTAAGCAAGGAAATTAAAAGATATAAGGATATCATTCTAAATTCTGATAAAAAAAATTCCTACCTTTTGCACAAACAAAAGGGGGATTTGATTTTAGCCAATATTTATAACATTAAAAAAGGCGACAAAAAAGCAGTTTTGGAAGGGATTGAAATCATTCTTGATGAAACAAAAAGCCCCTCAGAGAATGCTCAGCGCTATTTTTCTTTGTATTCCAAGGGAAAGACTGCAAAAGAAATCAGCGAAAAAAGAAAGGAAGCTGCAAAAAAAAATCTTGAATATCTAAACGATATATTGTTTTCTGTTGAAAATGCTGACATGCCAGGAATTTTGGATGAAATAGAAGATGAGATTGATATTTTTTTTAGAAAATCACGCGAAAGACTTAACGAGGCAGATTTACATAAGAGCGGAAAGACAAAGAAAGCAGGCGGATTTAAAAAACAGGCAGGCAAAACAAGTGCAAACAGCTCTAAAAAAGAGAAGCAGCCAAAATTATCTATTGAAACCGTTGAATATCAAGGCTTTCAGATTCATATCGGGAAAAACAACAAGCAAAATGACTATTTGATTAAAAAGGTCTCAAACCCCGAAGATATCTGGCTGCACGCTAAAGACTGTCCCTCTGGGCATGTATTTATAAAGACCGAAAACGGCAAAAAAATGGTGCCTGATGATGTTTTGCTTTATGCTTCCAAACTAGCGAAGGCAAACTCGCCAATGAAAGAAAGCGCCAAGGCATCTATTATCTATACAAAAAGAAAATTCTTAAAACGCCCGCCTGATACGCATTTAGGGTATGTTACATACAGAGAAGAAAGGGAAATTGTTGTATAGGGTGTCTGCCCTGCAGACAGGAATTCTTCATTAAGATTTTACGATGCGGAATCAAAAATTATAACATTCTTTGTGACAATTAATGCATATTAAGCTAAATTTGGAGCATATTATGAACATATCACCCCCTGTGCTTGAAAAATATGCAAACAATAGGCAGCATTAGGCCTGCATAATTCAGTCCGCGAAGCAATACAAGAAGCAATCAGGCTTCTTATGACAAAAAATTTCAAAAACAGGCTTAATGCCCTTTTCTAGAGTATTTTATAAACCAGTGAAACCTGCATTACACCTAAAAAACACTAACTAAATCTTTCTTGATGTCGTTATAAAAAGTATTGGAAATAAGGTGAAAATCAACAATATTTACAATAAACGGCAGATTTGATGCATCAAACAATTCTTTTAATGTGTCGCAATCATCAGGAAGCATCGGGGTTTTACCCTTTGATAGGATATCTAAATCAGACAGGGAACGAAAATCTCCCTTTACCCTTGAGCCATAATAATAAAAGTCATACACAGCCAAAAAGGGTTTCAGGATATCCTTTATAACCTCCTCCTCAAAGGCATTCAGCCCCTTAATCCTCATCTTGTTTTTCCTTAAATACATTAATAAAAAATTCAACATCAGATAAAAAGTTAGGAATAATGACTATCAGAGCCCTTGATTTTTCTAAATTATATTCATGGGCTGTATTGTTTCTTTTTTGATAGTAATCTTTCCAACAAAGCCAGTCTTTAGAATAGCCAAACCCCTCCATCAGCCTGAAAATATTATTAATTGTAAGTTCTTTTTCATCCTTGCCGTATTTCTTGATTAGGATTTTTTTCATAAGCTTCCAGGCGGTTTCAAGTGTATATTCAAACCGCTTAACACAAGAATCTTCAATGTATTCAACCAAAGGAGAGTCTTTATTTGCCTCAAAATCTTTATAGCACCTTAAAAGCGTATTGTATGAATTTTCAAGACGGTCAATTTTTATCATATTCAACCTGGTTTAAATCTATAAACGCTTACAAACTTAATAATACCACAAGTTTGCTCAAAATCCTTTTTGTAATAAAATTAAGTATGAAGATATAAGGCGTTTTAAAAACTCTAAAAGGTTTAAAATCAGCTAGAGGGAGTTTTAGAGGCATTAAAAATACAATTAAAAAGGATTAAAATATGCAGGTTTCACTAGAGTGGTTAAATGAATATGTAGATTTAGATGGCATTGAGCCTGAATTAATAGCTCATAAGCTTACTATGAGCGGATTAGAAGTTGAAGAGATTGAACACAAAAAAGCTAATTTTACAAACATAATAACCGCAAAGATAATGAAAATTGACAATCATCCAAATGCAGACAAGCTGCACCTTGTAGGGGTTGATATTGGAGATAGTATAAAAACAGTTGTTTGCGGAGCCCAAAATATTAAAGAAGGGCAGATTATCCCTTATGCAAGCGTAGGTTCAAAAGTATTTTCAAGAAAGACAGGAGAGCTTTTTGAATTAACTCCTGCTGTTATTAGAGGGGTGGAATCTCAAGGTATGCTTTGTTCTCAGGATGAACTTGGCCTTGAAGCTATGCAAAAAGAGGATGGTATCCTAATTTTGAATAATCCTGATTTGCAATTAGGTGAAATTAAGCTTGGCGAAAGGCTTGAGAAGGTTTTAAATCTAAATGATGAAATAATTTTCCACCTTGCACCAACTGCAAACCGAGGCGATGAAATGTCTGTAATAGGTGTAGCAAGAGAGCTTTCAGCCCTTTTTAATAAAAAACTTAAATTTTCACCCCTTAGTGCAATGAATGATGTTTCAACAGACAAATTTAAGGTTGAAATTATAGATGATGAGGCCTGTAAATACTATTCAGTTGCGCTTTTAAAGGATATTAAGATTAAGCCTGCGCCTGATTTTATTCAAAGAAGGGTAATGGCAGCCGGCATGCGCCCTATTAATAACGTTGTTGATATTACAAACTATGTAATGCTTGAACTAGGCACACCCTTGCATGCCTTTGATTTTGATAAGCTAGATGATTACCTTTGTGTCAGATATGCAAAAGAGGGCGAAAAGCTTATTACAATTGACAGTGTAGAGAGAAATTTGACAAATGAAACCGTTGTAATAGCCAAAAAAGATGAGCCAGTTTGCATTGGCGGTGTTTTTGGCGGATTTAACTCAGAAATTGACGACAATACAAAAAACATTGCCCTTGAAGCAGCATTTTTCCCAGCGCACACAAACAGAAAATCCGCACGCTCTATAGGCTATAGGTCAGAAGCAAGTGCACGATTCGAAAGAGGAGTGGATATTGAACTTGTTCAAACAGGTTTAATGCAAGCCGTAAACCTTTTAATTAAATATGCTAATGCAAAATTTGAGGGCATGACAGAATGCGGTTCAAACAAGAGGGATGATATTGAAATTACCCTCAGAAGCTCTGAAATCAAAAGAATTTTGGGTGTTGAGATTGAACAAAATAAGTGCGTTGAAATATTAGAAAATCTTGGTTTTGAACTTTTAGGAAAAAATGAAATTGCCGCAAAATTCAAGGTTCCAAGCTACAGATACAATGATGTCACAAGAGAAATTGACCTGATTGAAGAAGTGGCAAGGATTTCGGGGTATGATGATATTCCGCCAACCTTAATGAGTATTTCAGAGGGCGCTGAAATTACAGAAGAGCAAAAGACTATAAAATCAATCAACGAAATGTTTTTGAACTTAGGCTTTGATGAAATTGTAACCTCATCCCTTGTCGGGGAAAATCTTTACAAGGAATATATGACAGCATTAAAGGCTGATACGGCGCTCAGGGTAATGAATCCGCAGAGCGAGGATGCTACAACTTTAAGGCAGCAATTAATGCCAAATTTATTAAATGTTGTCAAGTTAAACTTTGATATGGCAAATAAAAATTTCAGACTGTATGAAATCGGCAAAGTTTTCAATATAAAGAAAGAATCAGACGAAAACCACTCAGGGGTTGAAGAAAAGAGGAAGATTTCTGGATGCATTTTTGGCAATATAAACAATGAGCTTTGGAACAAAAAGGATATGCCCGATTTTTACACACTAAAAGGCGCGATTGAAAAGCTTTTTGATACCTTAGGGCTTGAAAAAAGAGTTGTATATTCACACCTAAAAAATCCCGATGATTTTAAATTTATGCATCCTTATCAAACTGCAACAGTTGAACTATTGGGCAAAAATTCTCTAAACATAGGGTACTTTGGAAAAATTCATCCGGTTTTGGCTGATAAAATGAAACTGAATCAGGATTTATTTGTATTTGAGATTGACCTAGAGGAAATTTTAAAGTCAATCAATGTTTCAGGCACAACAAGGTATAAAAAATTAGCCCAAACATCGCCAATTTCAAGGGATATAGCCTTTATTGCAAACAAGGAAACCTCAAACAGCGATATTTTAAAGGCAATTAAAAAATTCAGCGACAAAAATATTTACAAAGGCGCTAAAATTTTCGATATTTACGAAGGCGCAAACATAGGCGAGGGAAAAAGAAGCGTCGCTTATAGAATAACGTTGCAAGATGAAAACAAAACGCTCACTGATGAAATCATTGAAGCCGAAATATCAAAGATTAAGACAGGGCTCGAGAAAACCTTTGCAGGATTGAGTTTTAGGCAATAGAAACATCTAAAATAATTATTGTTAGCGAGTTTTTAGCGTTAATGTGACATAATAACCCACTATAACTTAATTTTACAGATTTGCATGTTATAAAATTCCCACGGGCTGGACACGGGCTGGACACGGGCTGGACACGGGCTGGACACGGGCTGGACACGGGCTGGACACGGGCTG
>CATJOM010000018.1 GCA_949741915.1 uncultured Candidatus Melainabacteria bacterium | reverse complement strand
CAACACAATTAATCGCTGCAAACCGGGTCATCGGGCAAAATGTGCAGAAGGGCGCGTTTGGGGATTCAACGGGTAAAGCTAGTGCGCCATTCCGGCTTTTTACAAGTCAATTAAAAGCGCCAATCATTATACCGTGCGAATTTGCTCTTGCGCCATACTTTGGGCCAGATATTTGCGCATTGGGCCGTCTAAACCGTAATAATTTGTTACATTTACAGGGGCCGGCTCCAAAAATACCAAAACACAGGAAGCACTACAAAAACCAGTGCAAAGCGCGCAAAACAATAAGCAGCAAAACAGCTCTAGACAAGCATTAGAGGGCAAAGAGCACGGGTATGCGCCAGTCAAAATGAAGCCACAAAAAATAAGAGGCCAAAAGGCTAAAAAGCCCCTCCATAAAGCGCATAAAGCCCATAAAGCTAGAAGCCCGGAAAACTTCTAAAAGACCTAAAAAAGGCAAGTAGTACAGAAAAAACCAAACAAAAGGAGTAAAAAGCCCGAAAACAAAAGATTTGAAACTAAAAAGCCAAGAAACCAGAAAGATTGAGGCAAAAGGTATATTAAAATTTAGCAATGATTATCAAAAGAAATCGCAAATACAGAAGAAAGCCAAGACAGAACACAATTTAAATCACAAAGGATCTTCTAAAAACACTAGAGAGCACTACTTAACACACTACGAAGGAGAAAAAGATATGGCAATACAGCCGAATAGCACACTACAGAATGATTTTAGCAATGATTATCAAAAGAAAGCCAAGACAGGCAATGATTTAAATCCCCGGCACTCTGGCGCTGCATCTGCAGGCGAATTTGACAAAGGGGGCAAGGAAGGCAAGGGCCATAAAAACGATAATTGCACTAAGGGCAAAAACCCTTTTGGGGCGCGCTATGAGGCGCATAAAAACGTCATAAGGCTTAATATTACACAGTTTGAGCTCACTAAAATTCTTTATTCAAATGGAATTCTTGGCGGGCTTGATATAACGCCATCTGCAAAACTCTTTCTGTGGGCACTTTGCAGCCATTTTAACCCGGAAAATGATAGTATGTTTCCATCACAGCAGACTGTTGCAAAAAAGCTTGGAATAAGCGAAAAGACAGCTCAAAGAGCAGTAAAAGAGCTTAAAAATGCCGGTTTGATTACTTATGAGACAAAGAGGGTAAATCATTACATTTTTGGGGAAAAATTTTTTGAGCTGGTCAAAATGTCCTGTACATCTGGTCAAAATGTCCTTCGTGAAGTAGGTCAAAATGTCCCACTAACAAAAAATACAGAAAAAAGAAAGAACAACCATTTTTCTTTTGATTTTGAAAATAAGACCGCTAAAAAGCAAGCAAAAAGGCCCGATATGCCACAAAAAACAAGGATGGTGCCCGATGCAGATGAAACAAGAAAAATGCTCGATGAACACAAAAAAGCCGGTATCACTGCTTTTAATCCGTATGAATGCACTAAAAAGCAAGCAAAAGAATGGTTAAAAGCCATGCCAAATTTTTGGCTACCAAGGTCAAAAATGGCAAAATACTTAGTTGAAAAGTTTAATATTGTTGAGTTTCAGCATATTTTAAAAAATGAGTTTAATAAAACACCCGGCGCTTTACAAAACTTAACAAATGCCGAAAAATCCCAAACTGAAAGTCTTTTGGGTGATTTTAATAATGATTTTTCAAGACATATTGAGGTATATAACGAAGCTATTGAATGCTGCAGAGCCCTTGCGCCAGATTCACATATTCATCAAGACGGCAATTCTTTGCGCTAAATCACTGTTATGGCCTTTTAGGGAAACGTTTTGCACATTTACAATTTTATAAAATCACACTTTGACAATCTTGTATAAAATTTTATAAAGGTGCGCTTGCAAACTCTATGATTGGCTTTACAAGCTTATTTGGCGGCTTTTTAGAAAATTAAAATTGTGTAAATTATTGGAAACTTTTAGAAATTACAGTAAATTAGTGTAAGAAAGGCTAAGATGCAAGCAGCATGGGGATTTTAATATGGTGTTACTATACGTTTTACACTAAGTGTTTTTAAATTTTTGTACTTTTTGTTTTGTTGGAATTCCCCAAAATTTTTTTATGGAAAGTTTTGTAAACTATTGTAAAGATTTTATATTTTGTGTCAAATTTAAATGGCTTTAAATCCTTAAGATGAAAGCTTTCCGGGCCTATTTTTTTGCATTTTTAATTGAGTATTTTTACTCTCTGTACAAATAAAATTATTTTGGTATAGTAAAAATAGTTAAAAATTGAATTGCCATTACAATGTTTTAACGGCAAAATGTGGGCGGGGCTTACGCATCCGCTTTCGAAACTGTCGGAATTACTTTGTAAAGCCAGTGGGAATTAAGATTGCGCCATTAAGTGTAAAACGCGCTATGGCGGGGGTTTATTTCCAAAAAACCTTTTATTCGGAATTTAGCAATGCTATGGAAAGCCCGATTAAGGGTAAAGATAAAAGTAAAGCCATTGCAAGTTAAGGCCGAATACAGGCAAAGATTTCTGCATATCTAGGATTTATGCGATTTTTGCAGAATGAATGATGCACAATATAGCGCATTTTAGCCATTGGCAGGGCAAAACAGCTATAAAACACAAGGAAAAGTCGTTTTAAAAACCACTCACACTACCTAAAAACGGGGCAGTATATGCCCCTTTGCTTGAAAAAGTTTGAAAAACCGCTTTGACAAACCGTCTTGGCACGGGGTGGAATTTCAAGGTCGAATCAGGAATGGGGAATAAAATGGAACTTACAGTAAAACAGGAGCAGGTTTTATCGCTTGCATCAATGGGGTTAAAAGACAGATTGATTGCCGACGCCTTGGGGATTTCTGTGCGCACAGTGCAAAATCATTTTGCACGGATTTACACCAAAACCCGCACAAATAATAGAACCGGGGCAGTTTTGCTTTATATGAGCACTGAAATCGCAGTGGTAAAAAGGAAGCGCACAAAGCGGCGCTATCACAGGCGCAGAAATGTTATCAGGCCAGCGGCACACTCAAAATGCGTGAAGGGCGGGGCCGGGTCGTGAAAAATTTTTATTATAATCTGGCGGGCGGCCTGAATACGCAATTTACGCCGATAAAGCTTGGGGCAGATACCCAAAAGACTTACTGGGCTGATGCTTACAATATTGAGCCGTATAAAAATCAGGGCGTAATAAGGCAAAAAGGAAATCAACCGGTGTTGAATTTGGCTGAAAAGCTATTAGAAAAGCCAAAGGAGGCTGTTTTACCCGCAGGCGCTCTAAACAAAGTAGATTTTATTCAAAGCGAAACTTGTGAAGGCTCAAAAGGCAATGATTATAATACTTTTAGTCTAAAAGCAAAAGATGGCCAAGAATTGCTAGGTCAATTTGCCAGTAAGCCTTGCAATGAAGAGCATAGAGCTGATATTGATGGCAGCACAAATAATAAGATGAATTCTGCCTGCGGATTTGATGTTTTTGGTGCACAGAAAGAGAGCGCACAGAGCGTTTTAAGCAGCCTGAATCCTGTTGGGCTCTTAAACTATCCTAAGGGGACTAAAAATTTCCTTCTGGGGCTTTCAGACGGCAGAATTTATTATTTTCAAGCGGGTCTTGGAATTTTAAGACAGGCGTATGATTTTGGCCAGGAGATTTCTGAATTTTCGTTTGAATATTTTTTAGACGGTGCTGTAATTTTGCCCATAAAGTATGCAGGAGAAGCAATTGATGGCATTTATTATAATTTAAATGCTTCAGATAAGGCTGTATCTTTGAATTTTGTTGAGGCGCATTTAGCGCGTCTGGATGGGGTTTTGCCAGCAGCAGTTTGCCAATATTCAGGAAGGCTTTGGATTTCAGCTGGAAACACACTGTATTATTCAGCACTGGGAACCTTTAACGACTGGACAAGCGAGCATGATGCAGGTTATATCGCAAATTTTCACTCAAGTACGGCGAATATTCTTGCGCTCAAAGAGTATTCGGGCTCTCTTGCGATTTATAAAAGGTATGAGGTCTTTTTGTTAAGCGGAAATGACCCTAAAACCTTTGCTATTACTAAATTTGCAGATAAAGGCGTGTGTGGAGCATCATCGGTTTTAACATGCAATAATAAACAGTATTTTTTCAATGAGTGTGGGCTTTTTAGCCTATCATATGCAGGAGAATTGGCGCAGATTGTGATGAGCTCAAATCGGGCAAAAAATATTGCAAAACTCTTTGAAAAGCTTGATTTGACAAGGCTTGAGGAGGCAGTAATCCTTAGTTTGGAATTAAAGAATCAAATTTGGATATTTCCGCCAATTCAAGGCGAGCACAGCCAAAAGGAGGTTTGGATATACGATTGGGAGCTTGACAGTTGGTTTATCAGGATTATACCATATGAAATCACTTCTGCTGCAACGGTTTCGGGGGAAATATATACAATTTCGCCTGAAGATGGGGGAAGAATTTTTGTTGAAAATAAGGGGAATACATTTAGTTTAAAGCCAATCAAATTCAAGTTTTCCACCCCGTTCTTCAATTTTTCCAAGCCTACTACTACAAAGTTAATAGATGACTTTGAAATCGTCTGTGATGGCGCGGTGGAGAACAATTTTGACTTCTCAATAAGTACGGACTATGTGACTGAAAGTGCTACGGTGCCTGAAAATGTGCATCTTGATTTGCCCAATGTGCTTGTGTGGGAGGATGATTCCGGCTTAATGAGTGCTACAACCTGGGCAGAGAGTGAAGTTTCAGGTGCAATTTGGTCGGATGTGATTCAGGAGAGCTTGAAGCTGGATATATTTGAGGCCAATAAGGCTGTGCAGCTTCACTTTGAGGGCAGTAGAGAAGGGCAAGACCTTGCCATTATTGGTTTTGAGTTTAAGGGGATAGTTTTTGAAGACTAAAATTCCTATTTAGCTGGATTTTGTCGGTACAATATCCGCTAAATACAGATATAATAAGTATTTTAAGAGTTATGAAAGCGTAAAAACATGGATAGAAAGGAATTTAAGGCACAGTATTGGGTGCAAAACACAAGTACAGAAAGCGAAACAGACGAGGAAGAGTTTTGCATAAAGTACTTAGAATCCCTTGCAGGAGGAGATTTACGCCCTGTCGTTTTTGAAAATTATCTTAAGGAGTTTAATAAATGAACTATTTTGAAATTTTTAACAAAGTTTTGCTAGAGCTGAACTACCGCGCTGTACAAAGCTTTGAGGCTATTTATAAGAGCGAACATAATAAAATCTTAGAGGCGATAAACCGCACAAACAATGATGTTTTGGCATCTTATGAATGGCCTTTCCTAGAAAGGGCAGCGATTTTAGATGTTATAGAGGGCGAAAACATATACCAGCTGCCGTTTAAGGGAAATATAAAATCCGTTTTTCATAAGGGCGAGCGGGTTTTATACACACCAAGGGGCGAAGATTTAATGTTTGGAAGGCTTTTTGGGAATTATTACTCTGTTATTAACGATAGAATAATATTCGAAAAACCCCGATGCGACAAGATTTACAGCATAATTTATTACACCACAAATTATGCGTTTGGCGAAGATGGAGAGTTCAAACCCTCACTGGACAAGGCTTCTGATACATCAATTATCCCAATGCCCTATGCTGAGCATATTTTAGTGTATGGCAGCTGCCTAAAAGTCAAGGCTAATCCCTCTTATCCCAAGTTTGGCTTTTGGAATACTATGTACATTCAGGCGCTTGCAAATTTACGGCAAAAAAGCCCGCGTTCCGTGGAAAGCGAGCCTTTTATAAGCCTTATGTAAGCACTTTTAATATATTCAGCGCAGACATTTGAGTCTAAAAGATTTGAGTCTAAAAGGTGTACACCGTGCGGGATTCACCCGGTTAAACACCTTGAAATTCAATCTACATGCCCTTTGGCACGGTTAAGAATTGAATCAGATAATATGCAAAAGTAAGCAAAAATGTCAAAAACATTAACGCTGTCATACCTTTTTGGAAATCCGCAAAAACAGTTGCCTTCTTTTGTCTTTTAGCTTCCTTAAACTCTTCAAATTCTTTGTTGAAAGGCCTTTCAGGTAATTTTGTTTCCAGATACTCTAACACTTTTGAATATTTAATCTTGATCCAAAATTGGTAAGAATCAATGTTTAACCACCATAGCGCCGCGATAACCATCCCAAACCCGGTTGTCAAAAGGACAGGGATGTATGAGGGCGTGAGCGAAATAAACAAATACGCCACAAACAGAAGCACAAAATTCAAAACCAAATAAAAACGATTGGTCTGAAAGTGCCTGTCAATGTACTTTTCCTTAGCCTGGCTATAGGTTTGGTACTGGCCCAAAATCAATTCTTTGTCGTCCATTGTAAACTCCTTTAAAATGCGATTTAAATTATACAAAATTTTTTGGAACTTTTCAATATGCTAATTTTTACACTTAATAAAAAAAATTTTCAAAACCTAGATTTTACAAGCTTTTTAGCGGTTTTCAACTTAATGCTTCAATATCGCCATAAACTTTTTGACGATGAATATATTAATGGCGATAAGCCTTATATAGAAAGGGTTTATGAAATTATAGACGCCCATGTTCCTTATTTCTGGCTCTTTTATGACACAAATACGCTTAAAGTTCAAGGATTCTGCTATTTTTACGATATCATACCCCATAAAAACCACATCCACACTGCTTCTGCATCAATTTGTTTTGATAAGGCCGTTTGGGGAAAACCTGCTCTTTCTGTGGCAAAAAAGCTTTTAAATCAGGTATTTTGCACTCTTAATATATATAAAATTAAGGCAGAGTGCTACTTTGACAATTATTTTATGCCTAATTTTCTTACAAAGCTTGGCTTTAGGCGTGAAGCAATTCTGAAAAACGAGACTATAGTTGACAATCAGCCAAAAAATATTGAAATCTGGAGCATTTTTAATCCGGCTCCACAAGTGCATTTGTAAATTTTTGTTAAGAAAGGAAAAACTATGACTGATACTACTACAGAGCAAACGCAAGACTACAGTGCCTTTAAGGCAGAAATATGGAGTAAAAAGCTCAATGCGGGCCTTGATAAAACATGTGTAATGCTTCAGTGCGTAAATCGCGATTACCAGGCCGATGCAGACAAAGGAGGGGCCCAAATCAACATTATAACGCCGCAAGAGGTTGCTGTGGGGTCGTACACGGGCTCTATAGAAAGCTATGGAGTGGCGCCCAATACAAAATTATCCTTAAAACTCAATCAGAGTGTGTATTTTGGCTTTAATGTGCCGGATATTGATCAGGCGCAAACCAATGTGGGAATTATGGATGCGATAGTTACAAAAGCCAAAAGCGCCGTAGAATCTGCGATTGACAGGTATTTGTTCAATGAATATAAAAATGCTGCTGCGACAAATGTAGCAGGCGAAGAAACAAAGCTTGTAACACTAGACAGGACAACGGTTTACGAGAAATTTGTATCACTTGCGAAGATGCTAAAAAATTCAGGCGCAATCGGGCCTCAAACCAAGGGTTGGGTTGTAATTCACCCGGATGTTGAAGAACTTTTGCTCCTCTCCAATGAATTTACAAATACCGCAAATGTTGGCGACACAACTGTTACAGATGGTTCTATAGGTAAAATTGCTGGCCTGGATGTCTTTGTAAGCAATAATGTGGGTAAAAACGCAGACAGCTACACTATTTTAGCCGGCACAAAAGATGCCATAACCTATGCATCACAAATCAAAAAAATTGAGACGCTAAGGGCCCAAAATTCCTTTGATTCGCTTGTTCGCGGCCTGTATACCTTTGGAGCACTTACCTTAAACCCATCTGCCCTGGCTGTAATCAAGGCCAGCATTGCATAAGCTGTGTATAGGAGATAAAAATATGAGTAATTATAACCAAAACCCGCTTATGACAATGAATAGCGGCGCAAACAGGCAAAATGCTCCTCTGAACCCGATTCAGGCCTTAATGATTGCCCAAATCCTTTCTCAGGGCATAAATCCGGGCTTTGCAAGAAACGCCCAATTGCAGACACAGAATTCATCTGGCTCAAATACTCATCAGGGCTGCATTTTAAACCTTGATGAGCACCTAAAATACGCTGATGCCTTAATGTCAGCCGGAATTATAGATAAAAAAACCGGAGAATCAATGAAAAATCAAATGACAGCAAACTTTCAGACGGCAAGTAAGGCATCAGCACCCCAAATGGGGGGTAATCAGAGTGTTTCAGCCGTGTCAAATCCTCAAAAAGCTTTTGATATAAGCCAAAGCAGCTTTTTAAAAACACGCGAATGCCTTTTAAATTACCTCAAAAACCTTGATATAGAGCTTGATGAGGAGGATTTGAGGGCGATTGAGGAAGTGGTTTTAGAGCTTGAAAAAGCGGCAATCTCAAGGCAGACAAAGGAATCAGGTACAAATAGTGCAGAAGATGCACTAAAAATTTTGAATCAGAGTAATGAAATCGCGAAAAGCCGCTTAATGACTGATTCTCTAAGAGGCTCAAGCCTGAAACAGACGCCGGATAAAACATTTACGCGGGATGAAATAGCCAAAATGTCCACAGCAGAGTTCATTAAGAATGAGCCCGTTATTAATTACCAACTTCAAAACGGTCTTCTTTAGCGGCCAAAATAACAGCCTAATGCAGCTGAAGTGATGATTGTGTAAGGGTTTTAGGCCGACTCTTTTCTTTTAAAAGAGTGAAAATCCTTACACAATATAGATTATCACTACCATGCATTTAGAAATAAAATAGGGTTGAATGCTTTATTGTACAGGGTTTTGAAATAGGCTCGCAAGAAGTTATGTTTTCAAAAAATCCTTAGATTAAAAAAATAATCATAAAAGCCAGGCGGATTGAGTTCCTTAAAATCCTGGCTCCAGCCCTATTTTAGAGATATACATAGGCTTAAAAGCAAATACAAAAGGGTTTTTAAGATAATAAATGCCGCTAAGCCTTGTATAGCAATATTATTTCCCTGCCAAAAGCGAAAAATGCCGTGAAAACAGGACTAAAGGCAAATAAAGAGCGCAGGCCTTATGCCAAAGGCAATTAAGGATGGCCAGTAATGGCTAGTATACAAAAACCCCGCACAGCAATAAAAGTACTTTGCGGGATATATTAAAACTTCGGCGCCCCTAAGAATTTGAGCTTGAGGGTAAGTCCAAGGAGCAATAAAAAGGGGTGGTTTCCACCCCCATTCGCATACTAGCCGAAGCATTAACAACAAAACTATATTAGCACACTTTGCGGTTTTGTGGACAAAATATTAAGAATTATTACATTTTATGATGGAAAAATAGGGGGAAAACCAGTGACAGAAAGCGATAAGCGAAAACAGCGAAAATTTTTAGAAGAATACATCAAAACCCTTGATATACAAAGGGCAATGGCTGCAGCAGGGTATCCAAAGCGCACAGCAGCAATGATTGTGCAGAATTTACTTGAAAGCCCGAAAACAAAAAGAGAGCTAAAAGCCCTGTGCGAAAGCAAAGCCGACCATTTAGAGATTTGTAAAGGTTTTATCATTTTAAATTACCTGAAAATCCTTGATTGGGCCGCATCTTTGGATGACAACAGTGCGCCAATGAACGCAGCACTTGCACTAAAGGCTCTTGAAGGCATTACAAAGCAGCTGGAAAAGGATTTTTCGGGCGAAAATGAGAGCGGAAAAAACACTGAAAAACAGCCAATAATCCCTGTAATTAAGGGTTTAGACCCGGATAAGATTTAGAAAGGAACTTTTTGTATGGATGAAATAACGATAAATGCACTGCCAGAACGCATTTCAAAGCTATATAACGCCCTAAACGATGCCAGGGCAGGCCAACTAAGAGATATAAATACTGTAAAAGACTATATTTACAGGGTTTCACACAGTGGCGCCAATGATTGCAGGCTGCCGGATATTTATGAACAGGCGCAAACCCTTAAGGCGCACATATTAGAAAGCCTTTCATCCCACCCGGAAGGCCTGTTTGACGTATTTCCAAAGGATTTACAATTTTCTGAAAACGCCCAAAAGCAAAAAACCATGCTGGTTTCGGCGCTTGAAAACATGAAGATGGCAGACAAGCTTGAAAACATCGTAAATGACCTGGTAGAATGCGGCGAAAGCATTGTGTTTATTGGCTGGAAAAAGGTTTATAGGAAGGTTCGTAAGGCATATTCAAAGGATGGTGAAATCTGCTTTATGCCAGCAGACAAGCTGATTTACGACGGCCCAACCCTGAAAACCATTGCCCCATCTGATTTTGTATTCGATACAGGAGATGATTTTGAAAATGCTGTCAAAATTTTTAGGTCTATACGCCCTATTAGCGAGGTTTTAGAGGATAAAAACAACTCCCTTTTAACACCGGATACTGTGGAGGAGTTAAGGGCTAGTGCCGCATCGCACAGGGGTTTCGGGGAAGATACGCCCGAAAAAGTCGAAATACTGGAATTTTGGGGAGATATAAAAGACGAAAACGGCGCTATTATTAAGAATCAACTGATTGTAATCGCCGAAAAGCGCTTTGTAATTAGAATGGAGGACAATCCATACTTGAATTGCCCCTTTTTATATGCAAATCTTATCAAAAATCCATTTACAGGGAGGGGTATAAGCCCGTTATTAGCGGCGATTGACCTTAACAGAGCGGCCAATAACATCTTAAACAGCCAGCTTAAGGCATATTCACTGATTGTAAATCCGCCATATTTAGCGCCCAAAGGAGCTTTCAGGGGAGAACAAAACGTAAAACCCGGCAAAATCATAGAATACGACTCGTCTTTGTTGCCGCAAATGCCGACACCATTGAATTTCGGCCAAGCCCTTTGCGGTTTCGACTTTATCAGGTATTTTAAGTCCTCAATCGAAAGCACAACAGGCATTTTCAAGACCATGGCCGGAGGGCTGGACGTGCAAAACCACACAGCGACTGAAATTAGCCTAACAGCAAACGGCCAGAGTGCCCGTCTTAATATGTTTTTAGACGCGATAAACCGCAAAATCATTGTGCCTATTGTACAAAAGACGGCTGATATAATAGCAAACTTTAAGTTTGGGACTGAAAGCCTGCTGTGTCGGGTTTCTGGCGAATTAAAGATGTTAAACATCACAGATGACGTGCGTTTTGGGGATTATATTTATCGTTATAGTGACCGAAAAGCCTCTATGGAGCGGAAAAACAGACAACGAGAGCTCGTAAAACTCTTGGGACAGTTCGCAAACGTCGAACCATTAGCAGGAAAAATCAACTGGGAAGAGTGTTTTAAGCTTGCATTGGGGGAACTTGGCATAGAAAACGTCCAATTGTATCTCAGTGATAGCATTTCAAGCGTGCAGAAAGCTGAAAGTGAGGGCTAGACAATGGATTACACCTTATTAAAAAGCCAAAAAAAATTTTTAGAGGTGCCGCATGAGCTGGAAATGGACGTGTGCGTTTATCAAGGCGGTTTTGGCTCAGGTAAAACATGGGCAGGGTCTTTACTTGGGGTGCTCCTGTGTTTAAAATTTCCAGGAATAGTAGGCCTTGTGGGCGCACAGACATACTCTCTGGTACGAGACACAACGCTTTGTGCCTATTTTGAGCATCTGGAAAATTTTGGAATGGTGCTTGGAAAGGATTATTTTTTTCACAGGAGCGAACAAAAAATTGAATTCAAAAATGGCTCTGTGGTGTTGTTTCGGCATTTTGATGAACCGAATAAGCTGAAATCACTGAATTTGGGCTTTGTCGAGGTGGAGGAAATGAGCGATATACCTTACGATACGTTCAAAATGATTCTTGGGCGCATGCGCCAACAAATCCAGCCAAGCTGGAAAGCCTTTAAATACAGGGTTTTCGGGCATACGAATCCGGAAAACCACAGAGGATGGATATATAAGACTTTTGTAGAGTCCAAATTGCCTAATTTCAGGCTTATTCAGGCGCCTTCGACTGAAAATATTTTTTTACCGAAAACCTATCTTGAAAATATGAAAAATCTCTATGACGAAAATTACTATAAAGTCAATGTTTTAGGGCATTTTGGGGATTTTTCCAATAATCTTGTGGTAAAAAATTTTGATGATAGAAATGTACGAAAAATCTTGTATAACAAGGGTTTACCGCTTCATATATGCTGTGATTTCAATGTAGACCCTATGTGCTGGATTTTAGCCTTTAAAGATTCAGAAAGGGCCTATTTTTTCGACGAAATTGTACTTGAAAACGCAACCACAGTGCAGACTTGCGGGGAATTTATACGCAGATACCCCAGACATTTAGGCAGAATCATAATTAACGGCGATGCATCGGGCGATAATCGTTCTTGCACAAGCGAATACACGAATTATGTACTTATGAGGCGGTGTCTTTCAAATTATGGCTATAGGGCTGTAGACATTGAAATAAGGCGGTTTAACCCTCCTATTAAGAACCGAATTAGCGCTTTTAATTGTCTTGTAAAAAACGAAAATGGCATGCAGAGACTGTTTATCGACCCTAAGTGCGAAAAATTGCTTTATAATATTGATAATTTGAAGTACAGAGAAGGCTCGTCAGTACTGGATTTGCCGGTTTATCAGAAAATTTTACAGAATCCGGAATTTAAATTTTTGGGACACCCCTTTGATGCCGCAAGTTACCTTGTAGAGTACTATTTCCCGATTATTTAGGGGGACGATGATTCATTAATCTTCGTAAAAGTTAATAAAACTTCATAATTAAAGTGGAAAGGAATGGAATGTAGTGGAAAATATGGAATTATTTGTGGAATATTCACCAGTAATCATGCTGGTTTTGCTCTGTGTTATGCAGTTTAGAATTTTTGTTACACCCGAAATCTTGGAAAAAAAACACAGAGAAATCATCGCGGAGGTGGAAAGCCGCTTTGCAGTAAGAGATAGCGTCATAGATTTAAAGGAGCAGATATCCGAAATTAAAGAGAAAATTGATAAGATTTATAATTATTTTTTGAAGAATAGCTAATCTGTATTCTGTAGATGAGGCAAGGGTTTTAAAGAAAGTTTGCTGATTAGCGATTTTTAAAGATGTCAAATATGGATTTGCCAGCTTTTTGGCTAAGAGAAGCTATTTGAGCCCTAAGTTCAAGTATTTCAGCATCTTTCTTTTTTAAATCAGCACTAAGTTCATAGTATTTTTCTTGCCAGAATTTTACATTTTCTTTCTCTTCGTTTCTAAGAATTTCCAGCTGCTTAAATCGGCCAGCATCCATTGCCAATTCTTCTATGCGAGAAATAAGCTGTAAAGTAAGGTCCGAAGAGGCATTTGAAGAATCATTTCCAGTATCATTTTCTAGAATTTCCGCATTTGTTGCAGAAATTTCCAAAATAGTCGAGTCATCAGAATTTTTTTGCTGAAATTGCTTGGCAGCCTTGTTTCTGCGAGATTTCAGGTTAAAATTTTTGATTTCTTCCGCCTCTTTTCTGGAAATTACAATAAGCTTTCCGCCAGGAGTCTCAATCGAACGAAGTTTGCCCTTGTCAATCCAAGAATAAACAGAAGATTGACTCAATAGAAGCAGTTCTTGAGCTTCCTGTATAGTTAATTTTAATTCATCCATTTTCAAAATTCCCGTATCTTGTAGAAGTTTACTAAAAGTTCTAGGAAATTCCAGAAGTGAATACCGGAAAATCAAAGACGCTTGACAAATATTTTAGCATGGATTACTATCCCATGAATATAATGTAAATGTTTTGATACATAATTTTTGCACGATGTAATTATGATGCAATGTACAAGGTATCAAAGGAAACAGGAGGAGAATTAAGATTTAGAAGACGCCTAAAGCGACATAGAATAGTTTTGGCCCAACAATAACATGCGGTTCAGCCCAGAGCACTGCAAGGAGGCCACCACACCGTGGCACAGGGCATTTTAAGGGCATGTTAATCCAATTTATCTGGTTAATTTGAATGTTGGTTGTTGGTTTTAGGCACAAAAATCCAGGCATTTTGCGGGCCCCGCTCAAGTTACAGCTAATATATGCAACAAGGGCAACATAAGGGGGTTTGCAATATACCCGTAAAACAAAGCGGATTGCGGCTTTTAGGTTTTTGAGATTTAAAGAGCGTTTAATCACTATGTCAGTCAAATTTTACATTTCATCAAGACTACATTGCAATAAAGCCGACTGGCGCCAATCCCAAAAACTATTCCAACACTACCCAAAAAGCAATCCAAGGATTTGGATCACTACTGTACAATTAAAATTTTATACCTGTAAATCCTTTTTGGAAAGGGATTTGAGCAATAACAGAGCTAATTTTAGGGTTGTTGCAAAAGTCACGCTAATGCTACGCTAATGCTACGCTAATGCTGTACAAAAGGCGCACTAGTGTCCTATAAAAGTCATCCAAGAAGAGATTATACCGTATCAAAGGCGCAAAAGCCAAGCTAGGCATGCGTTTAAGGCTATATTCTTGCAATTATTTTCTAGAATTTTTGCATTTTATGCAGAAACTTCTTTAAAACAACTCCAGCAGAGCGAAGGCAGGAATGCTATATTAGCAAGCTAAGGCAGGAAAACAATGGCTCCATTAGCAGGCAAGCGGATATTTTGAGCGAAAATTCCCGCAAAAGCACGATTAACCAACACAATTAATCGCTGCAAACCGGGTCATCGGGCAAAATGTGCAGAAGGGCGCGTTTGGGGATTCAACGGGTAAAGTTTAGCAGGGCTTACTGCATTTCAGTCGCACAGGAAGCACACGCAGGCCGCCAATGTTGAATACAGTAAGCAAATCCGCCAATACTAAGCATTTGCACAATCACTAATCCTGAAAATACAGTATAGAGCGAAAGGACGGAAAGCCAACGGCGGCAAAACCTGTAAAGCAGCAAGAAAACAGCGTTTTCTTAACGGTATGCTTTGAATATTTAAAATATTCTTGGAATTTACAGGAAAAAAGGTGTAATAAAAAGACAATCGCTAATCCTAAAAATGCAGTATAAAAGAAAAAGTGCCTCAAAAACGAAGCACTCACACTACTTTATTTAGTTTAACACAATTTTTTTTTATTACAAGCATTTTTTAATTTTTATTAAATTTTTATTAAATGCCCAATCCCAAAAACTATTCCAACACTACCCAAAAAGCAATCCAAGGATTTGGATCACTACTGTACAATTAAAATTTTATACCT
>CATJOM010000017.1 GCA_949741915.1 uncultured Candidatus Melainabacteria bacterium | reverse complement strand
AGTAATAGAGAAGCAACAAGAAGTGCCATGAGCATTTCAACTAATGAAAAAGCAGGTTTCCTTAAAAGACTCCTGTGGGTGTCGGGTCTCAATAATATTGATTGGTCCTCCATACTATCCCTTAAAGGGATGATATTATCTGTAAGGCTCTGCCAAAGCATCGCCAAACAGCTAGGGCCTTGTAGCCATCGTATGGTTCCATTCCTCCAGCTCTTTACCGCCGTCACCCAGAACACACGGCTCACGCTTTTCATTTCAACGAGGGAGAAGGCAGGGTGTTTTTGAAATTTAATAGATTTACTATTATTGTGGCTCTGGCTGTTGAAAAATGCAGGATAAAATAACCTTAAAAAGGCACGGGTGAGCCTATTTTCTCCCGATTCGGGAGGATGAACAACTTTAATTTTTTGCATAAACAATTTCTCACTTATTTTTAAGTAATAACGGATCTTTAATCTTTAGAACAACTTTTAGAAAAAAATTTCTTCTACACAATATATTATAATAATGTTTACATCAAAAATCAACATAAAAATTAATGTTTACATTATGTCACCCAAACGGGTAATTGTATATGCTGTTATATAGGACAACATTTTGAACAAATTATTAGACTAACGGGTATTAGACAATGGATGAAAAAGAACTAAAAAAGCTGCTTGGCGAAAACATAAGAAGGATAAGGAAAAGCAGGGGGCTTACACAGGACATTTTTTCAGAAAAAATAGGAATAGAGCCCTCGAGCCTTTCAAATATTGAAAATGGCAAAAGTCTGCCATCAACACAGACTATAATTAATATTCAGCAGCAATTTTCGGTTACACCCAATGAAATTTTCGAAATTGATTATCTTAGGAATAACAAATACCTCGATGAGGCCATTTTCAGTGCTCTTAAGGAACTTGATGTCGAGAGAAAGCGCGTATTGTATAAAATCGTAAAGGCAATAGGAGTAGGGGTTTAAGCATCCCAGAAAAGTTGGTTATCAGTTTATAAGGCCGGGATTGTATTTTGGCCTGTTAAAATTATTGAAAGCTTGTGTGAAGGTAGAATAGCAAGCCATTCTACCTTATTTGTTAGCTTGTTTGAGATTTATCTCTGTAAAATTCAAACTTTTAAAATTTATTTCTTTTAAGATTAAATCTTTTAGATAAACGCTCTCCATATGGGTTTCAGATAAAACATAGACTTTTTCTTTGGCACGCGTCATTGCAACATAAAAAAGCCTTTTTTCTTCATCCAATATTTCATCAAAGGTTTTATTTAATGCAGCCATAATCTCATAATCAGGATGAATAAAAGGAATGACACCATTAATAGCTCTTAAAATTATAACAATATCAGCCTCAAGCCCTTTTGATTTATGAATAGTCATAACCTTGACCTTATTTTTGTTTACAGTTTTCATTTTGAGTAATTTATAGGCAAAGTCAAATTCAAGATTTGAACCTGCAATTTTATTCAGTCTTGATAATATAAGAATATTTTTGTCGGGATGAAGTCTTATAAGCCTGTGGACGGTTTTTAAGTATTTTGCCTTAATCCTTCCGGGGTCATTCTTAAATGCATAAATATAATCAGCCGAATTATCCTTCTTTATATAGGTTTTATCAACCCTCATCTTGCAAACCTCTCCCGCCTCATTCTTAACAGGACATGATAAGGCGTCATTTGGCCCCATTAAAGTATTTGAGACATTTATAATTTTTGTGTTTGAGCGGTAATTATTTGTAAGTGTATAGATTTCGGAATTCATAAAAAGATTTTTAAAGTTTTTAAAATAGTATAAATCAGAGCCTGCAAAGCCATTTATTGCCTGCCAATCATCGCCTGTAGCAAAGATTTTAAGCTTGGGGTTAAAGCATTTTATAGCAGAAACCAAATCAAAGAAAAGCTTTGAAAAATCCTGGTATTCATCAATTAGAAGGTATTTAATATCTTTTACTTTTATTGTTTTGCCATTAGAAACCTTAAAGCCGCACTCTCCTTTGGTTTCCATAATTTTTTGCACCGCGTTTGCAATTAAATCATCAAAATCATAAAGGTTTTCCCTCTGTAAAAGTTTTTGATATTCAAGATAAATTTCATACCCCAACTCAAGGAATATCCTTGTTCTTTTTGAGAGGGATTTGTCATTGCATTTTCTTTCTATAAAAAAATTATCAAGTTTTGATTTTTTTATTGTTGAAATAAAACCGTCAATTGTTTTATAAAAACTTTTGATGTTTAAATCTTTTACCTTCTCAAAAAGTATGTCATATGGTTGTTTTTCTGCTGTGATGCCAAATTTTTTAAGTGTATCATAAAGAGTAATTTCAAAATTTTCCCTGATTTGCGAGTGTTTTGCCCAGGTTTCAATTAAGGGAATATTTTTCTTTTTAAAATATTTTCTTTTCGTGTGAATATTTCTTACATATTTTGATACATCATTAATTACATTCTTTCTGCCAAAATAATCGGAATCCAGCGCTTTTTCATCTACACCCCAGTGCTCAAGATAAAATTCTTTGTCATGATATTTAATGTAAAAATCAGGCCTGTAAATATTCCAATCATCATCAATATTTAATGCTTCCTTTTCCTCCTTTGTAAATATGATTGTCTTTTCGTACTCATATTCTATACCATTCTCAAAAAGAAAATCTGCAATATATTTTTCGCCTGATGATTTTACTAGTTCGCCCCTCAGTGTCATCTGAGACAGGCTTTTTATAAATGTCACATCACTATCGTTTGAAATTTTACAATCATGTTTTGTTGGAACATTTAGTGAAGTCTTATAAAAATTATAAAAAATTTCTTTGTATTCAGCACTTTCTAAAACCCTTGTTATTGCCTCATGTATATATAAGAACCGTTTTTTATCATCAACCAATTTTATGTTGCCGCAAATGCTTTTTGCAAAGCTGTGAAAAGTTTTTGCACCATCGAAACCTTCCTTTCTGCCGCCATTGCAATTATTGAGTCCGTATTTTTCACACAAATCTTTCTTTATCTTGAGTCTTGCCTCTTTGTTGAATGCCAAAATCAAAATTTCATCAAGGTTTATATTATATTTCTCAGCAAGCAATATGGTCTTAAGGCAAAGAGTGCTTGTTTTGCCAGAGCCTGCGCGCGCCTTTAAAAGAACATTTGTATGAACGGATGATATAGCAAGAGCCTTTTGATTATCAATATTTCGGCCGCTAAAATATTTCAGAATATATTCTTTTTTCAGATTTTCATATTCATTTTTGGATATTACTCTCTTTATCTGAAATAATTTGTCTGCCTCTCTAAAATTATATTGCTCTAAAATATCGGACAAATCCTCAATATCCTCTAAAAACAGGCCGATATTTTCTTTTTCGCCATCTGGAAGCTTTTTGGCTGCTTTATAAAAATAAGATGTGGCAGACTTAACATCTTTGACACTTATTTGAATTAAGGTTTTCTTTAGGTTATTTATATATGATTCAAGGGCTAATTTATAGGCTTCATCAAGGTTTTTTAATATATTTTTATTTGAAATGCTCTCGCACCTTAGTTTTTCAAAATGTACAAAATTATCTTCTTTAATATATCTTCGCCCAAGTTCTAATATTTTATGGTTATGATTTTCTCTTATAAGTCGGTTTGTAGTACCTGAAAACAAGGCCTTAAAGTTTTTCCATTCACGCCTGGAAAAATTTTTATCTATTTCAAGGAGTATTTTATTCTCTTCCTCTGTAAATTTTGAAAAATCCTTTGATACTATCATTGGAATGAGTGTTTCAAAATAGGTTTTTTTGTTTTGCACAAAATCATTCAGCCACATTTGTGCAAGTTTTTTTAAGGGATAAAACCTTTCCCTGTTAGACATTTTTTTCATTTGTTTAATTCAGCATTTCATATCTTCAGCATTTATATAATTTAGAATATCACAATCTTGTAAAAATTGCAAAAAGTGCCTAATGCAATGGTGTCCTTCTTAGCATTCAGACTTTGCATATTTATATTTCTGTGCACATTTGGCAACATTATAAATTTTTAAACAAAAAAGAGGGGAAGTTCAATACTTAAAATGCAGATTGAATATATTGAACAAGACAGTAAAATGCCAATATCATCGGTCTATTTGTATATTAAAATTCTAAAAAACAGGGTTTTGCTTAAATTTTTCGCAAAACCCTATCGTCTAAAAGGAGTTTAAAGATGACTGCTAAAATATCGTCTTAACCTTTGCAGTGCATCTTATGCAGCATTTTCTTCATCATTTGGCATAAGTTTATATTCTTCATATGTTTCTTTTACAATCATTTCATCTGGCTCAAGCTCATCTTCGGGCACATCATATTCTGCTTGACAAAATTCTTCCTGAATATGCATTTTATTGTCATCATCTGTACCCTCAAGGCTTTCACACAGCTGTTCATTCAAACTTTCACCAGGTGTTTCAATTGCATCAACTGCATCATCCTTCATATCAGAAAGCTTGTCCCAGCCTTCTTTTAGTTTTTCTTTCACATTTTCTTTTGCATCCACTGCAAAATCTTTTGCTTTTTCCAAGCCTTCCTTCATCATTTCACCGGTTTTTTCAAAACCATCCTTTACCTTGTCCATTAAATTTTCATCATGCATTTTTCATTCCTTTCCAAAGCTATTTACCCGGTTTTATCCATAAAAGACAGTTCTTGCCTGTCTTGTTCTTGACATTATTATAATAACCAACCGAGCTAGTTCTTACATTAGCATTTAGTCTAATATTTTGAATGCAAGATTATAATAAAAACCCGAAAAACTTTTTGAATACACTAGCCAAATACTTATGATTTCAATTGCAAGTGGTGCATCAGGACACAATATCATATTTGGCTAAATTTTACATGGTTCCAATTCTAAAAATTAAAATTACTAAATATTAATTTTTTTTAAAAAACATATTGATTATTTTTTTTGTATCTGATAGTATTTATTACTGTAAGCGTTTAAAATTGTTTGTTTGAAAATAAACCAATAAACGCAAGGGCTTGGCTCAATCCCTATAAAGCTAAAAGCTTTATAAATATGATAAAATACCTCAGTATTTCATCATTGAGCAATTGATAATTAAATATAAAATTTGTCTACACCATTAATGCTAGTTTTATTATTTAATACTGGCAACCGCGACAAATTTAACCCAAATACGGGGGATTAGCTCAGTTGGTAGAGCACCTGCTTTGCACGCAGGGGGTCAGGAGTTCGAGCCTCCTATCCTCCAATTTATGAGACTCATTCGAACACTATCGGGTGAGTCTTTTAAATTGTCTAGGGGAATGTCTACAATATCATCTTTTGCATAGTTATAGGCTATTGTCACAATATCATCATATAGAATTATTGTGTTGATAAATGCATCAATAATTTGTTTTTTATAAATTTCTGTTTTGGGGTCACCATCTTTAAACTGTTCAAGCCAGTATATAACCTGCTCCTTTGTTACCTTTGGCGCTTTTATTCTGTAAGTTTCAAGTCTAATTTCACTTTCCAATTGGGCTTGTCTTGCTTCTAATTCAAGAAGCCGGTCTTTTGTAGTATCTGTTACTATGCCTTTTTCAATGGCATTCATTATATTTTTAATCCCAGCCTTTGTATTTTGCAATTCTTTCTCTGCAACTTTGAGCATGGTATTATCAACATTCTTTTCCTGCAGCTGAACTATCCACTGACCTATGGATTCAACAAGCTTTTCATCAAAAATAATTTTTCTTGTAACACCCACAATGATATCTTCAAGCCATTCTTTGTAAACAGATTTTGCCTTGCATTGTGCAAGCCGGTGCTGGCCTGATGAATGCGTTGAGCTTTCATCAGAAAGCACTACGGGTTTTTTGCGCTTTTTATTTGTGCAGGTGTAATAGTAATAAGTTTCACCGTTTTTACTGGTTCCTGAATCACCCGTCAGAGCCCCGCCGCAATTTCCATCATAGGCTTTGCCTGATAACAGGAATGCAACATCATCAAGATTTTTCTTGCGTGATTTTCTCTGTTTATTGGTCTCAATTTTATCTTGCACTTTTTCAAATAGTTTCTTGCTTATACTTGCTAGCATTAAAACAAGCCTATTTTTTGTAAAATATCACTTTCTGGCAAGCAACAAAATTTATACCATTCTTTAAAATCTAAACACGCGTGCAATTTTTTTCGAAATATTTACTTAAACATAAATTGTTTCTGTCTGTTCTACTATTTTTTTAATGTATTCACCATATCCATTGTTTTTATATTTTAAGCTAAGTGCTTTAAGCTGGATAGCATCTATATAGCCCATTCTATAGGCAACCTCTTCAATGCATGCTATTTTCATGCCAGTATTAATTTCCATAGACTGCACAAAATTACTTGCCTGCAAAAGGCTTTCAAACGTTCCAGTGTCAAGCCATGCAAAACCTCTTCCTAATATTTCTACATCCAAGGTCTTATGCATTAGATAAATGTTATTCAAATCTGTAATTTCAAGCTCACCACGCAGAGAAGGTTTTAAAGATTTTGCATAGTTAACCACATTGTTGTCATAAAAATACAATCCTGTTACAGCATAGTTTGATTTTGGAACTACAGGTTTTTCTTCAATTGATACTGCCTTATTGTTTTCGTCAAATTCAACTACCCCAAACCTTTGCGGATCATTAACCTGATAACCAAACACCGTAGCTCCATGTGTTTTTTGTCCCGCAGTTTTCAACATAGATGAAAAACCAAACCCATGGAAAATATTATCTCCCAATATAAGTGCCACAGGAGAGTCTCCAATGAAGTCTTCTGCAATTAAAAAACTGTCTGCAATGCCTCTGGTTTCAGTCTGAACAGCATAGCTGAATTTTATACCAAGATTTGAACCATCGCCCAAAACCTTCTGAAAATTCCCTAAATCATTCGGATTTGAAATTATCAAAATATCCTTAATTCCAGCCAGCATAAGTGTTGTGACTGGGTAATAAACCATAGGCTTATCATAAACAGGAAGCAGTATCTTTGAAATAGGAAGGCTCGCTGGATATAATCTTGTACCAGCACCCCCTGCGAGAATTATTCCCTTCATTCCCCTACCCCCTTATGTGTTTTAGAAACAACAGGACTGTTCTTAACAGTCTTTAGCACTTTTTCCCATTCGGCAGCATTTTTAATAGAAAGTTCAAGCGGCACACGGGAGCTCCAGCCTAAAACATCAGCCGCCTTTGTTGTTTTTGCAATAAGCTTTGCAGGATCTCCAGCGCGTCTTTGACAAATCTTAAGGGGCACATTGGTTTCAAGGTATTTTTCAACTGCTGCAAAAATTTCTTTTACACTCTGTCCTTCGCCTGTGCCAAGATTTATTATCGTACTTTCATTTTCAAGTAAATATTTATATGCCATTGTATGGGCACGGGCCAAATCAGCTACATCAATATAGTCCCTTACACATGTGCCGTCTTTAGTGTCATAATCATCTCCAAATAGTTTAAATACCTTGTTTTTGTCTGCTTTTAAAATATTTGGCACGAGATGAGTCTCAATATCATGCCACTCACCCGACACGGCATCTTCATCAGCCCCTATAACATTAAAATACCTAAAAATTGCATATTTTAAGCCATAGGCCGCAGCATAATCCTTAATTGCAAATTCAATAGCAAGTTTTGTGTTACCGTAAGGATTTACAGGTCTTTGCGGATGCTTTTCATCTATAGGCATATATTCAGGCTCGCCATATGTGGCACAGGTTGATGAAAATACAATTTTTTTTACATCATTATCTATCATTGAATTCAACAAGCTAATAGAGCCCAAGATATTATTTTCATAATATTTTCTCGGGTTTGAAACGCTTTCATTTACAAGCGAATTGGCTGCAAAATGCACAACAGTGTCTATTTTATACATCTTAAAAAGTGCACTAAGGGCATTGACATCTTTTATATTGGCATTTACAAAATCAACAAATTTACCTTTTTTTTGTTTAGCAAAAGCCTTAATTCTATCAATAATTTCAATATGTCCTGTTGAAAGGTTATCTAAAACAACAACCTCATGGCCTTCTTGTATAAAATCTATTGCACTGTGAGAGCCTATATATCCTGCTCCGCCCGTTATGAGTATCATTGCTTATTCCTTATTTGAAAGCTTTTCTCTAACTTTTACTTCAACATCTTTTAAGATTTCAGGATGATCGCCTAAAAATTCTTTTGCCTTGTCGCGCCCCTGGCCAAGTTTTTCTTCATTATAGCTAAACCATGCACCAGCTTTTTTAATAACATCCATATTAACAGCAACATCCAGTATATTCCCAAGTGCACATATACCTTTTCCATAAATCAAGTCAAATTCAGCCATCTTAAAGGGAGGAGCAACCTTATTCTTAACAACTTTCACCTTAACTCTTTTACCTATATCTTCACCCTCTTTATTTTTAACCGCTTCGGAAGTTCCCCTTATATCAATACGAACAGAAGCATAATATTTAAGTGCATTTCCACCAGTTGTAGTTTCAGGATTTCCATACATAACACCAATTTTTTGTCTTAGCTGGTTAATAAATATAACAGTAGTGTTTGTTTTACCAACTATACCTGTTAATTTTCTTAAGGCTTTAGACATAAGCCTTGCCTGAAGACCCATCTGCTGTTCATCCATTGCTTTTTCAATTTCGGCCTTTGGAACAAGCGCTGCAACAGAGTCTATTACAATTACATCAATAGCGCCAGAACGGACTAATTCTTCTGTAATTTCAAGAGCCTGTTCACCAGTATCTGGCTGTGAAATCAAAAGCTCATCAACATTTACACCAAGATTTCTTGCATATTCAGGATCAAGGGCATGTTCAGCATCCACAAATGCTGCAATACCACCTTTTTTCTGTGCTTCTGCCACAATATGCTGAGCAAGAGTGGTTTTACCACTTGATTCAGGCCCATAAATCTCAATTACTCTACCCCTGGGCACGCCTCCAACACCAAGCGCTATATCAAGAGCAAGCGCCCCTGTCGGAATACAGTCAACATTTACAGATGATTTATCACCAAGGCGCATAATGGAGCCTTTTCCGAAATCTTTCTCTATTTTATCAAGAGCCATCTTTAAGGCTTTATCTTTGCCTTCTTTGATTTCTTTAGCTTTATCATCTTCCTTTTTATCTTTTTCTTTAGTTTCGGCTTTTGCCTTGGTTTCCGCTGCTGCCATTATATCTCTCCCCAAACTGGTAAACTAATAAATTGCTATACTATAATATTCATTATATAATAAATTTTATGAAATCAATAATACTTAATAATTTTGAAATAGGCAAAGATAAGCTCACTATAATGGCAGGGCCTTGCGCAATTGAATCAAAAGAGATTGTGTTCGAAACCGCAGAGCACCTTAAAAAAATTACAGAAAAATTAGACATAAATTATATATTTAAAGCCTCATATGACAAAGCAAACCGCTCCTCAATTAATTCTTTCAGGGGCCCAGGCCTTACTAGTGGCCTTGAAATTTTAAAAGAGGTTAAAGAAAAGTTTAATCTGCCGATTCTAACAGACATTCATAAGGATGAAGAAGCTGAGCCCACCTCAAAAGTAGCTGATATATTACAGATTCCGGCCTTTTTATGCAGACAGACAGACTTACTTGTAGCAGCAGCCAAAACAGGAAAAATAATAAACATAAAAAAGGGTCAGTTTTTGGCACCAAGCCAAATGAAATCTATCGCCCAAAAAGTAAAAGATTCAGGAAATGATAAAATTTTAATAACAGAAAGAGGTACAACGTTCGGCTATAATAACCTTGTTTCTGATATGAGAAGCATAAAAATTATCCAGGATATGGGATACCCCGTTGTTTTTGATGCAACCCATTCTGTACAGCTGCCTGGCGGCAATGGCGACTCATCATCAGGAGACAGAGACTTTGCCCCGTTGTTAGCTAAAGCTGCAGTGGCTGCAGGTGCAAAATGCTTATTTTTTGAAATACATCCCAACCCTGATAAAGCTCTTTGTGATGGTGCCAATATGATTCCTTTAAATGAAGCTGAAAATTTATTTAAAACCTTAAACAATATATTTAAAACAGTAAACTAAAAGCAATTGCTGTTTCTAAACAAAAATAATTTACACATTGGTATTTTCATCTTTATTTTTAATGTTTTCGAAAACCTTTTTTGCGCCTTCGCTTTCTTTAGCGAGTTTTGTAACAAAATCAATTGCCTCTATATCGCGGCGCACAGCCTCTTTTAGAGATAAAATTTCCTCATAAGAAAGGGTTTGTACATTTGCATCTATCTCATATTCCCATATTTTTTTAAACTTTTCTTGAGCTTCATCATTAAAACCTGGTAATTGCAGCTTATGCCCATACCACCTGTGAAACTGATGTGCCATTGTATAAATATTTACAGGTGCTGCATCAAATACAAACATAGGTTTTGTTTTAAAAGATATCTTTTTTTCAAGCATCAGATTTAATAATAGTGCATTCGGCCCCTTTATTGGTGTAATAAATCCTATCTCTTCACCAACAAATTTCAAAAGCCTTTCGGCATATGGAATTCTATGTACTTTTGTGCCGCTTTCTTCAATATATTTTAAAAGAACTTCTGGGTCTTTAAGGTTTTTTGTAACAATTTCTTTTACTTCCTCATCCATCTTTTTTTTGATTTGTTCTGTTTTGGCATTCAGTGTTAGCTTTATACCTGCCTGAATATGGGTTTTTGAAGTAGAATTTGTGGATGCATATCTTACATTTTGAAGATGATTTTTATATTTTTTTGCATAATATCTTTCCTGATATTTAAAAATCCACTCTGTGATTTTTTTCAATAATTCTTCCATTTAAAATTCCCATGCAGACATGATTAATCAAAAAATATTGTATCATTTTCTTAATAATCATAGAATGGTATTAATAGTTGATATTATCCTATCCACCGCAAACTCCGCCATTTGCCTTGTAATATACAATAACCCTAAAAGTCACATACAATAAATCTGCAAAAAACATTCCAGGATAAATTTATACCCCTAAAAACATTCTTGTATTTATATCCTTGTTTATTTTTAATAACAACATCTTTAATAAATACAGTACAAATAAAGAAATCCCTGTAACTACAATAAAACGTACGCTAACAAGGCTCAATACTATTAAAAGATTATTCCTTAAAGGCAAAACACCAGGCAAAAAGAAAATATAGTTAAAAATAAACAAAACATACCAGTGTATAAAAAATATGCCAAAGCTATATTTTGCAATAAAATCAAGTGTTTTATTTGTTTTATTGTGCGACATTATAAAATTATCATAATGTTTTAGATACCCAAGAAGCAACATGGTTAAAAATGTCTTTGAAACAGTGTAATTAGAATAAATTCCTTTGTAAGATAAATAAATATTCAAAATTGATGTTAAAATCATTAAAAACCACAACAAAACCCTCTTATCATAAAACTTATCAATAATATCCTTGTTTTTAGAACAATACATTCCAAAAATATATAAGGCAAAGAAATGCACAAAACCAAGCAATATGTATTTTACATATGCGATATATTTTGCACCATAGCTTAAATTCATAACGGTTTCATACTCAATATCACCCCTTGGAAAAAGAATTGTTACAAGAAAGAATATTGGCAAAAGTTTATATAAAACACCTTTCTTTTCAAGTTTTAGCAGTATCCAGGAAAAAATAAAGAAAAGTACAATCATTGGAATAAACCATGTTGGTGTATTATGCACCCTGCCAATTGATAAGAGGACTGGAATTTGAATAAAAATATTCAAGCCATCAAAAGTATTCTTATATAAATCAGGACAATAAAAACAAAATAAAAGCCCGGGGATTGCAGTAATAACATATGGAACAATAACATTTGTCCATTTTTTAGACAAATATTTTTTATATTCAAATTTTGATGACAGGTGTTGAAATAAAAAACCTGAAATAAAAATAAATAAGGCTGTTCCGCCACAAATAATTTCACAGTTTATAATATGTTCAAGACTTTTTGAGGATGCGAACTGCATTGAATGCCCCATAACTATTAATAAAATCGCAAGGCCCCTGAATACGTTTATATAGTTTAAAAAGCTCTTTTTTGGCTTGTTTTCAATGATATTTTGCATAATCCCTCCTATAATTCAAGCCATAAAACCTGATACGGTGCAATTCTAAGGTGCATTGTCCTATTTTGCAAAGAAATATTCACTTTAACATTATCGTCATTTATAAGGTTTTTTAAACTTGTAATTCTACCATTATTTTTCAGCACCACGTTCGGCGGCAAAGTAATCTCTGCTATTAGTTTTTCTTTTGATAGATTATTTACAACAAGAATTTGCTGTTCCTTATTTTTTCTTATATAACAAAAATTACTCTTTGATTTAGTTTTCAGTACCTCAAAATCCCCATTAACCATTACAGGATATTTTTTTCTAATTTCTATCAGGTGTTTTACTTTCTTATACACCTTGGAATTAAATTCATAATATCCTTTTGTGGAGCCATAGAATAATTTTTGGGGAATCTCGCCTCTGTTTATATCCCTTGAATCAAAGACTGAAAGCAGGTTTGAAACACTGTGTTCTTTCTTTTTTCTGTTCTCAGCCGATTTTTTAGCATTCTCATAATTATTCGCAGCACCCACTTCATCACCATAATAAATAATAGGTACACCAGAGATAGAAAATAAAATAGCAAAAGCTTCCTCAATTCTGTTGGGATTTTTATCTAAAAAGTTTGCAAGGCGGCCGCTAACACCAAACCCGTTTCTAAAATCCGCGCCTTTTGTAACCAGGTCTTCAAAAATAATATTTCGGACTTCAGGGCTTACCATCTCCAGCGACAATTCATCATGTACCCTTAAAAAGCTTCCCCAGGCTGCAGTTTTTGGAATTGTCGGAGTTTTTTTATGGGTTTCAATAAAATACTTCTTATCACCTGTCACCATGGTTGCCCAAATGGCATTCATATAAGGAAAATGATAGGCAATTTGCGCTTCTGATGTTCTTTTAAATTTTATATTTTCATCATCAATATTTACCTCTACCTCTCTGTCGCGGCCAAAATACGGCAAAATATCCTTTGGCGCCTGGCAAGCTTCCACCTGGATAACAGAAGATGGTGCTGTTAATTGAATATAGTCACTCAAAATGTTTACAATAGCATGGGTTTTTGGCTGGTTTTCAGCATTTGTACCCGGTTCTTTTGAAAGATAAGGAATTGCATCCATCCTGAATATATCAACACCAAGGTTTGCCCAGCTTGAAATTGTATCAAGCATATAATATAAAACCTCAGGATTTTCCCAGTTTATATCCGGCTGAAAAGGATAAAAAGTATGATAAAGATAATATTTTTTGCCTTTTACTATTACTTCCCTGTAATTATTCTCTGTATTTTCAGGAAAAATCAGGCGCCTTTTGGATATTTTACCATCATTTTCTTTGTATTCAACAACTGTACCAAGTTTTTCATCCTGATATTTATTGTATTCAGGCATTTTTTCTTTTGAAATAAAATAATCAAGGTATTTTTCATCCCCCGCCTGAAGTTTCTTAAACCACTCATGTTCATCAGACAAATGATTCAAAACTAAATCAGCCTTAATTTTAAAACCTCTTTTCTTGGCTTCTTTTACAAAATCCTTAAATTCAGCCATTCCGCCAAGGTTTTCCCTTACCTTTCTTGGATTTTTAACATCAAAACCCGCATCTGCCATAGGGCTGTCTGCAAACGGAAGCATATATAATGTTGTGACACCCAAATCCTGAAGATAATCAAACATCATTGTCGTGTCTTTAAAGGTGTTTTCTTTATCTTCCCTGACTACACCAAAATGGTCAACATAAAACATGTAGATGATTTCATCTTTATACCAGTCTGGTTTTCGCGTTTTATCCTGCTCTTTTAAATCCTTTGAGCGTGAATTTATAGCTTTATCAGCATGAATCAGCACATTATTGTATATTTCATCAGCATTTTGCTTGCCATACACAAGAGAGATTGCTTCCTTTAATTCTTTTTTAAGTTTATTTGTTATATCTATATTTTCAGACACAGATTGAATATTTACATTTTGCTCATCAGCATATAATGTATCTTTTGATTTTAAATCTTTTGCCACTAAAGTATTTTCCAATATATTCTGCTTCTGACTGTAATTTTCAGTAGACAACTCCTGGTTATTTAAAGCCGTTTCCTGTGCAAAAACAGAGGCTGTGCATTGTATTATAAACACTAGCGACAATATTAATAGTTTATAGTTTTTTAGCATATTCTCTCCTACACCCCCTAAAGTCTGCACCAGAAGTATGTTTTAACATTTTCGTCTTATATAAAAAATAAAATCATCTATTTCTTATATTTTTTTGCTTCAATGATTACCATTAAACAAGATATATCAGCAGGCTTTACACCGCCAATTCTCAGGGCTTGCCCCAATGTTTTAGGACGGATTTTACTCAGGATTTCTCTTGTTTCAGTTGATATTTGTTTTAAATCAGTGTAATCAATATCTTCAGGAATTTTAATCTTTTCCAGCTTATCTGCTTGCTTTATCTGCTCCATCTGGCGTTTTATATAGCCATCATATTTTATTAAAATCTCAGACTGTTCTAGAACTTCTTTAATAAAATACTTATCCCCATTATCTATTATAAGAGGCTTATAGCCCAATTCATATAGCACTTTATAGTCAATATTTGGTCTTTTTAATAATTGGTAGGCACTTTGTCCAGTTTCAATTGCCTCATTAAATCTGCTTAAAATTTCTTTATTCTTATTATCAGGTGAAAATTTTACATTTCTTAAATTCTCAATCTCATCATCGATTGCCTGTTTTTTAGATAAGAATCTCTGGTAATTTTCTTCTCTTACAAGCCCAGTTTTATAGCCAATCTCCATAAGTCTGAAATCAGCGTTATCCTGTCTTAAAAGAAGTCTGTACTCACTTCTTGAAGTTAGCATTCTGTAGGGTTCAGCTAAATCTTTTGTAACTAAATCATCAATCAATGTACCAATGTATGAGCTTGCCCTCTCAAGCTCAAGCATATCTTCACCTGCGGCATATTTTACAGAATTTATACCCGCAATAAGACCTTGCGCCGCAGCCTCTTCATAACCCGATGTACCGTTTATCTGTCCTGCTAAAAATAACCCCTTAATTTTCTTTGTCATAAGAGAGTGGCTTAATTCAACAGCTGGAACAGAATCATACTCTACGGCATACGCCGGCTTAATGATTGAAACATTCTGCAACCCAGGCAGCGAATGAAGCATTTGAATTTGTACAACAATTGGCAGACTTGTTGAAAAACCCTGTACATATGTTTCATATGTATCACTTCCTTCAGGTTCAATAAATATATGATGAGATGGATTCTCCTTAAATCTTACAACCTTATCCTCAATGGATGGACAGTATCTTGGGCCAATTCCTGTTATCATACCCTGATACATAGGAGATTTATCAAGATTTTCTTTTATTATTTTATGCGTTAATTCATTCGTTTTCGTCAAATAGCAGGGAAGCATTTTTCTTAAAGGATGATTCTTCTTAAAAGAAAAGAAATTTAAACACCCCTTATAATAAGGATTATTATCAGGTTCATCCGGGGGTTGAATTGACAATTTAGAATAATCAATAGTTCTAGAGTCAACCCTCGCAGGTGTTCCTGTCTTAAGTTTTTTTAATGGAAGTCCGAGTTTCAGAATACTGTCAGACAAACCTATTGCAGCCTGCTCACCAAGACGGCCAGCTCTAAAAGATTTCATTCCAACATAAATCTTACCTTCAAGACTTGTCCCTGTAGTTAATATTACACTTTTTGCGTAATATTCAAGTCCTAATTCATCAACCACCCCTAAAATTTCATTATTTTTCGCAAGCAGTCCAGTTATTTGCGTTTGTTTAAGGCTTATATTTTTTTCACCCTCAATCAGATTCCTCATAAAAGTTTTGTATTCTTTTTTATCCGATTGAGCCCTTAAAGCCCTTACTGCAGGACCTTTTGATAAATTTAGCATTTTATACTGTATGTACGTATTATCCGTAACATCAGCCATAACACCGCCAAGCGCATCTATCTCTTTTACAAGATTAGACTTTGCAGGGCCACCCACTGCAGGATTACAAGGCATTAACGCAATATTGTCAAGATTAAGCGAGGTAAATAAAACCTTTGCACCAAGTCTTGAGGCGGCAATTGCCGCCTCGCAACCTGCATGTCCTGCACCAACCACTATAACATCAAACTTAAACATCGATTAAGCGGTTATTTCTTATTTAAGAATATTTAAAACGTCTTGTGTACAATCAACACCACCTGATACTCTTATATCTTTTTTAATAATAACATCAAGCTTCTTTGCGGTTCTAACTTGTTCTGCTGCAGCAATTACCTTTTTTGTCAATTCATCTTCATATTTGTTTCTTGCAGCAATATACTCCTGTTGTTTTGCACGAACTTGTTTAACAGCCTGGTCACTTATTGTTTTCTTTTCAGCAGCGGTTTTTGCAGCGTTAGCTCTTTTTTGCTGAGCATCTGCATAAGATTTAATAGCTGCAACTTTTTTATCTAAATCTGCTGTGTATTTTTTAGCTAAAGAATATTGTGTTGAAACCTTAGCATAGTCAACATACCCAACACCGGCTGCGAAGCTGGCTTGTGCTCCAAAGCTTATTGCAAGTGCCAAAAATGTTGTTATCACTGTCTTTTTTGTCAATAATTTCATGGTTTTAATCTCCTTTTTTTAAGTTATACAATTATTTTTGCCCCTTCATTATATACAGGCATTGTGTAAATTTGAGCATCCACATTGATATTATTCCAGGCAGTCGATACAATATCCTTTATAGTGTCATCTTTTGTACCATCCTGAATTACTGCAATAGAAGGGCCTGCACCCGCTAAGACACACCCTAGAACTCCGTCAACATGCTTAAGCTCATTCATAATCTGCGAAAGCCCGGGTACAAGTTTCATTCTATATGGTTGGTGTAATTTATCTTTAAGTGAAAGTTTCATTAATTCTCTATCTTTAGTATGCACAGCCTGAACAAACATCGCTGAATGCCTTAGGTTATAAACCGCATCCTTCATTGGAACCTCAGCCGGAAGGACACTTCTTGAAATTCCTGTAGATAATTCATAATCAGGAATACACATTGTAACAACCCAATCTTCAGGCCAAGGAAGCCTTTTTGCGCAAACTGACCCATCTAACTCCCAATCAGACAATACAACACCGCCAAGAATAGCAGGCGCAATATTATCAGGATGCCCTTCTATTTCAGTTGCGATGGATAATAATACAGCATCATCAGCTGGTTTTCCCAATAACTCATTAGCCGCAATTAGCCCGCCCACAATAACAGAAGCAGAGGAACCAAGCCCTCGTGCAACAGGAATTTCTGTCATTATTGATATTTTTAATTCATTCGGACTCTGCCCAATATAGTTATATAATAGCTCTATTGCCTTATAAACAATGTTATTTTTATCTCTTGGGATATTGCTAATATCATTTTTATTATCTTTATCTATTATGTTTATTTCTATCCCTGTACCAGGCAATACCGTTTCTTCAACAGTTACGGTATTAAACAAAGGAAGTGCCAAACCAAGGCAGTCAAAACCGCATCCTAAATTTGCGACTGTTGCAGGTATTTGAGCTGTTACTTTCATTTTTTATTCCTCTATAATTACCAGCTGATTTACCTTACCTGAACCGGCATAATCAAGCAAATATAATTATTACTTTCTTCATCAGTCTCACATTCAGGCTTAAATATTGATGCAGAAAGGTTTGTTGACATTTCAATCTTCACATTCTTGGAATCCATATTTTTTAAACTGTCAAGAATATACTTATAATTAAATGCTATCAAAAGATTTTCATATTCATACGCTATATCAAGAAAATCCTTGCCTGAACCTGATTCTGGAGTATCTGTACTTATTTCAAGACCATTATTCTCAAAATTAAACTTAATAATATTAGTCCTCTCATTAACCATAACAGAAACTCTTTCAATCGCCTGGATTAATTCCTCTTTGGCAACCGAAACACTTTTTTCATTAGTTGATGGTATTAATTGCTGGTATTTTGGATACGTCCCATCAATAAGTCTTGATTGAAACATTACATTTTCAAACTCAAAAACTATTTTATTCTTTTTTAATATAAATTTGACAGTTTCATCCTTGAGCATCGAAATTATTCTTGAGACTTCATTCAATGTTCTTGCAGGTGAAATAAACATTATATTTTCGCCCTTTGAATTAATTTCTTTTCTTGCACGAGTAAGGCGGTTTCCATCTGTTGCCACCATTTCAAGTATATTTTCATTTATATTAAAGCATACACCTGAAAGAACACTGCCAGTTTCATTTTGGGCTGTTGAAAAAACAGTTTGTTTAATTCCTTTACTTAAAAGCCCTGCATTTATTTCAAATTCTTTATCTTCATTATTTTCTTCATTTTGCTTATCATCAAAAACCTTGGGATATTCTTCAGCGCTTATTCCAATAAGTTCAAATTTTGACTTACCGCAAGCGATAGTTACAACATTTGTTTCATCATTTAATTTCAATGTAATTGGCTTGTTTGGCAATTTATTAACTATTTCTTCTAGTGTTTTAGCAGAAAGGGTGATTTTTCCTTCACTTAAAACTTCCGCATTAAGTTTAAAACTTATTGCAAGATTTAAATCAGTGGAAACAAACATTATCCTGTCGTTTGATACTGTTTCAATTAATATATTAGCTAAAACAGGCTGTACACCTTTATTTGTAACTATACCTTTTACAAGTTTTATACCGTTTAAAAAATCTTCCTTATTTAAAATTATTTCCATTTTTTAAAGTTTTCCTTTTTTGGATTTTTCTTTTCTTATATTAATAAGTATATTATATTATAAACATGATAATAATATATAATAAGCAAAATATAAACTGTGCAAAATATCTATAAAACATTACTATTATTGGATTTTAGCTTGTTTAAAAACTGTGTATAAACTGTGTAAAGTTTTTAAACTTTTAAACAGCCTTTGAAATTGTTATGCAAATAATATTATTTATATCCTCTTTTTGAAATGCACCAATAGCTTCATATATTGTAGAACCAGTTGTAATAATGTCATCAATTAATATAATTGTTTCGTTGTTATAGATTTTTTTATTTACCTGAAAACAGCCTTCAACGTTGCTTTTTCGTGCTTCCTTATTTAATTTAAACTGGGGTTTTGTGTCCCTTATTTTTGTAAGTAAATCTGGGCATAGCTTTAAATTTGCTATTTTTGCAAACTCGGAAGCAATTTCATAAACATTATTATAGCCCCTCTTTTGAATATTCTTTTTATTTGTTGGAATTGGCACTATGACTGTATTTTGAAGATTTATTTTATTTATCTTGCTCTGTTCTGTATTCTCTAAAATTTTGTTAAAAAAATCAAAAAGAAATAAGGCAAAAACCCTTGCTACAGCTTTTTTGTGGTCAAATTTAAGCTTGTGAATTAATGTTCTTACTATATTCTTGTAAATAAAAACAGAATAGATTTCCACACCAGAAATTTTAGAATGTACAAAAGCAGACAGCATTTGAACATCTTTTGCACAGGTTTTGCACAAGATGCTATCATCTTTTGAACAGCCGCAAATACAGCAGTTTTCCTTGTATATTAAAGATAAAAGCCCCCTAAATAGTGAATTTAAGGAGCTTTTATAAAAAGATATTAAATTCATTTTTTAAGTTAAACAATTTTAAAACTAAATATTTTATCAAAGCCCTACAGAGAGAATGTTTTAAGTAAATGTTTATATAATCACTCTGTAAATGCTTTGCTTTTGGTTTTATTTTTAAAAAGCACCCTGTAAATTACCTGAGGGTGCTAAATATTCATTATTTGCCCACTATACCTGTTAGTGGTGAGGATGCGCTTGCATACTGTTTTACAGGAATTCTTCCTGCTTCATATGCTAGCCTTCCCGCCTGAACGCCGTATTTAAAGGCTTCTGCCATTTTAACGGGGTCATTTGCCTTTGCTATTGCTGTGTTTATAAGGCAAAAATCAGCACCTTTTTCCATAACAGCTGAAGCATCAGAAGGCACACCAATTCCCGCATCCACTACAACAGGAATATTTGCCTGTTTAATTATTATTTTGATATTTTCCATGGTTACAACCCCTTGTCCAGAGCCTATTGGAGAAGCTAAAGGCATAACCGTGGCACAGCCTATTTCTTCAAGTCTTTTTGCTAAAATTGGATCTGCATTAATATATGGAAGTACTGTAAACCCTTCATCTACAAGGGTTTTAGCAGCCTTTAAGGTTTCAATTGGGTCTGGCAGAAGGAATTTAGGGTCGGGGATAACTTCAAGTTTTATCCAGTTATTTATGCCCATTGCCTTTGAAAGCCTTGCTACTCTTATTGCTTCTTCTGCTGTGGCGCAGCCTGCAGTGTTTGGCAAAAGCCAGTATTTATTTAAATCAATATTATCCATAAGGCCGATATGACCTGTAAAATTTTCATCAACCCTTCTAATTGCAACGGTTACAATCTCGGCACCGCTTGCAGCATGGGCTTTTTTCATTGTTTCAAAGTCGTCAAATTTACCGGTTCCAACCATTAATCTGGATGAAAATTCGCGGTCTGCTATTCTTATTGTCATAATTTTCCCCAATCTATCAATATATTAAAAAACTTTGTTATATAATGATTTTATGACAAAATTTATTTTTGAAAAAATTGTTAAGAATATTACAAAAATATGTTAAGTAAACAAATAAATGACCAACAAATACCTGAATATCAAAATGTGGAAGATTTTGATTATTTTTTGCCGGATAAGTTAATTGCACAATTTCCCCTAAAAAAACGCGATAATTCAAGAATGATGGTGCTTTCAAGGCAAAACAAGAGCGTGGAGAATAAATACTTCTATGATTTTGTTAATTACCTAAATCCCGGCGATGTTTTGGTGTTAAATAATACCAAAGTCCTTCCTGCAAGGCTGATTGGGACGAAGTCTACGGGTGCAAACATAGAAATATTCCTGCTTCACCCCGCTAAAGAAAAATCAGAAAATTGTGAAATCAAGCCAAAAACCTTGTGGTATGCGCTTATTAAAAATCTTAAACGCCTGAAACCAGGCGATATTGTGAAAATTTCAGAAGAACTATCGGTTAAACTTTTACAAAAAGGGGATTCTACGCTGTCCGGGCCGGATGAAAACCTTGTGGAGCTTATATTTGAAGGTGATGATATCACGAACGTGCTCGAAAAGCACGGTGAAATCCCCTTGCCACCTTACATTCAAAGGAAAATTTGTACAGAAGATAAAGAAACTTACCAGACGGTTTTTGCAAAAATCCCGGGAAGCGTTGCAGCACCTACGGCAGGGCTTCACTTCACGCCTGAAATACTTGATATCATTAGGAATAAAGGAATTAAAATTGCCTATATTACTCTGAATGTGGGCCTTGGCACATTCCTCCCCGTCAAAGAAAATAACATTTTGAATCATAAAATGCATACAGAAAGTTTTGAAATTTCAAAAGAGTCTGCAGATATCATAAACTCTGTTTTGTGCCAAAAAACTGAAGATTTGTGCAATAAAAAAAATAGTATAATCGCAGTTGGAACCACTGCTGTAAGGACACTTGAGGCTGTCTATAAAAAATACGGTAAAATTTTAGCAGTTACTGATGAAACGGATATATTTATTTATCCACCTTATAAATTTCAGGTTGTTGATAAGCTCTTAACAAATTTTCATTTGCCTAAATCTACACTTATAATGCTTGTTTCAGCCTTTGCAGATAGGGATTTTATACTTTCTTCCTATAAAAAAGCTGTTGATGAAAAATACAGATTTTTTAGCTACGGCGACTGCATGTTTATAGATAAATAATGTCTGAAACCCTTGTTCTGTTTGTATTTGCGCGGATGATATAAATTATTTATATGATGTGCAAATTTTAGAAAAATGTAACAATATGTAAAGTTTTATGACTGAAATATTTAGTTTGTTTGATTTTAAACTTTAAAAAATCTTAAAATAACAGCTATGAAAACCGCGTAAAGCAGCTATATTGAACTTTGAAAAAATGAGAATACAGGCAGAAAATTTCAACAACATGTTTCAGCTGACAAAGAAAGGAGGCGAGAATGTTGGTTGAAATTACCGAAAGAGAACTAATACTTTTGATTGTACTAGTTCTCACACTAAAAGCTCTATTTCATTAGGGCTGCAGGTGATGGTGTATTCGGCACCCTTGCCTGTATTTTTATTTTAACTCATTTAATTTGTTTTTCAAGATATTGTCCTGGTTCATAACATATTAGACTAAGCAATATTTTTAGTCATGTTATTGTAATACTCCATAGGTGTCAAGTAATTCAAGGCTTGATGAGGTCTTT
>CATJOM010000016.1 GCA_949741915.1 uncultured Candidatus Melainabacteria bacterium | reverse complement strand
CGCCACCTGTTCCACCAGCGCCACCTGTTCCACCAGCGCCACCTGTTCCACCAGTATTATCATTTGTTGGTCTTTTTATTAATATTGGATTATTTACTCCTGGTGCATTATCTGGGTTTGCGCTTGAATCCAAAGCTATGCCTGAAGCGCCTGAGCCGTTACCGCCCGCTCCGCCTGTGCCGTTAAGCCCGGCTCCTGCACCAAATCTTACATAGGTCTCAGAGAACTTATAGGTTATTGGTTTGCCGTTGGTGTTTTTGAAGCGCAGCTTGCCCTCATCGTCATAAAAGTTGATATTTTTTGCTTTATCAAGGTTTACTGAGCCAAATTTTTCAAGGAAGTTGTCTAGTGAACCTCCTGCATATTTATTTACAAGCTGATTTCGCACTTGTTCTGCTGCTTGTCTATATGTTAATTTCTTGCCATTTTTCTCAGCTTGTTTTCTTGCGGTATTGATGAGGCTTTTTATTGTAATATTTTTACCGCTTTTGGTCTTCCCTAAATTAAGCTTTGATTCATCAATATCATATGCGCCAAATACAGATGTTTTCCCATCAATTTTTTGCGTTGCGGCAAATATTCCAGGGTTATCCTTAATACTGTTTAGCATATATGCATTGGCAAGGCTTTGTGATGCTTTGTCGTTAATATTAAGACCGTTTTTATCTTTTAGTGCCTTACCTGTTCGTGGATCATAGGCAAATTTCAACATATCCTCAAGTGATGTAATGCTTGAGTTATTCTTATTGGATGATAGTGTCATCTTTGACAGTACTTCATTGCCATCCGCCGACCTTGGTGAGAGTTGATAAATTTCAGAATTGTAATTGTAATTATCAGTGTCACCAATCGTATTTATTAATACGTTATCGGGAAGATGCAGATCTTTTACTTCTGTCATCTGTAATAGTCTTGTTACTCTTGAGTTGTCATTAAGTTGATATTCTTTCTCATTATTTTGATTGATAAGTGTTTCAATAATCTCTGCATTCTCAGGATTATTTGCTACCTGAAATGCAATAGCACTTAATGCATTATTGTAGGCATCTTCACCCATGGCTGCTTTATCGAGCCCGTATTGTCCTGCAATTGCTTCTTCTACTGTTTTGTATTCGCTGTCTTTGCTAATATCAACCTTTGTATTGGCATTTTTTGTTGCAAATTGTTTTTGTTCTAATTTTGCCTCAGACGCTGTTTCGGATGTTGGTAGTGGAACCTTGAATTCAGGTGTTATTATTTCAAACTGCTCTGTTTTTCCTGCATCGTAAAGATTTAAATCCGCTATTTGGTTGTAATCTAAATCTTTAATGTTGCTGATTTGTTCTGTTGCAGGTTTATCTTTATTATATAATTCAACCATTCTATCTGAAAGCTCGGGATTTGACTGCAGATATTCATCTATAGCATTATGCATAACGCCGTTTGTATCAGTGATGCCATTATTTTGACATGTTGTTTCAATGTCATAGGCTTTATTTATGAGGTTTCTTAACGTGTTTCCTGAAGCTGGATCGTTTTCGTCATTCTCGCTGCTTATTGTTTGGAGCTGCATATTGTTTTTGGGTGCAAATGTTAAAGTTCTTGCCTCATTTGTTGCTATGTCTGATACACTTGTATATTTTTCATTTAAATTTGCCGTAGTATCTTCTGTTTTATATGTATTAATTGTTTCGGACAACATTTTTGTCATGTCATTAATAGCTTTTGTTGTGCCTTTTCCAGTCTTCATTCCAAGACTTTTCATGAACTTTTTTACTTCTTTTCTTGTGATGGTATCATCATCAAGGATATTTAAATCCTCTAGTTCAACAATAATGCTTTTTGCTTCTTCTGCGTTGATACCATCTTTAATGTTTACTTTGCTTCCATCTTTAAAGAGGTCTTTTAGGTTTGCGCCAACTTTTTTTAAATTTTTTGTACTGTAATCTGTTTTGGCAACATTTTTATTGTTGTCAAAATTAAAATTTCCGCTAGCTTTAATGTCGTTGCTCATTTCGTACTCCTTATATAGTTTATTACCACACTTGTTTACCTATGAATTAATTCGATATTGTAGGCTTTAAAACTTCCTTGTTAGTCATAATCTTGTTATCGTTGTTTGTTTGTCTGTTCTTTAGTATTTTTGAGTCAATTTTTACAAATGTTTACATACTATTCCATTTTATATAGACTTTAGCGGGGCTGTATGTAAAAAGGCAAGGGGATTTAACCCTTGCCTTTTTGATTTAGCTTTGGTTTTTATACTAGTTTGTATTTCTTTTTCTTGGAAAGAAGTTCCAAATCCGGTATATCGCATCCATTATCTGGTGCATCTGGAGTTGTTGTTCCGCCGGAGCTTCCACCAGGGGGTGTACTTGGTTTGTCAGGAACGCTGGGCTTATTGTCGTCAGGATTGGTTGTATGATCAGGGTTCATTCCTGGATTTGGAGTTCCACTTGGTCCTGGATCTGGAGTTGGTGTCGTTGAGCCCGGTCCTGGATTTGGATTTCCACTTGGTCCTGGATCTGGAGTTGGTGTCGTTGAGCCCGGTCCTGGATTTGGAGTTGGTGTTGTCGAACCTGGACCTGGATTTGGGTTGCCGCTTGGCCCTGGATTTGGATTTCCACTTGGTCCTGGATCTGGAGTTGGTGTTGTCGAACCTG
>CATJOM010000015.1 GCA_949741915.1 uncultured Candidatus Melainabacteria bacterium | reverse complement strand
GTTGGGAGTATATGTTCAAACAGGATAAGAGGCTGGGTGGGACTTCTGCCAAGGGTGGGGGTGAATGGCATTTGATGGTGGGATATTATTAAGAACAGGCTAGAAACCTGTTTTAATGGAGTAAAATCAGGGGTTAAATATAGTCTGATATATTTAATATAAGACTAAAGGCCCCGCCTCAAATAGAACAACACACATTATATAAAATTTTGATAAACAATTTCTCGGGAGTGCTTTTTGTAACCTTTAGCACTCCTTTTTTTATGCAAAAGCCATTAAACACGCACAGGGGCGTGAGCCTGCACCAAAAATAATACAAGGATAAATAGAATAAAAGCTGGTTGGTCCAATATGTGGCAAGCTAGGACACCATCTTGTAAAAAAATAAAAATGTTTTATAATAATAAAAGCAGTTAAGCTTTAGGAGAGTGGTGGTACACTTCCTAAATTTTAACCTTGACTGCATCTTTAGTTTTTAGATACTAGCACTATGATTGCAAGGATTAGTGCTAGTTTGTTTATGTCATTGCAGCACAATAACAAAACAATTAACAAGAATATTTTTGCATTCATAGGCAAATCCTCCTTTCTTTGATAGTTTTTCAGATTTATAGTCTGTGCCAAAGAAGTTGGATTATTTTGTCAAGGTGCTCAACTGCTATCAGGATTATATCATATGTTTACAAAGTAATGGCTGAAAATAGTAGAATATCAGCGGTAAAGAGGATATAATGCTAAAAAAATCAGGCAGAAAATTGATTTTTTCAATTACGAATAGTGCAAGGCAACAGTACAGGTTTACTTTTTTAAAAGCTTATAAGGCTCGATATTTAGGGCGTTTGCAATGATTTCTAGAGGTTTTAGGCTTGGGAGAGTAGAATTTATTTTCAGCGAGAAAAAAACTGGTAAAACCCATTGGAAAGCTTAACTAGAACTTGAAAAGGAAACCCAATCATGTTATGATAATGATATGAAATTTGATGTCAAATTAACAAAAAATGCGCTTGATGAATTAAATGCACTTGAAAAAGTTGACAGAAATAAGGTTTTAAAAGCATTCGACATCATTATGAACGTTGACATAAATGCTGTTAATACAAAGCCTTTGGCATCAAAAATTTATGAAATAAAAACAGACAAAATTCGATGTCTTTATGCCTATTTAAATAACAAAATAATAATTGTTGGTGTTATTTTTATCAAAAAAACTCAAAAGACCCCAAAAGCAATGATTGCAAGGGCAGAAAATGTTTTAAAGGAATATATAAAATGAAGAAACTAATTGACGCCAAAGACATAATTGAAGATTTAAAAAAAACTGACCCTGAAAGTTATAATGAAATCAGAGAAAATACAGAAGTTATTAAAAAAACCTGGGGCGGCAAAAGAAAATCAGCCGGCAGAAAACCCAAAAACCCTGATAACGTGCTAGTTTTCCAAATGAAGGTTTCAAGCAGTGAGCGTGAATTTTTATATTATGCGCGCGAACACAATATCAACTATAAAGATTTGATGCAGGGTTGATTTTTGCAGACTAAAAACAAGTCTTGCAGGTTTACTTTTTTAAAAGTTTATAAGGCTCGATGCTTAGGGCGTTTGCAATGATTTCTAGACGTTTTAGGCTTGGGAGAGTTTTGCCGCGCTCAATTTCTGATATATAATCTTTTGAAATATGAGTTATCACGCTAAATTTCAACTGGGTTAAACCAGCTTTTTTCCTATAATAGCGCACATTTTCGCCAATTATAACAGAAAGTTTTGTCGTGTTATTTGCCATATTTTTATATTAATGCTAATATTTTAAATATTGTCGGGTATATAACACGATTTTCGAAAGGAAAAGGCATGGAAAATAGTATGGATGCAAAAGAAAACTTGGAAAGCATTGCAGGGAGGCTAGTTAGAGTGCAGTCCAGACTTGCAAAAGAGGTGGATGAATTTTTAGCATTTTTAGAAATAGGGGAAGATTATATAGAAAATACAGCATATAAG
>CATJOM010000014.1 GCA_949741915.1 uncultured Candidatus Melainabacteria bacterium | reverse complement strand
CCGATCTACAGGCACATGGATTATTTTCAACACCTCAACTTTGGCTGGATAGAGCAAAAATCGTATTTCGTCAGAGTTTTACTAACGCAAAACATCTGACAGGCCAGCTAAAGCTACAGGCACATGGATTATTTTCAACACCTCAACTTTGGCTGGATAGAGCAAAAATCGTATTTCGTCAGAGTTGATGCTGTGCAACATTATTGCAAAACAGCCAAGACATTTTGGGTGTGTTGAAATTATTCTGTTGTCAAACCCTTGAGATTGCCAGTGAAATGTCTGTAAATACATTTATATAACAATTAACATCAAGGAATGCAAGAAGATAAAAATATTATAGCATAACAGAAATAATGACTTTATTAATTTACATAAATTTAGAGCCGTTAATCTGTTTTGATTTTTCTATAAAAGGCACTTGCTGGATGGCGTTTATTTCGCCTGCGGGCCTGCAAAGCAAACTTTGGATTTCTGCAGTTAAAATATGTTTATTGTATTCAAACAATTACTTTATGAAATACAAAAAAAGCCAAATCGCCAATCTTTGTTTGATTCTATTTGAATATTAAAACAGGTTGTTTTAGCATATAAAATATGGATACAACAGCCTTAAAGAGAATAAGAATAGAAAGATATATTTTTGCTACGCTTCTTGCATTTGTCATGGTTTTTATTGCAGAATTAAGTGGTGAAAAGGAAATAATCTTTCCTGAAATTTGTGCTCTTACAATAGGCGCATGGATTTCTGAAAAGCAGCCTTGGATGACAAACAAAAGAAGAATTTTCTTTCTTATGACGGCTGCCGCTTTATTTGGAGTATTTATCGTCAGATATGTACCTATTCCTTTGATTCTTCAAGTTAGTCTCTGCTTTGCTTTCACTGGATGTATTTTAACTTTATGTAAAACAAATTTTATTCCGATAATTTCGGCCTGTATACTGCCTGTATATCTGGGCACAAAAAGCTGGGTTTATCCTTTATCTGTTGCTGTTATGGCCCTTATAATTATAATTGCCCAATGGTATATGGAAAAATTTCACATACGCCCTGTTAATAAATTTATTCCTGTTGAGTTTAATATAAAAAAACAATTAATAAAATGGTCAAAGCTTCTTCTGGTCTTTGGATTTATTGCCCTTATACCATTTGAGACACACCAAGTATATTTTTTGGCGCCACCTTTAATTGTAATGTTTACAGAATTTGCTAACCCTAAAAGCAAAGCAAGAAAGAAGATATATCATATAGTTATTCTTATGTTTTTTGGTGCACTTGCAGGGTGTATTTTGAGGTTGGTTTTAAATATATATTTGGGTTTACCGCTTTTTTTATGCGCGCTTTCTGCTTGCATTGTTTTATTTATTGCTATAAGCAAGGTTAAAATCAGCTTTCCTCCTGCAGGGGCAATACTTTTAATACCAATGATATTAGATAAGAATTTGCTTTTAATATTTCCATTTGAAGTTCTAATTGGCGCTATTGTTTTGGGTAGCATTGCGTTGACATTATTTAAGGACGGAAAATCCAATGATTGTTAATAGATAAAATTATAAGAAATGTATGGATATCTTATAATTCAAGAAATAAGGTTTTTACAAATTTATTTTTGGCAATTATATGCAATTTTACAAAAAAATATTGAGTTTTGTAATGGAACTATGCATAGAAAAGGGCCTTCTAAATGAGTTTCCAGATAAAGTGAAACTTATCCTGCTCTTTTTTATACATAGGGGACTGAAATAAAAAGAAAATATTTAATAAACAAGTGTAAAATTATATATAATTATCTTATTTTGATATGTCTTTTGGCTTTTTGATATTTAGATTAGATACAAAAAATCGGCAATGAATTTACTCCATGCCGATTTTTAGTTT
>CATJOM010000013.1 GCA_949741915.1 uncultured Candidatus Melainabacteria bacterium | reverse complement strand
GTCGAAATGCTCATGGCATTGTTGGTTGCTTCTCTATTACTGGCCGCGCTAGCGCCAGTAATGACAAAGAAGTTTAGTGAGAATGTAGTAGTGTCAGGAGCAATGGGTCCTGTTGATACAGTACAGAAAACATTAGAAATAGAATACAACTCAGATGTGTGTTCTGATATAAAAATAGATAATACAGATAACAGTGTATATTGTGAAGGAGAATTTGAAGTACCAGAAAAAATAAATGGAGGACTAAAAATAACAGTAATAGGTGCAGGAGGTGGAGGAGGAGTATCTCCAACAGCAGGATATACTGAATATACTACAGCAGGTTCTACTAACACATTCACAGTACCATCAATGACAGGAAACATTGAGGCTACTCTTATCTCTGGAGGAGCTGGTGGTGGAGCTGGGGGACAAGTACAAAAAACTCAGACTTTTGTCACTTATGGAAATGGTAATATTGCAGCTAATGCTAATAATGTTGTAACTGTTAATGCAAGTGGTACTGGTACTTGGACAATACCAAATGCTGTACGTGGTAAATATCTTCTTGGAACTGCTTGTGGTGGTGGCGGAGGTGGGGGTGCAAGCTCTGGCACTTGGAATATTATAGCAGATAGCAATGGTTATGGTGGCGGCTCTGGCGGATATATTTTAAATAAAGTTTTAAATTTCGGGTCTAATTCTTCAATCACCTATTATGTTGGAGGTGGAGGTGGAGGTGGTACAGGACCGTATAATACTACATATGATGCTGGCTCAAAAAACGGAAAAGCTTATGGCGGTGGAGGCGGTGGTTATAATGGCGCTGCTGCTACTGGTGGTGGTAAGGGGGCTGGTGATCAATCATTTGCTGAAAAAGTTCCCGCTGCAGGCAGTTTCATTACTGCGATAAGCTATGGAGGTGCGGGTGGTACTGGAGGAGCCCATGGTGTAAACTCCTCATATGTTAATAAACTAATATTTACATCTGGTGGCGCCGGAGGTTGCCCTGGAGGTGGAGGTGGTGGTACAGTTCATTTTTCCGGATGTGCCAATGGAGGCGGTGGAGGCGGTGGAGGAGCTTCGCAGATTGTGACAGGGACAACTATACACTTAAATGCGCCAGGCGGAGGCGGAGGCGGTGGTTATAGACGCGTTTCTGAAGTCAGCGGTTGTCCTGCTGGTATAATGGCTGGTGGTGGAGGTGGAGGAGGCGCTGGCGGCGGTAGGGGAGGCGGTACCGAAGGCCAAGGCGGAAAAGGTGGACAACCTGGCGGGGCAGATGGAAGCAATTGGGCTGCTGGAGTAATTAGTACAATATTTGGCAGCAGTTATTGTAACGCCAGAAATGGTGGTGGGCAATGGAATTCCACATGGACCTCTGGAGAAAATGGTAATAGCGGCGCTATTCGTTTGACCTATCTTGATTATGGCCCTGGCGGCAGCGGAGGAGGTGCTGGGCAAATTGTACCAATTCAGAAAGTTAAGGTAAACCAAAATGAAGCACTTAGTATAAAATTAGGTTCCGGTGTTGGCGGCGGTACAGCAGGTGCAATAAATAGTAACTCTACAATTGCAGCTCCAACTATAGGACAAGGCTCTAATACGAATATAGCATCTATAGTTACAAGTATATCCAGAGGACTAAATACTATTTTGTCTACATATAATGATTCAGGACATGGCGTGTATGGGGGCGCTCCTGATGGAAGAGTTCAAGGCAGTACTTATGCCTGGGGTTCAACGAAAGGAGAAATTAGTCCTTCTGCTTCCGGCTTTTCCAACACCCATGGCAAATCTGCCAATAATGGCACCACCCTTGGAAATATAACCTACCCTAACGGTTCCACCGGTGGTGATGGTGGTATTGTTACTACCCCATTCACAGGTACCTG
>CATJOM010000012.1 GCA_949741915.1 uncultured Candidatus Melainabacteria bacterium | reverse complement strand
CCACCTCCTCCACATCCATAGCCAGATGCATTCTTACCATTAGGTGATGATGCTGTTCCTCCAGCTCCTGGGGTGCAGGTACCTGTGAAGGGGGTAGTATTAGTTCCTCCTCTTCCACCAACTGTGCCATTGGCGATAATTGCAGAAGGGCTGCAAATTGCGTTAGTTCCATCTCCTGCTGCCCTGCCATTAGTAGATGAAAAGCCTGAGGTGATTACTCCTGCCATATTTCCTCCGTCTAATGGATAAGAGCGTCCAGCTGGAGTAAAAATGCTGGAACCTTCGGATAAATTATAGCCATGGTTAGAACAAGTGGCGTTGCAAGCCTGTCCACTGCTATGCCCAGGAAAGCCACCGCCACCCCAGAGTTTAGCTTCACCAAGTATTATGTTGACACCTCGTTGAATATATGTGCCGCCAGCACTGTTTGGCCGTTCTGCCTCAGTTGGATTTACTATTCCTGAACTATTAATTTGTCCTGGAGTACCACCATTACCGCCTCTTCCTATTATTACTTTTAATACTTCATTAGGTGTTGCAGCTACAGGATATAGTGCATGAATTCTGCCGCTGCCGCCGCCTGAGCCGCCAGGGCCGTAGGATATATATGATATGCGCATTGCACCTGATTTACCTGACTCATTATGTTCGCCACCGTTGCAGTAATTATTTCCAAATATTGTAGAAACTTTGCCTCCAGAGACACCAGAGCCATTTGCGCCACCATTGCCACCAAACCCTGGTGAGCCAGGAGCTGCATTTGCACCACCATTTCCGCCATTTCCACCATTTGCTCCATCAGAACCTGCGCCACCTCCACCGCCACCACCGCGACCGCCATTATATCCGCTACCCCCGCCGCCACCACCACCGGATGCAACAAGATATGCATTACTAAAGTAATCACTAAAACCTGTTTTGGCCCCACCACCACCACCGGAGCCTCCTGAAGCACCTCCGCCGCCGCCGCCCTGAAAATAGCCACCGCCACCTCCAGCTCCTGCATTGGCGCCACCATAATTTGGATAGGCATCTCCGCCTCTTCCTCCTCCACCACCACCAGAGCCTCCAAGCACCATGCTATCGTTGGAGTGGCCTCCGCCATCTTGTCCATTTCCACCAGATTGACTTTTTCCTCCATAGCCATCTATGTCGTTAGGGCAATTACCACCTTGTGAATTACCACCTTCCGCAATTCCAGAATTTGCAACATGCGCATTGCCAGAACCTCCGCCACCGCCATCCCAATAGAGTCCATCACCTCCAGGCTGATTGTCGAATCCTCCATTGCCTCCGCCACCGCCTAGGCGAATACTAATGCTAGCTTGATTTGGCATTTGCATAGCATGATCTACAAAATATCCTCCTGAACCTCCACCACCACCATTGTATACAGAGCTTCCTCCTCCACCGCCACCGCCGCCACAAGCAGTAATCAAGGCATATTTTCCCTTGACAATTGCTGGTATTGCCCAGCTAAAATTTCCATATGCATACACAGTCAACAAATTCGTCTCATTCTGTGTAACATTACCGTTACCATTGGTTACAAAAGTATGATTAACCCTTGCTTGTCCACCAGCACCTCCACCAGCTCCTCCAGAGATAAGAGTAGCTTCAATGTTTCCTGTCATTGATGGTACTGTGAATGTGTTAGTAGAACCTGCTGTAGTATATTCAGTGTATCCTGCTGTAGGAGATACTCCTCCTCCACCTCCTGCTGATATAACTGTTGCTTTT
>CATJOM010000011.1 GCA_949741915.1 uncultured Candidatus Melainabacteria bacterium | reverse complement strand
CCACTAGCTCCTCCACCACCAGCTCCAACACTAGCTAACTTATATGCATTACTTGCTGTATCCCAATATTTATTCCAACTTATTCTTGCATAACCACCTGAGCCATTACCGCCTTTTCCAAAGGCAAAGCCACCTCCGCCACCACATCCATAACCTGTGGCGTTGGTACCATTAACTGATGCCTTTGTGCCGCCCCTTCCAGGTGTACATGTGCCTGTGAATGGAGTGGTAACTGTACCGCCATCGCCTCCTATTGAACCATTTGGATAAGTATTTGAACCTATTGTAGATGTATTATTTGCGCTTTTTCCGTGGGTAGTAGAAAAATTATTTGGCAAGCTTATTCTGGTAAATACTCCTGGATTTCCCATTGTTGTTAAGCCTGCACAGGCATAATACGGAGAAATACTATTACCAAGCGATTGGCCTGTCGGGGCGCCACTATATAATCCATGGGCATTATTAGTAGGCGTTGTCAATATAGCAGTTGAACCTCTTGATATACTTGTAATCATAGGGGCTACATTTGTATTAGAACCTTGCCCTATTGTAGGTGTTGTTATTGTAGAGTTGCTGTTTATTGAACCTGCTGTGCCTCCAGTACCGCCTGTACCAAGTTTAATGCTTAAGCCTTCACTTTGATTAACTTTGATTTTTTGCAAAGGTACAACATGTGCAGCACCGCCTCCTGAACCTCCAGGTCCGTAATCAAGATAGGTTATTGCAACAATGCCGTTTTTGGCTGGACGTGGATTAGTAGCATTCCAATAATTGGAATAGCTTCTTGAATTAAAACTGTTATTATACCCTTCCCCATGTCCACCTGCACAGTTATTTGGATATTTTGATAATGGTGAATTTCCGCCAGCACCTGATGATGCAGGATTAGAATTATTACATCCTGACTGTCCTCCACCATTTCCGCCTGGCCTGCCACCTGCGCCACCCGAGGCTACGCAGCCATAATTCATTTCATTACTTCTCCCGCCATTTCCTCCAAGTCCGGTGCCACCACCGCCTCCTCCTCCACCGCCGCTAAGAGAAGCTTTCATACTGCCAGAAACCATCATTCGCATACCTTCACCTCCGCCGCCTCCACCACCGCCAACGTAAAGATAACAGCTTTGTCCACTTGCACATAAGCGGCTTGCGCCACCTCCGCCTCCGCCGCCTCCCACAAGTCCACAATCACCCAAATAAGCCCCTCCTGTGCCGCCTGCAGAATGCCCGCCTCTTCCACCTATTCTTCCTTGAACATATGGATTGTTAGCACCGCCTCCGGCACCGCCAGAGCCATCTTCAGCATTTGCACCATTGCCTTTTGAAAAGTCAACACGTGTTAAAGAATACATTGCGCCATCCCAAAATACAGGCGGCGTTCCAGTTGTGCCTCCTACATATACTTGAACAGATGTATCTCCCGGAAAAGTTATATATTTATTTTGGTAATAACCGCCTGAACCGCCACCACCAGCACCTTGGTAATGTTGGTTATTCCTCCAGCATGAGTTTCCACAGGCGTAACCACCACTTCCGCCTGCTCCGCACATATCAACAATAGCTGGGCGATTCTTTAATGCTTCTGGTACAACAAAAGTGCTGTTCCCAACTGCTGTGAATTCTTTTAATACCTTATTTGTTCCCCCAGCACCTCCACCAGCTCCTCCAGAGATAAGAGTAGCTTCAATATTTCCTGTCATAGATGGTACTGTGAATGTATTTGTAGAACCTGCTGTAGT
>CATJOM010000010.1 GCA_949741915.1 uncultured Candidatus Melainabacteria bacterium | reverse complement strand
TTACTTGCTGTATCCCAATATTTATTCCAACTTATTCTTGCATAACCACCACTACCAGATCCTCCATTAGCAAGTCCATATCCTCCACCTCCTCCACAGCCATAGCCAGATGCATTTGCACCTGCTTGATGCATGGAGGTTCCACCTTTTGCTGCTGTACATGTTCCAGTAAATGGAGTCGTAGTTGTACCGCCATCACCACCGGAATCTGAAGCAGGAGCATTTCCGCCAGCCAATATTTTATTTCCTGCACCCCTGCCTCCTGTAATACTAAAACCAGGGTATTTTGAATTATTTGAAATATCTCTTCCATTATTTGCTGCACCAGACTTATCCAGTACATTATTCATAGAACTTTGCACCCAACCAACAGCACACGCAGTTCCTACACAATTACCGGGTGAATCTCCGGGACAGCCTCCGCTGCTGCATCCTGTTGCTGAGTTGTCACTTGTCCTTATTAAAGTAGTGCTTCCTCTTTTTATATAACTTTGTTGGCTTGGTTGTCCTCCTTTTGCAGCGGCAATAGCTCCTGATGAATTCATACCTCCTGCAGTGCCACCAGTACCTCCTTTTCCTACAACAATAGATAATGTTTCATTAGAATTAACAAGTATCTTTTGTAAAGGTGTTATACTTCCTCCGCCACCACCAGCACCCCCTGCAAGATTATCCACATAAGTTAGGCGGATAGCACCGGATTTACCAGCTGTGCCGTAGCCAGTCTTACTGTTTACCCCTCCGCTCTTACCTCCGTTTCCACCATTACAATAGCTTGAGCCAAAAATAGTATCAACCGTGCCACCAACATCGTACCAACCGCCATTGCCGCCAGAACCCGGCATTCCGCTTATAGCACCTGTATAGCTTCCGCCATGTCCGCCGCTAAAACCCCCGCCACCGCCACCGCCGGCAGCACCGCTACTAACGCCAACACAATTTGATGTAGACGTAAAAGCGCTTGCTCCTCCGCCACCGCCACCTGCATCAAAAAATACGTTTCCGCTGGCAACAAGCTGGGATGCTCCTCCGCCACCGCCACCAAGGCCATTATAACAGCCGCCGTAGTGTATGGCACCGCCGCTACCGCCCGATGGCTGTCCGCCAGCTCCACCGCTGGCACTACCAGCACCTGTTGAAATCCCTTGACCCGCAGGCCCTCCAGCAGTTGACGCTGTTAACAATGCACCATTAGTTACATGTCCACTCCAAAATAAAGATCCGCCACCACCATATGGCTTCGCTGCATCCGAACCGCCATTGTAATCACTGTGTCCTCCACCTGCTCCGCCACCGCCTACATAATAGGTGAGTGATGAATTATTGCCAAAATTTATTACATTATTTAACTTGTACCCCCCAGAACCTGCGCCCCAAGCATTATTTAAATTGTCCCCACTCCAGCTTCCTAATGTTGAGCCTCCACCGCCTCCTCCGCCGCAACCTGAAACCATTATAGGCCTGTTTCTCGTTGCAATTGGTATTGTCCAATTACCCGTTCCATCAGAATCAACAGTAACAACATTATTAGCATTAGCTGCAATATTACCATTTCCATAAGTAACAAATGTTTGCGTTTTTGTAACAGTACCACCTGCACCACCTCCTGCTCCACCCTCAATTAATGTAGCTTCAATATTTCCTGTCATAGATGGTACTGTGAATGTATTTGTAGAACCTGCTGTAGTATATTCAGTATATCCTGCTGTTGGAGATACTCCTCC
>CATJOM010000009.1 GCA_949741915.1 uncultured Candidatus Melainabacteria bacterium | reverse complement strand
GCTGGTGGTGGAGCTGGGGGACAGGTTAGGGTTAATCATACATTTGTTACCAATGGTAATGGAAATGTTACACAGAATGAGACGAATTTGTTGACGGTGGATAACACAGCAAGAATAAACTGGGGCATACCGGCAATAGCAAGAGGAAAATATGCGCTTCTAACAGCCTGCGGCGGCGGAGGTGGTGGGGGCGGAAGTTCTGCATACAATGGCGGGGGCGGAGGCTCCGGTGCTTATTTTGTAGACAGGGCTGCGCTTTTGCCTAATGCTGATATGATCCACGTGAGAATTGGCGGCGGAGGCGGCGGAGGGGGAGGTGATAACGGCCAAGGCCGCGACGGACACGTTTGGGATGCAGGGGGCGGCGGCTCTGGTATAGATTATCAGGCGGCTAACGGCTCTCCTACTTACGGCGGCGGCATAGGAGGATACTGCATAAACGACAGAAACGGCTATGGCGGCGTTGGCGGCAATTATGGCGGCGCCACAGGCGGCCATGCTATTAATATAACAAACACAATGTCAATAATTGCGGGTGGCGCCAAAGGTGGCGAGGGAGGCACTGGTGGTGATGCATATGTAAGCTTATACGATAGAGCGATATCAGGTGGTGGAGGTGGTGGGGGTGGAAGTCGTCAAGGTGGTGGAGGTGGTGGCGCCCCCGGTGGCTCTGGTGGGGGTGGAGGCGGAATAACATCTATAGACGCTTTTTTCGCTGAAAATCATTTAAACGCTGGTGGTGGAGGTGGTGGCGGAGGGAGTTCACAAGTAATTAACGGCGCTTGGTATCAAGGCTGCACTGGTGGCGGAGGTGGCGGAGGTGGTGGTTATGGTGGTGGTGCCGGTGGCAGAGGTGGAAATAGTGGGGAGATTGGTCTTCCTGGCGGCGGGGGTTTTGGCGGAAATGCTGGCAGTGGCAGAGAAGGAGGACGTATAGCTTCTTCAATCTTTGGCGACAATTATTGCTCAGGCGGACAAAGCCCTCTGGGACGCTCAAATGGCGGAAATTACGGAGCGGGCGAAGATGGTAAAGACGGTGCTATGCGCATATCATATATATCTTACGGCGTGGGCGGCTCAGGCGGAGGCAGCGGCAGAGTTCATGCGCTTTATCCGCTAAATGTAACACCAAATGAAACATTAAAAGTTATGATAAGCAAGGGCGGTGCCGGCGGTATTGCAGGGCAAGGCATCAACTCTTCCGGCGCAATAGTAGAGCCCCTGGAACCAGAATGCCCGACCCCTGCGGGTACATACATTGAAAGAGGAAGTGATGTAATACTTGGCGAACCAACATTGTGCTGGCATGGCGGGCAGCGCGGCACACATTTAGGAATTTCCTGCGGTATGCACACCGCACCATATTACTCTGAAGGGTCAAACATATTCTCTGTGCTTGGAAGAGCTATTCCTGTTGATGGCGGAATGTCCGGCGCGCACCCGGATGGCTTTTCTGCAACAAACGGCCGTCCTGCAGGCGACGGTGCAGCACTAAACTGTGATGCTTCAAGCATTGCCATTAAAACTGTTGGCGGAAGAGGCGGAACTAATACTACCCCCTTCACGGGGACATGTACACCTGGGGCAGGAGGAACAAGTGGTTCTCCTGATGGGAAGAATGCATCTGGTTATGGATGTGGTGGAGGTGGAGGATATGGACTTGCTAATGGAGGAAGT
>CATJOM010000008.1 GCA_949741915.1 uncultured Candidatus Melainabacteria bacterium | reverse complement strand
TAATAGATTTTATTTTTCTTTCGCCAAGCTCGTTATAATAAGTAGTTCTGTATTCAATATATTTACCGTCAGTGCTTTTTGCAAAACACCCCTCGCCGTTGTTTCGTCTTCCTCTAGCCATTTGCGCACCCCTTTTCTTGTGCTTCAGCTTGGCTATCACGAACAAACTTGTAAAATGCGGACTCGCTGATATTTAACTCTCGAATGGCAACAGATGATTTAATTTCACGTTTTTGCCATTTCCCGTAAACTTCATCAAAATTGGCAGGCTTTATGACATGCTTTCTGCCTTTATATTTGCCCTGCATTTTAGCAATTGCAATACCGTCACGCTGTCTTTCCAAAAGATTTGCACGTTCAAATTCATATATCGCGGCTAAAAAAGTTATCATCAATTTACCGAAATTTGTTGATGTATCAATATTTTCTTTGATACTTTTCAGCGCTACGCCTTTATTGGTAAGGTATTCAACAATATCCAATAAATCCTTTGTGTTACGCGCAAGGCGGGATAAATCTTTAACATAAACAGTATCACCTTCTCTAACATATTCAAGCATAGCTTGAAGTTCTGGACGTTTAGCATTTTTGCCGCTTATTTTTTCTTCAAAAACCTTGTCAATCTTAATTTTTGACAATAAAGCCCTTTGACTTTCGGTATTTTGTTCAATTATGCTGACACGGATGTATGCAACCCTTTGCCCTGTCATCGTTTTCCTCCTTTTTTATTGCTTATAGGATAACGAGTGTTTAAAGTAAATACTTGTCAAGGGATACGAGTGAAAATTAAAAAACCAAGTCTAAACAAACACTTTTTAAGCACCAAAAATCGCCCGAATAGGGTGTACCCCAAAAAGTGATAAAACTTAAATCATGCTATTACTTTTTAAATTTAGGCACATCAAATTCAGCTATCTTATGAACTCATTTTCATAAAATAAACTTTTGAAAAATCCGGCGGGCAAATTTTTGGTGCGGCTTTAAAAGTATGCTAACCGTAATTTATATTTTTCATAAAGTTTCCTACTTGGTTTAAGCTAAAAGTCCGTTATTGAGTCGATGGTATCCTGGGTCGGCTCATCAGGGACGTTTACCCCGGCGAAACGTCAAAAAATTCCAGCACCACGGCAAATATATACTGCAAAGTATTTGTTGCACTGTGCTTTCCATACTCATGATAAACAACCGTCATGACAAAGTCAATCTCTAAAATGTTTCAAACTATTACCCTGTCTGAATTTATGTTATACAATAAATCGTTTTTAAAAAATAAAATCCGCTTATAGCTTAAAATTTATGAGTATATATTAACTATATACTATATTAAGAATGTAACAAATTTTGTTTGCGCCATGCCTGCCTCTCTTTTTCAATCCAAATAAGCCTTGAACTTTAACAAGTTTAAAAAGCTTTTAACATCCGAATTTCGATATAATCATCAGGCAAATAGTGCAAATTTTACTTATTTCTTACCAAGTGCGTTATTTTATTGTGGTTAAATTTTGATTTTGATATGACTAAAACCTACATAATGACAACAATTTCGACATAATCATCAAATATTTTATGCTATATTAAATCTTATAGTTTTATACAGGGCATTTTTATATAAACTAAAATATTCATTCTTTTTATTTTCCTTTTCCCCGCACCCCACGGGGTTGGTTTAAAAAGCTT
>CATJOM010000007.1 GCA_949741915.1 uncultured Candidatus Melainabacteria bacterium | reverse complement strand
GACTTTTGTCACTTATGGAAATGGTAATATTGCAGCTAATGCAAACAACATAGTAACAGTCAACAGTTCGGGAACAGGAACCTGGACTATACCAAATGCTGTACGTGGTAAATATCTTCTTGGAACTGCTTGTGGTGGTGGCGGAGGTGGGGGCTGTCCAAGCGGAACATTCTTGAGTATAATTGATGGTGGCTTTGGGGGTGGCTCTGGAGGTTATGTATTAAATAAGCCCTTAAATTTCGGCACAAATGGTGCTATCACCTATTATATTGGTGGAGGAGGCGGCGGGGCTTCTTTTGATTATCATAATGCATCACATGACAGAGCAAAAGCATATGGTGGTGCCAACAATAGTACGGATAACACCGGAAATGCCAAAGATGGTCAGTTGTTAACCTCTACTAATCCCGGAGGAACTGGTGGTAAAGGAATTTATGCATCTGGCCAGGGTTGGACGAGCGGAGGACGCGGAGGTAGTCCGGGTGGTGGACAGGGTGGAATTATGCATGTGACAGGAAAATGCTATGGGGGTGCAGGTGGTGGTGGCGGAGCGGCTTCTCAGCTTATAGCTGAGTCAGCTATTTATTTAAATGCTCCTGGTGGTGGTGGAGGAGGGAGTATACTTACAGGAGCAGGAAGGGGATGCTTTCCAGATAGCGTTCATTGGGCGGGTGGTGGTGGAGGTGGAGGAACTGGTGGAGGAACTGGTGGAGGTATGAACGGAACACGTGACAGCATGGTTGGAGAAGGAGGTGCAGGAGGTGTTAGGGCATCAGCTGGGACTGGTGGATATTTAACATCCTCAATATTTGGTAGCAATTATTGCAACGGAGGTAATTCAGGTTACTTCTTTGGAACCAACAACTCAACTCCAAGCAATGGCCAGGCAGGCAAATCCGGTGCCATCCGTCTAACATACCTTTCTTACGGCCCTGGGGGCTCAGGCGGTGGCGGTGCAAGCATAGCTCCATTGCGTCCTGTAAAGGTTAATGGTGGCAGTACATTAAGTATAATACTTGGAAAAGGTGGTACTGGAGGTACACCAGGGCAAATAAATTCATCAGGAACAATTATAGCTCCTGTTAGAGGTGCATATACAGGAATGTCAACATATTTAAAAGATTCATCAGGAAATAATCTATTACATGCATATGGTGGAGATAAATGGTGTCCATTATCAGGTGATGCATCTGGACAGATATATTCTTGGGGCACTGGCAGCTATGGACATCCTGGAGGCATTTACAATGGAATAACATCTGGTGGCTCACCTGGAAGCTCAAATCATCTTAATGTAGCAGGTTTTTCAAACAGCGGAGGTAGATCTGCCAATAATGGCACCACCCTTGGAAATATAACCTACCCTAACGGTTCCACCGGTGGTGATGGTGGTATTGTTACTACCCCATTCACAGGTACCTG
>CATJOM010000006.1 GCA_949741915.1 uncultured Candidatus Melainabacteria bacterium | reverse complement strand
TGTCCAAGTTCAAACACATATTAGACAAAATTAATCTTTTAAGAGAAATTAAAAGAAAAAGGAGTCTGATGTGACACAAGTAAAAGATGTAAGACTTTTATCCGAAAGTTACAGGCCATTTAACATTACAGATGAAGCAAGGTATAGATATGGTTGCCTGATTAAATACCAAAGATTAAGAGAAAAAGGTTTATCTGAAAAAGAAGCTCTTGAAATAATAGAGGTTAAACGTTCCACATTATTTAATTGGAAAAAGAAGTATAAAAACAGGTGCGGAACAATAAAAATGAAAACAACGGGATTAGAAAATAAATCCCGCCGTCCTCATCATTTTAGAATATCTAAAATAATATCTCAAGAATTAATATCTCACATACTAAAAATACGTCAAGCAGAAGCTATGTATGGTAAGGAAAAGATTAAAAGAGAATTAGAGAAAGACGGTGTTTTTGTCTCTGTATCAACTGTGGGCAGAATATTAAAATATCTGATGGATAAGAATAAAATACAAAATATCAGAAATTTAAAAAGTAAAAATACAGGATACAGAAAAGAACAAAGAAAAAGATATGCAGAACGTATAAGAAAACAAAAACCGAATATACCAGGAGAACTTGTTCAGATAGATCATATGGTATTAAATCTATACAACGGATTAAGAATTAAAGAATTTAGAATAGTTGACCCAACTACAAGAATAAGTATTTCAAGAATATTTTCAAGTGCTAATGCGATAAATGCAAGAGAGTTTTTAAAAGAGGCAAGAAATGAACTTAAATTTGAAATAAGGTCAATACAAGTTGATGGAGGTAGTGAGTTTATGGGAGAATTTGAAGATTATTGCAAAGAACAGGGAATAAAACTATATGTATTACCGCCAAGAAGTCCAAAGATGAACGGATATGTAGAAAGAGCAAATGAAACATACAGATATGAATTTTGGAATATATATGAAATACCTGACACTATTGAAGAAGCAAGAAAGTTATTAAGAAAGTTTGAGTATAAGTATAATTTTCAAAGACCTCATCAAGCCTTGAATTACTTGACACCTATGGAG
>CATJOM010000005.1 GCA_949741915.1 uncultured Candidatus Melainabacteria bacterium | reverse complement strand
TATATTTGAATATATAATTCTCGAATTTGATTTGCCATATTAGATTTTAAGGCTTTTATTTAGCTCGCAGTTCAGGTAATACCCAGCAATTAATGATATTAAAATTTAAATTTAGTTGTTGATAAGATGGATAGTGTTGAGGTTAATAAGGGTGGGGAGTTGAAAGTGGCGTAGAGAGTGGGGTTGGGGTGGATGATTATAGTTTTGGGTGAGATTTGAAATATTAGTTGAAATGTTGTTTGAATTAGGGGTTGATTGAGTGGTTGGAAATATGAATTTGGGATTGGGTTGGTTTAATGGTTTGGTTTAGGGTTTGTGAGTTTTTGTTGAGATTTATATTAAGTGTTGAAATTTAGGTTTAAGGGGAGTATGATGGAGGGAAATAGATAAGGGTTATACCAATTTGTATAATCGCATTAATTATTGATGAATACAAGCGAAACGAGTGATATGAAAGATAAAAATAAACATTTGCAAATATTGGGATTACTCCTATCTTTTATAATAGTAGGAGCTTTAAAACTTGCATCCCATAATTTACAATTAAATATTGAACAAATTACCGTAAACGCCGATAATACGATAACCTTTGAGGATTTGAAAAGATTGATTGGAATTCTTTTTGGAATCATGACTGCACTAATATCTTTGTTGTTTTCCATTTATTTTCATATATCAATAAGAAAAACTATCAAAAAATATGGCGAGGATTTCAAGTGTAGCTTTTATCCGTTTCTATTATTTATGTTGTTTGCACAATTTTTCATAGGCAGTATAAGTGGCTATAACACAATTCCGGCACTGATATTTTTAGACTATTTACCCAAAGATATTATTACATATGCTAGCATTCTAGCGTTTATCACATTCGAAATAAGCGCATTTTCATGCTTCCTAATAATACAATACTATGCGATAGTTTTAACAAATCAGCAAATAATAGGAATAAGTTTCAATAATTGGATAAGAGGTGAAAAAATCCTCCTAAAAAATATAAAAACAGTACAAATTTTGCGAGATGGATATAACATTATCTCTATGGACGGCAACAATCTGCTGTTAAGACCACGCCCCTTTGCTACAAAAATATATAAAAATATTAATAAAATTTTAAATAGAACTGGAGCAGATAATGAGT
>CATJOM010000004.1 GCA_949741915.1 uncultured Candidatus Melainabacteria bacterium | reverse complement strand
TGAGGACAAATGAAGCTTGCAATGCAGCTTTTAACCTGGTGTATTATTTTAAAGCATTAAAAAAGAAGTGCGAAGTTCTGAAAGGAATTGTGGAGGAGGATTCTTAATAATTATGTTTTAATTTATGCATAACAATGCATTAAAATGTAATAAAACATGGCAAAGGAGGCCATTATAGCAACAACAAGTATTAAAATCAGAATGGATAAAAATATGAAAAAGCAGGCAGAAGCACTATTTAGCAAGATGGCATTGAATATGAAAACAGTTTTCACAATCTTTACTAAGGCCGTTGCAAGATGCAACAAAATCCCTTTTAAAATAGCTACAGAGCCAATTTTCAATGAAGCCAAGCGGGACCCTTTACGCAAAGTCACCAAGGAACTTGAAGCCGGAAAAGATTGAAACCACAAGCTTTTAGAAGATAATAATGCATAAATTCTGGCACAATGCGGCTCGGGAGGATTATTTATATTGACAGACGCAGGACAAAAAGACGGTAAAACACATAAACCAGCTAATAAAGGATATTTCCAGGAATGGATACAACAGCACAGGAAAGCCTGAGCCTTTGAGGGGCAATTTAAGCAGATGGTGGAACTACCGCATAGATACAGTCAACAGGATAGTTTCCAGGATTAACAACGACAGAATTGAGATTGCAAAGTGCAAAACACATTATGGAGAAAATTAATTACTTTTTTAAAAGCTTATATGGCTCGATATTTAGGGCGTTTGCAATTTTCAAAATAGTTTCTATAGATGGAGTTCTTTTGCCGGATTCCAGCATATAGATATGATTTTCAATTACATTTATCTGCACACTTAGATCTAGTTGCCGCATGCCAGCAGCATTTCGGTACTTTTTAATATTACTTGCAATTATATTTATTAGTTCATCTTTTTTCATTGCCATATAAAAATTTTAATGATAAAATTCATTTTATAGTCTTTCATATAGAAAGGATAGTAATGAATAATAATGTAAAGAATGCAAAGGAAAACGTGGAAAGCATTGCAGGAAGGCTAGTTAGAGTGCAGTCCAGACTTGCAAAAGAGGTGGATGAATTTTTAGCATTTTTAGAAATAGGGGAAGATTATATAGAAAATACAGCATATAAG
>CATJOM010000003.1 GCA_949741915.1 uncultured Candidatus Melainabacteria bacterium | reverse complement strand
CTTGTTTTTGCATATACTCCTTTAAAGTATTATAAAATCCATCTTCTTGTGTACTTCTTTCTAAATACCCATTAGCATATACTTCACTAACTTTTGCTACTTCTTCAGTAGCAGCATCTATTTTAGCTTGTTTTTGTTCCATTATTGCTGTATATTCTTTTTGATAGGCTTCGCTTTGTCTCTCTTCTTCAGTTGTATATCTTTGATTTAATAGTGCAACTTCTTCAATTGTTCCTTGTTCTATTAAGGCCACAGTTGCATTTTTCTGTTCTGTTGCTGTTTTTATCCATTCTTGAGATTGTATTTTGTATTCTTCTAATGATCCTTGAAAACTTTGTGCATTTGTAGTCGCTTGTTGAGTTATTGCTGTGGCAATTTCACTTTGTATTTGTATTTCTCTGTTTTTCAATTCTCTTAATTTAGTAAAATACTCATCTAACTGAGTTATTTCTTCTTGGGTATAACCCCTTCTTTCATCTGATGCAGTTTTACATATTTGTGTTATCGCTTGTTGAATTTGACTCATATTTTGTGATAATGCTTGTTGTTCTTCGTTAGATGCAAATAGTGTTGAATTAAAACTACTCAAATGCGATTCCGCATTTTGAATTCCTGTAATAAAGTCTGATGCACTATTTCCCATTGTTTGAAAATCTTTTTGAACTTCTTTATTAGCATTGTTAGATGCTATTACTGTTCCTGTAATGGCTGCACCTATTGCCAAACAAGCAAGACCTACTGGGCTTGTCATTCCTTGTATTACATTTAATAATCCTGTCATTGCACTTCCAGATGCTTCAGCTTTTGTTATTAATAATCCTAATCCTTCTCTAAAATTCCCATAAGCTGTTATCATTTGTCCTATTCCTGTTACTGTCTTTCCAATAGTACTTATTACAGGAGATAATGCAACAACTAGTAGACCTAGATTAACAATCATATCTACTTGATCATCATTTAACTGGTCGAATTTATTTATCCATTCTCCTACTTTATTTAATATATTTTCTAATGATGGCATTAATTTATTTCCTAATGTTATTCCCATATCTTGTATCTTGTTTAAGGCAACAGTCATCTTGCTTTGTAG
>CATJOM010000002.1 GCA_949741915.1 uncultured Candidatus Melainabacteria bacterium | reverse complement strand
GTCCAGATACATATAAGTGTGTCCGCCTTCCGCTTTCGTTACATTTAAAGGAATTCCGTTTTTAATCCAATCCAATAACATTTCAAAGGAAGCATCGCTGATTTCACTAAAATCCAAACCGGTAAACTGCGACAATAATTGTTTGATTGTACTGGCATTTCCATTCAGTACGGTAGCAATAATTGTTGCTAACGTTTCATCTCCACCGGTAGTTTCACTATCGCTCATTGCCTGTGCAATAATGGCTGTTATATTCAATTTTACATATAATTTACCATCTTTTTCAAACCAATAAGCTAAGTTTTTCGGTGAATTGAGTTCTCCACTGGTCGGGATCAGCGCGTTGACTACCTCTTCACTAGGTCCCTGGCCCATAAGCATGGGAAATATCAAATTCTGGTCGATTTGGATAGCTCCTGAATAATATTGAGCACGGATATTTCCATCGGCTTCTAAGGTAACAGTTTTTAATACCTGAGGTAAAAGAAGTCCTCCTAAACCTTTAAATAGCATGGAATACGAGGCACTCATTTCGAGATCTTCGAATGCACATGCAGCATACAAAGGACTTGTTAAAACCCAGCTTGAATACTTTTTGTCTCCTACTGTAAATTCTCCGGTTGTATAAGCCCCTAAAGAATACGTTTTAACCCACCCCTTAGGATCCGGTACCGATACGTTCAATTTTAAGGTCATTTCTCCTTTTTTTACCGAACCGGAATAAGCCACGCTATATTCAGCCGCACGGGAAACAGGAGACGTTCCGCTGAAAATATATTCTCCTTCTCCTTCTGTCAATGCGATATTTTCCACAGTAGCTTCTGCTTTTCCCGGAAGAATATCCATTAAGGTTAAAGAAGCCGTCCTTCCGTCAGTTGTCGCAAATTTTACCTGTTTTCCGCTAAGAGTAACGTCACTATAACTTAAGTTCAGTTTGTTGTTGTTGTCCGAACCATAAGTTACATTAATATCGCTGGGCGGAATGAGTGGTGTGTAATCATCATCATCTTTACAAGAAGTAAAATTTATGGTAAAAATCACCATTAACAATAATAAT
>CATJOM010000001.1 GCA_949741915.1 uncultured Candidatus Melainabacteria bacterium | reverse complement strand
GACTTTTGTCACTTATGGAAATGGTAATATTGCAGCTAATGCAAACAACATAGTAACAGTCAACAGTTCGGGAACAGGAACCTGGACTATACCAAATGCAATAAAAAACAAAAACATCCTTGCAACTGCTTGCGGTGGTGGTGGAGGTGGGGGAACTGGTGCAGGCAATTGGCATTCATACGGCACGGCTGGAGGCTGGGGTGGCGGCAGTGGTGGATATTTGCAAAATGCTGTATTGAATTTTGGAGGAAATACTGCGCTTACTTACTATGTTGGTGGCGGCGGTGGCGGCGGTGCAAATTCTAGTTATAATGGCGGCGATAATATTGGCCTTGCCTTTGGTGGAGGTTCTGGCGGTGGGCAAGATAGAAATACAACAGGTGGAGGAATTGGCAGATTTTGGTCAAACAGTTCCCCTGGTGCTGGGGCGTTTATTACTGCATCTAATGTTCCAAGCAACGGTGGTGGGGCTGTGTCAGTCAGCGGGCAGTATACACAAGGTGCAAATGGAGGGCAGCCTGGCGGCGGCGGAGGTGGTACACTACATATGCCAGGATGCTATGGTGGTGCTGCAGGCGGAGGAGGAGGAGCTTCACAGCTTGTAGCTAGCGGAGTAATTCATTTAAATGCGTCTGGCGGCGGAGGTGGCTCATCACCACAGATTGATGCAGTTATGGGTACTTGTCCTTATGGCACTCTTGTTTCAGGCGGCGGAGGTGGTGGTAATGGCGGTGGCACTGGTGGCGGCTATGCAACTGGCAGTGGCAGGGGCGGACAAGGAGGTGTAAATGGTGGTGTAATAAATACAATATTTGGCAATAACTACTGCAATGGCGGCAATGGCAATAAATTTACTTCAAGTGGCGTATCAAGTGCCGGTTATGCCGGTAAATCCGGCGCCATCAGATTAACCTACCTTGACTATGGCTCCGGTGGAACTGGCGGAGGTGGCGGTGCAATCGTCCCTTATCAAAAGGTAAAGGTAACACCTGGTGAAACATTGAGTG